>NZ_JBALDM010000049.1:0-177121 GCF_036917435.1 Nostoc sp.
TTTGTTATTTCGGCGAACCCATTTGTTATTTCGGCGAACCCATTTGTTATTTCGGCGAACCCATTTGTTATTTCGGCGAACCCATTTGTTATTTCAGCGAACCCATTTGTTATTTCAGCGTGTCCATAACCGTTTTTGGGCTTTGATTGATAAATCTGGGAGAAATTGTTTCCAAAATAGCACCTACGACTTTAGAGTGTTGAAATACAGCAGATTGCAACAGGCATGAGGTACAGATCATCGTAGGGGCACTGTTGTGCCCCTACCCGTGTACTTCATTTACCTGCAATACGCTGTAACTCAAATAGGTATTTATCTGAAGGCGAGGTATGACAACAAACTTTAGTCGGCGCGAATTTATCTTGTTTGGTTCAGCAGGGTTTACTGCAAGCTTACTGCTGCAAGCTTGCAGTAATAAGCCGACAACACCAACAGCAATAACAACGGGTGGTGCTGAAGGGTTTAAAATAGCGATCGCTCTCCCTGGAATGATTACCGACAAAGGCTGGAATCAATCTGGTTATGAAGGAATCAATTTAGCAAAACAAAAGCTAGGTACAGAAACCGCCTATGTAGAAAAAGTAGCACAAGCAGATCAAACAGAAGTATTAACAGATTTTGCTCGTAAAGGCTACAATCTCATCTTCGCGCACGGCGGACAATTTGATGCCGCACTTGAACAAGTCGCCTCACAGTTCCCCAACACATTTTTTGTAGGTGTGAATGGTAATCTCAAGGGGGAAAATATTGCTTCTTTACGAATAGATCACCTACAAGCTAGTTATTTGTGTGGGATTATCGGTGCTTCTATCACTAAATCTAATAAATTAGCTTATATTGCTGGAGAGAAGTTTCCCGCTACCGAGGGAGAACTGCGGGGATTTGAATTAGGGGCAAAATCTGTTAAACCAAATATCCAAATTACTTCTACTTTTACGGGCGATTGGAATGATGTTGCCAAAGCCAAGGAAGCGACTCTGGCATTAATTTCTTCTGGTGCTGATGTTATCTATCAATGGTTAGATAATGCCTCAGCCGCAGTTTTACAAACAGCAGGTGAAAAAGGAGTATATGCTTTTGGTAACACAAATGATCAATTAGACGTTGCACCAAAAGCTGTCTTAACTAGCGCTGTCAAACGCTTAGATTTAGCTATAGTTTACATAGCAGAACTAGCTAAACAAAAAGAAATTAAAGGACAAATATATACAATTGGGCTAGAAAGAACAGATATCTTATTTTTAGGAAAATTCGGGGCAATCATACCGGAAGCAGTTAAGCAAAAGGTATTGAATGTAAAACAAGAGATTGTTAATAAAAAAATCGTTTTTGAAGACTGTAAAGAGGCTGGTAAAAATACACGCTGCGCGAAGAAAACGACAACATAGGTTTAGTATACAGATATATAGAACCCCACCCCCAACCCCCTCCCCGCTTGCGAGGAGGGGGCTATGATGTGCATCATGTGATTATGAAACGCTATACACACTCTACGTATACTGTTCCCTGCTGTATCAGTTTTGTGAACATGAACTATTTACGCTTGCAAAATATTACCAAATTCTTTGGTTCTTTTATCGCTAACGACAATATTAATCTCTCTGTTGCATCTGGAAGCATTCATGGAATACTAGGCGAAAATGGTGCAGGTAAGAGTACTTTAATGAATATTATTAGTGGACTCTATCAACCTGATGCTGGTGAGATTTACCTGCAAGAACAACCTATAAAAATTACCTCACCAAAGGAAGCAATTAAATTAGGCATTGGCATGATTTACCAACACTTCATGCTTGTACCAAAATTGACTGTCACAGAAAATATAATCTTAGGAACTGAGAAAACTTGGCGGCTAAATCTACGAGATAAACAGCAAGAAATTGCTGCCTTATCCCAAGCTTATGGATTAGAAATTGACCCCACTGCCAAAGTAGAAAATTTATCTGTTGGGGCACAACAACGGGTAGAAATTCTCAAAGTTCTTTACCGTCGAGCAAAATTGTTGATTCTTGATGAACCTACAGCAGTTTTGACACCGCCAGAAGTAGAATCATTAATTACTATTTTGCGCCAATTGGCAGCCGCAGGCAACACAATTATTTTTATCAGTCATAAATTAGAAGAGGTAATAAATCTCTGTGATTCAGTAACAGTTTTACGCCAGGGAAAGGTAGTAGGAACAACATCAACTGAAGCAGCAACACCTCAGCAATTAGCAACATTAATGGTAGGACGGGAAGTAGCTTTCCAGTTAAATAAGAATCCTATATTACCAGGAAAAATCATCCTGTCGGTGCAAAATTTGCAAGTTGCTGATGAAAGAAATATTCCTGTTGTAAATAATGTATCTTTTGAACTGCGGGCGGGAGAAATTTTAGGAATTGCTGGTGTGGATGGGAATGGACAGCGAGAATTAGCTGATGCCATCGCTCTTTTGCGGACTATTAAGCAGGGTAAAATTGAGTTTACGCCCAAACAAAATTCCTTAGTGGGCTACATCCCAGAAGATAGGCAGACAATGGGATTGGTGTTGCAATTTAGCATCGCCCAAAACTTGATTTTAAAAGCTTTTAAATATTTGCCATTTTGTCGTCGTTTTTTGTTACAACAAGAAGCGATCGCTAATCATGCCCAAACTGCTATGCAAGAGTTTGACATTCGGGCGAATGGGAAAGATATCTTGGTAAGTCAGCTTTCGGGAGGAAATCAACAAAAAGTGGTGTTAGCGCGAGAACTGGCGCAAAAACCAGCTTTAATTATTGCCATGCAACCCACGAGGGGGTTAGATGTAGTGGCGACAGCAGCCGTCCATTCTCGAATATTAACAGAACGCGATCGCGGTGCGGCAATTTTGTATATTTCTACTGAGTTAGAAGAAGTGATGACAATGAGCGATCGCATTGCCGTAATCTATAGAGGTGAGTTTGTGGCTATTTTGGATGCAGCCACGGCGAAGGTGGAAGAAATTGGTTTGTTGATGGCTGTGGGAAGAAATAGAGGATAAAATGCCGAGTCTTTATATCATCGGTGGTGCAAATGGTTCAGGAAAAACTACTGTTTCAATGAGTTTGTTACCGAATTTTTTAGACTGCTTTGAGTACGTAAATGCAGATGCTATTGCTGCTGGACTATCTCCATTGAACCCCGATTCAATGGCTATGGAAGCAGGCAGATTAATGATTATGCGACTGCGGACGTTATCTAATTCAGGTAGTGATTTTGCTTTTGAAACTACGCTAGCAGCTAGAAGTTTTGCATCTTTTATTATTGGTTGTAGAGCAAAAGGCTACACAATTAATTTGATATACTTTTGGTTACAAAGCCTTGACTTAGCAGTAGAACGAGTAGCAGCAAGGGTTGCTAGTGGTGGACACTCGATTCCAAAAGATGTTATTCGTAGACGCTACCAACAGGGGCGAATAAATTTGATTTCTTTATACTTACCTTTGTGCGATGGTTGGATGATCTATGATAACTCTAGATCATCTCCCCTTTTCGTTGCTGAACGCATTATTCATCAACAGCCTATTATTTATATAAATGAGACTTGGAACCAAATTATAGAGGTATTAAATGACTGAAGAAGAGATGAAAAAGTTACATTGTAAAATTGATGCTGGAGTCAAAGCAGCAATTGCAGCAGCAATAGAACGACATCGTAAACTTGGTCAATCGATTAGTATTATGCAAGATGGGAAAATTGTAACTTTAACTGCTGATGAAATTACAGCTATTCAGGCAAAGAACATCTGATGGGAATTACATTAAATCTCAAATAGGTATCTCCCTATGTATTGGAAAAAATCAAAAAACATCCTGACTTGGCAGGATTATTTTTAGATGCAAAATACTTAGAAGATTCACTATTTTGGCAAGAGTTTACAATAATGGAACGTGATGAGATTGATTGGTTCCATGAGGCAATTAATTTTGTACAAGAGAGACTAGATAAATTCCAAAAAGATAAAACTGAAGAATTTGAAAAAATCAAGTACGATATTCCTTTGATTATTAATGAAGGTAAAAGTGAATATTTAGACTTAGATAAAATGTGGCAACCAATAATTTTTTTACTTACGGGATATGACTTTTACGATCAAGCATTATATTTATCTAAATTAGTCGTTAGTCAAAATCCAGAAGATAATCTTCCTTTAATTAGGGCTGTAATAGGCAGTAATGGAATCGAACATGATGAACGTGACTATCCATTGTTATACTTTAGTGATGATGAAGTCAAAAAAATAGCCAATGCTTTATCCAGTTTTTCTATTGAGACTATTAGAAAAAGATTACAATTTAGAGGTTTAGAAGAAGATAGCTATCATCATTTATATGAATACGCATATAATCCACTTGTGAGATATTACCAAGATGCCGCTGAGAAAGGAAATGCAATGTTTCTCCACTTCGGTTAGATAAATATTGGCAATCATCGCATCATGATCGCAACTAATCGCATGAAATTCCTGTTACCAATCCTATCACCGCTAATTGCGATCGTCTCTGCCCTCATCGTCGGTGCTATCCTCATGTTAATTGCTGGGGCAAATCCCATCACCGCATACAGCATCTTATTTCAAGAATCTCTCTCTACCTACTTTGGATTTGGTAACACCCTCACAAAAATGACACCGCTATTATTCACCAGTTTAGGCGTGTTAATGGCGTTGCGGGCTGGGCAATTTAATATCGGTGGGGAAGGACAAATTTATCTGGGTGCGTTGGGAAGTACTTTAATTGGGTTATACGTGCAAGGATTACCTGCGGTGATTCATATCCCCTTAGCACTTTTGGCAGGATTTTTCTTTGGTGCAGTTTGGGGTGGGATTCCTGGTTATCTCAAAGCAATGCGCGGAGTGAATGAGGTAATTACTACCTTGTTGCTAAACTATATCGCCGTGAATTTAATTAGCTACCTCGTCCAAAATCCATTAATGGCAGCAGGTGCGCCTAGTCCTTATTCGCCATTAATTGCCAAAACAGCCCGATTGCCGATTATATTACCACAAAGCCTCGCCCATGCGGGGATTTTATTCGGTTTAATTGCCGCCGGGATTTTATGGGTATTGTTAGTGCGATCGCCTCTAGGTTATCAAATTACCGCAGTAGGATTTAACCCAATTGCCGCCCGTTATGCCCACATATCTGTTGAACGTACCATTATGCTAGTGATGGCTGCTGCGGGTGGTTTAGCTGGGTTAGCTGGGAGTTGTGAAGTGATGGGGTTGAAATATCGGCTATTTGAACAAGTTTCACCAGGTTATGGATTTGATGCCATTGCGATCGCTTTTTTAAGTCGTGGTAGTGTTGTCGGTGTAGTCTTCACCTCTTTGTTTTTTGCAGCGCTTCGCAGTGGTGCGAATGTAATGCAACGTAGTGCAGGTGTGCCGGGAACTGTGGTTTACGCGATTCAGGGTTTTATGGTGTTATTTATTGCTATCAGTTTCGCCGTGGAGAGAGAAATAAGAGTAAAAACGCAAAGAAACGCAAAGGTTTAACGCAGAGAAAACTCTGCGAAACTTTGCGCTTCTCTCTGCGAATCTCTGCGTTTAAAAATTCATTTTGACGGTTAGAGAGACGCGATAAATCGCCGTCTCTACAAGGAATTTATGCATCAATTATTTATTGACAGACTACTATGAATAATCTCAACTTCTTCTCTGACTACTTGGTAGCTACTTTGCGTCTAGCTGTCCCCTTGGGATTTGCTGCCCTTGGAGGATTGTACTCGGAACGATCAGGGGTGTTAAATATCGCCTTAGAAGGGATGTTACTTACTGGCGCTTTTACTAGTGCTGCTGCCACTTTCTCCACTGGTAATCCCTGGCTGGGTATCCTCGCATCCTTGATTGCTGGGGGATTAGTCGGACTACTCCATGCTTTTTTGTGTGTAACTTTACGTGTCGATCAATTGGTGTCTGGGCTAGCAATTAATCTTGTCGCAGCTGGGCTAACATCGTTTTTGGCCCGGTTAGTGTTTAATGGCAGTAGTACACAGCAGTTACCTGGAATCGGGACAATTATTATTCCTGGTTTAGCCAATATTCCCCTGATGGGGGCGCTACTATTTCAGTCAGATATTTTAGTATATTTACTATTTATATTAGTTATCTTAACTACATATATTTTATTTAAAACTAGCTTTGGGCTGACATTGCGGGCTGTGGGAGAATCTCCTAAAGCTGCTGCCACGGCTGGAATATCAGTACCATTTGTCCGTTATATCGCAGTGGTGATTAGTGGTTGTCTTGCGAGTTTAGGAGGTGCTTATTTAACTTTAGTACAGGTAAGATTTTTTGCCGAGGGGATGAGTGCTGGTAAAGGATTTATTGCGATCGCAGCATTAATTTTTGGCAGATGGCATCCTATAGGTAGTGCTTTGGCTTGTTTGCTATTTGGGGCTACAGAAGCTTTACAACTGCGAATTCAGGCATTAGGGGCAAATATCCCTTACCAATTTTTAGTAATGCTACCTTATGCGATCGCTTTATTGGCATTAGTCGGTAAGTTTGGGAAATCTACACCCCCGAAAGCTTTAGGTACTCCCTACTTTGGAGAAAATGAATAAAATTAGGTAAGTAAAAATTTAACTTAATCTTATCCTTTTGTTGATTTGTTCTTAGTTGTGCTGAGACTTTTCATCCAATATATTCTACTTAATCAGTATTAAATCTTCTATAAAAATCCAATTCCATTTTTGAAAAGCTTGACTAATATTAACTTTGAGCGTTCTAAATCAGAACCTCAGTATACTTAACAAGATTCATACCGGATTCTTAAGAATTCTATGTGATATTGTCAAAGTAGATTTCAATATTTCAGCCTGACTGTTTGGTATCGTACTCACTAAAGCAGGATAAACTCTATGTATCGATTCCAGATCAATGCATACACGCAAACTGGTGAATCCATCGGTCTGGTCGGTTCTACTCCAGAGTTGGGACTGTGGGATATCAAAAAATGTGTCCACCTGCGAACAAGTGGCGATCGCTATCCTTCATGGTGGACAGATACAGATATTGAAATTCAAGAGTCAGGCGATGTCTCACGACAAGCCACTTCGTGTCTACGCCAGAGAGTTGAATACAAGTATGTACGTTTCGATGCCAACGGTAACGTCCAATGGGAGAGTTTACTAGATACAAATCGGTGGATACCGATTGATTCTCAGGATGATTCAAACACGATTATTGTGGATGATGGTGCATTCGGTTATTTACAATCTTACCCCTTTGGATACATTGAAAAATCGGCTGTGAAGATGCCCGTGGAACAAGGGGCTGAGAGACTCAAAATCGCCGTCATTGGCAGTTCCGTCGCATTAGGTCATAAAGCCTGGTTTTTGAAAGGTTGGATCTGGTTGTTGGCACAGGCTTTAGAGCAAAAATATGGGCATCAACTAGTGAATGTGTCAGAGGTGGGGGCGAATGTTAGCAAAACGATCGCTAGATTCCCTTCAGTTGTCACCCCAGAACAACCGGATATCGTGATTATTGCTTTATCTCTGGGCAACGAGGGATTAGCCTACTGTTCACCTCACGAACGGCGGGCAGTACAACGGCGGTTTGAAAGTGGCTTGCAGCAGTTAGTAAAAATGACACGGGACATCGGCGCAATTCCGATTCTGGGGGGGGTGTATCCCAATGGCGATTATTCTCTGGAGCATTACCGGCTGCTCCAAGATACACACAAGCGGATGCTAAGTTGGGACGTAACTGTACTAGATTGGTTGGTAGCCGTGGATGATGGACAAGGACGATGGAAAGCGGGGACATCCTTCGATCCGGCTCACCCAAACACTCTCGGTCATCGCCTCATGTATGAGCAGATCGACCAGCACCTATTCGATATCGACAAAAACGAACTGACAAAAGAAAAACACCGTTTCCAGCAACCGAATGAGTTTCCCGTCTACTTTGACAATGCTGGCTTTCATATCTCTGTGTGTATCGAAGAGAAGCGTTTACGGATCGTTAATTCATCACAATATGGTTACACGATCGCTCCTTATTGGCAGGAATTGCAAACTGCATTACAAAGTCGCGCAGGATTGATACCAGGTATTTACGTTGCTAAAAATACTCAGCCTGGAATACTCCCTTTCTTTGCCGTACAAGAAGATGGTGCGATCGCAACCACAGTAAATATCCCCCCTGGTGCTGACTTAGAATATAGCGCTGGCTTCAATCTCTTTTTGCCGAACAACTCACAAGTTTTATTCTATGACGGGCATCTAGGGATTTTGCAAGCAAACGAACGGCAGATATGGGCGATCAACGAATCAGATAACGAGTACAACATCCAGCCAATGTGGACAGAGGTTTGCAACGCACTTAAAGCCATGCCATCAGGTGTTTACGAAGATCCGCTACATCCCGACATTCCCTTTCGGACAATGATGATTGGCAAAGATGGGCTAGAAAGTCGGGTGAAAGCAGCACCTAAGTCTGCAATGTTTTTTCAATACAAATGTAAGTTATCAGATATTAGCCGTGTCGCCATTCTTCCTCTTGGCGATCGCTGTGCCGTCCGCATGATGCTGTATAAAATGGAATACGATGGCCCAGCCTTTCCCTTTGATCTAACACGTACAACTAATATTGCAGATGTTGCGGATGCCATTGAAAATGGTTTTTATGATATGTGGAATCCTGCCTTTCTGCACTATAGCCCCGATGCAGGTAGAATTTACCATAGTAAGTGGTCAGGTTTATCTTTTGCCCATGAAGTCGAGGAGACTGACGATCCGATAAACGATATGTTTCCCGTTCATGAACGGATGCGCGTTCGATATACGGCACGTTCTGAAAGGTTTTGGTACGCATTGCAGCACTGTGACAAAGTGCTTTTTGTTCGTACAGGAATTAGCGATCGCGGTGGCGTAATCGATCTGGTCGAAAAGCTAGAAAAAAAATGTCAGGGGAAGCCATTTCATCTCTTGCTACTTTCTCCCCAAAACGATGATGAGTTTTTAGACCTTCCCAATGTGCTGCACTACAATGTGGAGTTTAACCCCGATCGCATGTATGACGATTTGGGACACTGGATGTATTGCACAGAAGTGATGCGAGGAATTCTAGAATCTCTTGGGGTGTCTAGTAAAAACCTCTTTTGGTGTCCGCCGAAAACACCCAAAGGGGTAAGAAATTAGTTAAGTGTGATGCTGATTCCAAAATCAGTTTTGTTACTACTAAACTCAAATGTCCCTGAATATGAGCATCAGAAAAACATAAATAAATACTAATATCTTTATAGTTATATATAAATTAATAGTTAAATAATCTTAGGAGAAATAAAAATACCTGGATCTAAATCGGCAGTGGTACTTGCTCGATAGACTGATGCAGATCCTCTCTAAACCTAGAAGAAATAGCTGCAGCTAATTAAGTTTGTCATTGGGCATTGGGCATTGGGCATTGGGCATTAGTTATTTATTCTTTCTCCCTCATCTCCCTCATCCCCCTCATTCTCCCTCATCCCCTTCATCCCCCTCATTCTCCCTCATCCCTTCACTCATTCATTGGAAAGCAACTCAATGGTTTTTCTATTACCTGGTGTCAAGTTTGATCTGGATCTGATTCAAAAGTACGACACTCGCGCACCTAGATATACTAGCTACCCGCCTGCTACAGAGTTAAGCGAAACATTTACTGAAACTGATTTTAAGGCCGCGATCGCAGCATCAAATCAACGCCAAACTCCACTTTCTTTGTATTTCCACATTCCCTTTTGCCAAAGTGCTTGCTACTTCTGCGGCTGTAACACAGTAATTTCCAACAACAAAAATATTGCTAAACCTTACGTGGAGTCTTTGGTTCAAGACATCAAAAACACCGCAGCTTTAATCGATTCCAACAGAAAAGTGTTGCAAATCCATTGGGGAGGCGGTACTCCTAATTACTTGGAGCATCACCAAGTAGAATTTTTATGGAAAAACATCAATCGCTATTTCAACATCGATCCAGAGGCAGAAATTTCAATTGAGATTAATCCCCGCTATATCGATAAAAACTACATCTTCTTTTTGAGAGAGATTGGGTTTAATCGCATTAGTTTCGGCATTCAGGATTTTAATCCCCAAGTTCAAGTAGCTGTGAATCGTGTTCAGCCAGAAGAAATGCTCTTTGATGTCATGAGTTGGGTTAAAGAAGCTAAATTTGAAAGTGTGAATGTAGACCTAATTTATGGTTTACCATATCAAACCCGTGAGACATTTCAAGAAACGGTGAAAAAAACAATTGAATTAGATCCTGACCGAATTGTTGTTTTTAACTTTGCCTATGTTCCGTGGCTCAAACCCACACAAAAAAATATTCCTCAAGAGGCGCTACCACCAGCCGAGGAAAAGTTAGATATTCTGAAAATGACCATTGAAGAATTGACCAATAACCAATATTTATTTATTGGGATGGATCACTTTGCTAAAACTAATGACGAACTAGCGATCGCTCAACGCAATGGCACTCTAAAACGCAATTTTCAGGGCTACACTACCCACGCAGAGACAGAGTTATTGGGCTTTGGTTCTACATCCATCAGTATGCTAGAAGATGCTTATGCTCAAAATCACAAGGAATTAAAGGATTATTATCAGACAATTGCATCAGGTAATTTACCTATTAGCAAAGGTGTCAAGCTGACTCAAAATGATATTATCAGGAGGGATGTAATTATGGGGATTATGTCTCACTTTCAATTGCATAAGCAAGATATTGAAAACAAATATCAGATCAAATTTGATGAATATTTTTCTGAGGAACTAGAAGCGTTAAAACCACTAGAAGCTGATGGTCTGGTCAGTTTATCAAAAAATGAGATCCAGATTACAGACATCGGTAGATTACTAGTCAGAAATATTGCGGTTATATTTGATACTCACACTAAAATGCGAGAGACAAAATTCTCCCGTGCTATTTAAAACAGTCGTTGATTCTGCCTAACCCTGTTGAGCTATAAGCTTACTTAATCATACAAGTTACATCATAGCCCCCTCCTCGCTTGCGGGGAGAGGGTTGGGGGTGGGGTTCAGTACCTCACTCAACTGAGAACCGCTATAATTAATTTTTCAGCATTACAGCATTAATTTAATTTTTAAATAAAAAGGATCAAAAATAAATTTTATTAAATCTTGCTCAACTTGATAACTAAATATTTTTCCGACATCTTCAAAAAGTTAGATAGCATAATCACACCTTCAGATAGATATAGCTGAATTAAGATTAAAAACCTCTACCAAAAATCGGAAAATGTGTTAACTTCAAAGTTTCACAAAAACCTAGAGATTAACTAATTTATGATTTATTTTGTTGCCAAAAAATCATTGAGAATTTTTATGCTATAAAGGCTAAATCACTAAATGCAAACTTCCATTCAAATTTTGATGTAAACTCTTTTGTCTAACTTTTGGATTTATCATTTACCCCATCTGGTAGAAAGAATCTGGAATCAGAGTTGATAACTTAGAGACAAGTGAGATTGTTGAAGTAGTTATTCGCAGTAAGCAACACTGAAATGACTACTATATTTTATTGGTCTTGTACTATACCAGGTTGAAAAGCTATCAAATATCAAATTAGCTCTCTCTGAAAAATACTAAAAAGACCAATAATCCACTTTTCTAACATCATAATTTTTGGAAGTGTAAATCTATGTTTTTTCACAAAAAAGAGCCTATTCATGCAGTTAACGTTAGTGAAGCAAACCCTCGTTTTGCTCAGTTACTTCTAGAGCAGTTTGGCGGTGCGACTGGAGAACTTAGTGCTGCATTGCAATATTGGGTTCAATCATTCCATGTAGAAAATGCTGGAATTAAAGACATGCTCCAAGACATTGCAATCGAGGAATTCAGCCATTTAGAAATGGTTGGTAAACTCATTGAAGCTCATACTAAAAATGTGGATCAAACCGAGGCTTATAAGAGTACTCTATTTGCAGTTCGAGGAATTGGGCCTCATTTTCTAGATAGCCAGGGTGTTGCTTGGACTGCAAGCTACTTGAACGAGGGTGGAGATGTCGTGCGCGATTTAAGAGCTAATGTTGCAGCAGAAGCTGGCGCTCGTCAGACTTACGAATCATTGATAAAATTAGCAACTGACAAAGGAACCGAAGAGACTTTAGTCCATCTCTTAACACGAGAAATTTCTCATACCCAGATGTTTATGAAAGCTCTAGATTCGCTGGGTAAATTGACAGATCCATTCTTTGGTAATGTTAAGCCAGATGAAACTGTTGCTCTCTACTACAACCTATCGACAAATGGTGATGGCAAAGATGAGCGTGGCCCTTGGAATTCTGAGCCAGATTTCAAATACATTGCTAATCCCCTAAAAAGTCACTCTTAATTCTATCTAGACTTCCGCAATTCCTTTGTTTGCAACCTGACTTTTCACGGTATCTGGAAAACCTCTCTCTAAATCTCTCTCCTTTTAGGAGAGAGACTTTAAATTTTCCCCCTTCCCTCTCTTCTCTACGAGAGGCTTCGCCAACGAGACGCTACGCGAACGTAGGGAAGGGGGTTAGGGGGTTAGGTTTTTCTACATAATGTGAAAAGTCAGGTTTGCAACAACGAAGTTTGCTAATTAGTGCAAACCACATCTATCGTAGGGGCAATTCATGAATTTCCCCTACGATACATTATTCTGTGTGGCTAGTCTTAACCATCCATAAAATCACGAAATTGTGGGGGGATCGAGTTTTATCCGACTCGTCTTTGGACGACAGGGGCTTCCCCAACAAACCTGTCCAGAAGGCATATTAGTCAAAACAGTACTACGAGCGCCAATCACAGCATTAGCCCCAATTTGCACTCCTGGCCCAACGAAACAATCTGCTGCTATCCATGCACCATTGTTAATGGTGATACTCGCTGTTTTTAACCCAAAAGCAGGATCTTGGATATCGTGACTACCAGTACACAGATAACTTTTTTGAGAAACTACGCAGTGTTCACCGATGTGGATCTGATCGAGGCTGTATAAAACTACGTTATCTCCAATCCAACTGTAGTTGCCAATGGTAACTTTCCAAGGATAGGTAAAGCGGGCGGTGGGTCGAATTAATACACCTTTGCCGATATTAGCGCCAAATAGCCGTAGCAAGGCACAACGCAGAACATTTACCGGTTGAGGAGTGAGGGGAAATGCGATCGCTTGTACAAGCCACCATAACAAAACATACCAGCTTGGCCGCCCCCGATCAAACCAAGATTGGTCATATTTGCGTAAATCTACGAAAGGTTGGTCATTTGTCATTTGTCATTTGTCATTGGGCATTGGGCATTGGGCATTGGGCATTTGTACTGAGCGAAGTTGAAGCATTGGGCATTGGGCATTGTTATTCTGCTCCCTCATCACCCCACCTCCCTCATCTCCCTCATCTCCCTTATCTCCCCATCTCCCTCCTTCGGGATAGTTGCAGTATTTAAGTGACCACCACAGCTGCGTAATTCGTAAAGTTTAACGCCAATTTGATATTCATATTGACTCAGCAAGCGTGCATAAATATATCCAGCTTTGCCATCCAAAAAACCGCGTTGAATTATATAAAATAAAACAAACCGTAAAAAAGGTTTAAATGGCAGGTGTACCCACACTTTTTTCAAAAAGCGCTTGCGTTGCACTGCATCACCAAAGAGATTTGCGCCGATGGTGCCGCTATCATCTTTACCTGTGAGAGTATTAAAATAAACGCTGGCTTCCCAGTTGGAATAACGGTTATGACGTTCTAACCAGTGATAAAGGTCGCGGAAGTCCTCATGGAGCATATCATTTTTGAGATACCCAACTTTGCCCTGCAAAATCACATGTTCGTGAACTTCGTTGTCGCCAGTGTTGGGAATATCTTCTGTATGTAGGTTTTCGTAGCGGCCTTTTTTATGCTGAAATAAACGGAGATTCCAATCGGGATATTTCCCACCATAACGAATCCATTTTCCTAAGAAAAATACGCGGCGGTTGAGATAATAACCTGTATATTCCTCATTTTTAATTGCTTGGTCAATTTCTTCCCACAGTTCTGGGGTAATGCGTTCGTCGCAATCGACAATTAGCACCCATTCGTTACGGAAAGGGAGATTCTCTAAAGACCAATTTTTCTTTTTCGGCCAGCGTCCATTGAAGTTGAATTGCACGACATTTACACCGTGACTTTTGGCAATTTCAATGCTGTTGTCGGTACTTTGAGAGTCTACTACAAATATTTCATCTGCTCTGCTGACGCTAGCGAGGCAGGCTGGCAAGTTTGCTTGTTCGTTTTTTGCTGGAATTAGTACTGAAACTGGTATTTTAGATGACATATCACTATAAATTATGTTATTGGTTATTTCTTATTTGATGTGAATAAAAGACCTTGAATAGCAGCATTTAAATAGCCAATCTGACCGTAAGCATATACAAGTTTGTCAAACCGTTCTGCTGGATCGGAAAAATATTGCAATGCTTTATACAAGCCACGCACAAACCGTTCGCTACCTCGCTGCAATTGAGCGATTCCAGCTTTACCAGCGAGTTGTTCTCGATAACATTCACTGATACCCTGCCACCAGCCTCGGTTTAAAAACCAGGTGCGTTGTAGACGTTCTGGGGCAACATTGTGAGCAACTAGCGCTTCGGGAAGATAAGCGACTTGCCAACCACGCTGTAGGGCAAATTCGGTCATTTGCAGTTCTTCATTAGATAATAGATTTTTCCCCACTCGACCGAGATGAGGATCGAAACCGCCAATTTCTTCTAGGAAACTGCGGCGGATGGAGTAATTTAAGCCTCTGGGTGTTAAGCCAGGTTGCTCGATGTAGATGTTACTATCACCCAAGTCGTATGCACCCAAATTTGCAGCTAGTCCTGGAGATAGCCACCGTGGTTGTTCGATTCCTGGGGGCCATAAGAGAGTGACTTTGCCACCTGCGATCGCTAGTTTAGAATTATTGTCATAGGCAAAATATAAAACTTGTAGCCAACCCTGGCTAGCAACAGCATCGTCATCCAAATAAGCAAGAATGTCACCACTAGCTACTTTTGCGCCTGTGTTTCGGGCGACAGATAAACCGATAGTGGGTTCAAATACATACTTCAGGCGCGGATTGTGGGCCCTTTGTTCTACAACCTCACGGGTGCGATCGCTAGATCCATTATCAACTACCACGATTTCAAAGTCAGCAGCTAAATCCTGCGCTAAAAGACTATCAATTGCAGCCCCTAAATAGGTATCTCGATTGTGGGTACAGATAATGGCAGAGATTTGGATGTCTGGCATAGATTTTATTTTGGATTTGAGATTTGGGATTTTAGATAAAAATCTTAAATCCAACGCATACCTGCTGAGAGTTAATCTAAACCAAAAATTACCGACCCACCAACCGAGTTTCTTCGGAAATAATCTTTAAAACTTTACGTTTGTTGAATATGACTGTGTAAAACTACAAGTGTTTGAGCCAGTTGACTCAGGCGGGTTTCTAAAGATTGCTTGCGCCCCAACAGTTGACGTAACTTTTGGTAACGTGCGATCGCCATACTAACATTAGGAACTTGATCCGCCGGACATGGGCGCGACCAGACTTTACCAGCATCGTCTACACCACAGAGGCGGTAGCCATTAATCGATGATTTATAAGATACTTTCCCACCAGTGGCGCAAATTTCTTCTACGTAGTTCATTAGGCGGTCAACTTCTGCATGGCGCAATGTTGCGGTTCCTCCCGCTTCTGGTTCGCTGGGATTGGATTCTAACCAGCCATTGACAATTGGCCCTTCTAAGTAAATATCCTGAATTTGCTTCAAAATATTTTGCAATTCTATTTGCCAACCGGCGACAGTTTCCTGAATTTCTTGCAATAGATTCATCGCCAATGCTGGATTTGCTCCGTGGCGATGGTTACTAAAGTTCGGAGTTTTCAACTTAGGTAGGCTGGGTGTTTTGCCGCCATCCTCTTGTGTTTGAAAGGTTTGCACAGAGTCATGGTGAGGAAAGAAATTTTGCTCAGGAGGATAATTACTCTCAATATCTACACCCAAATCAACTGTTTGTTCTTCCTGAGAGGATGTAGTTTGTGTATTTTCTGCGGATTCGTTGGCTCCGACACTGATTCTAAAGGAAAAAGGCCGTTTTGTTGTCGAATCTCCTGCTTCTGCGGCAGTGGCAGTGCCGCGATTCCCCAAATCGTGTAGAGTTGCTTCTATGCGTTTTAAGCCTGCGTTCATAAAGACATCCTAAATTTTGCTGTCCCCAATGGTGTTAAGTAATTAAAAATGGGGTTGTTGGGATTTTCGGCTTTTGCCAGTTGTGACACCAATCTAATTCTTAATTCGTAAGGGTTTTTACCTGGTGCATGATGACCGTAGTCCTGTTTGCGGTGGGGTTTCAATCCTAACTGGAAACAGAATTATGAATTATAAATTTTGAATGGTGCTGGTGCTAATTTTATCCCTTAAAAGTTATTTGAAACCAAAAATCTTACCGATAAAGTAAAAACTGTAGTGATAAATTTCAACTAGCTACTTATTTTGGGACTGACGCAAAAAGTCAGTAAAATCCTTGATTTACCGTAGGGGCAATTCATGAATTGCCCCTACGGTGTATAGTTTTGCGTAAGTCCTATTATTGTTAAAATACTCAGGAAACAACTTTGGGTAAAGTCATTTTAGTTACAGGGCCAGCACGATCTGGTAAAAGTGAATGGGCGGAAACTCTGGCTATGCACTCAGGGAAAGCAGTCGTTTACGTAGCAACAGCCACCGATAACCTAGACGATCGAGAATGGCATCAACGCATTTTAGAACACCAACAACGCCGTCCCCAAGACTGGGTAACTCTATCAGTACCTGTAGAACTGTCTGCTACCCTCGCCGATGCCAAACCCTATACCTGCCTTTTAGTTGATTCTTTAGGAACTTGGGTTGCTAATCTCTTAGAGGAGGACGAATCTAGCTGGAAAAATATCGTTGCGGAGTTATTAGAGACGGTGGATCTGGTTGCTGCTGATATCGTGTTTGTAGCAGAAGAGGTGGGTTGGGGTGTAGTACCAGCTTATCCCCTTGGGAGGATGTTCCGCGATCGCTTGGGTTCTTTAGTGCGCCAGCTAGCTGCACTTAGCGAAACTGTTTATTTAGTTACTGCTGGTCATGTTCTCAATCTCAGTGTCCTTGGTTCACCATTACCAAACAGAGATGATCCTGGAGTATTCAGGAATCAAGATTCTTAACTATTAATTTAAATTAATCCAAAATCCAAAATCTAAAATCTAAAATTATCTTATGGCAACCAAACAAGAAGTTAGAGAATACCTTGCCTACTGGTTTCAGTTAGGTAAGAAAGTGATTACGAACAACGGTAAGACAAGCATTTTGCCGCTATCGGTGCTAAATGGCGATCGCTATAGTGAAGAATTTGAGGAGTGCTGGCAAAAAATTATTTCGCCGGAATCAGGTGATTGTTACCTAGAGGGTACGCAAGAAACCATTGCCGAACTGTTGACACCAGCCTGGGATATGATTCCTTGTGGTCGTTGCAGTATGCCAGTAGCCGCGCGAAACATCGGGATGCCAGCATTGTTATGCCCCTGCAATGATTTACCTAACTGGCCTAATACCGAATTACCAGCACCGCGAGAGGCAATTAAAACTCAAGATCAACTCAAAAGAATTTGCGATCGGCTTGTAGATAATATTGCTTAAACAAAGAATCAATTCCCCTAGTAACGTAGATTAAATAAAATGCAAAACTTCATCCTCTCTCTAGCTTCCCTCTCCTTTATAAGGAGAGGGATTGAGGGTGAGGTAAGTGAGTGACATAAACTGTATGTTATTTAATTCTTGTTCATTAGTTCACTTTGCTGGTTGAGAACTTGGTGATGGACAAGTTTTATTAGCAAAATCACACTGATAAATATATGGTTCTTGCCAACTCAAGGGAATTTCTAATAAATCTCGCGTTCCTGTCATACCTTGTCCAATAAATAGCAACAAAGCAATGCAGTTTAAAATTGTATGGACGATCCGCCAACGATTAGATTTATCTTGATAAATATCTTGAACAATCGCTAATGAAAAAATCATTAGCAGTGCTGCCGTAATACCAATATAATAATGTGACCAGTACCACTCATTGGTACGGCGAAATACTCCATCTTGACAGCCTAATATTACTAAACCTGCACCAGCTAAAGTTGCAAAAACTGCCCGCCACACTCGTTGCCTTGCCCGATAAAGAAATACTAAAGAGGCGATGGTAGCAGCCAATATTAATAAGATAAAAACAACTTGAAAAGGTGTTTTATTCAATAATTGATTTTTGATAATATTTTTGCCAATAGGATAGCTTAATCCAATTAAAGTTAACGCAACAACTGCACTTGTTAGCCATTCACCCAATTGCTTATGTTCTCCACCAACCACTGGGGGAATTTTGCTTTTACTCCCGGCTAAGATTTGCAATCGGCGTTGGCGTGTTTGCCAGGCAAAATTAACCACTGTCCCGATAAGCGGAAACACAAATATAATTGCGATCGCTGGATGTAAAAGACCAAGAAAATCTATTATTTGCATACAACACCTTTAAATTAATCTCAAATGACAATTTAAAGCATCCTAGTATCACTTAAATTAATTTTAGATAAGAATCTGTTGAATGTTTATTTTTGTTATTTTTATCTGAGTTTCAGAAAGCTAACAAGGTGTACGACGTATTAAGCGACTTCCAACCTACGACCCTTTTTTTCTAACCTGACATTCAGTTGCTAGATAATTTCGTCTTGCGGAGAATATCACGTTGGCGTACAGTGCGGGGTTTAGCTAGTTTCCAAACCGAATAATATTTGTCACTATAAACAATATCTGTCTTCAAATTATACTTTTTTTCTATTATTTCGCGCCAAGTATCTGAAGGATTGAATAAAAAAACATCAGCAAACCTATCAGGAATTTTGGGGATTTTTTGATTTTGAACCAGCAGAAATTGTACCTTTGGCTTCAAAAGATAGCTCAGAGAAAAAATATTTCCATAATTATTACCCAAAGCATCACTAATCAAAAGTGGGCGAGTAGTTTGATTGATGATTTGGGCAACTTGGGGATTACCATCGCTGATACCCTTATTCCACCAAGTTTCTGCTTGGGAATTAACTTTAGAAGAAATTAAACCACAAATAATTACCAATGCCACGATCGCATACCAAATACTCCGGCGTGACATGCTCCCATTAGATATTTGGGTAGCTAGTAAGTAAGCAACAGCTAATTGAATCCCTAAGTAAGATGGTATTAAATATGGATCGGTAGATGATTCTATACTGCCAGCCATTAAGTCTGGTATTCTTAGAGGCAGTACTGGCACTACAATTAATATAATGATAAACAACCAAACTTTATAGTTAGTTGTTTGGCAAAGGAAATAAATTGAATATGCTATAAAAGTTAAAGAAATTATTTTAATTAAATAGCTAAAACTATTTTCTAATCTAATGTCTATATCAAAAAAAATACGGCTTAATTGCATAAAGAAAAATTCCAATACAGGCATGAAAGATGACTGCGTTGTTGTCTTATCTGCTGAAATCAAAAATTGGAAAAAGTCACCTATTACAGCCGTTAGCCAAGGCATGAAGGCTAAAAAACCTACCAGTGATGCTAGCAAATAAGTTCTGACAGTTTGGGATAACTGGAATCTGGCAGCAGTAATCACGTAAATTCCGTGAGCAACTGCTATAAATCCACTCCAAAGAAATGTATAAAGACTAATTGCCAAAGTTACTGCATAAATGCTCCAGGTAGCGAATAAATCTGGTCTTTGTTGTTTTTTTATTAGCTCATCTTCTAGCCGCATTGCTCGCAACAGAGAGGCGCTAGATAGTAATATGGTGACTAACCAGAGAATATATTCTTGTGCTTCTTGGGCGTATACTAGTTGAATTGGAGAAATTGCCATAAGTGCGATGGCTACGCCCGCCGCAGGCATCGCTACACCAGAAACTGATAGCGGCACATTAAATAATTCTCGGCATAGCCAATAGACGCAAGGAAAAACCAGCAAACTGATTAAAGCAGATAAACTTCTGATTGCTGTCACCGAATTACCGAAAATTTCCAACCACAATCTAGCTATTACATAATAAAGCGGTGGATGCAAAGAATCTTTCTTAGCCAAAGTCATGATTGTATCATTTAAGCTTTTTTGATTTACACCTTGAAACTGAGCAAAACTTTCTTTGCCAATGACACTACCATTAAATAGTTTATTTTGTGCTTCAGTTCTCGTATAACCCGAAATACGTAATAAGGTATAAGTTTCATCATGAGAGAAAATCTTGGTATCAAGGTTAAAAAAGCGAAACAATATACCCATTGTCAATAAGAAAATAATTAAAAATCGCAACCAACTCGGAGCAAGTTTGAGATGGTGCATAAGTATTTTTCCCAATATTTTGTCTGAAATAATCCAGTGCCACAGCTACGCCCATCATGATAATTCGTCATTACGAACTACGTTCGCGGAGCGTGCCGGAGGCTCTATTACGAATTAGTAATTATATCTAAGTCTGTTCATTACACAATCTTAAGAGGCATTAGGATTAAAGATAATTTTTACAATATTTGATAATGCCATCTTGCAAAGTCTTTAGTATTAGATATGGTTAAAAAATCAATAGTCTTGAAGTGTCGGTCGATAGCGGGAATACTGCATATTTTAGCTCCAATATTCAAGTATGCCTGCAAAATTTTAGGAATTTCAACATTATATGAATCTGGACAACTTTGAGGCAGTTCTAGACAAGATTGTGAATTTGGATAAACCAAAATACTTGGATGCATCAAACCATGTTGCTGAAAATAATCATAAGTGCAAGTAGCTTTAGAAGGACATTGTGTTAGTAATGATGCACAGCCAAAAAAATATTGATTTTTACTCCAGATAAGATAATTTGCTAGCCCTTTCCATAATAGTAAAAGTGCCTGACTGTTGCGGTATTCTTTAGCTATACATGCCCGCCCAACTTCAACTGATGCCTGAAGCACAGAATTGGGAATTGCATTAAGATTAAATATATCGGCAGCATCAAAGCCTAATCTTTGAGAAGCCATTGTATAGGTTTGCATCCGATAAGTTCCAATGGTTTTACCCGTTTGTTTGGAAATCATGATTAAATGATGACAAACCGCATCAAACTTATCTATATCCATCTGGGTAAAGTTAGAAGCAGAAAATCCTAAGCCTAGTTCTAAATTAAAAACTTCAAAGCGCAACCGAAAAATTGATTTTAATTCTTCTTCGGTTGAAGCCAGCCATAGGGTATATTTTTCAGTTTGAAGGACGGGAAAATCTTCAATAGAGGGAGGAGGATTCAGTGAGTAATTGATGTTGCGTCCAGAAACTTCCATCTATCTTCCTACTTAGATTTGCGAAAATATCCTACTAGGATTTAGGCACTATACAAATAGCTCACATTATGCATTAATGTGTCGAACTGTGATTGAGACACTTTTTGATAAAATAACCTCTAAAGAACTTTCTTACTCTTTCGGATTAGAGGTAGAATACTTTTATTATGGGCATTAATTCCTAAAAAATCTGACAATAAGATACAAAATTTTCCTTTGATATAGGCTATAGATGCAATTTAAATAGGACTTATGCAGAACTACACGTGATAGGGGTAATTCATGAATTACCCCTACCGGAGAATCTACGTTTGGACTATTTTTTGGGTAAGTCCTGTTAAAGAAGAGGATAAGAGGAAAGCCCCTAGATGAATCCAGGGGCTTGGATAGTTTTGATTGTGATAGCTGCGGTATTCTCGTTGCGATCGCCACTGGAAAGGGCGGGAAGCAATCTGCGGTAGATGCACTCTAAAATACTTAATTAATTACGGTGATTATTGTTGTAGTGAACCCTTGTACCTGCCCACAGCAACTTCTCCCGCAACGTCTGATAGTAAGAATTGTTCTCGCGCAAAATAATAAATTTAGCCCGACACTCTGCCATCCGCACATCAACGCGGTGTCCTGGCCAAATTGAAGTCCCTAACACCCCATCTGTCCACAACTTGGTACTCAAGTCATAATCCCCCAAAGGCCAAATACTCACCACAGAACCAGGGGGTAAAACGAGGGGACGACTAGAAAGGCTCATTGCACAAATGGGAGTGATGGTAAGCGCCTCCATACCATCGTGCATAATCGGCCCATTAGCAGAAACGGTGTAACCAGTAGAACCTGTGGGAGTGGAAATAATCAATCCATCCCCAACATACTGATCGACTACCTCACCGTCAATTTCCATTTCTAGAATTGAGGTAATCATTCGGTCAGCAGAGGCGGGTTTGACACAAAATTCATTCAAAGCCAGGTAACGCTCACTCACTGGTTCCAAATTAGACCCGTGACCCTCATATACCGCAGCTTGTAACATCATCCGTCGTTGGATAGCATAGCGATCCTCAAACAGTCGATCCCAAACTTTCTCTGTATCCTGAAACTCTTCCACCGACTCAGTTAAAAACCCCAGATGGCCTCCCACATTCACTCCCAGAATCGGGATGCCGGCTGGGGCTAAATGTCTGGCACCAGTTAAAACAGTGCCATCGCCACCGAGTACCAAGGCGAGATCGATTGGTTGAGCCGCCGAAGCCAAAAAGACAGGATAGGGGTTGTCTTTCGGCCCACTAGGCCCCATCAACACCTGGCACTCGCGGCTTTCTAGTTGTTTAGCACAGATTTCTGCCCATTCTTTACTTCGGGCATCCCGCGCTTTATAAGCAATGATTACCTGCTTGAGTTGCACGCACAATTACCACTTCAGGAGATTAAACTGCTCCATATCGACGGTATCGCGGTTGCGATAAATGGCCAGCACGATCGCTAAACCCACCGCCGCCTCGGCCGCGGCCACGGTAATCACAAATACTGTGAAAACCTGACCCTTAATTAATGTTGAGTCGAGGAAGTTGGAAAATGCCATTAAATTCAGATTAACAGCGTTGAGAAGTAATTCAATTGACATCAGCACCCGCACGGCGTTACGGCTGGTAATTAAACCGTAGATGCCGATGCAGAATAAAGCTGCTGCTAGTAATAAAAAGTACTGGAGTTGCATGAATCTGAGTATCCCTCCTGAAAAAACTGGCTTTTTGTCTGCGAATGAAGTCGCAAATATTACTCTTTTGTTTCGCTGGTTGTTGATACCAGTTCTCTGGGGCGTTCTTGCAAAGTCAAAACAGTTTGCCCCGATTCGGATGGTGTCAATAGGTCTGGCAAATACTCACGACGTGCCAAAATAATTGCTCCTACCATCGCTATCAGCAGCAAAATGGAAGCCAGTTCAAAAGGTAGTAAAAAGTCAGTGAAAAAATGTTCTCCAATCACAACTATAGAGCTTTCACCACCCACTACGGGAGCAGTTGAGTAAGCCCAAGGAGTAGCCAGCACCATCGTACTTAAAAGACCAAACAATCCTACGCTGACTAGACCTGTTAGTAATTTCCGCACCCAAGAGTTAGGAAATGCGACAAAATCCTCCCGCTTGTTCACCAACATAATGGCAAACAAAATCAGTACGTTAACCGCCCCAACGTAAATTAGTATTTGTGCAGCTGCAACAAAATCACCATTTAGCAATAGGTAGATTCCTGCCATGCTGATGAACACACCCCCCAGCAAAAAGGCAGAATAGACGATGTTGGAGAACAGCACCACACCAATGGCCGACCCAATCATCATCACGCCCAGTATGCCAAGGGATACTAACTGTACTCCTTCTGCTAGATTCACTGTTTTTTGTCCTTAGTCAATCAATTTTGGATTTTAGATTGCCGATTTTAGATTTTTCTTTGAATCCAAAATCTAAAATCTAAAATTTGCATGGTCATTAGTCATTGGTCATTATTAGTCAAATGACAAATGATATTTATTTTTCTGTTTGTTCTACCAAGTCTTCTGGACGCGCACCTGCACGTGGCGCATCTGCGGGTACTCCGTGGGGTTCGAGGACACCTTTGGGTAGATAAACTAGTTCGCGCAGTGGTGTAACCATTGGATCATCTGTTACCTTATAGGGCAGACGACCTAGTGCTACGCTGTCATAATTCAATTCATGGCGATCGTAAGTGGCAAGCTCATACTCTTCTGTCATGGATAGACAGTTAGTGGGGCAAAATTCCACACAATTACCGCAAAAGATACAAACTCCAAAGTCAATGCTGTAGTGGTTGAGTTTTTTCTTTTTGCTGGCTTTGTCGTATTCCCAATCGACTACAGGTAGGTTAATTGGACAAACGCGAACGCAAACTTCGCAGGCGATGCACTTATCAAATTCAAAGTGAATTCTACCGCGAAACCGTTCGCCAGGAATCAGCTTCTCATAAGGGTATTGTACAGTAATCGGTCGCCGCCGCATGTGGTCGAAGGTAACAGAAAGCCCCTGACCAATGTAACGCGCAGCTTGTATCGTTTCTTTGGCGTAATCACCAACTTGTTTTAGGAACTTGAGCATTTTGTGTCTCTCTCTTTTGAATTTTGGATTTTGAATTTTAGATTTTAGATTCAATCCAAAATCTAAAATCTAAAATCTAAAATTGATTTACCCGCCAAAAGCGAAGGGAAAGGCTAGTTTCAGGGCGGCGGTTAATAGAAGATTAACCAAGCCAACTGGTAACAAAAACTTCCATCCTAAATCTAACAGTTGGTCAATCCGTACCCGTGGCACTGTCCAGCGCAACAGGATGGCGACAAACACTAGTAAATAGGCTTTGAAGACGGTCATTGTGATTCCCAAAGAAGCAGTTACTATCTGAAAGACGGGATTTAGTTCACTGACTCCCAGCCAACCAGCGATGAGGTTGAGGGGAATAGGAAAGTCCCAACCGCCCAGGTAAAGAATTGCTACTAGTAAGGAAGAAAGGATCAAGTTAACGTAAGAACCCAGGTAGAACAGACCGAATTTCATGCCTGAATATTCAGTTTGATAACCTGCGACGATTTCTTCTTCCGCTTCGGGTAAGTCAAAGGGTAAGCGTTCGCATTCCGCGAGGGCGGCTATCCAAAAGATTAGAAAACCGATTGGTTGTCGCCAAATGTTCCAGCCTAGAATGCCGTAGCCAGATTGCTGATTGACAATATCAACGGTGTCGAGGCTATTAGACATCATAGCGATCGCTAATACCGCTAAGGACAAAGGAATTTCATAACTAATAGATTGCGCTGCTGCCCGCAAGCCCCCTAAAAGGGAGTATTTGTTATTAGATGCGTAGCCAGCCATCAGCAAGCCAATGGGTTGAATACTTGACAAGGCAATCCACAAGAATACGCCCATGCCGACATTGCTAATAACGATATGCTGCCCAAAGGGAACAATCAGGAACGACAGAAACACCGGAATTACAACAATAATTGGCCCGAGGGTAAACAGCCAGGGGTCAGATTTGGCTGGTACTATATCTTCTTTAAATACCAACTTCAAACCATCAGCTACAGGCACTAGCAACCCAAAAGGCCCCTGGTATTCTGGCCCAATTCGCTGCTGTGCGGAGGCAGAAATTTTCCGTTCTAGCCAAGTAGCAACTAATACCCCCACTGTTGCCCCAATCAGCATCAGTATCATGGGCAGGGGCATCCAAAGCAATTTGGCTGTTCCTGCTGGTAAACCTAAATCCCGGAGGGATTCAATAAAAGTTCCTTGGAGGTCAATTCCTGAGTTCATGTTTCCGCTCTTTAAGACATCGAGTCATGGTGAGTTACAACTATTAGTTAAGTTAATACCTGTAAATTCACGCATTTTTAATTTTTGCCCAGATGATGCTTGATAGAAGATTTGTCGCTAATTCCCATGCCTAGTATATCCTTGGATGGTTTTAGCCCTCTGAAGCGATATGAGAACTTCTACTTATGGTTGGCATTGGGATTGGCAATTGAGGGGATGGGGCAGGGGGAGATGAGGGAGATGAGGGAGTGAGGGAGATGAATTAATAACCAATACCCAATTCCCAATGCCCCATGCCCCATGCCCCATGCCCCATCCCCAATTACCGTTTTTCAATTGGGGTATAAGTAACTTCGTGCAAACCGTTGTAAACCTGGGTAGGGCGGAAAATCCGGTTTTCTGCTAGTTGTTCTTTCCAGTGGGCTAGCCAACCGGCAACGCGAGCGATCGCAAATATTGGCGTAAACAAGTCTGTAGGAATCCCCATCTTCCTGTACACCAAACCAGAGTAAAAGTCAATATTGGGATAAATTCCTTTGCTACCGAGTTTTTCTCCTACCACTCGTTCCATCTCTAGGGCAATGTCATAGAACTTGTCATGCCCAAACTTTTCAAACAGTTGCTCTGCTAAATCTTGTAAAATTATGGCTCGTGGGTCTTTTACTTTATACACACGATGTCCAAAGCCCATAATCTTAGATTTAGTTTCTAGACAATGCTCGATGTAGGGACGGACATTTTCTACAGAGCCAATTTTTTCCAACATCTGAATTACTTCTTCATTGGCTCCACCATGCAGGGGCCCTCCCAAAGTTCCCACAGCGCTAGCAACCACAGCATAAGGATCGGTCAAGGTGGAAGCTGTCACCCTGGCACTGAAGGTAGAAGCATTCATTGTATGCTCAACCTGAAGTATCAAGCAGATATCAAAAATCCGCGCCATTAAAGGATCGGGTTCTCGCTCATCGAGCATGTATAGAAAGTTGGACGAATAATCTAAGTCATCACGGGGACGTACCGGATCATTACCTTTTCGCATCAGTTGGAACGCCGCCACCATCGTCGGAATGGTTGCTATCAGGCGCACTACTGAATCTCGAATGTAGGCAGGATTATGTAAATCCCGGAGTGAATAAAACAAGCCTAAAGCCGCAGCAGAGGCTTGTAAGGCATCCATTGGGTGGCCGCTTTCTGGAAAGCATTTCATCATGTCCCGAATGCGGTATTTTATCCGCCGGTGGTAACGAACTTCATGTTCAAATGCTTCCAGTTCTTCGTTTCTTGGCAGTTCACCCCAAATCAAGAGATAAGCAGTTTCCAGGAATGTACTTTTTTCTGCTAGTTCCTCAATTCGGATGC
This sequence comes from Nostoc sp., assembly GCF_036917435.1. Taxonomy (GTDB): domain Bacteria; phylum Cyanobacteriota; class Cyanobacteriia; order Cyanobacteriales; family Nostocaceae; genus Nostoc. The sequence goes on from NZ_JBALDM010000049.1 coordinate 27,043, forward strand.
CACGATATTCTAGTATTCCTTTTTGCCCATCAACATAGCTGATACTTGATTGAGCGGCGGGAATGCCTTCTAAACCAGGCTTGTATTCGCACACCATCATGGCACCACCATTTGCTTTTTGAAATATCTGATCAAGCTAACTTACCAGAAATTTATTGTCGCCATAACAGTAGCCGTTCTAACAACAATCGAAAATGTTGACAAACTGTTATAGCAGGTACTTGGGTGGTGTCAACCAAAACATCTGACTACGACCCAGAGGAGAACCTGTTTCTGGTAGTTTTATCCCAATCATACCTGCTTTTTTCAAGACTAAGCTTGCTTTGACTTCTCCCCACAGAAGAATTTCTGCCCAATTGGTCAAATTAGGTTCGTGTCCAACCAGCGCCAGTTGGGTATTTTCGGAATAATTTCTTGGTTCTAACCAGTCTTTGAGCCAACTAGAGATTTCACCATCGGGGGCGAGGTGGCTAGATTCCTCTAACTTAGGGCTTAGTTTTTCTTCTATAAGGATTTCAGCCGTTTGGCGGGCCCGCACTAAGGGGCTGGTGAGAATTAAATCAAAGCTTAAACTCAATTTAACAAGTTTCTGAGCAACTTTCTCAGTTTTTTGCCTTCCTTCTTTGGTTAGGCTGCGTTCCTCATCCTTGATGTCTAATCCCTGTTCTTCGGCGATGCCATGACGAATTAAGTATAGTTCCATACTTTGTATTATGAGTGAGCGGTTAGGTTACTCTTAGGCAATGTTAGAACGCTATCCACCACTTAGCAATCTGTCATACTCTGGATGTGACCCAATCCAAAACCAGACAAAATTATCATCTTCTTTTACAGCAAGCGCCCGATAATATATACCAATACGCACTGACCAAAACTGACCGACTTTTTTGAAATGCAATGATGGATATTTGGGATCTTTCCGAATAAACTCGTAACATCGATCAGCAAGCTCTTGGATATCAATTGGTAACTGGCGATAGTAATACCAAAAATCTGGGGTTGCTCAATGTTTCACAGATCGGTACAACGCCCTTCTTGGAAATGTTTGAGTGCTTTCTCTGCCAATGCATCTAACCGACCAGCAGAGCTTTAATTGCTCATCTTCTGGTGCTGCAATAACATGACCAGCAGCAATAAAGCCACTAGGTTCATTGCCAATATTTCCGCTTCTCTGAAAGTAAGCTCTATCTCCAACCTGTATAAATCTAGAATTCCAGCAACTCCAAGATGTTTCGTAGTTAGTATTGTCCTGACCAAATTTCTGATTTTATCAAGGCAGGAAGTTCTCTATTTTTAACAATTCCTTTTGCACTGTAATATTCTGCTTCACCGTTGCAAAGAAAAATTATAGTTTCCATCAGAAATAAAATTGACTAATCATGATTATCATGATGCTAGCCATTTATCATACTAAATATAAGCCGTATATTTACTCAATTTATAGGATGGCGTAACGATCGTTATAGGGGAAATAAGCTTACGGTTATTGGTCAGCGTTAGGATAAAAGTCTAAATCTAAAATCTCATCAACAGAAAAGGGAGAGGCGATCGCAAAGTTATCTTCTGATAAACTTGTTTCCACCATTGCCTCGCGCCGCGCTCTTTGATAGGTAGTATTTATCCACTCGGCATCATTTAAAAAACGTCGTAAGCTGGGACTTTCTTGCAGCAATTCGTCTATATTCAGTCGCTCACGGGTAATGGTCACTTGCCAACTGTGACTGCGACGTTCTGGTTGATACTTCCACTTCAGCAAATGCGATAATACCAACCGCAACGCACTTTGCAACGCCCGTTGTTGACTCTTACCCAAGTCCACCACTTCCTCAATTAAGTTTTCTAAATCTAGGGTGTCCCACTGGTGCGATCGCAAAAGCTCTGCTGTCTGCTCTACCCAAGCATAAAAATCTTGCTCATACAGAGTTTGTAACATTTGCAGTTCTATAATTTTCATAGAATTCTTCTTTTACAAATAATATTAGGCACAAACTACATTCTCAATCTGTTCAACCTCTGTGTAAAGATAAAAATTCCCGACTTTTATAAAAAGTCGGGAAATATGTTTATCACGAATGATTTAGGGATGCTATCTAAGCAAATACTTTGACTGCTGCATGAGTTAGGAGTTCTCCCCATCTCCTTAATCTCCCTTTACTCCGACTGAATCGGGTTGTCTCTAGGGTTAACTAACCTCAGCAGTTTTTGCTTAATTTGAGCGTCGAATACTTCCCATTTCATTTTCGCATAAGCGGAATTTTCGTTACTGCCAGATAAGAAGCCCATCGGAATTTCAAAGCCGCCTGCGCTTGTCCTTCCACCACCGAAAAAGCGCCCGGCACTATCTTGTCCAAAGGCTTCTTTGATGAATTCATCAGGATCAAGGGTCAGTTTGCTAGTTCTCAAGGAACCGATGACTATTTCTAGTTCATCGTCTTCATCGTGAACAATACCGTAAACTACTGCGGTGTGGACGTTTTCTTCGGTAACGAGAAAATCAGCCGCTTGGGGGATGGCATCGCGGTCTTCGTAGCGTAAGTAACCGACACCAGCAATGGAAAAGTTATTTTGGACGATGCGATTTTTTAGCGATCGCTCGATCACATCCATTACCCGCTTAGAGCGGTTCGCCTGTAAAATAGCATTCAGCAGTTGAGCGTCATAAAATCGGCTTAAATATGCAGCTGCCATAAAGTCTTCTTCTTGGGCTTGCATTAACCGATTTGTATCCGATCGCAAACCGTGCATCAAGGCAGTAGCACATTTGACGTGTTGATTTATGCTGCTATCTAATGCCAATAACCCTGTTTGCAGGTATTGCGTAAAAATTGTTGCCGTTGCCCTTGCATAAGGGCGGATATCCTCAAACTCTGAATGCAGATCGCCTTGGATACTGTGATGGTCGATAAGTACCACTAAGGGAATTTTAGCCTGCTGCACTGCTGATAGTAGCTGTGATGTGGTTCCCTGGTTATCAATTAATACAAAACCTTGATAAGATGACAAATCTTTGGTCTTCAAGGTTTGCGTTGTCCAGCGTTGAATAGGTAAGTTAGTCAGTCTCACCAAGGCAATATTTTCTTGATGGCTCAATGCGCCAGCATAAATAATTTCGCATTTGATATCATATTGCTGGGCAATCAACTGGTAAGCCCATGCACAAGAAAGGGCATCAGGGTCAGGAAAATCTTGCAGAATTATCAGTTGGCGATCGTGTCGATGTGCCAAAAGGGTTTTTTGCAGTTCTTCTGACTTTTGTTGTGCCAGAGAATTACCACGGTGACTGAGAAATATAGCCCCCTCACCTACCGATGGCGGTAATGATGGACTTTTAAATGCAACTTCCACTGGCGTTTTCTCGATTTCAGGTTCCTCTGGGTTTGGCTCTGCTGTGGTCAATGACAAACTCTCAAACTGAGTAACGGGAGAATTCAAATACATAGGGAACTTTTTTAAAGTGTGAGGCTCCTTTAATTCAGAAATACTAAGATCAGCAATTCACTGAATTTAGCCACATTATTTTGATCTTCGCAAAAATATGAAGACATTGCACTATATATCTAAGTATATTTTTTGTCAGTCACAGGGCTTGACATCAATTAAATACCACTAGAGGGTGGATGAGTGCTAAAAACAAGGAAGTTTTATATATCGGGCTGTATCTGTCAGCATAAATCTATTTGAGGAGCTTTTTTTCTTCCTTAAATTGAATTCACAGTATTTTTATCTGACTTAGGGTATACTTTTTATCTTGGACTTTAGGGTTAGTCTTTGATATTTAAAATATTCTTATGCTCAATAATCTCATTATTGTGACTATTGAGCAATTAACAATTATTTTTCATTAACAACGCCTGTTGATATCCCCTAGTACTTACGCACTATACAAAAGATTTATGTTGTATATTAGTGTAAGTACGTCACTTCAGCTTCTTATTAATCATTTTTTAATAGGAACTAGACCTGCGCGGTAGGGGCAATTCATGAATTGCCCCTATGACAGATGTGGTTTTTTAAATCACTCATATTTACGTTAATCAATTGCACCTGTCTACGAGACGCGATCGCTTCGTAGCAAATCATATAGCCGCCAATTTCTCAGCACTCCGTGACTAAAGTTATTGGCTCTGTCACAAAGCAAGAAGGCATTTCTTCTTTATCCTGCGATCCTCTATAATTTTTGCTCAAAGACCTATGACATACTTTTGCCATTCTGTATGCAGTCCACTCTTAAGATGTTTGCTGACCTCGAAATAGAGGCTGCTATAAGGTTGGCGGGGAGGATGACGTAAAGGCATGTGAGCTTCATGGGGAGTTCGACTACCTTTTTTAACGTTGCAACGGACACAAGCTGTCACAATGTTCTCCCAGGTATCACCCCCGCTGCGCGATCGCGGCATTACATGGTCTAGAGTCAACTCATCTCCTGTGTAACCACAGTATTGACAGGCATGACCATCACGGTGCAAGATATTTCGGCGAGTCAGAGGAATTTCTTTATAAGGAACACGCACGTAATGACGCAACCGAATTACAGTCGGCAATGGAAAATCCGAGTACAAGAATTTACCGTTGTGTTCTACGCGTTCTGCTTTGCCTTTAATTAACAGAACCACAGCACGCCGCCAACTCGTTATATTGAGAGGTTCGTAAGATGCGTTTAAGACTAAAACCTTCCCCATTTATCTGCGCTCAGGGTGTTAGCTTTACATAAATGTTAACACAAATACACCCTGCTAGGGAGATGAGAATAAATTATACTTTCGACAGAATTCGGCAATTAAGTTATGAGTTAGGAGTTAGGAGTGAATATTTAGGAGTTTGGAAGTAAAACTTCTCACCTGATGCAAAGAGTTTTACGTAGACTAATACAAATAACACAGCAAAAAGCCGAGCTATAAGATTTACTTCTAGCTCCTAACTCATAAATAAATATTAACTTTTAATTTACTCCTGTAATATCTTGTATCAATTTTAATATGAAGGTTAAACTTCCTATTTAATCTGATCTCGCTTTTAGGAGCGTGTATAGATAGATAGCTTGAAAGTTTAGCCGTGGTGGGATAGGAGTCAATATAAATGTTAAGTCGCAAACAAATCCCTGGTGTAGTTCCTAATCAGCAGTGCGATACCTACGCGTGGTTTTCGCAACGAGCTTGGGTAGAAATTGATTTAGGGGCGTTGTCGCATAACGTACAGCAATTGGTGCAGTTTTTATCGCCGCGTACCCAGTTGATGGCAGTAGTAAAAGCTGATGCCTATGGACATGGAGCGGTAACAGTGGCCCAAACTGTAATTCAATCGGGAGCTAGTTGGCTGGGAGTCGCTACAGTTCCTGAAGCTATTCAATTGCGAGAAGGCGGGATTGAAGCACCCATTTTGATTTTAGGAGCAACTCATACATCAGAGCAGATTCATGCGATCGCACATTGGAATCTTCAACCCACACTCTGTAGTCCTAAACAAGCTTTGGTGTTTTCTGATACTCTAGAATCCATGAATCATGGTTCCCCAGTGCCCGTACACATCAAATTAGATACGGGAATGTCTAGGTTAGGAACTAATTGGCAGCAAGCTGGTGAATTTGTGCAATTAGTGCAGCGCTTACCACATCTATCTATTGCCAGTATTTATTCTCATTTGGCAACAGCAGATGATCCTGATACTACGGTCATGGAAGAACAGCATAGACGATTTGAGGAAGCGATCGCTCAAATTAAAGCAATGGGAATCGAAGTGCCTTGCTTGCACTTGGCAAATTCTGCGGCTGCACTCACAAATCCGGCATTGCACTACGACATTGTGCGAGTCGGGTTAGCTGTTTACGGACTCTACCCAGCAACCCATTTACAAAATGCGATCGATCTCAAGCCCGTTTTGCAACTTAAAGCACGAGTTACCCAAGTTAAAACAATTGCCAAAGGAACTGCCGTTAGCTACGGGCATAAATTTATTGCCCCGCGTGAACTTCGCCTCGCTGTCGTAGGAATTGGTTATGCTGACGGCGTTCCTCGTAGTCTTTCTAACAAAATGCAGGTGTTAATTCGCGGTCAGAGGGTATCGCAAATTGGGACAATTACAATGGATCAGTTGATGCTGGATGTGAGTGCCATACCCAATATTCAAGAAGGAGAAGTAGTCACTTTGCTAGGGGAAGAGGGAAAAGAACAGATTTCAGCAGACGATTGGGCAGAACAATTAAATACTATCTCCTGGGAAATTCTCTGTGGCTTTAAGCATCGTCTACCTCGTGTTGCAGTTATTTAATGGGGAATGGGGCATTGGGCATTGGGCATTGGGCATTGGGCATTGGGCATTGGGCATTATTATTCTGCTGGTTTGCCCTATTCCCAAAAATAATTTCTTATGGTAAGATATTAAACTGATGCGGATATGGCGAAATTGGCAGACGCGCTAGATTTAGGTTCTAGTTCCGAAAGGAGTGAAGGTTCAAGTCCTTTTATCCGCACTTTTGATTTTGCGATCGCCCATTTATTGGGTGATATAAAACCTGAAGACAATCATCTCTCATGGGAATTGCTGCGATGTCTACTCATTGACGTTTTTTCTTATGAGTGATGTAAAAATAACTTAAACAATAATTAAGCAGGAATTCTGGGCTTAATTAGGTAGTTCCATTCACCACGAAAAGAGTTCGGCATTCGCTCTTTTTCTTCAATCTGTGGTGCTATATTTAGTCATTGTAGTGTACCCTGTGAATTGGCTGCTGCACTTAGATGGATCTTGAAGCGGGACATTATGTAAAACCGTGTCCTATTTGTGGTAATAAGACACGGTTTCATAAAAGTATTTAATTATAATATTACGAAAATCAAAGTAAGATTTGATTTATACCAAATTAATCCATTTACTGAGATTTGTTTCCTGGTTGATTAACTTTCTCTGTTGTCGGAAAGATTTGGCGATCGCAGTTTGTCTTTTCTTGAGTTAGTGCGATCGCACTAAAGAAAATGGCACTTCCCACAGCCAAGGCTACCATAGGACGTTTGAGCAAGACAAAATCTCTGATAATCCTGGCTAAAGGTCGGCTTTGACGACGTAGCGAGGAAGCAATCATTAATTGTCTCCAAGTAAACGGATCCCGCACATAATGACCGCTTTGGCAAACTACTAGCCTTTCCTGGCAATAGGGACAGCAAAATAAGCCCATGCGCGTTTTAATTGGTTTGGGTGTGGCATTTCTTTGGCAAATTGGGCAAGTAACATAATGATTATCAAAGGTGTGTATATTCATTTACCTCGTCCGCCTAGTCCATTTACTCGCTCTATAAGAATAGCTATATTGAATTGAGATCAATACTTAGCAGACTTCCAAGTATGGTCTGAGAACAGCCATAAATCATATATATATTGTATTACTACCAAAGATGGATCAATGGTCGCAACACGAGTATAGCTAGATTTAGGCAAGGATGACTCCTAGTTAATGCTTGCAGGTGCGTCCACCTAGCCGACAAAAACTTGGTTGTCTCTGTCAAAAATAGTGTTAGCCCTAACTTGCACTCCACTAACGATCTTTAAACCCTCAGATAACAATTGTCTCCTATTTAACCATTCTCCCCACAAAAATTTTGCACAATGACATCTTTTGCTAAAGCTTTGTAAATCAAGCAAATAAAGTCTACTTGTCTCGTTGCTAAATAATGGCTCACAATGATAAGTAACAGATAAAAATTTAAATTTTTTCTTACATTTACCCCGCCTCTCAATGACTCTCCTGCCTCCCACTCAACTGAGGAAGGTAACGGAACAACCTGCATTTCCTACACCTTCTACTCATTTAACTGACCTAATTAATCGTTTTCAACCATCCCCAGAAACACTTGTCCTGTTTTTAGCCATGCTCATTGGCGGTGGTACGGGTATGGGTGTAGTCACCTTTCACTATTTAATCCAGTTGATTCACAAATTGATGCTGGAAAATTTAATGGGTCAAATTGGTGTCTGGGGTGCTTGGACTTTAGCCTGCGTTCCCACTCTTGGCGGGTTAATCGTTGGCTTGATGCGCTGGCGCACTCAAGACTTTGGCCCTGGACTTTCATCTCTCATCGCCGCCTCTCAGGGAACAGAGATTAAGCGTCCACTACGACCGGTAACGAAAATGCTGGCTGCATCTGTTTCTTTGGGGAGTGGTGCTTCCTTGGGGCCAGAGGGGCCAAGTGTGGAAATTGGCGCAAATTTTGGGATGTTGTTTTCTGAAATCCTGAATGTATCTCAAGAACGACAACGTTTGCTTTTAGGTGCTGGCGCGGCGGCTGGACTTGCGGCTGGATTTAATGCTCCCATTGCTGGAGTATTTTTTGCCCTAGAGGTGGTTATGGGAGCGACATCTTTCGCTACTTCTGGTGTGAGTGTGGTGCTGTTAGCGGCGGTGGTAGCAGCATTAATTGCCCAAATTGGTTTGGGCGCACAACCTGCTTTTGATTTACCCGCTTACCAAGTCCGCAGTCCTTTAGAATTACCTCTTTATCTGGGTTTGGGTTTAGGGGCAAGCCTTGTTTCTCTGGCTTATACGCAATCAATTCGTTTAGCAAAAGCCTGCTTTGCTGGAAAGGTTCCAGGTTTTGCCTTTTTGGGACGCATTCCTGAGCCGATTCATCCAATTATTGGCGGTGTGATAATTGGCGCAGTTGCTTTGCATTTCCCGCAAATCTTGGGCGTGGGTTATGAAACTGTAGAAGCGATGCTTCAGGATGTGGAGTTTCCCCTTTCCCTGTTGGTGGTGCTGTTGGTGGTGAAGCTACTGATGACTGCAATTAGCGCGGGTAGTGGTTTCATTGGTGGTTTGTTTGCACCAGCTATGTTTTTAGGTGCTTCTTTTGGTTCAGCTTACGCCAAAATTTTGGCCGTGACATTCCCAGCTATTTGCGATCAAATGGCGGCTCCCCCAGCTTACGCAATGGTGGGAATGGCAGCAGTACTAGCTGCTAGTGTCAGAGCGCCGTTAACGGCTATTTTAATGCTGTTTGAATTAACCCGCGACTATCGGATTGTTTTACCGTTGATGGCAGCTGTGGGTTTGAGTGTTTGGTTAGTGGAAAGGATTAAACCGACTTTTAACTCTAACTCTAATTTACAACAAATTGGTCTTTCAGAATTGAAAGATGAACAAGCGGAAATTGTGCAGCACATTTTGGTAGAAGATGCCATGCACCCTTATCCAAAAAAGTTATCTGCAACTCTTGGAGTTTTAGATGCAGCTGTGGAAATGATCCGCGATCGCTCGCGGAGTGCTTTAGTAATTGATGCAGCCGAGCAATTAGTTGGTATACTTTCTCTGGAAGATATTAACCGTGCCCTTGCTCTTTGGCAAACTTACCCAAGTTCGGTAACTGAAATTCCAGATAATTTATCCAGTCAAACCCTGATAGATATTTGTACCACTGAAATCCTCTATGCATGGCAGGATGAACTATTATCTGAAGCTTTAGACCGGATGAGTCTTAGAGGTTTAAATCAATTACCAGTGGTAGCACGAGATAAACCCGATTGCATTTTGGGTTTACTAGAAAGAGAGCAAATTGCCTTAACCTGCAATTTAGCCGTTACGCGCAAAGCGCTTCGTCACTATTTACCAGTACTACCCACCACAGATATAGTTATTAGTCATTAGTCATTGGTTTTCACAAAGGACAAATGACAATTGACTAATGACCATCTATATTTATTAAGCTGTGGCTTCTATAGTTTCATCACCTTCCCGATCTTCTGGATCTACCTGTCTCAGACGAATGTGCTTTTTGCCTAAAGTGATGATGAACTCATCTCCTGGTTGCAGATTCATCTGTTTTGTATAAGCTGAACCTATAAGTAAGTTACCATTCGATTGCACACTAATTCTATAGCTAGCACTACGTCCACCACGCCCATTAGCGCTGGGTGTACTGTCCAACTGAATGCCTTCAGCATCAATTAGGGCATTTAAGAACTTCATCATATTGACGCGCTCTATACCGTTTTTGGTAACGGTATAGTAGCCGCACTTCTTGGCTTTGTCTTCTTTGCTCTCGCTCTCTAGCTCTTTGACTTTTTTGAGCAGTTCATCACCGAGTAGGGGTTCAATTTTTTTCAGTTTAGGCATCAACTTAGGTCGAAAATGAATGTTTGAAGTGTTGGAATCGATTTTATTTTAGCTGAGGTTGAGCTAATAGGAACATAATCCTTTAGTTTTTATCTCAACCTAGCCAAGTATATTACACTCAGATGCACAATTGTTATGCCATTAACAATATTGTCAAGACAATCTATTTTAGAAAATGCTGGCAATGCTGATAACTATATATATAGTTTGTAAATCACTGCTAAGATACATGTTTAAGTTTTCTAAACTAACGCTCAAAAGCTTATTTATTTGCTGAGGATGATAACTGAGTTACAGAATGATAAGTAAAACTGATCCTTAGTTATTGGTCATTAGTTATTTACAAAGGAAAAATGACAAAAGACAAACAACAAAACTTGCCAAAATGAAACTAACTACCAAAGGACACTATAGTGTCAAGGCGTTGCTAGATTTAAGTTTACAGCCAAAATATGGGCCTGTATCTGTGAGAGCGATCGCTAAACGCCAAGATATCCCTGCTCCTTACCTCGAAAAATTACTAATAGAAATGCGTCGTGCGTCAATAGTTAAATCAATTCGAGGTAGCATTGGCGGATACCAATTGGCAAGAGAGCCTGCACAAATATCTATAGGACAAATTTTAGAAGCAGTTGGCGAGACTAGCCATTTACCCCATCACACCCCAGCGCCTACACAAGCTGAAGATTGGGTAACATTTAGCCTTTGGCAGAGACTCAACCAAAAGCTCAAGGAAGCTTTGTACAGTATTACTCTGGCAGACCTTTATTACGATGCTCGTAGCTGGCAAGCTTCCCTTGGGGAAGAAGCTAGTTTTGTGGTTTAGTCAAGAGTGGAGCCGGAGACGCTCCGCCTCCGGTCAATAGTCTAAATATTGCTCCTTAACTCTTGACTCGTGATTCATGACCAATAGCATCTATATCTTAATAATTGCTGCATTTTTAGATTACTTAATTGGCGATCCTTGGGATTGGCCTCATCCAGTGCAGATTATGGGTTGGGTAATTTCTCGCCTAAGCAAATTTTTTCTCCAAGTGTGTAAAAATCCTCTCACACAACGCCTAGCCGGAATTGTACTAGGTATTATCCTAATAATTGGTAGCGGTCTTGTTGGTTTTTTGATTATTCAAAGTGCTAAATTGATTCATCCTTTGTTGGGAATTGCAATAGATACTATTCTTTTAGCTAGTTGCTTTGCTGGTAGAAGTTTACGAGCAGCAGCAGTGGCTGTTTTACAACCTTTAACAACCGGAGATTTAGAGAAAACTCGGAAGATTTTAAGTAATTACGTTGGTCGAGATACCCAAAACCTCTCACAAGCAGAAATTTTACGAGCCGTTTTAGAAACGGTTGCAGAAAATGCCACCGATGGAGTGATGGCTCCACTTTTTTTTGCAATTGTTGGTGTCTTTGTGCCAATTGTGGGGCCAACTCCCTTAGCTTTAGCATACAAAGCCAGCAGTACCCTTGATTCGATGGTGGGATACCGAGAAGCACCCTATACTTATTTGGGATGGTTCTGTGCGCGGTTGGAAGATTATTTGACTTGGCTTCCTTGTCGGTTAACAGTTGTAACTCTGGCGCTGTTATCAGGTAAACCGAAAGATGTTTGGCGAATTTGTCGTCGAGATGCAATTAACGATCCTAGTCCCAACTCTGGCTGGAGTGAGTGCGTCTATGCTGCTTTTTTGGGCGTACAGATGGGGGGTACAAATTGGTATCGTGGGGTAGCTAAGTACAAACCACTGCTAGGAGATGCAATTTATCCCATTACTGTAACTTCTATTCACAATGCTTTGCAGCTAACTCGATCTTGTTTTTTGCTATGGTTAGGCATAGCGATCGCAATATTCTTAATACTCCCAAACAATTAATGATAAATGTAGAGTTAGCAATTAAGAATCGCGTCTCCCACTTTTTGTACAGACAAAGATTTTTCGCGTCTCTCCTAACTCCTATCGGATAATTCCCTATGTCTGCCAAAGTAGTTGAAATTCTCTCATCCGAAGAAATCCGTCGTACCTTAACTCGCCTAGCTTCTCAAATTGTGGAAAGGACACGTGATTTGTCTCAACTCGTGCTTCTTGGTATTTATACCAGGGGTGCATTACTCGCCGAATTGTTGGCGCGTCAGATTGAGACGTTGGAAGGTGTTGCTGTGTCAGTTGGCGCTTTAGACATTACATTTTATAGAGATGACCTTGACAAAATTGGATTGCGGACTCCAACAAAAAGCGAAATTCCTTTTGATCTGACAGGGAAAACGGTTGTACTCGTGGATGATGTGATTTTCAAAGGACGGACAATTCGTGCTGCTTTGAACGCTGTCAATGACTACGGTAGACCAGAAGTGATTCGTTTAGCTGTATTAGTAGATAGAGGCCATCGAGAATTACCAATCCACCCAGATTTTACTGGCAAAAAGTTGCCTACTGCTAAAGAAGAAGTTGTGAAAGTTTATCTACAAAATTCCGATGGACGAGATGCAGTAGAGTTGATTGGAGATTAAGAGACGCGATTAATCGCGTCTTTTTGATGAGAGAATTATTGCAGTAGCGATCGCCATCTAAAAAAGATCGCAGAAGAACAGGGTATAGCGGTTCTCAGTTGAGTGAGGTACAAGAACCCCACCCCCAACCCCCTCCCCGCCAGCGAGGAGGGGGCTATGACGTACCTTCATGTGATTAGGAAAAGCTATAAATGCCTTTCCTCTAATACTTAATAAGCAGACTCACAGAAAATTATGAATGTGAGACTCAAATATCGGATTATGTATTCCTAACTAATTACCGATATCTTCATTCCAAAGTTCCGGGTTAGTTTCAATAAACTCACTCATCATTTGTTCGCATTCATCAAGATTAAGATCGATTACTTCCACACCGTGAGATACCATAAATTCTTTAGCACCAGGAAAAGTTTTGGATTCTCCGACGATGACCTTTTTAATGCCAAATTGTACCACTGCCCCAGCGCACAGGTAACACGGCATTAAGGTTGAATAGAGTATAGTACCTCTGTAGCTGCCAACTCTCCCAGCATTCCGAAGACAATCGATTTCGGCATGAGTGATAGGATCGCCGTCTTGCACACGTTTATTGTGTCCTCTGCCGAGAACTTTACCATCCTTGACGAGAACCGAACCAATGGGAATTCCACCTTCTTGTCTGCCTTGTTTTGCTTCTTGAATTGCAGTTTCCATAAACTTATCCATATTAATTATCCTTTTATGTCAAAACAACTTGTATTAATGGATCACGATGGTGGTGTAGATGATTATCTAGCAACTATGCTGCTGTTGACGATGGATAATATTGAACTCCTCGGTGTTGTTGTCACACCAGCAGATTGTTATGTCCAACCAGCTGTTAGCGCCACACGTAAAATTATAGATTTGATGGGATTTTCTCATATCTCGGTTGCAGAAAGTACTGTACGGGGTATCAATCCATTTCCTACTCTCTATCGCCGTGATTCGTTTATTGTTGACCATCTTCCCATTCTCAATCAAAGGGAAACCATAACTACGCCTCTGGTTGAAAAAACAGGTCAAGATTTCACGATCGAGGTGTTACGTAACGCATCAAGCCCGGTAACATTGATGGTAACTGGGCCGTTGACCACTGTAGCAGCAGCTTTGGATAAAGCACCTGATATTGAAGCCAAGATTCACAAAATTGTTTGGATGGGAGGTGCTTTGAATGTCCCCGGCAATGTGGAAAAAAGTTTAGAACCTGGACAAGATGGTTCCGCCGAATGGAATGTTTATTGGGACTCGGTTTCGGCGGCGCGGGTGTGGAAAACGAAAATTGAAATTATTATGTGTCCTTTGGATTTAACTAACAATGTTCCAGTTACATCAGAGTTAGTGCAAAAAATGGGGCGACAACGCGACTATCCCATCTCTGATTTAGCCGGACAATGTTATGCACTAGTTATCCCCCAAGATTATTATTTTTGGGATGTGTTGGCAACGGCTTATCTAGGACACCCAGAATTTTATCAATTGCGCCAATGGGAAACAGAAATTGTCACCACTGGAGTGAGTCAGGGGCGTACTAAAGTAGTTCCTGGTGGTCGGAAAATTTATGCAATGGATCAGGTTGACAAAGACGCTTTTTATGCTTACATCTTACAACAATGGGCATGTTAAATTTATTAATTAGTCAATAGTATAATCTGCGCTATTTAGACGATCGCAGTTATATCTGCCTTTAATCTCTTGATTGAAAAATCTGCCAACTGAGTCAGAGGTATGTAAATCTTCCCAAGTATCCTCGTCTACGCCTAAGTATTGATAAACAGATCCACTTTGAAACTCAACTTGCAAAATTTGCTCGTTGCGATCGTAGCCCACAGCGATCGCCATTGATGAGCTAACTGGTAACATAGCAATTGGTTCTTCCTCAAAGGGTAGTGCAGTCGTTTCAGCAATGGCCTCGTTCAGTTCTTGCAATCCTTCATAAGCTTGTATCGGTGCCGGAATTTCCAAAAACTCTAGTTCGTCACCTCGATCGAGCAACAACTGCAAATATCCATCAGAGTGAGCGATCGCTACTAAACTGCTCAAGTCTACCTTAGATAGCTTCATTAATTTTGCTCTCCTGTTGGCGTAATCGGGAGTGTTAAAGTTTTATGCAACACTTAAGTGCCTTAATAGTACAAATATACTGTTGAGGCACTTTGATGTCAAGTTTTTTTGCCAAGAGAGAATTTTAAGTAGTCGGACACAATTAAATTCATTGGTGGAGATAGGGAACAGTTTAGATGCTATTCAAGCCTTATTTAGCGCTATATTAGCAGCATCACGAAGTTTCGTTGAAGGGTACGATCTATTCAAAACTATCAAAAAATCTACAGTGTCGAAAAGAGTAAGCGTTTCGTTGCCAGACTTAACTCATGAAAAATTACAAAGATGGGCAGATATTGAGGGCACAAGCCTTGCCGATTTAGCAGCTTATTTGCTACGCCGTGACGTAGAACAAGCTGAAAAAGAAGGTAAGCTTAACTACCCTAATGAGAAAAAATAGTGTGTAAAAGCGTTTCCCTTACCTTAATTTCAAAACTCACGGGAGAAATATATGACTCAAGCCCTACAAAGAAAACTAATTACATTCAGTGAATTTGTTGCCAGATACCCAGACAACACAGGTAAACGTTATGAACTACATGATGGAGTAGTGGTCGAGATGTCGCAACCTACTGGAGATCATGAAGAGATTACAGGATTTTTAGCTACAAAACTTCCAGTCGAATATGACCGGCTTAAACTTCCCTACTTCATTCCAAAAACTGCACTAGTCAAACCACCTGAAAATGAATCGGGTTATTCACCAGATATATTAATTATCAATCGCTCCAATCTGGTAAATGAACCTCTCTGGAAAAAGGAATCCACGGTCACTTTAGGCGCATCAATTCCTTTAGTTATTGAAGTAGTTACTACTAATTGGCGCACCGACTATTACACTAAACGCGGTATGTATGAAAAAATTGGTATTCAGGAGTATTGGATTGTAGATTACTTAGCTCTGGCCGGTAAATCATTCATTGGTAATACTAAACAACCAACAATATCGATCTACTCACTGGTAGAAAGCGAATACCAAATTAGCCAGTTCCGTGGGAGCGATTGCATTCTCTCACCCACTTTCCCAGAATTTAATTTCACCGCACAACAGATTTTTAATGCCGGGAATATTTAAACAATGTTTTTTTATTTCCAAAAATGCCTCAAATCCTTATTCAGAAAGCCTTCCTAACTTAATAGTGCAACCAAAACTCTTGTAGAGACATAAAATTTTACGTCTCTACATCAACGATTCATGGCTGTGTCAAAAACGCATCAGAATTTATCCAGAGACAACAGCAGGATTCATCTTATCAAAATGGGATCTCTCTGTTTGCAAATAACGATAAAGACGATTCAGGGCGTTGATATGAGCATAAGCTGCGGCTACCACGATATCAGTATCAGATGCTTGTCCAGAGAATATCCGCTCTTGATGTTTCAAGCGAACTGTGACGGTTCCCAGTGCATCAATTCCGCCAGTCACAGATTGGACAGAAAACTCAATCAGTTGATTGGGAATCTGCACCAATCGATTGATTACTTGATACACCGCATCCACTGGGCCAGTGCCGACACTCGCATCCGTGAGGATTTTGCCATCGGGTGTAACAATTGTAATGGTTGCAGTTGGGCAAGTGCAGTCACCGCAGATTACCTGGACGTGTTCAATTTGGAAGCTACTTTCTACTTGAATCTGCGTTTCATCTCGAACGATCGCTTCTAAGTCCCAATCTGAGATTTCTTTTTTCTTATCGGCGACTTCTTTGAACCGATTGAAAGCTTTATTCAAATCCGCCTCGTTCAATTCAAACCCCAATTCCTTGAGTCTGGTACGGAAAGCATTTCTTCCAGAGTGTTTGCCTAAAACAATGCGATTTTCTGGCAAACCGATCGCAGCAGCTTCCATAATTTCATAGGTTTCGCGGTGCTTGATAATCCCATCTTGGTGAATTCCAGACTCATGGGCAAAAGCGTTTGCTCCCACGATCGCTTTATTGGGCTGAATCAGCATCCCGGTTAATTGGGAAACCAAGGATGAGGTTTTGTAAATCTCCTGAGTCTTAATATTAGTCAAGGGTGTATCAGCATCAACTGAACGACCAAAATAAGGGTTGAAAAATGGTTTGCGAACCTGCAACGCCATCACAATTTCTTCCAATGCAGCATTCCCGGCTCGTTCCCCAATGCCATTAATAGTACACTCCACCTGACGTACACCGTATTCAATTGCTGCCAAAGCGTTAGCTGTCGCTAAACCCAAATCATTTTGAGTGTGGATGGAAAGAATCACCCCATCAATATTAGGAACATTTTCTCGAATTCCTTGAATCAGAGTTCCGATTTCTTTAGGTGTGCAGTAACCAACGGTATCAGGAATGTTGATTGTAGTTGCACCTGCTGCGATCGCCATCTCTAAAACTTCATAAAGAAACTCTGGTTCAGTGCGGCTAGCATCCATTGGTGAAAATTCTACATCGTCTACAAAGGATTTGGCATAAGCAACCATTTCTGATGCGATCGCCAATACTTCACTGCGAGACTTTTTCAATTGATATTTAAGGTGAATATCAGAAGTAGAAATCATCGTGTGGATTCTCGGACGAGCTGCGCCTTTCAAGGCTTCGGCGGCGGCGTGAATATCTTGGCGAATGGCTCTAGCTAAACTGCAAATGATTGGCCCGCCAGGTATTCCAACTTGTTCAGCAATGGTTTTAACAGCTTGAAAATCTCCCGGACTAGCAACGGCAAAACCGGCTTCAATCACATCGACACCAAGGAGAGCGAGTTGATGAGCGATCGCTAATTTCTCTTCTACATTGAGGGTTGCGCCCGGTGACTGTTCGCCATCCCGTAGCGTGGTGTCGAAGATGATAACTTGGTTTGGTTGAGATGCGATGCTCATAACTGTCTCCCGTGGTATTGAGGGATATTTAAAAAACTTACTTTGGATATTGTATACAATCTTTTGGATTTTGTATACAATATTCAATATGAACTTAAATGACTTAGCAGCCAATGTGCTGCAACAACAACGCAGTACGCCAGATTTAATTGCCGATGCTTTGCGGGAAGCGATTCTGCGGGGCATTTTTCAGGAAGGACAATCTTTGAGACAGGATGAAATCGCCACTCAATTTGGCGTTAGTCGCATTCCCGTGCGCGAAGCCCTGAAGCAGCTAGAAGCAGAAGGATTAGTGACACTGCATCTAAATCGTGGTGCGATTGTGTCGGTGTTGACAGCACAAGAGGCGCAAGAAATTTTTGAAATTCGCAGCGCTTTGGAAGTAAAAGCGATGCAATTGGCAATACCCAAGTTCAGGGAAACAGATATAGAAAAAGCGGCTGTGATTCTGGAAGCGACAGATAAAGCAACTGATGCAGGTGTGTTGGCAAAACTCAACTGGGAATTTCATGCAACGCTGTACGCCATTGCTGAACGTCCCCGGTTGCTGGCGATGATTAAAACTTTACATGTGAATTGCGATCGCTATGTTCGCGTACAATTGGTAGAGATGGATTACCAAGAGCGATCGCAAAAAGAACACTATCAACTCTTAGATGCTTGTCAAAAGCAGGATACAAAAGCTGCTGTCAGGTTGCTAAAACGACACATTGACACCGCAGGAGAACAGCTAATTGCATACTTGCAGCAAATTGCTCAGAAACGCTGATTATTAAACGATCTACCAGAACAGACTAAACAAGAAATTTACACTATTCTGTCAGAGAAATAGGTAGCGTCGTCCATGAAAAAACTGATCCGGCGTATTAAGAGATTGTTTCAACGTATCTTCAAGACGTTTGCATCCAATTCTCAGCAGACATCGCCCTTAATAATTTCTCGTCCGCTACACACTTCTATTTCTATTCCCAGCGTTTCTCCCCGATGGGAGTCTGGTTTGGTGCTTGTGTGTTCGCAATGTGCAAACGAGCAATTAGGCTCAACGGCTTCCGAAGACTTAGAGAATTGGTTAAAATCTCGTTTAAAATTTGAGGGATTATGGGGAGAATTTCGTGTGGTTAGCACCAGTTGTTTAGGAGTTTGTCCAAAATCTGGTATTACAGTCGTTTTTGTAAGTAATGGAAGTGGCGGTAATAGTCCTTGCTTAATTGTAAATCCTCACAGCGATCGCGAACTTCTTTATTCATACATCAAACAGAATAAAAAGTAAAAAGTAGAGATTACTTTTTACTTTTTACTTATATGCTGTGAAAGATTAATGATTGAAGCCAGACATTTTTGGTCTTACAAAGGTAGCAGATGGATTACTACTTCGGGCATTAGCATTTGAGGAATCAACTGTCGGTGAACTGAGATTCAAGAAATCGATGAGTTTGAGAGTACGTTTACGAATTTTCCAGCGTCCATTTTTGTTTACGACTTCATCTTCGTAAGTACCATTAGCGACATCAATGCTAGTTTCCGAACGCTTGTGAGTCGCATGGAGATAAGAAGTCATCACTGCTTTATTATTCTCAATTGAAATGTTTATCGTACCCATCAAGTGCTGGGTAGCTGTATAACCATTTCCTTGAAATACTGAATAGACAAAATCTGCCCAAGCATCTGTCCCATAACTTGTTTGAGTTGTCCCATCAGGAAAAATGGCAGTGAGGACTGCATCTTGAGTAAAACAATCCCGATAAATATTTTTTCCTTCTAGTAGATTTCCTCTACCAATGGCATCAGTTCCCAGCGAGTAACAGGATGTTAATTTTTGAATTTCTAATTCTGCGTTAGGTTGAGTTGCACTTGCTAGTTCAAACCTACCTCCAATAAACATCACAAGAGTGACTGCAAGTACAATCAATGCGATCTGATTTAACAAAAACGAGATAGCCTTTGGAACTATTCGCCCACCTTCTCTTCTTTTTTCCACAGTAGAAACACCTTAATTTTTACAATTTACGCATCTTTTTGCTTGCTGCAAACTCAATTTACGAGTGATATTTTAGCTGATAAAAATCGGGCTAAAATTCTTGCCTATTTAGTTACAGCTTACTTTGATATCAGCTAGGAAATGAGAAAGTAGTGCAAGATTTGATGCTTGTAATCAGTTATTATAATAACAGGCAATACATAAAGTTTTAAGTGCTAATTGCGACCAGATGTATGATGATTTGATTAAGTAATAAAGTTACTACTTATATAGTTTTCTTAACAACCAAATAACTTTTGTTTTAGCAGATTTTAAAATAAGTAGGACTTATGCACTATACAAAAAAATCATATTGTGTATCAACGTAAATATGTCATTTCAGGCTTTGACTAATCATTGCTTCGATGGTAAATAGATCCGCGCTGTAGGGGCACAGCACTGCTGTGCCCCTATGACAGACATGTTTTTTCTGTCAATGTGTAAGTCCTAATAAGATGTAATTACTATAGCAATCATGAATCATTTGTGATAAACAAAATGCCCGAATTTTTTGGTAATTCGGGTACGTCATTTCTTAACCACATGAAGTACATCATAGCCCCCTCATCGCTTGCGGAGAAAGGTTCTTGTACCTCACTCAACTGAGAATTGCTATAATGTGTCTCTACTATGAGAGATTATTATCCCAAAATGGGAATAGAAATTATAAATTCTGTTCCTTGTCCCAAGACTGATTCACAAATTAAAGTTCCACCATGATTTTCTACTATAATTTGGCGACTAATAGATAATCCTAATCCCGTACCTTTTCCGACGCATTTAGTAGTAAATAGATTTTCAAAGATACAAGCTTTAACTTCTTCTGGCATTCCTTTAGCATTATCTTGAATCTTAATTGACAGATTATTATCTTTCTCTACCTTCGTTAAGATAGTAATAATATTAGGATAGTTTTCTTGAATTTCCATAAAACTACGACTACTATTTGCATCTTCCAAAGCATCAATTGCATTTGCAATAATATTCATAAACACTTGATTCAATTGTCCTAAATAGCATTTCACTAATGGAATATTTCCATACTCCTTAATGACTTGAATTGCCGGACGATTATGGTCAGCCTTCAGACGATGCTGTAAAATCAACAAAGTACTATCAATACCTTCATGGATATTGGCTAATACTTTGGAGGTAGTATCGGCGCGTGAAAAAGTACGGAGAGAAGTACTAATGTTACGAATGCGCTGTGTTCCTACCGTCATACTATCAATCATTTTGGGTAAATCTTCTAGCAGGAAATCTATATCTATTTCTTCAGCTTTTTCTTCAATCTCAACACCAGGATTCGGAAATTTTTCTCGGTAGAGTTGGAGATAGTTTATTAAATCATTAACAGTATCTTTTGCTTGGGCAATACTACCTGTAATAAAACCAACTGGGTTGTTGATTTCGTGTGCTACACCTGCAACTAAATTGCCTAAAGAAGACATTTTTTCGCTTTGAATAAGTTGTAGTTGTGTCTCTTGTAAATCTTTTATTGACTGTTCTAATTCTCTAGATTTGTCTTGTTCTCTTGTGTACAAACCGGCATTTTGGATGGCAATAGCCATTTGAGAAACTAAGACTTTTAATACCTCTACTCTTTCTGGAACAAAAGCACCTGAAGACAACTGATTTTCTAAATAAATAATCCCTGTAAGCTGTGATTGATAAATTATGGGCAAGCAAAAGATTGATTTTGTTTTAGATTCCTGAATATAAATATCCAGGTTAAACGGTTCTGTAGTTGTTGCATCATTCAATACAAGATATTGCTGAGTGCGAAAAACGTAATTAATCACAGAGAGCGGTAAATCCTGATAGGTTTCAACAGGAATAGAGCTTAAAACTGTCACTACATTATCGGCAGAATTTCCAGAAGCTTCGATATATAGTTGATTATCTTTGAGTAGGAGTAGTACTACTTTTTGGGCGGCAGCGTTTTCTAGTAAAATTTTGATTAGCTTGCCCAACAAGCTTTCCAAAACAATTTCGTTGGTAATCGCTTGCGAAAACTTGATGAATGTATTAAAGTCTAAAAAATCGCTTAAACTACTATTACTACTTGTGGTAGTGGTAAAGTGAATTGTGTCTATTTTGGAAGTAGTAGTTTCTATAGTAGTAGTTTGTCCTACTAGAAAAACATACTTTGATTCTAAGTACTTAACTTTAGCGATCGCACCCCAACGAATATAGGCATAATAGGCTTTAGTTATATAAGTTTGATGAATTAACTCTTTACCTAGAGACTGATAAAATTTTCCTGCTAACTCATAGCCTAAAGCTTCTTCTTGGAGAAAACCATTCTCTTGAGATTTGGCAATAGAATTTTCATAGTAGTCCATCGCTTCCAGCTTTTGACCTAAAACCCGATACCGTTCTGCCTCCACGAGATAAAATCTATGTAAGTGATTAGTGGGAGCATGAGTAGCCCAGAGTTCCATTTTTTGCTGATTATCTTGGACTTTTTCTAGAATAGCTTGCTTCTCAGACTCTTTAGCAGTATGATATATTGCCAAGTGTGCTAAAGAATCGTAAAAATAGAACATTGGGACAACAAACAATCCTGTAACACCACCTAAAGATTTCTCTGCGATCGCAGCATGTTCTATAGCCTTAAAATACTCCCCAAATATGTAAGAGAGCATTAGTTTATTGACAAATAAATGATTAATTGTGTAAAGATCATTTACTTGCTGATGAATTGGCAGCATACTTTCTTCGTCGTAGGCTTCTCCAATTAAACAATCTACATTTTCGTAATTACCTTTCAAATTCAAAACTGTTTGTAAATATACTAAATTCCAAGTTAAAGCTACTTGCTGCTTAATCTTTTTCAGCGATTCACAATAAGCTATTAGTTCTTTTTCTAAAACCCAAAGTTCCTTACCCAACCAAAATGAATGATAGGGATAAATATAACCACAATAGCCAGCATATTCTAAATCTCCGGTTTCTAGACCACTAGCATATCCAGACATTGATGATGTTAATGTTTCCCTAATATGCTCTTTCCAGTGCATAACATGGGCGCTAACAACCGTCAGAATTTTAGCCTTGAGTTCTTCAGCATTAAATTGCGACACCAAACTAGAAGCTAATTTACCAAATTCATAGCCAGAATTAATTTCTCCTAGAACTCCACAAAGAAGTAGCCCATAAAGACTATAACCATAGGAAGATACAGCCGTATTGCCATAGTTTAAAGACAAATTAACCATTTTACAGACAATAATCGGCATCATTGCAGGAGCAGTTTGAAAAGCCGCAGGAAGAACTCCCATTAATATCCTCATGGCTGCAATCTTGTTAAGATCGGACATTAATGGTAAGTTAATCAAATCTGCAATAGCTTTCCCTTTCAAAGAAACAGCAATTTCATCCATCCCCTGCTGAATATCAGTTGATGTCGGTTCATCTGGAAAATTTATTCCTAATAATTTTAGAATTGATACTGCTATCTGAATTGCTTCCAGTTGCTTGCTTTGAATGATAGAAGCGATAATCTGTACTTCATAGACTTTCACTTTATCTAAAAGGATTTTGGCTTGTTGCTGCACCACCTCAGCCCATTGCTGCATCTGTTCAAAATTACCGCTCAGATACGCTGCTTCTGCGGCTCTTTCATATAAGCTTATAGTTAATGTATATTCAGTTTGCCAAGCATCTATACTTAAAAGTTCTATCCCATTTGTGAAATAATTAAGTGCAGCTTCATAAGCTGTAGAAGCTTTAGCTTTTTGCCCTGCAATTAAATTTAATCGTGCCAATTCAGTTTTTTCAGATTGCTCGATTAGATTAACAATACCTACATTCAACTGATTAACGATATCAAAAATATTAGCTTCTATTTCCTCCTTTGGGATATTTTGTAGAAGCAATTTCCCAATTTTCAGGTGAGTAGATTTCTTTAGTTCTTGTGGAATCAACGAATATGCTGCTTGTTGTACTCTGTCATGCAAGAACTTGTAACCCACTCGTGAAGTGTCAAAGTTTAAATTAACCGCTTCTTCTTGATTAAAAACTAAAGGAATCCGGTAAGCTTCACTTAAAGGTAGAATTAATCCTGCTTGCAAAGCTGAGTGTAAATCATTGGCTGTCAAAGAAGCTGATTTTTCATTGACTATTGATAAAACATCCAAATTAAATCTATCGCCCACACAAGCTGCTAATTTTAAAATATCTTGGGTACACTTTGGCAGTTTTTCAACTCGACTTGCAACTAGTTCAACTACATTTTTTTCGGTAATTCCAATTGCTTGAATATCTTCCAGATTCCATTGCCATTGAGTATTTATGAAGTCAAATGTTATAAGTTGTTCTTGATGTAGCGCCAGAATAATTTGTGTGATAAAAAAAGGATTTCCACCTGTTTTATTAGAAATTAATTCAGCTAGTTGGATAATTTTATTGCCAAAGTTGCTGGATTCTTCATTATTAATATCTGTTTGTTGTAAAGCTTCTGTAACTAGCTGAGTCACATTATCTAAATCTAAAGGTTGTAATACAATATTATTAACAACTATCCCGACATTTTTAATATCTTCTATTCTTTGAATTAAAGGATGTGCTGCACTAACTTCATTATCTCTATATGCACCAATAAATAATAGATGTTTGGTGTCAGTGTCAGTTATAAGGAGTTGGATTAAATTTAATGTAGCTGAATCTGCCCATTGCAAATCATCTAAAAATATGACTAAAGGGTGTTCTTTTTTGGTAAAAACTTGGATAAATTCTTTAAAAACTCGATTGAAGCGATTTTGTGATTCTGTTGCACCAATTTGTGCAACTTCTGGCTGTGTACCAATGATTAATTCTACCTCTGGAATGACATCAGTAATAACTTTTCCATTTGTTCCTAAAGATGATAGGATTTTTTCACGCCATATTTCTATTTTTTCATTTTTCTCTGTTAGTAAATATCGCATTAAATAAGCAAAAGCTTGAATTAAAGAAGCATAGGGTATATTGCGTTTTAATTGGTCAAATTTACCAGAAATAAAGTAACCTTGTCTGCGAGTAATGGGTTTATTAACTTCGTTAACTAGAACTGATTTGCCAATGCCGGAATAACCAGAAACTAGCATAATTTCACTAGTTCCAGATGTAACACGTTCAAATGCAGCTAATAGTTCATTAACTTGGTTTTCACGACCATATAATTTTTGAGGTATCAATAACTGGCTTAATATATCTAAACGACCTGGAATAAAATCAGTAATTGTACCCTTAGTTTTTAACTGATTAAGACATAACTCTAAATCTGCTAATAATCCTGTAGCGCTTTGATATCTATCTTCCGCATTTTTTGCCATTAACTTCAGCACAATTTCTGAGATGGCGTTAGGAATTTTTGGATTTAATAACTGTGGATTTATCGGTTGAACAGCAATGTGGCTATAAACTAGTTGTAAGGGATCTTGACTTAAAAATGGTGTTTTCTCAGTGAGTATTTCATATAAAGTCACACCGAGAGAATAAAAGTCAGTGCGATAATCAAGAATACGATTCATTCTCCCTGTTTGTTCGGGAGACATATAGGCAAGTGTGCCTTCAACACAGTTAGGGTTATTAAATTGGGGATTTTCCTTATTGAGGCGGGAGGCTATACCAAAGTCAGTGAGTTTAACAATACCTGTCTGGGAGTTAATGATGATGTTACTAGGTTTAATATCTTTATGAATAATTTGATTTTTATGTAAATAATCTAGAGCTTGAGTCAGTTGAATAGCAATATTTAAGTTGTTAATTAAATCAAATTCTTCTCTTTGTGGAATTTCGGCTAAAGATTGGCCACCAAAGTCTTCTAACAATAGCCCAACACGATTATCAAAGGTTTCTAAACTAATGGCTTTGACTATATTGGGATGGTCTAAACTCTGCTGAATTTGATACTCATTTTTCAGACGAGTAAAGGCTTCGAGGGTAGGATATTCATTTTTAAGCAACTTGAGAATAACTCTTTGTTGCGTCTTTGGCATTTGTGTTTGATAAATAATTGTTTGGATTCCTTCGTGGAGAGTCGAGTTGATTTGGTATCCAGTGGGATTTGGCATAGATTTTTGACTATATTAAAAATTAGTATTACCCCCTGTCTCGTATTGAAAGGGGTTCTAATTTAATTATTCCCAGTGGTAGAAAATTATTAACATTGTGGTTCAGTATCCTAAATCCACTGAAATATATAGATAATTCGTAGGGTAGCACAGCTAGCTGTGCTACCCTCTTTTAAATTAAAATCGATTGTATCCCTTACGCTAACCGCAGATAAGAACACTTTTGTAAAAATCCAGATGCCTTATTATCGGCATCTAGATTATGAGTATGTGCTGGCGTAGGTCGAATAATGCCATCAAATAGGTCATCCAATCCGTAGGGAGTGAAAAATTGCCATTGGCCTTGTGCATCTAGTCGAACTCCCACAGCAGTAGCGGTGTGCAGCCACTCTGCGAGCGCATCTTCTGTGCTAGTGTAGGTTCTACTACCAAGCCGCCAACGAGCAAAACTAGCTTGATTTTTGACATCAAACTCGTCATCAGGAAATTGTTCGGTGAGAGTCGTCTTTGCTGCTAGTTCCTGAGAACGATTTCCCTCTATATCAAAGAATGCAATATCAAAATCTTTAATAACTAACCCGCAGTCATTGCCAAAAATCGAAGACCAAACGGTGTTTCGGACTGCACCACCGGCTAACCACCAGTCAGGTAGATTTAGTTTAGCGATCGCAGGTAATACTGTATCAATAGGTGTATCAGCTAAAATCATCTGTAGACGGGTGTTACTATTCATATCAAACTCCTGGGATTGTCAACTAGAGAAGCTAACACCCTCAGTTGTGAGTTTAACTGATGACTGTAGCAAAGGATAGAATAACAAAGTTATACTGATAAATTACTTTAATGAACATATTAAATTATTTAAAATAGTAATATTAAACTCAAATTATAAGTTCGGTTTGTATATCATATAATTTTACATACTTGTCTGTAAATCATGTTAAATAAAGCTAGCACAGAATCAATATTTTTATATAAAATCTTACTGGACATATTCAATTATCTGATTTAGCTAAAATTAAATTCTAAACAGAATTTCGGTTCATTCTCAAAAGTTTTAACAGTTATTTCTAGACAAGGTTGATGAAAAACGATACACCACAAGAATTAAAGCAAGATCAAGAAATTGGGCGCTTGATTGATGAGGTAATGTCATCATCTCTGACTGATGAACAGTACCGCAAAAAGATGCAGCGACGCAAAGAAGTGCAAGACAAGCGGATAGCAGAAGCTGTACCAGAAAAAGGGTTAATTATTGTAAATACTGGTAACGGTAAAGGTAAAACTACTGCGGCTTTGGGGATGGTGTTACGATCGCTAGGTCACGGGTATAAAGTAGCGATCGTTCAATTCATCAAGGGAAGTTGGGAACCTTCAGAAAAAAGGGTTTTCAGTTCTTGGGAAGACCAAATAGAATTTCACGCAATGGGTGAAGGCTTCACTTGGGAAACTCAAGACCGCGATCGCGATCTTGACAAAGCTAGCGCCGCCTGGGAAAAATCATTAGAATATATTCGCAACCCAGATTTTCATCTGGTATTGTTAGACGAAATTAATATTGCCCTCAAAATGGCTTACTTACCATTAGAGGACGTTTTGGCGGGTTTGGCGCAAAAACCAGCTAACAAGCACGTTATTCTCACAGGCAGAGGCGCACCGGCTGGTTTAATTGAGCGGGCTGACCTCGTAACCGAAATGACCTTAATTAAGCACCCTTTCCGCGATCAAGGCGTTAAAGCGCAACCAGGAATTGAGTATTAACTTCAAGATTATTTGCACATTTGCAACGTGCTGCGATCGCTAGCTGTGATGGAATTTAGCTGATAAAAGTCTTGCAGAGCCAGCGAGTAAGGATAACTGCTAAACTCATCTTCACTAACTTGAGGTAGTTTACCATTTGCAGCTACCTGATTCGACTTCGGAGTACTGGCTTCATTTGATGTACTATTAACCGTCATTGCCAGTTCTCCTGACTTGTTGAGCGTACCTTGAAAACAATTAAATTCTGATTGGGGCATATACAATGCACCAGTTATCTTATCTTGCCGCTTTTGAAATATGATGTAACCTTGACCAAGCTGGTTTGATTTTGGCGATTGACCATAGAGATAAACCCCATCTTTTACAGGAAAATTCACTTTTGGTAAACCTTCTGCGCTTTTTGTTGCTCCTTGAGAATCTGGAACCAGCGCTGTGGTTGTCGGGAGTGTTTTTCCGTTCTTATGCATAAAAATCCCTCTCTCCCCAGCAGAGGCTCTCTCTTGACTTCTTTCTTCTCTAACTCTTCTTAACTGAGACAAAAGGGAGTTTTCGGGGATTTTGGTTTTCTGAATCTGAGCCGATGATGATGGAGAATCTGTAACCGATACTACTTGAGTCTGCTTGCCTATA
This sequence comes from Nostoc sp., assembly GCF_036917435.1. Lineage (GTDB taxonomy): Bacteria > Cyanobacteriota > Cyanobacteriia > Cyanobacteriales > Nostocaceae > Nostoc. The sequence goes on from NZ_JBALDM010000049.1 coordinate 55,084, forward strand.
AAGCCCAGACCGAGAAGTAAGCCTAAGCCCGCTAGGGAAATTCCCCACTGGCGGGGAGATAAGAACTGATAAAGGTTGTTAAGCACCCTACTTCTCCTGTTAAAAAATCAACTAAGTTCTCTAGAACTTACTTAAACTATAACTAAGTCCTAATTGTTAAAGACTTAGTTCACGATTTATATTACTATTGTCCAAAAAATAAAACTGTCAAAAACTAAAGTTTTTATTTTTTAATGAATAAAAAATACTGATATTATTTTATCGGATACATTGACGTAGAAATATAGCCCTTGTCAGCATAAAAAAATCGCCTCCTAGAATTTAGGAGGCGGATCGCCAGGGTAGTGTAGAGACGCAGGATTTCGCGTCTCCACACTTAACTAGCAACGTATTCTTGGACGTTGGCGCGACGGCGACGTAGATGAGCTAAAGCCTGATGCTCTAGTTGACGGACACGTTCGCGGCTGAGACTTAATCTCTCACCCACTTTCGCCAATGACATTTCATTGCCATCTTCTAAACCGAAGCGTAGGGCTAAAACTTCTCGCTGTTGCGGGGTTAGTTCTGCTAGTAGGTTGTTTAAATCTTGGCGTAAGAATTCCTGGTTGGTGTAATACTCTGGTGATGGGCCACTATCTTCGAGCATTTCTTGCAACTCAGTATCCTGATTCTCGCCAACTTTAACATCCAAAGACACTGGTTGACGCGCCATGTTCAGGTACTCGCGGATCTGAGCAGGTTCTAGTTCCAGTTCTTTGGCAATTTCCGCTGGAGTAGGCGATCGCCCCAAGGTTTGAGTCAATTCGCGCTGCACTTTCTTGATTTTGTTCAATTTTTCGGTAATGTGGATCGGCAACCGGATAGTACGTCCTTGTTGTGCGATCGCGCGGGTAATAGCTTGGCGAATCCACCAGTAAGCATAAGTCGAGAATTTATAACCCCTCATTGGGTCAAATTTCTCCACACCCCGCTCTAATCCTAGTGTTCCTTCCTGGATTAAATCCAGAAATTCCATATTTCGCTTTTGGTATTTTTTCGCAATAGCAACAACCAAGCGCAAATTCGCTTCGATCATTTTTTGCTTTGCCCGCTTACCTTGCGCTACCGTTTGCTGTACCTCAGTTTCTGATAATTGAACCACGTCAGTCCACTCTGACATATCCGGTTCGCGGTGCAGTTTCTTCGCCAAAACCTCTTTGGCATCGATGAGCGTCATCATTTGTTGAACCTGCTTCCCAAAGACAATCTCTTGTTCGCGGGTTAGCAGTGGTACACGACCAATTTCTCGCAGATAGGTTCGCACCATATCAGCTGTGAATCTGGTGTTGAGGTTTTCCGTTTGGGTATTGACAGTAGGCATTGGTGCGTTGTCCTCTACTCCGTAGATAAAATGTATATTTTCTTACTAAAATAGCCTTATAAAGGTAGTAAATGTATCAGGAAATACCCGGTAGCTACTAAAAACAATTATTAATTGATATAGCCGTTCTTAAGACGGTAAGCCCCTGAGATAGGTTCCCCTACCTTCCCTAAATTTTTCAATCTCTTATAAGCACACGGGTTATTTTTGAGAATTATTTTTTAGGTAGTTGATGACAGCAACTAATAAATCCGAAGTCGTTATGAGTTCCACTTACTTTATATTAGGATAAATCAGGCAGATAGTAAAGTATCTTAAGATAAAGCTTTAGATTATAATTCAAAATTGCTCGTTTAGAAAAAAAATTTAAGCTTCCTTGAAATTACTGACTATATCTATAGTGACCCCAAAAACCCCTCTTCTGTTGCCAAAACTTAGCCGGATAACCGAACTTATTTTCCTGTAAGGATGGAGGGATGTTACGAATTGGGAATTGGATATTGGAAATTGGGGAGTGGGGAGAGAATCAGTAGTTAAACGAAATTAAGATATGAAACTCTTATCCAGACTAGAAACTAAGGTTCAGTAAATAATTCTCTGCGATTACTTAAACCAATGACAAATGACAAATGACAAATGACAAATAACTATTTAAAATCCCAAGTCAGCTTTGGCTAGTTCAGCAGCCGCGAATACTTCTGCGTCAGGTTTTTCTTCCCAGGCTGGCTCACCAATTTCTTCGTAAAAAGTTGCGTCGTAAGGACGTGTACGTACTACTACTGGCATGGGAACGGCATGACCTAAAATTAAAGCTTGTTGCTTAGAGTCTAACTTTGCCAAAACCGATCGCAGTCCGCTACCACCAGATACACCTGTAAAAATTGCATCAATATCTTTTTCGTCATTAAGCAAAGCGGTAATCCGAGTTCCAATCTGGGACATAATTTCATTATCTATGCCTGATGGACGTTGATCAACTACCAAAAGTGTGACGAAATACTTACGCAGTTCACGGGCAATAGTGCCAAAGATAGTACTTTGTACCACTCCTGGATCTAGGAAACGGTGCGCTTCTTCAATGGTAATCATCAACGGCGTGGGGCGATCGCAAGGATTTTTGCTTTGCAGAAATTTATCTGCTTTTTTGACGTAATGCTCGTGGATACGTCGGGTGATCATATTCGTCACCAACATATAAGAGAGCATATTCGACTGGGAACCGAATTCTATCACAACATTCTTCCCAGATTCCAGGCATTGCACAATTTTACTAATATAATTCTGGGGGCAAACAGCTCGCATATACTTCAAGCTATCCATCCGCAAGAGTTTGCGCTGCAATGCCATAATCGAACCTTTGTGTCCGCGCTTTTCGTCGCAAAACATCTCGATTTCTTCATTAGTCATGTTCAGCAGTTGGACAATCCAAGACTTGCCAAACTCACTATATAGAATATTGGCGTTATCTAGGGCTGCGTCAGAGAGTCCTAAATCTCGACTACATAACTTAATATCTTCAACTTCAATTTGCTCGTAACTCAAATAAAGTTCTTGAGCATCACGCACACCCCGGCGCTTTGTCGATTCGGGGTCAAGAGTATAAACTTCTACCTTACTAGGAAATAATTGCTTTAATCCCTTAACAGTACTGACATTCTTCCCTTCTGCGACGGCTTCCCAGCCATACTCAGAGTGCATATCAAAAATCAAATTTACTGCCGCACTTTTACGGATAACGCCAGCTAAAAGTAACCGTGTTAAAAAGGATTTACCAGTACCAGATTTCCCAAAAACCCCATTACTCCGTTCTACAAAGCGGTTTAAATCGATACAAACAGGCACATCCATATCCAAAGGTTTCCCAATGGAAAAATTGCGCCTTTGGGGGTCATCTTCCCAACCAAATACGCGGCGAAAATCGTCAACACTTGCATCGTAAACTTGACTAAAGTGGCTAGGAATAGTTTTAACAGGCAACAATTCCATCGTTGTGCTGGTTTGTGGCACAAATGAAGCCAAACCCGTCACCGATGGGATAAAGGGATTTGCCGATTTGCCATTTGTTGGGGAAAAAGATTCTTCAGTTTCGGGAGTGAACATCAACATCGGCGCGAGGTTGATAGTACCGTAAGTACCACTTCCGGCTAAAACGTCTCGTAAAAAAGTGTCTTCCCAACTGGGAGGGTTAGCAATAATTCGGGCATTAGCAGCGCCTAATGCTACATCTGTCAGCATACAAAAAAAGCGCGATCGCATCCCTTGCACAACAAGAAACTTTCCAACCCGCATATCTTCCACAGAAATGTCAGGATGCAATCGTACTTCTAAACCTTCAGTTAGAGAACCTTGAATGACCGAACCTAATGGCTGTCCCGAATTCATCTGATTAGTCATTTGTCATTTGTCATTGGCATTGGTTATTGGTCATTTGTCATTGTCCACCCTGTGCCCCATGCCCCATGCCCAATCCCCAATGCCCAATTATCTAATCAATCTGAATTGAAGTTGGCGCACTCCCTGCGGCTGAGGTGGTACTGATTAATGGTTTACGGAATTGGGTGTAAATGCGATCGCGCCAGGTAAAGAATGGTTCATAATCTATATTCTCTGAAAAGATTGGCAATCCTTTTCCTCTAATAGAAGCTGGTAAATCCAGATAGGGGCCAGGAGGGAACTTGAGTAATATCGATAAGCCAGCTACTGCTAAATCAGCTAAAGTCGGCTCATCTCCAGTTAAATAAGGACTATCTGCCAATAATAACGTTAGCGCTTCCAAGTCTTGTTTTAAAGATGCGATCGCTGATTGGATCACATCTGGACTATAACCTACCCCAAAACCTAACACTGTCAGTAAGTCAGTAGGTACTCCTCCAACTAGACTTTTAAATATATCTGGTGTTGAAGTGGGTAATAAAGACTTGCGGAAATTTTGATCTTGACTGATGGCTGCAAATAGTGCCTTTCGACCTTTGATGCCTATAGATTCATCAGCCCATTCTTCTATCAATAAAGTTAAACCCCGTTTTTTGGGGTCTTGGGGTATTATTGGGCGATCGGGATACTCTAAGTCTAAATACTTAGCTATTTCCGTAGAATCCGCAATATATTTATTCCGATCTTTTAATACTGGGACTTGTTTCTGACCAGTCAGCCGGAACAGTTCTAGTTGTCCAATCCCAGGTGTAACCTCTATTTTGCGGTAATCTAGTCCTTTAAAATCTAGAATTAGGCGTACTTTCTCTGAGTATTGAGATAGTTCCCATTGGTATAATTCCAGCATGTCGTATACCTGATAACTGGTCAACTTCTTAAACTTTACAATTGTATCTTTAGTTAAAGTAATTTCTCTTTACATTAGTTGCTTTTTGTCTATCTAATTCAGATTGTGATTGAACTCATGCCTGGTTTTTGGCAAAATCGTCAATTTAAAAAGTATAATTTTCTAATTCAAGTATCAGATAATTAAATAATTTCATCCGGCATACATAAATAAACCTAACGCCTCAGTTGCAAATTTTCAGCAGTTGCTTTAATTTCCGCCACTCTGAGACTACGTTAGGATATCTAGGTAATTGATTTCTGTGCTTTTGCTGAATAATTAATGCTTAATTCAGAGATATTGCTTTATTGCGTATGGGATTTAGAATTTTTTAATTACCTATCAATCTAAGTACGAATTTGTATATAAATTAGCTTTTAAGTATAATATTTCTCACGGTTTATTGTAACTGATACCTTGTAGATGTGAAATTTTCATCCTTTTTTAGAGTTGACGCTACACTAAGTGAGGCTTTTTAACTCTTGTTGGTGTAGTAGAAAAAATATACTTATTACATAAAATATGTGGTACATGTATTTTATACATATCAGATTGATCCGAAGTTAGATATTTTACCTGACTATGAAAAGATATTCTGAATAAAAATTTTACTTCCCTCTTTGGTTAGATTTTGTGCATAGCAAAATGTTATAAATCTTTATGTAATGTGTGGACAAAAAGACAAACAAAATTTATGAAGACAAATAACCGCAAATTGCTAACCATGTTGGCAGGCATAGCAGGATTCACTGGTTTAAGCCTTCTCATTACTTTACCATCTGAAGCTAAAGAGGTACTAAATCCTAACCCCAGTATTTTCAACGAAGCCACCTACAACAAAGGTCAACGCCTTCAATTGAATGCTCAATACACACCTATTCAGGCTGCTTCCGAAACAGAAAAGGGCACTACCAAGCGCAAACAAGTAGCGCAGAAAGGTAGTGTAACAAATTCCAGACCAAGTATTTTCAACGAGCCTCCTTATAACCGTGGTGGTAGTGCTACGCCTAGTGAACCAACACCCCGCACCCCACGTACTACCCCGGAAACTCAACCCAGTGAGACACCTACTAAAACTCCACCAGGGCCAGGGGCAAGCGGCAATCAAGGTAAAAACTTGTTAGCGTTGGCAGAGTCAAACGCTTCTTTTAAAACCTTAACCAAAGCTTTGAAGGCAGCAGGGTTGACTGGGGCTTTGCAAGGCAAAGATAACTTAACTATTTTTGCACCCACTGATGCAGCTTTTGCTAAGTTGCCACCAGATGCTTTGAAAGAATTGTTAAACCCAGCCAACAAAGAAGTATTGCTCAAGATTTTAACTTACCATGTAGTACCTGGTAAGGTACTATCCACTGATTTGAAGTCTGGTGAAGTTAAAAGCCTTGAAGGTGGCGTAATCAACATTAAGGTTGATCCCGCTACTGGTGTAACCGTCAATGATGCTAAAGTGACACAAGCAGATATCACAGGCAGCAACGGTGTAATCCACGCAATCGATCAAGTAATTTTACCTCCTGACTTGTAGCTTCTAGGTATTAGTACAATCAGTAACAGAATTAGCTCGACATAAAGTATTAATACATAAAAATCCCGTTCAATGTTATTTTTGGACGGTTTTTTTATCATAATCACGAGTTAAATTGGCAAACCCATCTAATGGTTTTGCTTTTGATTTGCAATCAGCTTTTGGTCTTTATCTTGCATTTCTAAAAGTTCAGGTATGGTAACAAAGCTATAGCCTTGCTTGCGAAAATTGGCAATAATTTCTGGTAAAGCTTGTACAGTTTTAGAACGATTACCACCACCATCATGCATCAGCACAATCCCACCTGGTTTGGCTTTTCTGAACACATTATTAATTAACTTTGGTACAGCAGGACGCGAGTAGTCTACAGAGTCAGATGACCAGAGGATGATGGCATATTTGCTATTTCTAGCGTAATCAGCCACTCCATTGTACATGATTCCCCCTGGTGGTCGAAACAGATTTGTTTTAATCCCTGTCACTTGATAAATTAGGTTTGCTGTGTGGTCAATTTCATAAGCAGCTGCTTGTGGATTCATGAATTGATACCAATGATGCCAAGTATGATTACCAATTACGTGACCTTCAGCAATCTCCCGCTTTACTAAGCCTGGATAATTCTTCACATTTTGCCCAATCAGGAAAAATGTCCCTTTGATTTGATTTTGTTTGAGAATATCTAGTACTTGGGCAGTACTTTCAGGCCATGGCCCATCATCAAAGGTGAGAGCAATTACTTTCTGTTCGTGAGTAAGTTTTGCTGCACTAACTGTTGCCCCTTGAAAAGTTGATGGCACACCATAGGAAAGACCCTTTGTTTGTGCTTGTTGCTGCCAAATTTTAAGCATCGTTGCTTTTAATTCTTCAATCTGCTGTTCAGTTCCAATCTTGGCTGATGGATTACTTACATTTATATTTTCTGTACTTTGGGCCTCAGATGATCTTGACTTGATAAGCATCATCGTAGTGGTACTCAAGACAAGCAACGCTATTAATATTTTTCGCACACCAAAAAATGACTTATTATCCTCCACTTCATAGCTCCTTCAAGCGTAAAACCATTTTTTCATAATACTTCTGGCAGTTTTTTATACTCTTGCAAGCATTGTCATGAAAACTACAGCATGATTGTTATATCTTTTAAAGTTAGCTCCAACCCTGACTCCGAAAAAATACCTTATCCGTGGGGTAATCTAAATATCTATAAATAAAACCCTCACCATGAAGGTGAGAGCCTTCTTGTGATTTAGTTTTTGTAGACTATGAGGTATAAGGGGAATTTAGAGAACTATAAAAAGGCAATTAATTTCGCTTTGTTAAGATGAATATACTTAACATAGTTTAAATATTGCATATTGCATTGACGAAGCCATTGCAAAATTATGACGAAGATGTGACCCTCCTTGAGTGATGAAGGCACAGGGCAGATCCGTATTATGATTAGAGTAATCTCAACAAAAAACGGAGAAAGTTATGACAACTGTAACCCAAATGAAATGCGCCTGTTCAACTTGCCTGTGTATCGTTTCAGTTGAGGATGCTATTAAAGAGGATAGCAAATACTATTGCTCTCAAGGTTGTGCTGAAGGTCACAAAACTATCAAAGGCTGTAGTCACAATGGCTGTGGCTGTTGAGTTGTGCTGAGTTACCGAAATTTAGATTGCGATGTAGCTCTCACTGCCTAACCCTTCTGGAAGAATAGTTAGGCAGTGAGACAGAATATCAAAGACCGAAGTTCCGACGATCGCAAGCTAGACACTCCAACTTCTAGCGATCGCACACAGTAGTAATATAATTCCCAGTGAGCAACGCTGTAGGGGTTCTGTTTACTGAGTACTCAGCACTCTTTTGGTCATAGACTAGACATTACATCCCGTGCAACTGCTAAAGTTTGGTCAATGTCTTGTTCAGTGTGAGCAAAAGACGTAAACCCAGCCTCAAATTGAGAGGGTGCTAAGTAAATACCGCGCTCTAACATACCCCGATGGAAGCGTCCGAATTTGGCTGTATCAGACTTTTTCGCATCCTCGTAGTTATGAACTGGCCCAGAAGTAAAGAATAAGCCAAACATGGCGCTGATTTGACCGCCACAAACCGCATGACCAGTTTCTTTAGCAATTTGCAGCAAACCATCTGCAAGCTTTTTAGTAATCCGCTCAAGATAATCGTAAGTACCTGGCTTTTGCAGCAATTCTAAAGTCTTAATTCCAGCAGTCATAGCCAAAGGATTACCAGAAAGAGTCCCAGCTTGATATACGGGGCCAGCAGGGGCAACCATTGACATAATATCTCGCCGACCCCCATAAGCTCCAACTGGCAAACCACCACCAATCACTTTACCCAAGGTTGTTAAATCGGGAGTCACGCCAAATTTTTCTTGAGCGCCACCGTAAGCAATGCGGAAGCCTGTCATCACTTCGTCAAATACTAATAAGGCTCCATACTCGTGAGTTAGTTCCCTTAATCCTTCTAGGAAACCTGCGTCAGGGGCAATAAATCCAGCATTACCCACAACTGGCTCAAGAATAACGCCGGCAATCTCGTCGCGGTTTTCTTCAAACAAGGCTTTGACGGATTCTAGGTCATTAAAAGGTGCGGTTAGAGTGGTGCTAGTTGCCGCTTTTGTTACTCCTGGTGAGTCTGGTAAGCCAAGTGTGGCAACACCAGAACCTGCCTTCACTAGAAACGCATCGGCGTGTCCGTGGTAGCAGCCTTCAAATTTGATGATTTTGTCTCGGTTGGTGAAAGCCCGCATCAGCCGCAAAACTCCCATGCAGGCTTCAGTTCCAGAATTGACAAATCTGACCATTTCGATGCTGGGAACGGCATCGATGACCATTTCTGCCAAAACATTTTCTAGGACTGAGGGAGCGCCGAAACTGGTGCCTTTTTCTAAAGCTTCATGCAACGCTGCAATTACTTCTGGATGAGCATGACCACAAATAGCTGGCCCCCAAGTGCCTACATAGTCTATATATTGGTTGCCATCTACATCCCAAATATATGCGCCTTTAACACGATCAAAAACGATGGGTTGTCCGCCCACAGATTTAAAGGCACGAACTGGAGAACTAACTCCTCCGGGCATGAGGTTTTGAGCCGCAGCGAAGACTTCTTGTGATTTTGTTGTTTTAATTGTGGTATTTACCAAGGTTCTCTCCTAACAGTGGACAATAAAAAGCTCTATCTCAGGATAGGGTTAAAAATTGCTCAGAATTTCTATCCTATAGAATTAATAGAACCAAAAAAATAACAATATGTTATACAAGTCCAACAAAGACTTGCCTTTAGATATTCAAACTCGATTATCTGAAGCATACCAGGATCTTTACCGAGCAGCTTTTAACTCGGCCATCCATTGGTATGGTGAAGCCTCAAAAGCTCACAAAGTCGCTTTAAGTGCTGTAAAGATGCAGTCTGCTATGGAACGGAATGCTTTTGTTTAGAGCTAGATAAGATAGTTTAATTCAAAAAACATACCAGTTGCTCTATTCAGAATGGTATCGTGAATCCATAAGTTATTCTCATTAGAGCAAACTAGCTGGTATGTCTTCTAACGATTTGCGATCGCTGCATTACGCCATCCCTGTTGAAAAAATTCGCTACGATGAACGGGGTTTAGTACCTGCAATTGTCCAAGATTATTTGGATGGCACTGTCCTGATGATGGCGTGGATGAATCAGGAGTCGTTACAAAAAACTTTAGAAACTGAAGAAACTTGGTTTTGGAGTCGTTCCCGGCAAGAATTATGGCACAAGGGGGCGACTTCTGGACATATTCAAAAAGTGCAAAGTATCCGTTATGACTGCGATAGTGATGCGTTGCTCATCGGGGTAGAGCAATTAGGAGATATTGCTTGCCATACTGGAGAACGGAGCTGCTTTCACCAAATAGAAGGGAATATTGTCCCACCACCAGGGGATACATTGTCGCAATTATTTCAAATAATATGCGATCGCCGCGATAATCCGACAGAAAGTTCTTATACCTGTAAATTATTCGCAGGTGGCGATAATAAAATTTTGAAAAAAATCGGTGAGGAAACCGCCGAAGTAGTGATGGCCTTTAAGGATGATGAAGCAGATGCGATCGCAGGTGAAGTGGCTGATTTGCTATATCATACTTTGGTTGCCTTAGCTCACCATAAAGTTGATTTGAAAGCGGTATATCGCAAGCTCCAAGAACGTCGTCAATAGAGACAATACTTACGCAAAATACCTCTCAAACTCTTATTACTCCGCGTCCTCTGCGCCTCTGCGGTTCGTTATTCCGTTACCTGTGCGTAAGTCCTAAGAGAAATGGGCAGTTAGAAACCGCGTCTACACAAACAAAACCCACCAACCTGGGTTAAAAAACCTTAATTTTCTGTTAGTCTTTACCTACGTAGCCAATCCAGTGCAGTCTTGCGGGTTTCCCCCACGATTAACTGACGTGCAAATTCTATTCGCCTGGGATTAATTTGACTCAGGCAAAATTCGATTCAGGTACTGTAAAACAACCACGACAATCAGCACACTCAAGGGGAATCCTAGCCAGTAACTATCAGTAATAACTCGCGGTTGATCTAATGCCCATCCACCCAAGGGATGACCAATAAAAGACCCAATAGCCCAGCACACAGCATTGAGGGAGAAATAAACGCCACGTTGATTTTCCGGGGCTAACTCAGTGACTAAAGAGGCGGCTGATGGGGTATAAGAAACGATCGCAACTGCAAATACTCCCAATGCCAACGCTACCCAAACTAAATTATCAGATGGGGCAGTGCCGCTTACCCAAATCAATCCAAAACCAACTGCCCAGAGAATAGCGGAAACGGTAAGCGCGAGTGTGTGAGAACAACGTTTTAATAGATTGGTGACAGGTAATTGACAAATTATCGCTAGCATCAGATGCCAAGCAAATAGAACGCTAATGGTAGTTTGAGCAAATCCTTCAGTAGTACTTTTGATAACAAAGTTTTTGAAGTAAAGCGGCAGGGTGCTGTGGATTTGAGAAATGTAGATTGTAAAGAATATATTAACTGCTATGTAGACTAGGAAACGGCGATCGCTTAATACTGCCATCCAAGAAGCAAAATGTTCTGTCTTTTCAGGCATCTGCTGTTGTTCTGTTTGACTAATTCCTACATAAACAACCCCAAAAAACACTAAAAAAGAGATGGAATCAATCACAAATAGCCATCGATAACTCCCAATTACTGCGATTAAAAACCCAGCAACCACAATTCCGATCGCTAACCCAAGATTATCAGCCAGTCGTGCGAGTGCAAAAGTTTGACGGCGATTGTCAATCTGGCTAGCGTCAGCAACAACAGCTTCAGCCGCAGGCCAATAGAAACCTATCCCTAAACCGCTAATCAAGCTACCTATTACCAAAATAGTAAAATCACTGGTTGTAGCTAAAACCAAAGAACCCACTGCTGAAATCGCCGTCGCTAGCAACAAAGTGCGGCGGCGGCCCCAGTATTCAGAATCAGCCAAAGAACCACCTACAATCCTCCCCACAATGCCGGAAATTGAGCCGCTACCCAAGGCTACCCCGACACTGGTTGCAGATAAACCAACTTCATTCACAAAAAAAATAGGGGCGTAAAACAGGGTACAGCCAGTGCCAACTTCCGATAGAAATCTACCAATCGCAAAAATCCAGACTTGGGGATGTATTGAGGGCAGCCACGATGATAGCTGAGATTGAGAAGCTAATTTCATGAGTTTAGATGTCATAGTTTAGTGATATTTTTGTAATTCTTATCATTGGCTGCTATTTTTCTCACTCATTCCACAGGGTTTCCACAGGGATTTTAGCAGTTCTCCACAGGTTCACTACGAGCTAATGGGCTTCTTACCCTCTGACTGGGGATTGTTAATTAACAGTGCCAAGGAGCTTTAAGTACTGAGTTTTTATAAAGTAAAGTAACGAAAAATAGACTCAAATACCTATTATTCCGTTCGCATTTATTTTTTATACCATCGTTTTTAACATTTCGCAGCATTGACAAACCCACCCCCTCTTAGCGCACAATGATTCGGCTTGCTTTTGTAATTCGTTCAACCGTTGGCATCAAATGCGTAAAATATATTACCTGAGATGTGGGCGCAGATTGTCGGGCTGGCAAAAGAGTGGTGAGGTAGTTCGGTCTTGGGGGTTTCCCCTCTTGAGTTACTACGGAACCCGTAAGGGTGAGGAAGCTATTAAGCCGCTTCACCGCAAGCAACTTGTCCCTCTTGATTATCCTCATAGGAGGAAAATCTCATGAAATCAACGGTTAGCATCTTTACAGAAATTCCCGAAACACTCCACGAATCCTTAAAAAACTACTTAGAAACCCATCCCGATTGGGATGAAAATAGGGTATTGACGGCGGCACTATCATTGTTTTTACTCCAAAATGGGGATAGCGATCGCCGCGCTGCCCGAGTCTATCTGGAAACTTTGTTCCACCACTCCACAGTAGAAACGCCCAGTATCGATTCACCCGCAACAGCTAATTTATTAGATACCCCATAGGTACGGGCGTTATTTTCACTTATGCCCTAATGTGGGCGCGGCAAACCGTGCCCCATCAATGGGATTTTACCCAATAGCGATTAAGCATATCGGGGTAATATTACTACAAAAAAAAAGATCAGTAGATTCTGATCTTAAAAAGTTCCAATAGTTTCTCGTGTTGCTAAAACATGACAATGTATATTTTTGCATACGCACTTACTTAACCAGCATAAGCGGTAGCTTTAGCTAAGAAATCTTTTCCAGTGGATTTTTCGCCTGTCCACTGTTTTAAATGAATAAACAAACAACTCAAATAACTGTCTGGTTAGTATTTGAGCAATATCTGTCTATGTTTGATTGTCAAAATTTGTCTTTTACTAAAGCCAAATAAATTTACTAATCACTACCCTAAAAGTTAACAGTCAATAGTTAAAAAACTCTAGACTTTGACATCCTCCCCGCCGTAAACGGTCGGGGATTCCTAAGACTCACGACTTAGGTTTCTGTTTCTTTCCATTACTGGATTTTCGCAACTGCCTTTTAGCCGTATGGTTATCGGGTCTTATGTTCGCTCCACAGACTGAAACTGCGAGTCCCGCAGCCAAAATATTCTTACTTGCATTGATATCTCGGTCGTGGTGTGCGCCACATTTAGGGCAATCCCACTCTCGTACACTTAATGGCAATTTATCAACAATATGCCCACAGTTTCCACACCTTTTAGAGCTTGGAAACCATCGGTCAATTTTCACTAATTCTCGACCATACCACTGGCACTTGTAACTAAGTTGCCTGATTAATTCTCCCCAGCTAGCGTCACTAATGTTTTGAGCTAGTATTGGAAGTTTCAGCATATTTTTGACAGCTAAATCCTCAACGACGATGGTTTGGTTTTCACGCACCAGTTGAGTTGTTAGCTTATGTAAAAAGTCCTTGCGGCTATCAGCTATTCTTGAATGGACTTTCGCCACCTTGCGTCTTGCAACACATCTATTATTAGATCCTTTCTGTTTGCCAGAGAGAGATTTTTGAACTTGTCTTAACTTTTTGCGTAATCGTTTAAAATGTTTTGGGTTAGCAATCTTGTCTCCATCGCTAGTAGCTATCAACGAAGTTATGCCGACATCCAAACCGATAGATTTATCAACTTTACTGAGTGGTTTGATTGTTTGATTGTCAACCAACAAAGAAACGTGCCACCGTCCACTTGCGTCTAGTTTGACAGTTATGGTCGATGGTTCGCACCCATCAGGCAATTCTCTACTCCAGCGAATAGGCAAGGCTTCAACGCACTTAGCAAGCCAAACTTGTCCATCCTTCCACCGAAAAGCAGCTTTAGTAAACTCAGCACTTCCTCCATGATGCTTCTTCTTAAAGTTGGGATATTTAGCTCGACCTGCCCAAAAATTAGCAAAGGCTTTTTGTAAATGCCGTAACCCCTGCTGCAATGGAACACTGCTAACTTCATTTAGAAATTGCAACTCCTCAAGTTGTTTCCATTGAGTTAACTCAGAACTTGTTTTCAAGTAGTCAATTCGCTCTTGTCTCTGGTACCAAGCTTCCGTTCTCGCTGCTAGCGCTCGGTTGTAAACCAACCGCGCACATCCCATAGTTTTCCGCAACAAGATTTCTTGTTCAGGATTTGGGTAAAAACGATAGCGGAAAGCTTGTTCCATATACGTTGTGAATATCTCTTACATTTTACACCAAATACTGTAAAAGAGTAAATTAATCTAAAGCCGTCCTACAAGGACGGGGTTTTATACCCAATGTTTTGATAAACTCAGGATTTAGCTTCCAACTGCTGGGGGTGAGCAGGAGATTCAAACTTATAGCCTACGCCACGTACAGTTTGAATTAATGCTGGCTGACTAGCATCAATTTCAATCTTTTTGCGAATTTGACCAATATGTACATCTACAACCCGTTGGTCGCCGACATATTCATAGTCCCACACCTCTTGGATTAGTTCTGCCCGCCGCCAAACTCGACCTGGATGACTTGCTAAAAAATGCAACAAGTCAAATTCCAGAGCAGTTAAGGGTACTGCTTGGTTATTAAGTGCTACCTCCCGTCGTACCGGATCAATCATCAGTTTTTCAAATACCAAGCGTTTCTGCTCGGCAGTTGTTATTACTCGCTGCCGCCTCAAAATCGCTCCAACTCTGACTTCTAGCTCTCCCAACCCAAAAGGCTTGGTGAGATAGTCGTCAGCACCTTTGGCAAAACCGCGAATTTTGTCAGCTTCGTCAGCACGACTAGTCAACATCAGAACAAAAACACCATTACGACTTTGCATCTCTTGGCAAAGGTTAAACCCTGTTACATCTGGTAGATTCACATCTAGAATCACCAAATCAGGGTTAAATTGCTCAAATAGAGCTAAGGCTGTCTTTCCGTCTTCGGCAGCCTCCACCTGATAGTTCTGCTTAATCAAAAAGCGTTGGATTAAATTCCGAACCGCAGGGTCGTCGTCAACTACAAGAATCTTGGCAGGAGCCGTGACCATTACTTTGCACAAAAATTCGTAAGATTAACAAAAAAGTTGCGTAAACACGCAGTTGCCACTTTGGGACTAACTAAGAATCTACATGGCTAAGGTATAAGAATCCCGATCGCTCAAAAGTAAATACTGACTGTAATCAGGATTGTGGGTAATGAGAACGCGAAACTTCTGTTAGCCACAGTATATGAGCGCTCTGACTTTAGCCGCAATAGTTCTTGACACCAAAACACCTTCTCGATCCTAGTTAGGTGGCAACTTAAAACGTTTCAATTTTAAATCGATATGCGGATATATACCACAAGCGATTATTCAGTATAATTAAAAAAACTCTATTAGGGCACAGTAAGTTGCCAAATTTGAAGCAGTAAACTTGATTTTTTCATAAAAACTATGAATTTTAGGTACTCTCCGTTCAAATTCTAGATTAAAGCCAGAATTAGGCAACGACATGAGGGTATACACGGAGTTATAACGATATGTTAAAGTAACTATAGTTAAAATTAGAAAGTCAATCAAACTAACCCGTGCTACTATCCAGGTAGGGCATAAAATAGATTGAGACTTTAGTTTCGATTAAAAAAAACCTAAAGCTGTTTTTTATTCGACAAAAGACTGCCGCTGACTGAGGCTGAAGTAACAAACTCCCATGAGCGATCAAAATCCCTACGAAAAACTTGGGGTATCAGAAGAGGCTAGCTTTGATGAAATTCAGGATGCTCGTAATCGCCTATTCGAGCAACATATTGGCGATGCCAAGCATTTAGAAGTAATTGAAGCCGCTTACGATGCGATTTTAATGGATCGCTTACGGATGCGCCAGGAAGGTAAAATTAAAGTCCCTGAACGTATCCGGTTTCCAGAGTTGCGAGTGCAATCACTTCCTAAAGAAAGTCCAACGCCTCGTGAGCAGTCACCTGCATGGCTGCAACGGATGCTGGATCAGCCAACACCTGCGGATATACTTTTACCAGGAGCTTGGTTTCTTGGTTTGAGTTCTATCAGCTTGTTTTACCCAGAGGGAGGCCAGCAGGTTTTGCAGTTAGCATTGGTGGTTGGGGTAGGCACCAGTATTTACTTCCTCAATCGCAAGGAAGGAAAATTTGGCCGGGCAGTTTTGTTTACCCTGATAAGTTTAATCATTGGCTTAATCGCTGGGGGACTAGTTGCTGGCTGGCTTCTACCACAAATATCATTCATCAGTCTGGGAACGAATCAATTCTCTACTGTAGTAACGTTTATATTGTTGTGGTTGGTTAGTAGTTTTCTCCGGTAAACTCCTACATGTAAGCAAGTTTTTATAAAGAACACATGTTTTATATGTGTTCTTCTCAAATAATGAAGTCAGGAGTCAGAATAGTTATTCTGACTCCTGCTTTAATTTGTACGATTAATTCAATCTGTGACAGCTACATAGCTTTTCTAGACAAGGTGTTTAGGTTTTAAGACTAAATCTACAGCAGCGCTGAAATCTTTAACGATTAAGTCGGGGTGGTAAAGTTCCAATTGGGTGCGATCGCGGATACCACATTCCACAGCCATCACTTTGATATCATAATTTTTAGCTGCGGTGATGTCGGCTTCCGTATCTCCCACCATCCAAGTATCAATAGCTGGGGGTAGTTCTTGTAATGCCCTAGCCATTAATAAAGGCTTATCTTCAATATCACGAGTTTTAACGTAGTCGTTACTGAGGCAATAACAACGATTTTCTGGGAAAAATCTCCCTAAATCGTATTTTTTAAAAGCATAATCTAGTTCTCGAACTCGGCGCATGGTCATAACTGCTAAATCAATTCCAGCTTGTTGAATTTTTAACAGTGCATCCACAGCACCAGGCGCGAGAGTATCATAGTTGAAATAATGTTCTGTATGCACAGTTTGCCGCCGTAACTGGGCGAATTCTTGGGCTTGGGCTTCGTCTAACCCTGAATTTAAAGCGATTTGTTTTTCGGGAACGCGCGATCGCTTTAACTGCCAAAATTCCGCTTTCGGAAGTTCTTGCACCGCTTGGTTTGGGTGACGGGTTTTCTCTAAGCAGAATTGATAAACACGGTAGTACCGTTCGGAAACATCAATAATTGGGCCGTCGAAGTCAGTAATCAGTCTTAGCATCGGCGGAAAATGTTAATTTTTATTAAAATTATCTCAGATGTTTGGCTATTTCTTCGAGAGTATTAAGCTAATCGTCATTCATTTTTCCAGAATGATTCGCTTGTAGTAAGGGCTTCAGCCTTGCTTTTATTGCAAAGTACCGCGTTTGATTTGTTCGCTTTCAATGGCTTCAAATAAAGCGCGAAAGTTACCTTCGCCAAAACCTTTAGCTTGGGAACGGCGTTCAATAAATTCAAAGAAAAATGTTGGTTGTTCAAAAATGGGCTGGGTAAAAATTTGCAGTAATAAAGGCGCAGTATGTCCTCCCTCTAAAGGAGTATATTCTTGCCAGTCTACGAGAATTTCTTGTTGTGCGATCGCTTCCAGTTCTAAAAGTGATAGAGGCAATCCTGGACGCTGTTTAAGCTGGGTGTAATAGGTTTGAGGAACAGAGAGTAAAGATAAACCACTGGCGCGAAATTTAGCGATCGCACTCACAAGATTCGTCGTCCGTAAGGCAATATGTTGAATTCCCGGGCCGCGGTTGACATCTAGAAACTCCTGAATTTGGGAATTTTTGGAAGCTGGTTCATTAATTGGCAATTGGACGCTGCCGTTATGTGAAACCATCACCTGGCTGTGTAAAGCAGAACGATTGGTCTTAATTTTAAAAGCCTGCTGGGGCTGAAAATCTAAGATATTTTCGTACCAAGCGACGGCATTTTCTAATTCCCCAACAGCCACGTTTAACACTACGTGATCTATAGCGGTAAAAGTTTTGTCATTTGCCATTTGTCCTTTGTCCAAAACCAATGACGGATGACTACTGACAAATGACTTTTCTATCAACGTATGAGTCAGTCCACCCCATGCGGCAATTTTGCCACACTTGAAAAGTGTCGTACCTATTTGACGTTCCTGGATGGGTTGTAAGATTGTAGCACCGTGTTTTTGAGCAAGTGCGATCGCGGTTTCCACATCTTCCACAGCAAAAGCCACATCTGCCACACCAGGGGGATATTTACGCAAAAACTCCGCTACTGGACTTGTGGGTAACAGTGGTGAAGATAGAAAAAAGCAGACAGTGCCACTTTTCACCACTTCTGTACAAGTGTGAAATGAACTGCTGCGATCGGCTACTGATTGAAAACCAAGATGGTGTACAAACCAATCCCGCCACATTTTGGCATCTTCTACATAGAAATGAACGTGATCAATTTTCATAGATACTGAAAATCCAGCATAACAGTTTATATATCTGTAAATTTTGCCTTTTTTGCTAGATTTTCACGTCCTTCCTAAGCAAGAATTATCTAGGCGCACTCCCACTCTAAAAGAACAAATGACTATCAGGTTGAATGTTAATTTCCATTGGTACAGCTTGTGGTTCCGCAGAAAGAGCAAAGAAAATAGCATTGGCAGCAGTTTCAGGACTGAGCATTTTTTTTCGGTCTACTTTTAGGTTGACATTATCCCAGAAAGGAGAATCTACCCCACCAAAGTAGAATAGCGTGAACTTGATACCAAAACGCTTCAGTTCCTCTGCCATGCACTTGCTAAAACCCACAACACCAAACTTAGAAGCAGAATAAGCTGCCGCCATTCCCATCGAATGCTTGCCTAGAATTCCTACCACATTACAGATATGACCAGACTTGCGCTTTTGCATCTCTTCAGCCGCCGCCTGGGTAGTATAAAAGCTGCCTTTTAAGTTGACATCTAGCATCTTGTCTAAATCTGCGGGTTCCAAGCTGTTGTAAGGCTTGAGTATACCGACACCGGCTGCATTCACCAAAATATCGATTTGACCAAACTTAGCGATCGCCTTTTCTATCAAAATATCTACTTGTTTAGGGTCAGTAATATCAGTAGGAACAGTCAAAACTTCCCCCGGTAAATCAGTAGCCAGTGTTGTTAAACGAGTTGCATCCCTTGCAGCTAATACCAACCGGACTCCAGTAGGCGCAAGTTTACGCGTTAACGCTGAACCAATACCACCAGTAGCACCGACAATAACGACAACTTTATCCTGCATTGCAATATTTATATTTCTTTACATCTTTTTACATAATACTGAATTACAGGCTCAGGTTGTATGTAGATATGGAGAAAATATCTACTCGCACAATAGTGCTGTTACCTCATATTCCCTGCCACTCGCCTTTAATTTAAATGTGGGAGATGATTCTAGATATTTAGTAAAAGTGGAACCTAACTTTAATTTTTTTATAATTGAATTAGGAGATTCGCCGGTTATTTTATGTAATTCTGAACCTAGTCTAGACACAGATAATTTAGTTGTAGGAGAATTCATTTGTATATCTTGAATAATGTTAAATAGTAATTTATCTAATGTTTGTGCATTAGACATTTTTGGAAAACTTTCTTGTTTTTCTTCTTCTTGAATAGATTCTGGAAGTGAGTTATTTAAAACCGGGATTATTTTCTCAACTTCTGGTAACTTGGGATTATGTTTAATCTCGATCTCGCATCTTTCTTGAAATAAAGTTGCAACAGCTACTAAACTGTTCAATCGTTCATTTATAGATTCTTGTTCAGCTTTAATTAAATCTTGAATTGTATCAACCACTTTTTCAAAAGATGGAACTTCTGTTGCCATTGGTAAGGAATAATCAGTTAATTTGCCAGTATTCCGGTTTTGTATATGCAAATTTTGTCCTTGTCTACGTACCCAATAGACAATCAATCCCTGGTTTTGAAGTTCGTTACAAAGGTGGATCAAAATTCCATCGCCAGAACAGACTAAGATTTCTTTAACCGTTGGATAGTAGCGTAAGATACAAGCACCAAATGCGATCATTTTTGCATCAGCACTATCCTTACCTCCAGGCACATGGACAAGTTGATAGCTACGATTATATAGTTCAATATCTTGCTTGCCAATACTTGGATTTCTCCAGTTAGCAAATGCAATTTTAACTTGGAGAGGATATTCACAGACACTCGCTAAAAATAATTCTGAATTAATATCTATTTTTAAGTTTTCTGCATCCAAAAGTAGAAGAGATATTCCTGTTTCTAACTTAGATTTAATTTCATTTGATTGTTGAATTTTTAGGAGTAATTTAGTAAATACCGCAGATTCTAGCCAATCAGATGATACTATAGTTTGCAGCAGTTCTTCAGCTAATCTAAAACTAAAAGAGCTAAGATTTTCCTCTGAGATTTTTTCTTCTGGTAAGTCTTTTCCTAATGAAACTTCCGCCGTTTTAGCTATAGAGACTTTAGTATGTCCGTTCTTGTTAGCAAGTAACTCAGCTTCTGGCGAACGAGAGAATGCAGGCTGAAGAAATTGCTTCCCACAATTTTTGCAGAGGTAATTCTGCTTGTCATTCCGACGACCATTTTTCCGATATAAACTAGATTCGCACCGAGGACATTTCATTTTTTGATTCAGGTGATCTAGAGCAGATACTTTAGCCTAAGTATACAGTATAAAATAAGACTGTCAATATCAGTTCCCATTGCCCAAGACAAGAAAAACTCAAAGCAAGCTGAAATTAAATTCCACCCCGAATTTTCGCTTGCACTATGTCGTAGCCCTATGAATAGCTAGAATTTTAGAACCGCTTCAACATACGCGGGCGAAAACATAGTCGCGGGTACGAGAATCCACGGGGTTAGTAAAGATTTTATTTGTAGTCCCAAATTCAATCATTTGAGTAATACGATTTTCATTACTATGAAAGAAAGCCGTAAAATCGGATAGGCGAGTAACTTGCTGCATATTGTGAGTAACAATCACAATTGTTAACTCAGAGCGCAAATTATGGATCAAATGCTCAATTTTCATGCTACCAGCAGGATCAAGACCTGAACAAGGCTCATCCATCAACAGAACATTTGGTTTGACTGCTAAAGCACGGGCAATACATAATCTTTGTTGTTGACCACCAGAAAGTTCTAAAGCAGACTTGTGCAGCTTATTTTTCACTTCATCCCAAAGTTCGGCCGCTTTGATGGCAGATTCAACAATCCCATCTAATTCTACTTTCGGATGCCATCCAACTAATTTCACCCCATAAGCAACATTATCATAAACGCTCATAGGAAAAAGATTTGGTTTGGGAAAAACCATACTAACTTGGCGACGTAAGCGATTGATGTTAATCCGACGCTCATAAATACTCTGTCCAAAAAATTCTACTCTTCCTTCAACCTTCACTTCTCCTTCTAATTCACTCATGCGATTTAACGATTTAAGAAAAGTAGACTTGCCACAACCACTAGAACCAATAATTGTCGTGACTTGGTTTTGGTAAATATCCATTGACACGCCTTCAACTATCTTTTGAGTGTCGTAAGAGAAGCTGAAGTTTTTGACTCTGATGGCTGGAATTAGTTTACTCATATTCCCAAAACGTGTGAAACAAAACTTAATTAAGTAAAACAGTACAAATTAGCGCAGCTGTTTCATTATGTTACTCCCAAAAAGAGATATTCATGGAAATTACGTAATTATACAGTAGCCATACAGCAGATAAACTGCTACTAAATAATTTATATATTCCAAAATTTATCTTTCAAAAACTTTTTATACCCATCTTTTGGAGCTTTATTTGTATATCATCCTTTCTTATGAAAAAGGATTTCGTCTGGTTCGATTTAAAATAGCTATAGCGGTTCCCATTCAGATGCAGTAAGCTTGTCACGTATTTAATTTGAGCAACCAGGGCGGGCAAGATGCCCACCCCACAAGAGATTCATTTTTTTGAGGATGCAAATTAAAATATTTTTAGCTTACAACATTAATAGCGAAGTGTAAGGGCACAGCAGCGCTGTGCCCCTACGGGTGTATCTCACTCAACCGAGAACCGCTATATTAGGACTTACGCAAAACTACACGCGGCAGTAGAGGCAATTCATGAATTGCCCCTAGCTGAGAATAAGCGGTTGGCTATTTTTTGCGTAAGTCCTGAGTTTGATAAAAATCAATAAGTCACGCTAGAACATACCTTAACCGAAACGCCCTGAAATGTAGTCGCGGGTGCGAGAGTCTAGTGGGTTGTTAAAGATTTGCTCTGTAGCGCCAAATTCAACCATTTGACCAATGCGACTTTCATCGGTGCTAAAGAAAGCCGTAAAATCAGAAACGCGAGCGGCTTGCTGCATGTTGTGGGTAACGATCGCAATTGTCAACTCAGACTGTAGACTATGAAGCAATTCTTCAACTTTCATCGTGGCGATGGGGTCAAGAGCCGAGCAAGGCTCATCCATCAGCAGAACTTTCGGCTTGACTGCTAAAGCACGGGCAATACATAATCTTTGTTGCTGACCACCTGAAAGCCCTAAAGCTGATTTATCGAGCTTATCTTTTACTTCATCCCAAAGAGCTGCGCTTTTAAGGGCAGATTCAACAATTTCATCTAATTGAAATTTTGAATATCTACCTGCTATTCTCATCCCGTAGGCAACATTTTCGTAAATGCTTATTGGAAAAGGATTCGGTTTTTGAAACACCATCCCAATTTGACGGCGTAACCGATTAATGTTGACACGAGGATCGTAAATATTTTGACCAAAAAATTCTACATGTCCTTCAACTTTCACAGGGCCTTCTAATTCGCTAATGCGATTAATAATTTTGATGAAGGTAGATTTACCACAACCACTAGGGCCAATAATTGCAGTCACTTGTTTCTGATAAATATCTATTGACACCTTTTCAATTGCTTTGGTTGTGCCATAGTAAAAGCTGATGTTTTTAACTTTGATAGCTGGAATTAGGTTACTCATGCTTGCTCAAGGTGCGAAATAAAAATTATCAAAACAGAATTCAGGAGTCAGGATTCAGAAGAATAGGAATAGTAGGTGAATAAATATATTTAATATCCTACAGAATATGCTATTTAATATTCTTAAATTAGTAGCTAATTTGAAACAGCTACTAATTAATTCTGACTTCTGAATTCTGTATTCTTCTCATTTTATTCTTCTCTGTCTAATAACTAAGCGAGAAATAATACTTACACATAAAATTAAGCCGAGTAGCACTATAGAAGTAGTCCATACCAATTGGCTTTTTTCTGGATCGGGGTCATTGTAGAGGTTAAAAATCAATACTGGTAAAGAAGCTGTTGGACTTAACAATCCTTCTGACCAATCTAGACTAAATAAAGCGGTAAAAATTAAGGGTGCTGTTTCACCAGCAGCACGAGCTACAGCTAATAAAATGCCTGTAGTAATTCCAGGGATTGCGGTAGTTACAACAATACGAAAAGTAGTTTGGAAGCGAGTTCCGCCTAAAGCAGCAGAGGCGAGGCGTTGAGATGTGGGAATCAGTTTCAAGGATTCTTCTGTTGTCAGTATAATCACAGGTAGCATAATCACAGCTAAAGCAAAACCACCTGCGATCGCACTAAATTGTTTAGTTACTAAAACTATCACACCATAAGCGAATATGCCTACAACAATTGAAGGCACACCTGTAAGAATTCTGGTAATAAAACGAACAAAACTAGCAATTGTGTTGCTTTGTCCAAATTCTGCTAAGAAAATTCCTGTCATAATCCCTGTGGGAATGCTTAAAATAGCACCAATTACCACCATAATTATGGTTCCTAATATGGCATTGCCAAAGCCATTATCAATAACTGCTTTGACAAACATTTCTGACTTGAGTCCAGATATTCCCCTAACGAAAATTTCCCACAAAACTGATAATAAAGGAATGAGTGCTAGACCTGTCAAACCAAAGGCGATCGCATTCATTGTGTATGTAAATATTACTCGCTCTGTTGGCAGAGGACTGCATAATTCTGCTGCCAAAGATTCATCCGTTTCTGACTGGATGTAACCACTCATAAATTTTACAAATTTTGATTAATAAACTTTTTTATCTACTAGTAATAAAGTGTTATTGATTTTTCCTGCCAACCCACTTAACCAATAGTACAGCGCCAATATTTACAGCTAGAGTCAACGCAAACAAAATCAATCCCAAATAGCTTAAAGCACCTATATGCAATCCCGGTTCAGCTTCGGCAAATTCATTAGCTAATAGTGAGGGAATTGTATAAGCTGGATCGAGTAAAGATGCGCTAATTTGAGCAGAGTTACCAATCACCATAGTAACGGCCATTGTTTCACCTAAAGCACGTCCTAAAGCAAGCATGGCTGCACTCACAATTCCAGAGAATGCAGATGGTAGCAAGACTCGAAAAATTGTTTCCCAACGAGTACCACCCAAAGCCATAGATGCACTACGTAGTTCTTTAGGGATAGCCATTAAGACATCACGACTAATTGCTGCCATTGTGGGCAAAATCATGATGGCTAGAATAACTCCAGCAGTCAACATATTAGTGCCAGAAGGATCTTCTGTATTAAACAGTGGTATCCATTTAAAAGTGCTGGCTAGCCACTTTTGTAGAGGTTCTAGAACTGGAATAAAGACAAAAATACCCCATAAACCAATAATTACACTAGGAATTGCTGCAATTAATTCAACAACAAATGCTAGGATAGTTCGCAGCGATGTAGGTAAGAAATTTTCACTAGTGACTAAAGATACTGCCATTCCCACCGGGATAGCAAATAAAATAGCGATCGCACTACTGACTAAAGTTCCATAAATATAGGGTAATGCTCCAAAAATCTTATTACCTGTATCCCAATCTTTTCCCCACAAAAACCCCAGCCCAAACTGCTTGATGGCTGGTAGAGCTTCGGATAAAATTACCCAACTCATCAAAAATAATACTGCAACGATAATCACAGCAAAAAGGTGTACTAGCTGTGTAAAACCTTGGTCAAACCAGAAATTTGTGCCACTGATACCAGTTAGATTGAAACTTTCATCGTCTAGATTTGAATCATCTAATGAATTTGCCATTAAAAATCAATAAAATAGATTTCTTATTACTTACTACTAGAGTGAGTTATAAACTCACCCTATTAAAAGAGGAAATTAGTAAAATAATCCCCCTTATTCCTTCTTTTAAAGAAGAATCTAAAATCCCCCTTTTAATAAGGAGATTAGGGGATATCTTCTACGTAAATCTTAAAAATTGCAAATTAAGGTTTGATAGAGTTATTCACTGTTTGCAGAACTCGATTTGCCACATCAGATGGAATTTTGGTGTAGTTGAGGTCATCATTATACTGTTGACCATCTTTTAATACCCAATTAATCCATTTCTTAATTGCATCAGCTTTAGCAGCATTAGCATACTGTTTATAAACCATAATCCAGGTTAGACCAACGATTGGATAACCTTGTCCTGGATCTCCTACAAAAACGCGGTAATTATCTGGAAAAGTCACAGTTGACAAAGCTGCATTTGCAGATTGTAAAGAAGGAGCAACAAATTCTCCTTTCTTATTTTGTACTAGTGCTGATTTCAGATTGTTTTTGACAGCATAGGCATATTCAACATAACCAATAGAACCAGGAGTACGAGATACTATAGCAGCTACACCCGGATTACCTTTGCCTTTTAGGACGTTTGGCAAATTCCATTTTGGAGCAGTGTTAGCTCCAACTCTGCCTTTAAAATAACCGTTGGTAGCACTTAAGTGGTTAGTGAAAATGAAAGTTGTACCGCTACCATCGGCGCGAACAGCAAATTTAATTGGTTGATTTGGTAGATTAGCACCTGGATTATCAGCTTTAATTTTTGGGTCATTCCAATTGGTAATTTGACCTGAGAAAATTGCTGGTAGTGTATTGCGGGATAATTTAAGTTCATTAACGCCCGGAAGATTGTAAACCACAGAAACGGCACCGCCTGCTGTGGGTACTAAGATTACACCGTTCTTGACTTTAGCGATTTCATCATCTTTCATTGCAGCATCACTACCACCAAAGTCAACGGTTCCAGTGATGACTTGACGAATACCGCCACCACTACCAATTGCTTGATAGTTAATTTTCAAGTCTGGATATTTTTTCTTCACTTCACGAGCATACCGTTCGTAAAGGGGAGCCGGAAAAGTTGCTCCTGCACCATTGAGAGTTTCAGCTTGTGCGATCGCACCAAAAAATGGACTAAGTGCAATAGAAGTTGTCACTATTGAAGTAGCTACGACACGATTCAAAATGGTGGTCGAAAAAATCATATAACCTCTGATTAACGGAATACTTTCCTGCTGTAATTTCAGCCTTAATTAAGTTAAGTTTTTTATGGTTAAATTTTATTTAACGTTTGATGAATAGAAAATTAAGATGTGTTTAAATCTTAATTGCAAAAGTCTTTATTATTGATATTTGATTGACTAGATTAATTTAATAAAAAGGTTCTGATAAACTAATGCGCTTGGGTTAAGTCTTAACCCTTTGTCAAACTCAATTTTTTTAATGAACCGCATTTGCAACAAGATCCCCGACAACTTTTACGAAGTAGGGGATCTCTGGGTTGCTGAATTCCTGGGTTTATTGTTTAGATGATACGCAGATCATGTCAAAAATTTAAAGTTGGCCAGTTTGGTTCACGATAATAGTGTGTCATGTTGTCAAATTTTCGCAATTCGACGCGATGAATCGAAAATTCTGGCAAATTAAACAGCCATTTCTCATTCAATTCAGAAAGCTTTGTGCTGAAACTTGTCCGGTCTAAATCAGATGAAACCTCCCCAAAATAGGCTAATGTAACATGGGCTGTGAAATGATAATGCTGCTCAATACCCAAGGCAATTAACTTGGGATTTTGATAAATTATTCGGCGAAATTTAATAATTTCTTCGTAGCAGCTTTCATCTTGAGGAACCAAGCAAACGGCTATAGCTCTTGGCATCAGTATCAGTCCCAGCATTTGCCATTTAATCGGATGACTCCTATTTGTCATCAATTGTTGATATTGCTGAAATATTTCAGCTAGACAAGATGGTAGTTCCTCATCAAAGTTAGGATTTTTTTCACTGGCATCAACGTAAGCATTGTCCCAAATTAAATCCGCTAAAGTCAGATGGAAGCTAGCAGAAGGTAGAGGTACAATCAAATTACGGTTTACAGGCAACTGCAAAATTTCCTGTTGGTAAGTCTGTAATTTGGCATAGAAAGCAGAGTTTTCTGATTCTTCTCCTGCCGGTGGGGTAATTAAGGTATAGCCAGGAAAAGACGCTGCTTGTCTCAAGCCAGAATCTGGCTGAAATTTAGAAGATTCCTGAATATGCTGGGCTTGCGATCTGTAGGCTTCTGGCAGCGTCAGTCGTGCTAACCGATTTAAGTAAGTTTGATAGTTATCGTCCAATCTTCATAGCCTCACGCTCTCACTTGATAGATTTTAGGGAAAATTACCCCGATTAACAGAATGATTTCAAAAGTATTTAGTTTTTGGGAGACGCGATTAATCGCCTCCGTACAGGAATTTTAATAGATTCTTCCCCAATGCCCAATGCCCAATGCCCAATGCCCAATGCCTAATTGAGTTTATCTATGCCAATTTATTTTTACTGGGGTGAGGATGATTTTGCGATAGAAAAGGCGATCGCAGTTTTGCGCGATCGCGTTCTCGATCCCGATTGGATCAGTTTTAATTACACTGCATTCACCCCAGATCAGCCTGATGCTGCTATCCAGGGGTTAAATCAGTCCATGACACCCACTTTTGGCGCTGGTGGGCGTTTGGTATGGCTGATAAATACAACCCTGTGTCAACACTGTCCAGAGAATGTTTTAGCAGAACTGGTGCGATCGCTCTCTGTGATTCCCGAAAACTCATTTTTATTACTCACCAGCCGCAACAAGCCAGATGAACGCCTCAAATCGACAAAATTGTTAAAACAATTTGCTACCGAATTCCGAGAATTTCCCCTCATCCCGCCTTGGAAAACAGAATTACTGGTGCAATCTGTTAATCAAGCAGCCCAGACTATAGGCGTAAAACTGACTGCCAACACTACCCAGTTGTTGGCAGAATCCGTCGGAAATGATACGCGATTGCTTTACAATGAGCTAGAGAAATTACGGTTATATGCCCACGGTAGCAACAGGCCTCTAGACGTAGATATTGTTACAAAGTTAGTAAGAAATACTACTCAAAATAGTTTACAATTAGCAGCAGCAATCAGAACAGGAGATACAGCAAAAGCCTTGACAACCTTGGCAGATATGATCAATGCTTCCGAGCCGGGATTACGGATCGTTGCCACACTGATTGGACAATTTCGCATCTGGTTATGGGTGAAGATTATGATAGAAAGTGGTGAGCGCAATCAACAAGCGATCGCTCTTGCTGCTGATATCGGTAATCCCAAACGGCTCTACTTCTTACAGCAAGAAATCAAGCTGCTTTCTGTGCAACAATTAATCTCTTGCTTGCCTCTATTATTGGAGTTAGAAGTGAGCCTCAAGCAAGGAGCATCAGAAATGTCAACATTCCAGACTAAAGTCATAGAACTTTGTCAAGTATGCCGAGGGAGTTGACAATCAAATATAAAAACTTGATGTATTGAAAAGTTACAGGAACTTCCAACTCCGAAAATAATTCAAATTTCTTATTAATATCCCTGATGTAGTTTTGTGTCACACACTATATGAAGAAATTTTCTGATTTCCTTTGCCGATCTAGCCGAAAGCGAATCCTTTGCCAATCATTCTTTTTCGGCGCGATTGTTACTACAAGTGTGATTTCCAACTCTTTTTTATTGAGTTCAAAAGCTTATGGTCAAACTCCAGCACCAATAGCTAACAATAATCAAATAGACAGCTATGCTCAAGCCGTGCTAGCAATGGAACCAGCACGTCAAAATGCCTTTGAAGAAATTAAAAAACTTATTGGCAATGGAGAAATTCCTAAAATTGTTTGTAACGATTCTAAGAGCATAAATGGTCTTCCTAGAAAGGCTCAAGATATCGCAGTAAATTACTGTAATCGCTCTCAAAAAATTGTCCAAGATAATGGTTTGAGCATCGATCAGTTCAACAAAATTACTATAGAACTACAAAATAACGATATCTTAAAACAGCAGGTTTACAATACCTTATTACGTCTGCAAAAGAGTCCTGATTCTCCATAGCTCCAACTTACATCAAAAAAGGTTATTACCCAATCCCCTCTAAGTCCGTCCAACAAGGCTGGCGACTACCGTAGCCAACTCAGCTGCTTCAATAGGTTTGGGTAAATGTAGCTGATAACCTTCTTGTATAGCTCGCATTCGATCCTCTGCTCTGGCATAAGCTGTCAACGCTGCTGCGGGAATATTTCCCCCTAGTTCTGGTGGTTGCGATCGCAGTCTGCGGATCAAAGAATAACCATCCTCATCAGGCATACCAATGTCGCTAACTAAAACATCTGGTTTCCACTGTGCAATTACCTGCAATGCTTCTTGAACTGATGCTACTGCTTTAACTTCAGCTTGGCACTGTTCGAGGACTGTGGTGATAAATTCACGGGTATCAGTTTCGTCATCTACAACCACTACTCGCACACCAAGCAGCGAGACGGAGGTAAGAGGAGACGAGGCGAGAGGGGGAGGCTGTGAGGCTGTGGAAGAGGAACTTTTCAAAAGTGGTAGCTTGACTATAAACGTTGCTCCTTGCTCTTTACCTTGACTATTTGCGTGAACTGTGCCGCCATGCAACTCTACTAAGTGATACACGATCGCTAATCCTAGTCCTAATCCACCATAGGTTCTGGTACTAGAACTATCAGCTTGATGAAACCGATCAAAAACGTAAGGTAGAAAGTCGGAACTGATACCAATGCCTGTGTCAATTACCTTAATTTGGGCATATTTATTGAAAGCGACGGGAAACTCTATCCCCTTGTGGGTAGACAGGGATAGCCCCGTCCCTTGGGGCATTGGGCATTGGGCATTGGTAACTTCTTCCCCATGCCCCATGCCCTGTTCCCCATGCCCAAAAACTCCATCCCCTTGTGGGTGGAGTTTTTCATCTGTTATGTGTTTTTCTTCGCCAGTTACTACTGACAATTGCACCTCTACCCGTCCACCTGTGGGTGTAAATTTGATGGCATTAGATAGTATATTCCAGATGATTTGCTGCAAACGCTCGAAATCACCGGAAACTAAGAATTGGAAATTTTCGCCAAGTTTGCTGTCCTCTAAGTGTTGATTGCTTTGGGGTTGTGCTTCTGGAAAATCTAGATTTTCAATATTAAATCCTAATCCTAAATCTGAATTTGGGGTTTCTTTTGAAGGAATAATGGAAAATCTTAAATCGATTTCCTTGGATTGGGCGGCTAGGCTAACAGTCTCTAGGCTCGACTCAATCATCGGAACCAAGTTACAAGTACGGACATTGAGACGTAACTTGCCTCTAATCATCCGCGATATATCCAGTAAATCTTCAATTAGTTGGGTTTGTGCTTTGGCATTGCGCTCAATTGTCTCCGTAGCTCTAGCCATTTGGCTTTCACTCAGCTTGGTTCGTTGTAGAAGTTGCGCCCAGCCCAGAATTGCATTGAGGGGCGATCGCAATTCGTGAGACAATATCCCTAGAAATTCATCTTTCATCCGGTTCGCATCTTGCAGCTGCTCAGTCTGTTTTTGCAAAGAAGCAATTAAACTAGACCGTTCCATTGCGATCGCTATTTGGTCGCATACTGCTTGCATCATCCCTTTTTGATTTTCGGTGAAGCTTAACCTAGTCCGGCTGCCAAAAGAAAGAGTACCTAACAGCCGTCCTTGGGCAATCAAAGGATAACAATAATAAGCACTAACGCCTAAAGAACGAATCAATTTTGTTTTTAGGTCAGTTGATTGCTGCACATTTTCTAGTGCTATTGGACAACGCTCCTGGGCTACAGTACCGCAAATCGCTTCACCAAATCCCAACAACTCGATTTCCTTTGCTACTTCTTGGGAAATACCGCCGTAAGATTCTAGTCGCATTACCTGAGAGTTATCTTCAACCAAATAATTGAAGTAAACATCTATTCCAATTTGGTCTCTTAGTTTTTGATAGACGCTATCGATTAATAGTACTGGTTCCTGGCTTGAGAGTAAATCGCTAGCTGTGTCAAATAGTAGCTTTAGCCTTTTATAACCTAACGAGAGCGCTTTTTGTGCCTCCTTGAGGTTGCTAATCTCTTGGAACACCAAGACACAGGTAGCCGGATGACCATGCATTGCTGGCAAGGTATCAGCAAATACTAGTAGAGAGCGGACACCCGCAGGAGTGTGCCAGTCTATCTCCAACCCATTGAGACGTTCGCCAAGGGCAACCCGCACTCCGGGCATTTGTTCGTTGGGAATGCGATCGCCAGCCGCATCTGTATAGTGGTAAACTTTGTGATAATCTCCGGCTGGCACATCCTTCGGAAATTCGCCCCCAGCTAATTCATTAGCAGAGCGATTGGCAAAAGTTACCCGCGCTGTTCCTGGTTCAATAAACAGCAACGGCCTTGGCATCAGGTTTAACACATCCTCCAGCCATTTTTGCTGATTTAGAAGTACTTCTTCTGCAAGCTTACGTTCACTTAAGTCGAGAATAAACGCCACTGACTCTTCCCGGTTTTCTCCTAGCAACACGTAACCAACCAAAACCGGGATGCGGCTACCATCTTTACGGATATATTCTTTTTCGTAGGGTGTACAAGTAGCGTTAGTATTTCCTTGGGCTTCAGCAACACCTTGTAGATCCAAGTATAAATACTCTGGTGGTGTGATATTGCTCCAACTTAACCTACCTGCTAACAAATCCTCTTGGGTATAACCAATCATCCTGAGAAATTCGGCGTTTGCTTGCTGGATACCGCCATACACATCGCCAAACAGAATGCCAATAACATTAGAATCTACGAAACTCCCTAGTTTGGCTTCATAGGTTATCAGTGCTTCCTGAGCAAGATCGCGTTGATTACTGAGACGTTCGACAACCCTGGCACTTTCCCAAATCAAAATAGTAAAAATCACAATCAGAACGATCGCAAATACCGATACTGCAAAAGCTGGATCGTATTGTCCTGCGCGTTGACCTTCAACAATTACCCACCCCAATATAAAGGGTACTGCGATCGCGGCAATTAATAAACGACGTGCAAGTAAACCACCATAACTATCACTTGTCACTACCCTCATTAACCCCTGTTCTGCCCGTATCCACAGAATCCCTATACTTAGTAAGCTGAACAACACCGCCGTGTGTAAAGCCATTGATGTTGTGTAAGGGGCAAGTCCGTAGAGAACTTTCACTTTGTAGGCATAGCCCATGAGTACTTGAAAAGAAATTAAAGTAGCAATCAGGGCGATAAGCTGGGCATACCAATAACTTCGTTGGTTTTTTGGATTAATCAGAATTTGTAGGGCGAAACCGACTAGCATAAAGTTGACTGCTGTGTTCACACCCATTCGCCCCGGATGCGATGTCGCTATACTAGTTAGCAAATCACGAAACACCAATTCGTCAATGCCTAAATTCCAGCCAAATAGATATTGACAGAATGTGAGTGCAGCAATTGTGGTAGCCGCTATTGCACAGAAATTAGAAATTAGAAGACTAAAAGAAAGTGCGCTATGGGAGGAATTTTGAATTGTTCTGTTCTCCTTCCTGCCTCCTGCTTGTGAAAATAGCCACAGCGACGTACCACACAACACAAAACACAGCGCTGTATTGATTTTCATTGTGGCAGGACTACCAGGAAACCCACGCTTCAGAACTTCAATGCCAAGACACCAGCCAACTAATACCAGGCTGCCAACAAAAATAGCGATC
Source organism: Nostoc sp. (assembly GCF_036917435.1). Taxonomy (GTDB): domain Bacteria; phylum Cyanobacteriota; class Cyanobacteriia; order Cyanobacteriales; family Nostocaceae; genus Nostoc. The sequence goes on from NZ_JBALDM010000049.1 coordinate 88,016, forward strand.
GCACTTGCAACTTTTGCCACAAATGAATTTGCAGGGATTTTGATATCTTGCAGCCGCAAGCGGTTAATATTTAACATTTAGTGTTCTCTAACCGCATCTATCTAGCGTGGTAAACTTCCGTATTTCTTACGGTTTAATCATTTATATCCTTTGTATTTTAGGCTACCCCTTGACTTACTTTTCATCTACCTATATGCATATTTTTTCTTGTACAATTTAGAGTAAAAATAATCATGGCTCAAAAAACCACCTTTGTGAAAATTTCAAAATCTCAGAGGATGTCGGCTAGATCAACCTATTGCTTCACAGATTGCATAGGAGCGATCGCACTACTACAGACATACTATTCTGATGCAGACATGTTATTTAAAATTACCGCGTATAGTTTTACGTAATACCAATTTAATATGAAGCTGCAAATAAATGAGTAATGAGCAATAAGTAATGAGTAATGAGTAAATACCCATTACTTATTACTCATTACTTCAAAATTAAAGACAGTTGGAGTCGGCGAATTAAACCCCAACTCAACTGAGCGCAAAGTGGGTGCGTCACGGTTTCCGTGCGCCCAACTTTGTAATAATACTACGTATTTTGGTTGGGGTCTTAAACCCTTGATTTGGTGATAAATTTATGGGCTTGGACGCTGCGAAGTATTTAGTCAAATATTCACAAATATTTTGTTGAGTGAGCAAACAGACTACTTTTGTATTATCAATCTTGTAAATAAATATATGGGAACTTCTTGTTCTGGTTTATGGTCACTTTATGTCACCTTGAATAGCAAGGAGGCTCCAATGATAACCGCTCAGGTATGACAGCCCTCAATGTCCAATTTAACTTCCTCTAACTCTTCGACAAGCCATCGTTTAGATTTAAAGGTACGTATACTTACTTTATCCGTTACCAGCTTTCCCTTATATTGTCTTGATATATACAATGATTACACTTTGTTAGTCAGATTAACGCAGACTTAAAACACTTTCAAATCCCTAAAACAGATGTTTGCTCATGGAAAAATTTCGCGTTAATCGACCAAACCTTAGCATAAGTATTGGTATATGCACTAAAAAATCATGAAAGCTATCTTAAACGACACCTTACAAATTTTTGCAACCAAAAGCCTATATACTAGATTAGACTTTGATAAATTTGAGAGTTATGTTAATTGCAACACCAAAAACTATTAATTTTTAGATGAAATAGCAGCGTATCTTATAGTCTATAGTTTTTAAGGTTTAGTCAAAACTATATCCAGTATCATCAAACAACTGCAAACTTCATGTGGTGCAAAAATCAAGTGGGGAGTGAAAACATGAATTTACGTAGAGATGCATTGCAAATCCTCAAAGAAACTAGCCGAACTTTTTATATTCCAATTAATCTTTTACCGCCAGGATTGCAAGAAGCAGTAGCATCAGCATATTTGTGTATGCGTGCCATTGATGAAATTGAAGATCATCCTGGGCTAGATAATGCTACTAAAGCAAAGCTGTTGAGAACAATTAGTCTGACATTACAGGCAGGTGTTGATGGCTTCGCACTCGATGCTTTCTTTGCCGGATTTAGTGGCTATGAAAACACCTTAGAAGAAGTCACTTTGAGGATTAGGGAATGGTCACTGCTAGCACCAGAAACCATTGCACCTCGAATTTGGGATGCCACTGCTGCAATGGCAGACCGCATGGCTTACTGGGCAGAAACCAATTGGAAGATTTACACAGAATCTGATTTGGATCGTTACACCTTTGGGGTTGCAGGTGCAGTGGGATTATTACTTTCTGACTTATGGACTTGGTACGACGGAACGCCAACGAACCGTACTCAGGCTATTGGGTTTGGTCGAGGTTTACAAGCAGTTAATATTCTGCGTAATCATACTGAAGATTTGGGGCGTGGGGTAGACTTCTTCCCAGAAGGTTGGAGTGCAGCAGATATGCAAGAGTATGCACGGCGTAATCTAGCCTTGGCTGAAGCTTATACCAAAAATCTTCCTACCGGCCCAGCCTTAGATTTTTGCCAAATTCCTTTAACCTTGGCTAATGGGACTCTTGACGCTCTTGCTAATGGTAAAGAGAAACTCAGCCGTAGTGATGTTTTTGCACTTATCGAACAGTTGATTAGTGTGAACATGAAAGCCAGCTAAAGTACAGTCTTGTGCCTTCCTCTGGTAGGGGCAATTCATGAATTGCCCCTATGAAAGATGTGGTTTTTCAAATCACCTATCAATAATATGCTTTCATCCTCCGGCTTCTAGCCGGGGGATGAAAGCTAGCTGTCTGATTTACCCTTCAATCTTTATGGTAAAATGGAAGTACAATCTTTACGAACAACCCATCTTTAAAAGAAGGATACGTCAAGATTGAAATTACAAAAGTAGCCATACAACTGGGGTTAAATCTAGTCGAGGTGGGTAGGGTATTTTGACAGTACCAAACTAATTGATTTTTTTTGATTAGTTAACGTTGCGGAGCGGGTCTTTTAGACCCCGTAGCAACATCAGTTTAGAATCCTTCGTGCTTCTAGCCGAAGGAGATGTCAAATTTAGTCTTTTCTTTCAATGCGTGAGTCCTAAAATTATTCTTATTCTTAATTTTTAATTTAAAAAAGGTCACTACCCAATAACACAGACTTTGGATTTTGGAATTAGTTGTTAGTGTCGGTATAATAAATTATCTTGTTTTGGCAAGCAATTTACGTAATCCCAAGTAAACTTTAGGAACTCTTTAAAGGATTTCCAGCAAAAATGACCTGGCAACAGTTGATTAATATCTAAATAATTGAGAAAGAGTGTAATGCTCCCCGTAATTATTCGTGCAGCGAGTTGACAGTGCATGAGCTACTGCTTAAATCCTATCTGTCCAAATCCAGAAAACTTGGTATATAGCCAAAGGTGTCAGTCTTGTGGCTCGCAACTACTGTTGCGCGATCGCTATCAGGTGATCAAACCATTAGGTCAAGGTGGCTTTGGAGCAACCTTCTTAGCCAACGATCAAGGCTTACCCGGAGAACCGAGTTGCGTAATCAAACAATTACGCCCATCAGGAAGCGCCCCACACGTTTTACAGATGGCCAGAGAACTCTTTGAACGAGAAGCTAAAACTCTAGGTAGGATTGGCAATCATCCCCAAGTACCAAGATTATTAGACTATTTTGAAGATCACGAGCAATTCTACTTGGTTCAAGAATACATCAGTGGTGATACTTTGCAGGAGGAGGTGAAATTTAACGGCATCTTAAGTGAAACTGGAGTCAAGCAATTTTTGAGCGAAGTTTTGCCACTGCTCCAATACATCCATGAGCAAAAGGTGATTCACCGTGATATCAAACCAGCAAACTTAATTCGCCGCACTCAAGATTCCAGAATGGTACTCATCGACTTTGGTGCCGTCAAAAACCAAATCAGCCAAGGTGTGACAAGTCCATCAGGACAGACAGCATTAACAGCTTATGCTATTGGTACTCCTGGTTTTGCACCTCCAGAACAAATGGCTATGCGTCCAGTCTACGCCAGTGATATTTATGCATTGGGGGTAACATGTATTTATTTACTTACTAGCAAAACTCCCAAAGACTTAGATTACAATCCCAACACTGGCGAGATGATGTGGGAGCAACTTGTGCAAGTGAGCGATCACTTAAGCAATGTATTGCGAAAAATGTTAGACGTGTCTGTACGTAATCGGTATCAGTCAGCTTCAGATGTTCTCAAAGCCTTGGAAATAGAACCATACTTAGAAAGTTTAGCAAAGGGTTTATTAATTAAATCAGATACTGGATCTAAAGAGCGAACACACAACCATTTACAAAATTCTGCTGTTTTATGTAACAATTCTTCTGTGGCTGGTACCAGTACAGGAGTAGCGCAGGTAGCGGCAGCAATTCGTGCTAGACGAGCTAAAGCAGAAGCGGCAGGATTACACCAGGGTTCTGGGATGGGCAAATCAACAACTTTAGCTAATAGCAACAGTAATGGTTCACAAAGTCAAAATTCTAAAGTTGAGCGTAAGTTAGATAACCAAAGTCTGTTAACCGCCTATCAAAAGGGAAGACGGGATTTTGCTCTCCATAATTTAAATTTGCTGAACCTGCAAGGTGCTGACTTATCAGGAACAAATTTCCATTCCACTCAATTGCAAAAAACCAATCTTCAGGGAGCTAATCTTCACAATAGTGATTTTGGTAGAGCTAGTCTCACTAGAGCAAATCTTAAGGATGCTAATTTGAGCAAAGCATATTTTAATCATGCTGATTTAGAAGGGGCAGACTTGCGAGGTGCAGACCTCAGTAATGCTTGTCTCAGTAATGCTAACCTCCGAGGAGCTAACCTGTGTGGTGCTAATCTTACCAGTGCCAAAATTTCTGATGAGCAGCTAGCACTAGCAAAAACAAATTGGATGACCGTGCGCCCCAATGGTAAACGAGGTTTATTGTAAATTGAAAGTTGAGACTTTGGAGCCAGCCTCTTGCTCTGGCTCTCAGACTAGTTCTCTACTTTTGAACAAGGGCTAGGGAGAATCAAATCTTAAGTTTAACTATATTGTTTTATCAAGCTTAGAAAGCTTGGATTTTTTATGATTTTGATAAATAAAACCTGACTTTTATTGATAAAACTCAAATTTATTCAGAATTGACCAAGTAGATAGGATCTAGCAATTCTATTTAGTTTGTGAGAGTTCCAATCCCTAAATCCCCGGCTTCGTAAAAGTTGTCGGGGATTTTGTTGAGCGCAAATAATTCAGGATTGTTATAGTTGAGCCTAGCAATAGCGACCGCTCTAGAAAATATTAAGAAATAACCGATGAGCTAGAAAAAAGATACAGCTAGTTGGCAATTATTAATTAAATCTTTATAATGATGATCTGTTCTAAATAACGAATGATTATTTACAATAAACAATGAGGGATCATTATAATTTCTTATAGATATTTCTATGCTTTTTATTGCTATAAACAACAGGGGATCTAGCACTGAAAAGCTGTAACGCATAAAGCTCTAAAGCCACTAAAATTTTAAGATAACAGCGAAAATTGAAAAATTAGTTAATTATCCCTGATTGTAGGCTGAAGCAGAATATTTACAACCGAAATCAGGTAATACAAGGTTTAGGTATCATGACTGACTTTGCACAAACGGAAATAGAACGGAGATTAACTTTATATCAGGTATTCCTCAAGTTGTATGAGCATCACAGCAGCCTTCTAGATGAAATTCTTCAACTAGAAAATCTATCTCAACCGTCTATGAAGAAAATGCAGTTATGTTACGTACATGGTGTAGTAGAGACTAATGCCGTTTATTTGATGACTAACTTGTGCGACAATCAGACTCAAAGTTTACAACAGCCACAGCAGATATGGACAATAGGGCGTAATCAGAACAGTGGTATTTGCATTGCTGATAATTATATGTCTCGTCGCCACGCGGCTATTCAATATATTGACGATGAAGGCTTCTACTTTATAGACTTCAACAGCACCAATGGCTCCTTTGTGAATGGCGATCGCGCTTTTGGATCGATCAAGCTCAAAGATGGCGATCGCATCCGTCTAGGTAACATGACTTTTGATTTTTTTATGAATTATACGTGCCGCATTTTGCCAACTGTAGCAATAGAGTTATTAATGCAGCTTGTGCATAGAAAGAATGACAATCAAGTAGAAATACTTGCTTTCTCCCGTGACAAACAAAAATCTATATCTGTAAAAGCAGATGATAATTTAGATATTTTAAGAAATTCTCGACTATTTGATAAACTTGAATATTGTTATGACAACTTCAGTTCAGAACAGAAATCAGAAATTTTAGACCGCTTTCTTAGCAGAAAAATACCATAAAATATCAGCTAAAAAATTGGAAATTAAAGAATATCTGCAAAAATTAAGAGCGCTTTGCCTGCTTGATTTTGGGAATACTGTAATCAGAATTAAGTAAATAGGAAGGATCAAGGCTGGGTTATTGCAAAAGAGAAAGTATGGTTAGTTAATAAAATTAACGCCTTTGCCGAGCGCTATAACTATGAATAGCACTAGCTTCTCCCTTTGGGAGAAGATTGCTTTTTAGCTCTTCTCCCCATATATAACCTAATTACAAATTAGTAATGCCTATCTAATTAATACATCCACGTTCCTTATTCTTCTGGCTCTAAATCGCCTTCTTCCTCTTCATCTTCTTCACTGGGTTTCGCTACGGAGTTAGCAGAAACAACAGCGCCTTTATCTAGCTTCTCACGGACTAGTTTCTTAATTTCCTCAGCAAATTCGGGTTTTTCTTCTAGATACTTAATGGCATTGTCTCGTCCTTGGGAGATATTATCGCCGTTGTAACTATACCAAGCCCCCTTGCGGACAATAATGGAAGTTTCTTCTGCCAAGTCTACAATACAACCCAAGGTAGAAATACCTTTGCCAAAAATAATGTCAAATTCCGCAATCCTAAAAGGTGGCGCTACTTTATTTTTGGCGACTTTGACTTTAACGCGATTACCAAATTCTTCTGTACCTTTTTTCAAGGTTTGAATCCGGCGAATATCCAAGCGCACCGAAGCGTAAAACTTCAATGCGTTACCGCCAGTTGTGGTTTCTGGGCTACCGTAAGTAACACCGATTTTTTGCCGCAACTGGTTAATGAAAATTACTGTACAACCAGATTTACCAATATTACCAGTAATTTTACGTAGGGCTTGGCTCATCAACCGCGCTTGTAAACCAACGTGAATATCACCCATATCGCCTTCAATTTCAGCGCGGGGAACCAGTGCTGCTACTGAGTCAATGACTACAATATCAACCGCAGCAGAGCGAACAAGCTGATCGACAATTTCCAAAGCTGATTCTCCAGTGTCAGGTTGGGAAATCAGCAAATTATCAATATCTACACCCAACGCCGCAGCATAAGTAGGATCGAGAGCGTGTTCAGCATCAACAAAAGCAGCAATACCGCCATTTCTTTGCACTTCGGCGAGTGCATGTAAGGCTACTGTAGTCTTACCAGAACTTTCTGGCCCATAAATTTCAATTACCCGTCCCTTGGGTAAACCACCGCCCAAGGCTAAATCTAAGGTGAGCGCTCCACTAGAAATTGTTTCCACCCGCATCCGGGTAGCGTCGCCCAGGCGCATGATTGCTCCTTTACCAAAGCTGCGCTCAATCTGGTTTAGCACCATAGTCAGCGCTTTTTGCTTGCCGGAAGTATCGGTGTTGATAGCCATTTCTGCCTCTAATGCCTCTAAATATATGGTTTTAAGAAGTGTTGGTTTGGGAGTTTGAGTAGAACAGATATACTATTTTAACCAGAAAATTCTGGAATAGGACTTCTCAAATCAAAAAAGGGGTGTGACAAGATCGTAACTCGATCGCTACCAGATAGGGTAGTTTTGCACAATGATACCAACTTGCATTCAGAGATAGCTTTTTTTAGCTGGGTAAGCAATCTTATTTCAAAGAAAAATTATCGATTTGCTCCTCCTGCCTCTTTCAATATAGATTTTTATTAGGATTTAAGTAAAAAGTTCAGCTTCTATCAAAGTATTGAGATTTTGTTCTACTATGCTATCTACCCCCCAATCCGTGAACAGTGTCCTTGCGCCAGGAAATCTGCGTAAAGTGCATCACATAGCCCTCAATGTCCACGACATGCAAGCTTCCCGCTACTTTTATGGCACAATCCTGGGTTTGCACGAACTCACAGGCGACGAAGTACCCTTAACTCTGGTGGAACTTGTCGCATCCGGGAAAGTAGCCAACTTTATTACCCCGGATGGTACGATTCTGGATTTGTTCGGGGAACCAGAATTATCACCACCAGATCCCAATCCAGAGAAGACATTCACCAGAGCATACCATCTAGCTTTTGATATCGATCCGCAGTTATTTGAGCAAGCGGTGACAGTGATCAGGGAAAATAAAATAGCGATCGCACATGGCCCAGTCACTCGTCCTACTGGTAGAGGTGTGTATTTTTACGATCCAGATGGCTTTATGATTGAAATTCGTTGCGATCCAGAAGCTAGTTAACTTAGGGGTAAAAACAAAAGTATCTACTATGACTGCTAAACTCATACAAATATTTAAAGTAATTGAAGACACAATCACAAAACCGCCAATTCCACACGAACCATACAAGCAATCATTGAAAGCCTGGGCAATGTATTGTTTGCGAGACAAAGGTTTTATAGTTGTTTATGCTCAAAATGCCGATTTTGCTATTGAAAGAAAAGGCGAAGAAAAACTATATTTTAAAGTTTCAAATAGTCCTGATGATTTAGATAATTCTGTTAGCTGGATTGTTTGGGATAGTGCAACTAAAAGTGCTAGTTTAATTCCCAAAACAATAGACTGATGCCCAAAAATTGCTTTAACCGAATAATTAGTAATTAATGGTGCAGAGTAACTAAATTCATTGATGGAGATAATAAAAATTTATTCCTTGTTTGAGAGCAACTACCTGTCTTAATATCAGGTAATTACGAATTACGTAAAGCCTGCGGCATAGCTTCGCTTAACGCGGAGCGTGCCGGAGGCTCTATTATGAATTACTAATTTATTTAGACAGATGCTCCACAAATATTTTATGTTCTGAGGAATTTAATCCCAACTGTAACACAGTCAATACTTGCTGCATATTGCCAGCAAGTAAATCTGACATTGACAACCACAAACCAGGAAAAACTTGACTTTTTATAATTCCATCTGCGTCCACTTCTAAGGATATATATTCTCCTTGTTGCAGACAAAACCAATCTAATTTATTCTCAAATACTTGCCAGATAATGTATTCTTTATATTACTCCATTACGACCATAGACTTTTTTCTTGTCATGTAAATCAATGGCAACACTGCTAGCTGCTATCTCTATTACGAGTTCTGGCGCACCTTCTATGTAATCATTATCACTCAAACGAGATTGTCCTCTCGCTGCTGGTGTGATTAATAGCACTCCATCAGGTTGCGGTTCATTGTCTCGATCTAAGCGGACTGTTGGCTCAATTCCCAATCTCACACCAGGAGTTGATGCTTCATAAACTCCTAACCAAGTGATTGTATGACCATGTGGTTCAGCATGACTTTGAAAACGTAATGGGGATGCCAAGTATACAACTCCTTCAATTAATTCTGCCTTTTGATGACGGGGCATTGTTTGATAGCGGCGTTCAAATTCGTAGCGAGTGAGGCGATCGCCATTTTCTAAAAAAGGAATTCGGTGATGGAGTGCTAGGTTGACCATTATTTTCTACTCTGGCAACGAGTTTTACTTTATTATGCCTTGGTACATGTTTTTTTGTGATGGCCGTCTAAGCCTCTTATTGTCAAAACATCGGTAGATTAGGTTTCTCAAATACCATTAAATGCTGTTGAGGTAATAAATTTTTAGTTTCACGCCAAACTAAACCAACGGCTTGCATTTCTTTACGGACTTGCTTTTGAGTCATTTTATGCAGACCTTTAATCATAATAAAGGGATTTTCACCCCGGTACTCAACCAGCACCACCTTACCACCTGGTTTCAGTGCTTTCACAATTCCTTGCATCACTTCTTGGGGATACTCAAGTTCATGGTAAGCATCTACCATCAACGCCAAATCGATACTTTCAGATGGTAAGTTAGGGTCGCTAAGGGTTGCTAAAACAGGCTCAATATTAGTGATATTTTTCTCTTTTTTGAACAACTCAATTATTTCCAACATTTCTGGCTGAACATCTACAGCTAACACTTTACCTGTTGTTAATAACGGTGCGATGCGAAAGCTAAAGTAACCTGTACCAGCACCAATATCCGCCACCACATCATTAGGTTTCAGATTGAGGACATTGACTACCTTACTTGGCTGTTCCTCTCCCTCTCGGTTGGGACGTTCTAGCCAGCCAGCGCCTGTATATCCCATAACTTGGGCAATTTCGCGCCCCATGTAATATTTGCCGATACCATCTGGACTATGAATTATCCGTTGTTCGTAAACTGTGGTGGATGAAGATGCGGCTTGCGCTGTCAGAGTTGGGTTCAATAGCACACAACTCAACATCACAATAAAAGTTAGTATAAAGTGGAGAAAATTTGACATTTGGTTATGACTGATTTGGATAGTTATAAGCAGGAACTAAAAGAATTTTATGGTAATAGAACTACTTATGACCATGAAAAAGATACTGAAACCATCACAAGAACAATTAAATCAGTTGCAAGTTGAGTACCAAGCTGAAATTGAAAAATTAGCAACCGAGCAAGGCATTTGGGAAGATACTACAAAGTTCTTTGTTCGCGCTCGAAAATAAGTTGATGAGCAAAGCGGTGTTCCTTAACTGACAACTTTAGGCGATCGCGCCCGATGGTTTTGCCGTTAATACATAGCCATCTTGTGAAATTAATTAGGCTTTGCCCAAAATCGTTGGTAGGGACAATTGATGAATTGTCCCTATGTCATTTCTGCTAGATGTCTAATGATAATGACAGTTTAATCTCATAGGCCGATGTGGAAGTAAACATTTTCAGGATTTACTTGAACAGCCCGTTTAAAAATTTGTAATCCCATCTTTGGACACTATGCAAAACCTGCCCTTGATGTTAGTTCCTATACTCGCTGCACAGAAAGTAGCAGGTGACGGTGTAATTAAACCTCTCGGTCATCATGAGCTATTGTTGGTGCTGGTGCAACTGTCACTATTGCTTCTGGTAGCGCGGGGATTAGGTGAGTTGATGCGACGGATTAACCTCCCGCCTGTTGTTGGGGAATTATTGGCGGGTGTGCTGCTGGGCCCTTCTCTATTTGGTTTGCTGCTTCCAGACTTACAGGCGCACATCTTTCCCAAAAGTCAAGAACAGTCTAATTTACTTTCGGTGATTTCTTGGTTAGGTGTGTTATTTTTGCTGATTGTGACTGGGTTAGAGACGGATCTCAAGCTGATTCTTCGCAAGGGGAAAACGGCTCTGCTGATTTCACTGGGCGGAATTATTATCCCATTTATCACCGGATTTGGACTAGGTTGGTTATTGCCAGATAGTTTTTTAGCCAACCCAGAAAAGCGACTAGTATTCAGTCTATTTATCGCCACAGCAATGAGTATTTCAGCAGTCCCAGTGATTGCGAAGGTGCTGATGGATTTAAACCTGATTCGCCGTGACATTGGTCAAGTCACCTTAGCCGCTGGGATGACTGACGACACTATCGGCTGGATTTTACTTTCTGTGGTTTCAGGTCTAGCTAGTAGCGGCAAGTTTGACTTCGGGACAATTTTTCATTCGGTGAGTGCAGCTATATTGTTTTTAGCGATCGCATTCACAATTGGCCGTACCATCGTAGACCAGATTTTACGGTGGGTTGATGACTACATTGGCGGTATCTCTGCTAGTATATCGGCTGTGCTGATTCTTTCACTCTCGGCTGCAGCCCTTACCCACGCATTAGGTTTAGAAGCGGCATTAGGTGCTTTCGTGCTGGGGATTCTGGCAGGTCAATCTCGCCGCTTTAGCAATGAAGCCGGACACATGCTAGAAGTCTTCACAGCAGCCTTTCTAGCACCAATTTTCTTTGCTTCAGCTGGCTTAAAAGTTGACTTGGGAACTCTGTTAGTGCCCCAAACGCTCCTATTTGGCTTGATTGTTCTCGCTGTCGCCTGTGTTGGCAAATTTACAGGTGCTTACATTGGTTCTCGCGTCGGCGGGTTGAGTCATTGGGAAGGTTTGGCAATGGGTTCGGGGATGAATGCTCGCGGGGCAATGGAAATTGTCGTTGCTACCATTGGTTTATCTCTGGGAGTGCTGAATCCCCAGATGTACTCGATTATTGTGATGGTGGCGATCGTCACTTCCCTAATGGCTCCACCCCTTTTGCGCTGGTGTTTGTCGAACGTGGTGATGAGTGACGAGGAAGCGCAACGTTTGGAACAAGAAGAGCAGGATAGCCGCAGCTTTATTAAACAGATCCAACGTGTTTTAATCCCTACTAGTGGTGGCCCCAACATCCAACTCGCAGCGCAACTAGTTGGTTACATGGCTCACCAAAACTCCATAGAAGTCACATCTCTATATGCCCTGAGTGACAAGCAGCCCCAAAAAAAAGACCGCCGGACGGCAACCCAGGTTAAAGATACCGCCGCCGAGGAAGCTCTGGCTGCTGTTGTTGAGGAAATGCAACTACCTGCTGATACCAATTTGCAAACAAAAACGGAGTCTGGACGTAGTAAAGCGGAGGTAATTCTGAATGAAGCGAACAAAAACTATGACTTGATTGTATTGGGAGCTTCTGAACAGATACGCCCGCAGAAAACATTGTTCAATTTGCTTGTTGATAAGGTTGTACAAGAAGCGCCTTGTGCAACGATGGTAGTAAAGTCGCACCTACCCCACCCCAAAGGCGAGATATGCAAAATCGCTCAACAAAAGCTGACAAAGATTTTGGTGCCAACGGTGGGGACAGAATATAGTAAAAATGCTGTAGAGATGGCAAGTACGATCGCTGCTCAAACAGGGGCATTAGTAATGATTGTGAATGTGATTAATTTGCCACAAGTTGAGTATATTCTTTACGAACAGCGATCGCTAACTCCAGTAAAGGAAATTGCTCACGATCTGCTCGAACAGCAAGCAGCAATTGGCCGCAATCTGGGTGCTAATGTCAAAACCTATATTCTTCAAGGAACCAGCCCAGAAAGGGAAATTCTGAAGTTTGCCCAAACCCAGGAAGTTGACCTAATTATTCTCGGCAGTAATATCCGCATGGTTACGGGTCGCGTTTTCTTCGGTCATAGAGTAGATGCAATTCTGAGTAAAGCCCATTGCCCGGTAGCGGTAATTACTGCTCCATAGTTGTTCTCAGCAATACACGGCTTGAGATGTTAGCGCGAAGCTCTGGAAGTGACTGAACTTTGCAAATTAGCAAGAGCGGTATTGTAAGCTAAAATAGCTGTGACTCGATTGCCTTCTGCTGTTGTCAGGTCATTTTCAGCAGCAATCACTTCTGTTTGAGTGCCCACGCCAGCTTGGAACCTGAGCCTTGCTAAATTCAAGGCTTCTCTGGCTTGATTTAAAGCCACAGCCGAAGTTTCCACATTCTTCAAATTGGATTGCAATTGAGAATAGTACTGTTCTACATTAAAGCGAATTTGGTCGCGCTGGCTAGCAAATTGATTCTCTGCGATCGCAATATTAGCTCTCGACTGAGCCGCCTTTGCTTTTGCGGCTCCTCCATCATACAAAGTTAAACTTCCTTGGAGTCCCACTGAATAGCCATCAGTAACACTAACGCCATCGTTATAACGATCTAGCAGGTTGTAGCTACTTGCCAAACTAATTTGTGGCCCTAGCTGTGAAAGTGCCTGACGGCGCTGTTGTTCGTAAATATTCCGTTGTGCCAAATACTGGGGCAATTCTGGACGATTTTGAAATGCTTGGATAATACTTTCTTCTAGCGTTTGCGGCCAAAGCCCTGCCAACTGTACAGGATCTGCGGCCGTGATATTAAATGACTGTGACAAACTTAATGTGGTAGCAAGCTGACGACGGGCAATTTGCTGCTGCGAGATAGCATTAGTCAGTTGTTGTTGGTTGTTTGCTAAATTCACCTGAGCTTGCAGCACATCGAACCGCGTACCCACTCCAGCCTGTTCTCTGGCTTGAGTATCCCGTAAACTAGCCTGGGCATTTTCCACAGCAGACCGATTAATTCTTACTTGTTCATCTGCTTGTTGCAAATTGTAGTACTGAGTTGTGGCATTCAACCTAACTGTCAAAGACTGAGTTTCCACATTAAATTCATCTACACGTAGTTGTTCTTCAGCTGCTTGGATTGTGGCTTGGCGATTACCGGAGGTATAGAGGTTGTAATTCAGTTGTGCTGAACCATTAAAAGAGGTGCTGGCTTGAGATGGATTGCTAACAAAACCATTGCCATTATTAGTTATACTACTGTTAATACCAAGGGTAGGAAACAAGGCAGCTTGAGACTCGCGTAGCGATGAACGACTACGTTCTAGCTGTAATATGGCTACCTGTAAGTCTCGATTGTTGCGTCGTGCTAGTTCTAAAGCTTGTGCCAAACTGATTGGTACAGTTGCCTGAATCTTTACTTCCTCCGGTTTGGTAGGAAATTGCAGAGGATTGGGATTAGGGTTAAGGTAATCAGGAACCTGTACAGTGCTTGAGGTATTCTGCGGTTTTGGTGGAGTTGCTGCACTTGCTAAAGTTGGAAAAAGAATAGCGAAGGCGACGCTAACCCAAGTAGAATGCACGAGTAATAACCTGAAATTCATAATCTAGCCGTAGTCATTAATTAGGTTTCTTTAAGGCTGAAATCAAAAGTTTTCATCTTTTACCTACAGAGATTTAAATCTTAAATTCTCCTTCTAAGGGTTGATATTAACAAATTAGCCGACAATCAAGCCATCCTGAACTCGAATAATTCTTCTAGTTTGAGCAGCGATATCTGGTTCATGAGTGACAATTACAATTGTGATTCCTTGGTCATTAAGTTCTGTTAGCAAACTCATCACCTCATGAGAAGTTTCAGTATCTAAAGCTCCTGTTGGCTCATCTGCCAAAACTAATGCAGGTCGGTTGACCAAAGCGCGAGCGATCGCTACTCGTTGTTGTTGTCCCCCAGAAAGTTGACTAGGACGGTTAGCTATACGTGTCTGTAATCCCACTTTTTCCAGAGCTTCTAATGCCCTTTCACGGCGTTTTTGTTTGGGTAAGTTAGCATAAACCATTGGTAACATAACATTTTCCAGCGCTGTTGCCCGCGCCAATAGGTTAAATTGTTGGAACACAAAACCTATCCTTTGGTTGCGGATATACGCTAACTCATCATCATCAAAAGTCGTTAGATTTCTCCCTTCAAAAATATAGTCTCCAGTTGTCGGACGATCCAGACATCCCAAAATATTCATGAGCGTAGATTTCCCAGAACCTGACGCACCCATAATCGAGACATATTCCCCCTCCTCAATAGAGAGTTCAATTCCCTTAAGAATCGGAACACTAACTTCTCCCAAATAGTAAGTTTTAGTAATAGATTCCATCCAAATCATCGTCGGCATAAGAGAGTGCTGAGTAGTGAGTAATGAGTAATGAGTAATGAGTAATGAGTAATGAGTAATGAAAGTTTATTTATAGCCGTAGTCACACAGGTTAGGACAGTATTGATTGCTAAAAGGCTTGAAAAAACTGGGTTTTTACTCAGCATTCAGCACTCAGCACTCTTAGGCTTAGTCGCTTCTTAAAGCGTTGATTGGATCTAATTTCGATGCGTTCCGTGCTGGAATCACTCCAGCAAGTAAGCCAACACTTAATGAGAGTCCAAACCCAGCAATAATCGACAATAAAGAAATTACAAAGGGAAATTTGAAAACGCTTGAAGCGATAAAGGCTAATAAAATTCCAGTCGCCATCCCAATACATCCACCAAGAATGGAAATAACGATCGCTTCGGCTAAAAATTGATTAAGGATTGCTGAATTGGTGGCTCCTACAGCTTTACGAATCCCGATTTCTCGCGTCCGTTCAACCACGGAAACTAGCATAATATTGGCAATCCCAATTCCGCCAACCACTAACGATATTCCAGCGATCGCTACCACCATGACTGTAAATAAACCCACAATATTAGTGAAGGTACTCACAATATCAGCTTGATTGGTCAGTCGAAAATCATCGGCTTGCGGTGGATAAATATTGTGACGCAACCGTAAAAGATTTGTAACTTGAAACTGAGCCGCTTCTAACTCTTCCTGATTAGCGCCTTTAACTAAAATTCCATTTACAGAAACGCCTACTAGAGCATTGTTTCCAACCAGTCTCTTCGACATACTAGTTAGAGGAATGAAAACCTGGTCATCTCGATCCATCGGCCCCTGAGAACCTTTAGCTTCCATCACCCCAATTACTTCATAAGCCTCTCCCTGAATGCGAATTTTCTCGCCAAGCGGATTTACACCCTGTCCAAAGAGTGTTTTTTGAACTGTAGGGCCAAGAATAGCTACCTGTGCAGCAATATCTAGTTCTTCTTGAGTAAAATATCTCCCTTGCTGGGGGTGAGTATTTCTGACTTCTGGGTAATTCAAATCTGTGCCATAAATGGTTGTTGAAGTGTTCTGTCCTGCATATACAATTTGAGCGCTACGTTGAAGATAAGCAGAAACCATCTGTGCTGATGGCGCTTGTGTAGCGATCGCCTTTGTATCTTCCCAAGTCAAGGTGCTACTAGAACCTACTCCTTGACGGACATTCCCGCTTCTTGCAGCACCCGCTAAGATTTGGATCACATCTGTACCCAATGCTTGTATTTGTTGCTCAACCCCCTTTTGCACTCCCTGACCGACAGAAGTAATGGCAATGACTGAAGAAATCCCAATAATCACCCCCAACATAGTTAAACCTGTGCGTAATTTATTACTCCACAGAGTCTCTGCCGCCATTATCAAGATTTCCAGCAACGGTACTGTGCGGGTCTTCTTGGCTTTATAAAAGCCCTTAAATATCTTAAACATAAGGTTTTATTTAAAACTCATTTCTTCCTTCTCTTCCTTCTCTTCCTTTGTGTCCTTTGCGTCCTTTGCGGTAATGCCTCCGGCACGCTCCGCGAACGTTAAATTAAAACTACTGTTAAGGCGAACCACCACCGGAACGACCGCCCCCGCCTGTAGGAGCAGGAGGGAAAACTCCTCCTCGTGGTGTTGATTGCGGACGCGATCCTGGTGGGAAACTGAGCAATACTCTCTCGTTTCCTGTCAATCCAGACTTAACTTCAGTAAAGTTATTCGCGGTAACGCCAGTCTCTATACGAGTAAACACAGGTTTGTTATCTGCTCCAGCCACAAATACACCTGTAGCATTTTCTTGACGCACTACCGAGGCGGTTGGTACTACTAAAGCATTTTCAACTTGACCGACTTGAAAATCTGCTCCCACATTCATCCCAGACCGCAGTAGCCTTTGGGGGTCTGAAAGTGATACTCTCACTTCAAAACTCGTGACGTTTTGCTCTACTATTGCTTGGGCAGCAATTTGCCTAACTTTACCTTCAAAGGTTCTTCCTGGGTAGGCATCTGCTTGAATTGAGACTTTTTGATCAAGGCGGATTTTGGAAATATTTGTTTCAGCCAAACTTGCAACAACTTCATTTGTTGAAGCCAGAGACAAGATTGAAGAAGAAGAAGAAGAAGCTACTTCACTACTGGCTGTTGTGGGTGTTACGAAAGCACCTGGATCGGCATACTTCTTTGTCACGACAGCATCAAAGGGGGCGCGAATAATCGTGTCATTGATTTCGGCTTGGATGTTTTGCAGCGAACCACGAGCAGATGTTACCTGGGCGCGGGTTGCGTCAATATCTTCTTGGCGCGTTCCAGCTTTGGCAAGTGCCAAAGCTTGCTGTCTCTGCTTTACTACGGCTCTTGCTTGCTCAATGTCTTCTGGACGTGACCCAGCTTTTTGCAGCCCTAGTGCTTGCTGTGCTTCATTTACACTAGCTTGGGCGCTGTCACGAGTAGCACGTTTTTGGTTAAGAGTCTGAAGGGATATACCACCTGCGTTGTAAAGCTGTTGATTACGAACAAGATCATCTTCTGCTTGGCGAAGGGTGGCTTGAGCTATTTGCAAGCGTGCCTGTGCTTGGGCAATATCTTGAGAGCGATTACCTACTTGTACTTTTTGCAGATTCGCTTCGGCTTCGTCTAACGATCCCTGAGCTTGAGCAATATCTTGAGGACGATTCCCGGCGATCGCCTTTTGCAAATTCGCTTCGGCTTGTGCCAATTGCCCTTGAGCAGAAACTAGTTGCCCCCGCAGGTTGGAATCATCCATGTAAGCGAGAATCTGCCCTTGTTTGACGATATCTCCTTCTTTCGCCAGCAGTCTTTTCAAAATGCCTGAGTTTTTTGGGCTGAGGTTGATTGACCGCTCAGGTTTCACTGTTCCATTCGCTGAAACTGTGATTGTCAAGCTCTGCTTTTCTACAGGTCTTGTCAGCACCCGACGGCTGGCTTGTTGACGAGAAGCAACACCTACTTGGTAATAAACTGTATAGCCAATTCCACCCAAAAGGCAAAGAGCAATTAGCCAAGAGAGCCAATTACGTGTGCCCTTTTTTTTCTTTACCTCTGGAAACGAAACTGATGAATCTACGGTATTTGGTGTATCAATCTTCATATCCACTTTTTCTATAAGGAACGGCTACCAAGCGGGTAGTTCACGGCTAAAACTATAGCCTGGGAGCCTTTATACTGACAATGATTTTGGGTTTTTAGTGTTTTAAAGGTTGATTTGCAGTATTAGTCCACTAGGAAGTCTGAAATAATCATCACGCACTCTAACTAATCTCCCAGCAGGAACAATTTCCTCACTAGGAAGAAGAATGTCTCCGTTGGGAAGTCTGAAGTAACCTTGATTACGCAGTCTGGCTATGGATCTAGCAGGAATAATTTGCCCGTTGGGATATCTGATATCACCATTACCAAGTCTGACAACTCTGCTATAGGATTGGTTGTCACGGTTCCAATTATCCCGATCTCTAGAGTTTCTGACTTCTCCAGGATAGGATCTGCCGTTGCGGTTCCAATTACTTCTGTCTCCAGGGTTTCTATCTTCTCTATAGTTGCGTCTACCGTCGCGATCGCGGTTCAAATTACTTCTGTCTCCAGAGTTTCCATCTTGTCTATAGTCGCGTCTACCGTCGCGATCGCGGTTCAAATTACTCCTGTCTCCAGAGTTTCCATCTTGTCTATAGTCGCTTGTCTGGGCACTTGCAGGGACGCTCAACAGAGTAGGAACAATTATCAGGGCAGCAGCTGCTAAAGCTATTGAGATACGGTTTGGTTTCAACATCGAATTAAATCCTTATTTAGATTAAAGTTCTATTTTGCTTAGGTTCAGATTCAGCAATTTTGGACAGTTGCTTTTGTTTTGGTATTAAGGTGTGCAATCTTCACCTCATCGTATAAATTCATACATATTAATTATCGATCAAAAACTTTAAACCAATGTATGCCCAAAGTCATAAGTAATCCCAGACTTATGTATGACGAAAGTCATCAGTTTTTTATGTGGAGATCGGGGAAAATAATTAATACCCAATATCCAATCTTTTTAAATTTAATCCTGTATTGGTGCAATTCCTTGCCAAATAATATCAACAAAATTTTGGATAAATATTGATACTTCTGTGGCACGCTCTTCAGAATTTAAGTAAGTTGTTGTTGGTAAATTATCCGTTTTTATACTGACTTGAGACGAAATTTGCTCCAAAAAAACATAGTTCATCAGCGATCCTAGTAAAATATGAGCCACTGTCTTGGGATCGCAAGGGCGAAGCCGATTTTGCTTTATTTCATACTCTAAAAAAGCCGTCAGTGCTTTGACATCTCGTATGGGTCTTGGTTCTTTATCTCCATGTTCTGGAAGTACATTGCCTCGCGATCGCAGCATCATAATCTGAGGCAGCACCTGAGTATAGAATTCCATAATCTTGAGGCAGATATTTATGAGGTTTTCTTTAAGATCGCCTTTGCCACAAAGAGATTCCAACTCGTTCACCCACAGGGGTTTTTCTGGAATTCCCATCGCTGCAAAAAATAATTCTTCTTTCGTTGAGAATCGTTTGAAAATTGAAGCTTCAGAAATCCCAGCCTGTTGAGCAATCTCTAAGGTTGACGCACCAAATCCTTGTTGTAAGAAAATTTGACGAGCCGCTTCTAAGATTTGCTGATTGGTAATTCTGGATATACGAGCCATAAATAAGTAAGTCATTACTTATTTATAATATAAAACCATTGTGCTACGTATGTCAAGAACTATTGAGTAAGGCAGTATAAACCCAAGCTTTTGAGCCAATAAAAGTTTTTGTTTTTGCTAATACTTCTTGCCTCCTGCCTTTCTTTGCAAGATTTTACTGCCGTCAAGAGCGGAGATCGTTTAAGCTAGCTGAAAGATTCTTTGATTAGTGGCTTAAAGGCGGTAATGTGCCTAAACATGTTCGTTTAATTTCTTTTTTGATGGTTTGTAGTTTGTGGAGTATGCCAAAAGCCGCTAACGCGCAGGCATTAATACCCCATACACTGCAACTAGACGGGGCAAAGTTAGAGAAGCAGGGGTTGAGTCTGGCACAAGAGGCGGCTCAACTAGCTCAGTTTCAACAGGTAGAATTAGCTTTGCCACGAGCGCGGCTGGCTAGTCAACTGGCTCCGAAGAATGATAAAGTTTGGTTGCTCTTAGGTGGATTGCAACTGCAAACCAAAGAGTTTGACGGGGCGATCGCTAGTCTGAAAAAAGCGCAATCTATCAACCCCAAAAATGGAGATATTTTGTTTGCTTTGGGTTCAGCTAATTTTCAGCAGAAAAATTACCAAGCAGCCGTTGTCAATTACCAAGACGGTTTGAAGTTAAAACCCAACGATCCAGAAGGATTATTTGATTTGGGTAATGCTTACTATCTACTGGGTCGATTGCCAGATGCGATCGCACAGTACGATAAAGCAGTCTCTCAAGATAAAAAATTCTGGCCGGCGCTTAACAACATTGGCTTAATCAACTATGAACAGGGTAATACACCCGAAGCAATTAAGCGGTGGAAATCTGCTGTCAGCCTTGATAAGAAAGCCGCAGAACCTTTGTTAGCTTTGGCAGTGGCACTGTACACTCAAGGCGATAGCCAACAAGCATTAAGCTTGGGAGAAGCTGCACTCCGTATGGATTCGCGCTATGCTAGTTTAAATTTTCTCAAAGAAAATCTTTGGGGCGATCGCCTACTGTCTGATACGAAAAAATTCCTAGAATTACCTCGTATTCAAGCAGCCCTACTGCAACGAGAAAACTCATCATCAGCCCCTGAAAAACAGCCTACTCAATAGGAGTGCTGAGTTAAGAGTGCTGAGTTAAGAGTAGAGACGCGATTAATCGCGTCTCTAAAGGAGTTGGGAGTTCATAAGTAAATATTTCAACTCATAACTCACCACTCATAACTCATAACTTTCTTATTACCACTTGCCTAACAGCACCTTTTCGTAGTACATCTATACTAACTAAATACAGGAAATACTCTCCCAAAAACCTTTTTGGGCGAATATTCCTGAAATAAGTCGTTAATTTTTACTGGTCATCTGTGGGTAGAAGTGCAATGATTTGGTCAACAAACTGCTGATGGTCAACAACTGGCTTAGAAATGTAGCCATCAGCACCGCTTTGCTTAAGAAAATTCTCGCGATCGCCTTCCATAGCATGTGCTGTCACCAAAATAACAGGTAACTTTGCTGTTTTTGGATCGGATTTCAACATTTGTGTAATCTTGATTCCATCAACAGATTTACCTTGGTAAACACTTCTAGATAGAGAAACATCCATCAAAATCAGATCGGCTTCTCCTGATTGGGCAATTTTTATTACTTCTTCGACATTTTCAGTATGTTTCACTCCCAAGCCACCGCGCTTGGACAAAATCTTGGAAAAAACGCGAGCATTAATTAGATCGTCTTCGACAATTAAAACAGTTTTCATGAGAATTTTAGTAATAGAGGTAGAAGTGAGGAGATTAGGCAATTCAAAATTAAAAATGAGCAAATGCAGTCATGGCAAGTATCCTGGCGATGAAGTCTATACAAATTAAGTGGGCAGCAGATTATCATTCGATTAAAGCAGCTACTTGCTATCTGTTCTCTTTTTAATAGTCTATGTACATCCTTATCATCAAGGATGATACTACTGCTTTTTCTTCTATGACTATCAATATTTTGTTAGGAATCCCATTTCATCCGTTATGCTGTGGTTGCTGCAATATTGAGTTCCGCCGGCTTTTGTGTAGTTAAATTTCAGGGAAAAAACTCATGGCAAAACAGTTAAACCTTCTCTCAACGGGACAGGTAATTCCGACAGCCCTGCACACCGAGATGCAACGGTCTTATCTAGAATATGCCATGAGCGTGATTGTCGGGCGAGCGCTACCAGACGTGCGTGATGGCTTAAAACCAGTGCATCGCCGCATTTTGTATGCAATGCACGAACTCGGTTTAGTACCAGATAGACCTTATCGAAAATGTGCCCGTGTAGTGGGTGATGTGTTGGGTAAATACCATCCCCACGGCGACCAATCAGTTTACGATGCTTTAGTTAGGCTAGTGCAAGATTTTTCTAGCCGCTATCCTTTGCTAGCCGGACATGGTAACTTTGGCAGCGTCGATAACGATCCGCCAGCAGCGATGCGTTACACAGAAACGCGCCTCGCCCCCATCAGTCATGAGGGGATGTTGACAGAAATCGGCGAAGAAACTGTGGAATTTGTCGGGAACTTCGATAATTCCCAGCAAGAACCAACGGTGTTACCTGCTCAATTGCCGTTTCTGTTGCTTAATGGTTGTTCTGGGATTGCCGTGGGAATGGCAACGAATGTTCCACCCCACAACTTAGGGGAAATTGTCGATGGGTTAATTGCTTTAATCGACAACCCAGATTTGCCAGATGAAAAGTTATTCGAGTTAATTCCAGGGCCAGATTTTCCCACTGGTGGCGAAATAATTGGTGAGACGGGAATTCGGGAAGCATACACCACAGGTAAAGGTGGAATTTTGCTGCGGGGAGTCGCAACTCTGGAAGAAATTCCAGCCAGTAGGGGAAGCAAGCGACGGACGGCAATTATTATTACAGAATTGCCTTATCAAGTGAATAAGGCTGGTTGGATTGAGAAGGTAGCGGACTTAGTAAATCAAGGACGTTTGCATGGAATTTCCGATCTTCGGGATGAAAGCGATCGCGAAGGGATGCGAGTCGTAATTGAACTCAAACGCGATACCAATCCCCAAGAAGTTCTTCAGCATTTGTATCACCAAACTGCTTTGCAAATGACCTTTGGGGCAATTCTCCTAGCGATCGTCAATGGACAACCCCGCCAGTTTAGTTTGCGCCAACTGTTGCAGGAGTTTTTGAGTTTCCGCGAAGAGACGCTGAACCGTCGCTACAATTACGAGTTGGGCAAAGCTCAAAGTCGTGTGCATTTGGTAGAAGGTTTACTCAAAGCCCTATCTAATTTGGATCGGGTAATTGAAATTTTACGACAAGCTCCCGATGGGAGTACGGCAAAAATAAATCTTTGCAGCCAACTAGATTTGAGTGAGGTACAAGGGGATGCGATTTTGGCTATGCCGTTGCGCCGCCTCACGAGTTTAGAACAGCAAAATTTGCAGCAAGAATTTGAGCAAGTTAGCGAACAAATTAGTTCGCTAGAACAATTACTCAACGATCGCCGCGAATTATTGAAGGCGCTGAAAAAAGAATTGCGATCGCTCAAGCGCAAGTACAACGATCCCCGGCGGACAAAAATCGGAGAAGAACAAAAGTCTAAGACAGAGGAGCAGAGGAGCAGAGGAGCAGAAGAAGAGGAAAATATTAAATCTTCTGAACCGGCAGAAGAAGCAATTTTAGAATTTACCCAACGAGGTTATGTCCGTCGCACGCAGTCATCTGGGAGAAAGTCAAAATCTGAAAATGGTCTGCATGATAATGACTTCATTATCCAAACTGTGTTGACTGACACCCAAAAAGATTTGCTAATCCTAACCGGTGGCGGCAAAGTCTATCCTGTGAATGTGGGAGAAATTCCCCCAACAACTGGGCGTTCTCCACGGGGAAAACCTTTGATTACTATGCTCAGTAATACTGCTCAAGGCGCTCAAGAAGCTGTGGTTAGCCGCTTTTTACTTCCCGAAAATCTCGAAACTCAGCAGATGATTCTCTTAACAAAAGAAGGACGAATTAAGCGTCTGTCTCTGGGAGAATTCACAAACTTGACACGGCGCGGAATCACGATTTTGAAGCTCAAAGATGATGATGAGTTGTCATTTACCCAGTTCACCAATCCAGGAGAGCATCTGATTTTAGCTAGTTCTGGGGGGCGACTGTTGCGTTTTGCAGTTAATGATGAACAATTACCCGTCATGGGTCGTACAGCAATGGGTTTACAAGCATTTCGATTATTGAAAAATCAGCAAATGGTTGGCTGTGTCACTGTTGGTAAAGATGACCAACTGCTGTTAGTTACCCAAGAAGGATATGCCAAGCGGATGGCTGCAAGTCAGTTAAGAGCCGCTAATCGTGGCGATTTGGGAACGCAAGCGATGAAATTTGCCAGCAAAACTGATAATTTAGCTGGTATGGTCATTGCCATCGCATCTGCCGAGGTCGCTTTAGTGACGAATAAGGAACGGGTAGTGCGAATATCTGTGGAAACAGTACCGATTTTAGGTAGAGATGTGAAAGGTGAAAGTATCATCCAACTCAACCGCGATGAAAAAATCATTACTGTGGCTGAAGTGCGATCGTAAACCGGATTTAGATCCCCGACTTCTTGAAGAAGTCGGGGATCTGGGCAGCTTCCCAAGTATTTTTGACTCTCAATATAGCGGTTATCGTTTGAGTGAGGTACACCCGTAAGGGCACGGCAGTGCCGTTCCCTTACACCTCGCTATATCTCCATAAATTATCAATAGATTTTAAGTCTTAAATAACAAACTCTCTACAAAATCTACCGTCGTAAATAAAATATTTGATAATTTATCTCAATAAGAAAAATATTGTCTATGATAGTAAGAGTCTACATAACATTTCTTCTACCTCAGTAAATCTCACTGAAGGCTGATGTTGTAACATGTATAAATAGCTATTTCTATTTATGTCAAGCTATAGAAATAAAAGTATAAAAAATGTTGCTTTTGTAAAAATGTTTGTTATATTAGTTTACATAAGGCAACAAACCTTAAGAATTAAATTTGGAGTCCCAACCATGACAAATGCAAGCACAACAAAAGTCACTACTCCTATAATTGAAGATCGCAACGCTTGGCGCTGGGGCTTTACCCCACAAGCAGAAGTTTGGAACGGTCGTTTGGCAATGATTGGCTTTTCAGCAGCTATTTTGGTTGAAGTTTTCTCTGGTCAAGGTTTCCTACATTTTTGGGGCATCCTGTAAGTTTTAATATCTAAGATGACCTATAAATAAAAAAACCTGGAGTGCTAATTCACTACCAGGTTTTTTATTTGTTTGTCATTAGTCAGTTGTTTATTTACCAATAACAACTGACCAATGACCAATGACTACCGAATATATTCCTTGAGAACGCTGTTACGATTTGGGTGGCGTAACTTACGAAGTGCCTTCGCCTCAATTTGACGAATCCGTTCGCGGGTAACGTTGAAAATCTGTCCGATTTCCTCAAGGGTCTTCATCCGACCATCATCCAAGCCGTAACGTAGTCTGAGGACATCGCGTTCACGGGGGCTAAGACTATCGAGGACTTTTTCAAGGTCTTCGCGCAGAAGATTTTTGGAAACTTGGTCTTCTGGTGTCTCACCATCGGATTCAATAAAATCGCCCAACCGAGAATCTTCTTCTTTACCAATAGGCGTTTCTAGTGAAATAGGCAACTGGGCGGATTTGGCAATAAACCGCAACTTCTCAATGGTCATTTCCATGCGAGTAGCGATTTCTTCTTCAGTTGGTTTGCGACCCATTTCTTGAGAAAGTAACTTGGTAGTTTTCTTAATCCGAGAGATGGTTTCGTAAAGGTGAACTGGAAGACGAATTGTGCGGGATTGATCTGCGATCGCGCGGGTAATTGCTTGACGAATCCACCATGTAGCATAAGTGGAGAACTTATAACCTTTTTCGTGGTCAAACTTTTCAGCGGCACGAATCAAACCGAGACTGCCTTCCTGAATTAAGTCTTGGAACGACAAACCACGATTCATGTACTTCTTAGCAATTGAAACCACAAGACGGAGGTTAGATTGCACCATCTTGTCTTTCGCCCTGCGACCAACATGCAGCCGATAACGAAAAGCTGGCAAAGGTAGTTGTACTGCTTCTGCCCATTCACTATCTTTAGGATCGCGATCTAACTGTTCTGAGAGTCTTTCCCGCACTCTCTCTAATTCCAGCAAATCGGCGATTTTCCGCGCCAATTCGATTTCTTCGTCTGCCCGCAACAGCCGAATTCTACCAATTTCTTGCAAGTAAAGCCGAATGGAATCTTCTGTGTAATGCTTTTTCTTGCTTTGTGTCCGACGACGCGATTTAGCGGCTTTTCCAGACTTTGCGTCGTCCTCATCAGTCTGAGGCTCTAAAAATTCATCGTCACCTTCATCGATGATAAGCAAGTCCTCTTCATCATCTATTAAGAGTTCTTCTAACTCGAGCTCAGGCTGATTCATTATTTCTAGTTCAGGCTGATATATGCTTTCGAGTACGTTGTTAGCCTGGTTCATGCCGCGTTCCTCATGCTCCTTGCAGAATCAATTACTCAAGATGTGTTTACTGCTCTTTTAAACGAGCAAATTGTCAACCGAAAATAAGTTTTTTGGCAGATTTGCCAGAAATATTTTCGGACGTTTCTCACCTCCAATAGGAGGTTTTTTTAGTTTAGTTTAAGCCATGTCTAAAAGTGATTTGTTCACCTTAGTAAATGTTATATGTGTTGCTATCACATATTGCTTTCAACTAACTGGTCAAAAAAAATACTCGTCTTTTTCAAAAAATTTGCCACTCTATACTAAATGAGTTCAGACTGCTGGCAGATTTTCTTATAAAGACTCTTCCGATTGTAGCCTGTTTCACAGAAATTGCACTCTTTTTGTGTATTAATCATGAACTCTTACAGCAATTTTTAGCCACCATTACCAAAAAGACATTAAAAACGGGAGTTATACCCTAAGATTTTTCTTCACTTTTCGGAATTACAGTGACGCTCTTATTACATTACAAAGTCAGTACGCTTGCTCTTGCCCGATTTCATGTATTTTACACAACATTAATTACTTAGAAAGAGTGCATTGTATGTTAATTCAGACGACAAGTATTAATCTACCCATTTTTACATTTCCTTCATAAATTACGCATTCCTGAGATTAAAGCTAGTCTTTCGATTGGGTAAATACAACCAGGGTGGTGGTGCTTGCCTTTAGGTAGTTAACCTTCTGCTTACAATTACCTTAACTGAGGAGTTGAGGCTGTGGCAGAATCGACTTGATAGTTGATCAATTTAGGTTTAACTAATTCGGCCTTATTCACACGTTAGCGCACTGTGGCGATTTCAGCCCTATGAAACTTGACAAACTCTTCTTATTGTATACAAGGATATTTTAATCAATTCAAAAACAATTTGTCCTGTGAACTCGCCAGTATAGTCTTATTTCAGGCAAAACTTCATTAGATACATACGATACAATCACGATCCCTTGGGTACTACATGAAGATATTAACAAGTTTTCAGCCAGATGGTGTGTGTTTCCAGTAGCCATTACCTCGAATTGAGAGAAACCAGAACATTACCTGATGATTTTAGTTACAGTGCTTGATCCCGTAAATCAATTGTAAATTTAAATACTTTTATTTCGGTAAGTTCCTGTCATCTGATGATGAGAAATCCTCAAAGTACTTATTAATTCTTGTTTGATAGATAATATTCAGTTATTTTCTTGAAGGATAACAAATGTGTTTCTAGTTGGTAGACAAAATTTATTAGCTAGTTTAGTGCAAAAGTATTATCTTAACTAACTTCCCAATAAAATTGGTAGTTTTGCTAACACTAGAATATTGAATTTTTGTAAAGTATTGACAAGAAGCGAATTATATGGATATGAAATAAATTAGATTTATCCAAGAGTTACGGAATAACAAACCACAGAAGACAGGGAGAAATGAGTTTAAGCAATATTTGTTATGCTGTGTACAAAAAATTTATAAGAAGTATTTTTTATATTTCGGATATAAAAAAGGTAATGGGTGAAAACGTATCACTCATTACCAATGTCACAAATTATTGGAGTAGTGTTAGGGAATTGATATTAGATATCTAAATCGGTGAAGTTGAGTTTAGAACCATAAGTTTCGATGAATTCTCGTCTGGGTGCGACGCGATCGCCCATTAAAATTGTGAAGATGCGATCGGCTTCGGCAGCGTCCTCAATTTCGACTTGCTTCATTTTGCGGGTTTCTGGGTTCATTGTGGTGTCCCAGAGTTGTTGTGGCATCATTTCACCCAAACCTTTGAAGCGTTGGATGGTGTAGTTGGCGTTAGCGGGGAATTTGGCGATCGCTTGATTCTTTTCGCGATCGCTGTAGCAGTACTCATGATTACGTCCCCGTTCTACTTTAAACAGTGGGGGACAAGCAATATAAATAAAGCCTTGTTCGATGAGTGCCCGTTGATATCGATAGAAGAATGTTAACAACAAAGTACGGATGTGCGCCCCATCTACGTCAGCATCCGTCATGATAACTATGCGGTGATAGCGCAGCTGGGTAGAATCGAATTCATCACCTTTGACACCTAAACCAAGGGCTGTAATTAACGATTGAACTTCGTTATTTTTATAAATTTTAGCGTCATCGGTTTTTTCAATGTTGAGAATTTTACCACGTAGAGGCAAGATTGCTTGAGTGCGGCGATCGCGTCCTTGTTTCGCACTTCCGCCGGCTGAGTCGCCTTCCACGATGAATATCTCAGATTCGCTAGGATCGCGAGAACTACAATCTGCCAATTTACCGGGTAATGGTGAAGATTCTAGTACAGATTTGCGTCGAACTAATTCCCGTGCATGACGGGCTGCTTCTGCGGCTTTGAAAGCTTGGATAGCTTTATCTAAAATTGAATCTGCGATCGCAGGGTGAAATTCTAGATATTCGGTGAGGACTTCTCCCACCAGAGAATCGACAATACCGCGAACTTCAGTGTTACCGAGTTTGGTTTTGGTTTGTCCTTCAAATTCTGGATCTGGGACTTTAACGGAAATTACCGCAGTCAAACCTTCACGGACGTGTTCGCCACTGAGGTTAGTTTCATTCTCTTTAATTTTATTGCGCTTGCGTGCGATCGCATTTAATGTCCGAGTCAAAACCGCCTTCAACCCTTCTAAGTGCGTACCACCATCAACCGTGCGAATATTGTTAGCAAAACCTAGCACATTATCAGTATAAGCATCAGTACACCATTGCAATGAAACTTCTACTTGTACGTTGTTGCGTTCGCCCTGTACATAGATAATTTCTTCATGCAACGGCTGCTTCTCGCGGTTCATGTACGCGATATATTCTTTAATGCCACCCTTGTAATTGTAAGATTCTACCTTCGGTGTATCGCTCTTTAGTAGTTCTAAGCGGTGGTCAGTAAAGGTAATTTTGACACCTGCATTCAGATACGCCAATTCCCGTAGGCGACCTGATAAAGTAATGTAATCAAACTCAATGCTAACTGTAAAGATTTGAGTATCTGGCTTAAAGGTGACAGAAGTTCCGGTTCTAGCTTCTTTATAAGGCTTTGTTTGCAGTTCGGTAACTGGGATACCGCGTTCATAGCGTTGGAGATGAACCTTTTTATCTCGCCAAACTGTAACTTCTACAACCTCAGATAGGGCATTAACAACAGAAATACCAACCCCGTGCAATCCTCCAGAAACCTTGTAGCCACCGCCGCCAAACTTACCACCAGCGTGGAGTACCGTCATCACGGTTTCCAAAGCCGATTTCCCGGTGCGCGAGTGAGTATCTACGGGGATACCGCGACCATCATCTGTTACAGTCACGGAACCATCAGCGTTGATATCCACTTCTATATGAGTGCAATGACCTGCTAAAGCCTCATCAACTGAATTGTCCACCACCTCGTAAACTAAATGGTGGAGTCCTCGCGGCCCGGTGGTACCGATGTACATTCCTGGTCGTTTGCGGACGGCTTCCAGACCTTCCAGAACTTGAATCTGATCGGCACTGTAACTGCTCGTCATGTAAACTCTCCTGATGCGTGGGGTTAAACTCGCCTAAAAGTAAATAAAAGCAAAAACACTCCAAAATTGTAACACAAAAGCCTTGCTAGCGTCTGTAGGGCATTTTCAAGAGAAGTTTATACTAGGGTTGCACTACCGGGCAAGATGAGGAAGATGAGGGGGATGAGGGAGATGGGGGAGAAATGACTAAATTAATTGTGATTTGTGGGGCGACGGCAACGGGTAAGTCCGGTTTAGGTTTGGCTTTGGCGATGCGGTTGGGTTCTGTAATTCTGAGTGCCGACTCTCGTCAAGTTTACCGTGACTTTGATATTGGGACGGCGAAACCAACTGTGGCTGAACAAAAATTAGTGCCGCACTACTTAATAGATATCTGCGATCCCATAGACACGATGACAGTAGCAGACTACCAGGAGCAAACACAAGCCTTAATTGCTTCTGTTGATGTTACACCACTTTTGCTAGTTGGTGGGACTGGTTTATATATCCGTTCCATTGTCCAAGGCATGAAAATTCCGAGAGTTGCACCACAAATGGAATTGCGATCGCAACTTGAATCTATAGGGCAACCACAACTCTACGCAATGTTACAACAAGTTGACCTAGTTGCAGCACAAAAGATTCATGCTAATGATTCAGTCCGAACTTTAAGAGCATTAGAGGTATATTATGTTACCGGATATCCAATCTCCGAACAACAAGGGGAGAATCCACCAAACTATCCGATTTTGCAAATTGGTTTGGATTGCGATGTTGAAAGGTTGGGGAATAGGATTAAACAGCGTACTGAGCAAATGATAGCAGATGGTTTAGTTGCTGAGGTGGAATATCTTTCTCAAAAATATGGCGCTGATTTGTCTCTGTTGAATACTTTGGGCTATCAAGAAATCAAGCAATACTTAGCTGGGGATATTTCCTTAGATGAAGCGAAAGAATTAATAATTTTGCATACGCGACAATTTGCCAAACGACAACGCACTTGGTTTCGAGCATATCCCCAAATTGAATGGTTTGATGTCGATTATCCTGATTTATTAGAGAAGGTTTGGCAGCGAATAAATGAGTTTATTAATTCCACTAATTAGTGAGATTTTTTTGCTCATGTAAAGACGCAAAAAAAAACTTTGCGTCTTTACAGCGAGTGTATTAAAGAGTGTCGGGATCTACACCCATAGCCCGTAGCCTATCTGCTAGTAATTGGCTGCGTTGTTCTGCTTGTTCAGCACGTTGTCGTTCCTGTTCAGCACGTTGTCGTTCCTGTTCAACACATTCATCCCCAGTTAGCAAAACATTACCATTTTGGTAGCACCAGCGTAACCAATTATCCTGTCTGCCTTCAAATTCACCTTCCCACATAGTTACACCTAAACCAACTTGTTCTAACCAAGTTTCTGAAGTTTCAAAGTACCGTGTTCCCCTAAGTTCATAAATGCGTAGTACTTTTTCTCCTAATTGCTGATTTGGGTCATATACGATGTAGTAACTAGCCCGCATGTGTTCATAAATTTTCAGCTTTTTGCCCAGTTCATCACCTTCTTTATTAGAGACAATTTCGAGGACAACTTCCGGTGGTTTGCCAAAACGCCAAACCATATAACAACGATTTTGTTTTTCCCACCACTTTTCAGGTACTTGGACATCTAAGCTGAGAAAGACATCAGGTACAATGGGCGGCTGAAGGTCTGTGTAGTAAATACCTACATTAGCTTCAGCTAAAAAAGTCTGGTTTTGTAAAGAACTGTAAAGAGAACTAACTAAAAGGCGTTGTTGTTTGGCAGATGCGAAATTATCCGCAGGTGTATCATTTTCAGTGACTAGCTGGTTGGCATCTGGCACATAGTAGTCATCATTATTGATTAGAACTTCCTGAACCATGACTTTATCCAGTATTTAAGAGCGTTATTTATAGGTTAGTTGATTCGTAGTGGGAGGTGCGCGTATCTTTCCACACTGACAGACACGTTTTGACAGCTACTGACTGGTGTTGAACCTCACTCGCTTCCAGAAGATAACAAAGGTGAAGTAATTTGGAGAAATTACCTTATCTAGAAAGCAAGAATAAAACATAAGATATGAGATAGTTTTTCTGGGTTTCCTGCTGACCAAATAATTACGTGAGTGTCTAATAACAGTTTCATCTTTCACTTTCATCTAACCAAAATTCATCAGGTAAAGGTTCATTAAAATCATCACTTATCCAAATCTTACCTTGGTTTAAACCAAGTACCCGATTCTGGGGTGGTTGTTGGGGTTGAGCATATTTTTGTGCTATGAATTCCACAAAATCTAGCACTTGTTGTTGCTGTTCGGGTGCTAGGGTTTGCAGCTTGGCAATTAATTTTGAGGTGGTATCTACAACATTGGAAGTCATCTCACCCTCTCCTGTTGAATGTCTGACTCTATGTTACTTTAACCCCAAAGTTAACTGAGTATTGGGTTTTAGCATCATTCAACGCCCTTGTTAAGACTTCGGTACTCAAATAATGCGATCGCCTTTTACTCACTCTTGACTGCTATTCTTGCAACAATAGTAATTACAGCTATACTAACCAGCCTGCAATATCTACCACTTTAAAAACCTATGCTTACCCAAGATAAAAAACAACGCAACTGGAAACCTATTCTCAAAGCATTCGAGGCTGTCCTTGGCAAAAATGGCGTAGTACAACGCCGCGAAGAACTCATTACCTATGAATGCGATGGTTTAACTGGCTATCGCCAACGTCCGGCTGTGGTGGTGTTACCCAGAACTACAGAACAAGTTGCAGAAATTGTCAAGATATGCAATCAATACTCTATCCCCTTCATTGCACGCGGTTCTGGTACTGGTTTATCTGGCGGCGCTTTACCAGTAGAAGACTCTATTTTGATTGTTACTTCATTAATGCGACAAATCATCAGCATTGATTTGGAAAATCAACGCATAGTTGTACAACCAGGGGTGATTAATAGTTGGGTAACACAAGCTGTTAGTGGTGCTGGTTTTTACTACGCCCCTGATCCATCTAGTCAAATTATCTGCTCTATTGGGGGCAATATTGCTGAAAATTCTGGTGGCGTACATTGTCTCAAATATGGTGTCACCACTAACCACGTTTTAGGATTAAAAATTGTCACGCCAGAAGGGGAAATTGTCGATTTAGGCGGACAAATCCCTGAAATGCCTGGTTATGATTTAACGGGTGTATTTGTTGGTTCTGAAGGCACTTTAGGAATTGCTACAGAAATTACTTTGCGAATTCTCAAAAGTGCAGAATCAATTTGTGTGCTGTTAGCAGATTTTACGAGTATTGAAGCTGCGGGAGCAACTGTTTCTGACATCATCAGCGCCGGAATTATTCCTGGTGGGATGGAAATGATGGATAACTTTAGCATTAATGCAGTTGAAGATGTTGTAGCAACTAATTGTTATCCCCGCGATGCTACTGCTATTTTACTAATCGAAATTGACGGTTTAGAAGTCGAAGTTGCAGGAAATAAGCAACGAGTTACTGAAATTTGTAAAAAGAATGGTGCGCGTAATGTTACTTCTGCTAGTGACCCAGAAACCCGATTAAAATTATGGAAAGGACGTAAAGCTGCTTTTGCTGCAGCTGGGCATTTAAGTCCAGATTATTATGTACAAGATGGTGTAATTCCCCGAACTCAGTTGCCTTATGTTCTGCATGAAATTGAGGCATTAAGTAAACAATATGGTTATCGTGTTGCTAATGTATTTCATGCTGGCGATGGCAATCTTCATCCGTTAATTCTTTATGATAATTCTGTGCCTGGAGAATTGGAACAAGTAGAAGAAATGGGTGGAAAAATTCTTAACCTTTGTGTCCAAGTGGGTGGTAGTATTTCTGGCGAACATGGCATCGGCGCAGAGAAAAGGTGTTATATGCCACAGATGTTTAGCCAAGTTGATTTAGAAACTATGCAATGGGTACGGCAAGTTTTTAATCCTAAAGGGTTGGCGAATCCTGAAAAGATATTTCCCACACCACGAACTTGTGGTGAGGCAGCTAATGCATCAGCTATCAAGCAATTTGAAGGTGTGGAAAGATTTTAAGAAAAACTGATGAAGTAAATGATGAACTTATGAAGTTTTGACTTTTCACAAGTGTGGAAAGTCATCTCAAAGGTTTAATCTAGCGTAGCGATCGCCAGAAAAGTTACTTGTTTTTTTACGGTATTAAATAAAGAGCAAGATACTTGTATTTTCCCGGATAACTTGATAGAATCCTATGTATTAAGCTTCACGTTTGAGCTTAACAAAAAAATAAAAGCCCTCTTCCCCAAGTAAAATCTCGGAAATTTATTTTCTTGTATATATACTCTGTCTCATTATTTCTGAATGGTTAATAAAAGCTTGTAGTCAGCACTTCAGTGCTTGAAATTGAGCGATAAATCGCTCACTACAAACCTACCAAAATTAATGTGCTGGACTTTTAGCGGCTTATTTATAGATTATTTAGACTCACGCGAACTGAAAGCTGTAGTGTCTTACAAGCTGACGAATGGTGAGTGTGGATCGTCTTAATAGGCTCAATTTTTGATGAAAAGATTGGGTAAAGGTTCTATCCGTGATGCGGAGTTGTTGAGTCAGTCTGACTGAGTAACTCCGCACCAAAGAATACAGAACCAAAGGATAAGAGAATGCATCTGAGAAAGTTAGTTAAGTATGGGATTTTTGTAGTGATGCTTGTCATCGGGTTCTGTTTCACAGGAATTGCCCGTGCTTATGATTTTCCACCCCCAAACCAGCAGGTTGCGATCGCGCAGCAGACGAGCGATCTGATGTTTAATACGTTGTTCGCAGCGCTGACGCAGGAGTTTGACGAAACCACGGCGGCTAACGTAGAGCAGGGTAAGCAGTCTATCTCGCTGATATTTAACGATCAGAATAAGGATATGCGACTGGTTGGTACTTATGGCCCCCTCGAACAAAGCGATCGCCCCCGCGACAGCTTCGAGATTCAGGCAAACGCGCTGGCACTAGCTGGACAGGCATACACATCCGTCCAGAAGGTGGATAATAAATGGTATTACCGACGCTCAATCCCTCTCAGCAACTTCAGGGCGGAGTGTGCCCTTTGCCACGTCAATTTCCCAGTCGGCCCCACGTCAACTCAGGTGGGTGCGCTCATGCTCAGAGTCCCCATCACAAGGTAAGGGAGTTCTAAAAAATAAAATAATTATTGTATTAAGGTACGAGTCAGTGATGCATCAGCAACACTGAGTTAATGATTTATACAGGGCTTATGCATTACTTAAGCTCTGATTCTTCCGTAGCGGTAATTCATAAATTACCGCTACTTTCCTTAGTATATTTATAACCCGGAATTCTGATTTATAACCTCTGATTTAATCATGATTTATTCACATATCCCGGATAATTACAATTTGATTTTGTAGCTATATATAATATTCCGATCGCACTAGGTCACGCTTACAAATGAATCGGGTTGTTCGCCGTTGTGTTTCTTACTTACTGTGTTTGGGATTAGCAGTTATTTTAACAGTCTATTCACTCTCTTCACCCCCGGTTTATTCCCAAAAAATAAGTCCTTTAACTACAGAAATTCGTGGCGTTTGGATCACTAATGTTGCTAGTGGTGTGCTATTTGTCCCTTGGGGGATTAACCGTGCTATCAGCCAATTATCGGCTCTCAACTTTAATACAATTTATCCTGTAGTTTGGAACCGAGGACATACTTTTTATAAAAGTACTGTAGCTAAAATGACTACAGGTTCAGATTCTCAACCTTTTCTCAAGTTTATGCATGGTGGACAAGATGTTTTAACAAAAATAGTGACACTTGCTAAAAATAAAGATTTGAGAGTAATTCCTTGGTTTGAATACGGGTTTATGACACCACATTATTCACAATTAGCAAGGCGTTATCCTGACTGGTTGACAATTGGGCAAGAAGGTATAAAGTCTATCCAAGATGCACCACCGGAAGAAATTGATAATAGTTTAGTAAATAAGCTGGCTTGGTTGAATCCTTTACATCCACAAGTGCAAGAGTTTATTCAAGGGCTAATTTTGGAAGTAGTCAGAGATTACGATGTGGATGGTATTCAGATTGACGACCATTTTGGAATGCCAGTACAGTTTGGTTACGATCGCTTCACTATTGAACTTTACCAGCAAGAGCATCAAGGTAAAAGTCCCCCTATAGACCCTTTTAACCCAGAATGGATGCGTTGGCGGGCAGACAAAATTACTGATTTTATGGCAGAAATCTATCAAGCTGTGAAGGCTGTTAAACCCAAAGCCAAAATATCTCTGTCTCCCAACTACCAAGCCTTTGCTTACAAATACTACTTGCAAGATTGGGAGAATTGGGTAAAAAAAGGTTTAGTTGATGAGTTAGTTCTACAGGTTTATCGAAACGATCAAAGCTCTTTTATCGCTCAACTGGAACAACCATCGATAAAATTAGCTCAAAGTCTAATTCCTGTAGAAATTGGTATATCTACGGGAACGGTGCGTAATCCGGTGAAAATGGCACAAGTTAGAGAACAAGTTCAAGCTGTGCGCGATCGCAACTTTGATGGCATCTCCTTTTTCTACTGGGAGAGTCTCTGGGGTTACATCGTACCAGAATCGCCCCAACAGCGACGCAAAGCTTTTTTGGAGATGTTTAATGCTAGAACTGTCAGACTATTCAAACCAAAGAAATTTTGATATTGTCATTTGTCATTTGTCATGTTCCCAGTCCCCAGTCCCCAGTTCCCTTAATGTCATTCACGCCGGAAAATACTAGATTTAGCTTTACACTACTATGGACTGTCGCTACTTGTGGCGGTTTTTTATTGAGTTTACTCTTCGTTGAAGTTGGCGAGAAACCGGATGTTGGGGTAGTAGAGGCGGCTATCGGCTCAATTGCGATCGCACTTTTTCAAGGTTGTCTTCTCAAAGAACCTGTATTCTGTATTAGGTGGATTTTGTCAAGTCTTTTGGGTTGGAGTCTCATCACTGCGATCGGGATTGGTGCTGTAGGCTGGATAATTCCCAGCACTCAGATTCTTCCCCTGAGAATCCTGTCAGGAGCGATTTATGGGGCACTTGGCGGCTTGGGAATCGGATTAGCGCAATGGTTGGCAATTCCTCAGCCGATGGCGTGGCGATGGATATTTGTCTCTTCTGCAAGTTGGGCTGTTGCCGTCCCCGTAGGTTCTGCGGTGGGAATGATTTTGCACCGCTTAACCCAGTTATTCTTAGGCGAAGTTATGGGATTAGCTATCACCTGGCTGCTGGTTGGTATCCTCACCGGAATGAATGCTCATAAATTGCGATGATAACTTCCTACTTCCCTGCTTGTTTTCTCGGAATATTAAACAAAAAGTTATTAAGAATTATCAAATTATTTGATATATACTGATGATTGCACTTAGATGTATGCAAAAATCCTGAAAAAATGTTAAAAATCATATCCAAGTAAGTTTGCCCTAACCTGCAAATGTGTTTTCGCCTTCAAAAAGCAGGATTTGTTAAGCTGACTTCTATTAGCTTTCCTAGATTTCTGACAAGAAGTAGAGAAAGATCAAAATTTCCATGAGCAACAGCTGACAATACTTTGCTATAGGCGCTAAAGTGCATCTACTACAAGCGTAAAGATAAGAGAGCGCCTAGAAGAGTCAGTCATACCAGAAAGGGACTCTCGCATGAATATAAATCCAGCAGAATCAACTATGGAGTTGACAAAATTATCGCCTCCTCAAATGATCTTCGGCACAGAAGTAGATGAGAAAAGTAGTAGTGAGCAGTTTCTACTGAGCATGTACAATTCTGTGCAGGCATCAATATTTATAGTAGATGTTCTAGAGGATGGGGATTTTCAGTATGTGGCATTAAATCCCACTCATGAGCGGTGGATAGGCATTTGCTCAGATGAACTCCGGGGCAAAAAGCCAGAAGATATTCTTTCCCCCATTGATGCTGCTAGGGTGCGTCAGCATTACGCTGACTGTGTGCTATTTGGCAAAACGATTTCCTACGAACAATGTTTGCAATTCCAGGGGGTTCCGACTTGGTGGAGTACAACTCTCACGCCACTAAGGGATGCCAACTCCCGGATTTATCGACTCATTGGTACTAGTAGTAATATCACTCCTGTAAGACAAGCTAAAGAAGCAGTCGGACTTCAGGTTGAACGAGAAAGATTGCTAGAAGCGATCGCTGGACGAATTCACCAATCTGTAGAATTAGAGACAATTCTCCATCAGACAACAATTGAGTTGCGGCAATTTTTGAATTGCGATCGCATCCTAATTTATCGCTTCGAGGCTGATGGTAGTGGGGTAATCGTTGCTGAATCAACTGTGATTGTGAGCGATCCCCTGTTGGGAAAAACCATCAGCGATCCCTGCTTCAATGGCAAACATCCAGAACACTATGGGCGAGGTTGCATTCAAGTTGTTGAAGATATATATGCAGCCGGCTTGCATCCTTGCCATATAGATTTTCTAGCATCTTTGCAGATCAGAGCTAATCTAGTGGTGCCGATTTTCCAAGAGCAAGATATGTGGGGGCTATTGATTGCCCAGCATTGCCAGGAATCGCGTCAGTGGCAGCAAACAGAAACGGACTTACTCAAACAGTTAGCAACTCAAATCGGCATTGCTGTGCAACAAGCAGAACTTCATCAACAACTTCAGGATCTCAAAGCCAAGTTGGAGTTACAAAAACAGAAGCACAAAAATCAGTTGCAGCAGGTACGAAACTTTGAAGCCTTAGTGCGACGGATGACAGAACAAATCCGCGATAGTCTGAATGAAACTCAGGTGTTGCAGACAGTGACTCAGGAATTAACCGAGTTACTGAACCTTGAACGTTGCCAAATTGAACTCTATAGCCCCTGTCAAACCCTAGTAACTATTGCCTACGAGTACACCATTAATCTACCCCAATGTCAAGGATTAACTAGACAAATTGCAAATCGTCTGGAAGTTTATCAGCCCTTGCTGCAAAAACAACCTCTGCAATTTTTAGAAATTGCCCCTGGATGGGAACCGAAGTTATTGGTTATGTCCCAAATGGCTTGTCCCATTTTCGATACTCAAGGAATTCTAGGAAATCTTTGGTTGACAAGACCATCACAAGAGGCATTTGATGAATTTGAAATTGAATTAATGCAACAGGTTGCCAATGAATGTGCGATCGCAATTCGTCAAGCTCAACTTTACCAACAAACCCAGACACAAGTTAAAGAATTAGAAAATTGCGATCGGCTCAAAAACCAATTTCTGAGAAACCTCTCCCAAGAACTGCGGACACCCATAACTAGCATCAGCCTTGCAGTCCAAACCCTCGAAAGTGTCCTCACACCAGCAGAGATATTAGAAATAGAAATAGTTCCACAACTCTTGCAGATTCTGCATAACGAGTGTGCGCGAGAAAACAAATTAATTAACGATTTACTCACACTCACATATCTCGAAGCCGAACCAGAACCCCCGACTTTAATTGCCATTGACTTACAAAGCTGGCTTAAACCCATTGTCGAGTCTTTTCGAGAACTCACCAACTGTCAGCAACAGCAGTTAAACCTAAGTATCGATGGTGAACTCCCGCTTTTAGAGACAGATATCACAGATATGGAGAGGATTATCACCGAACTACTCAACCATGTCTGCAAATATACCCCAGCAGGTAAGTCTGTCACAGTCTCTGCTCATCTAAGAGGGGACGCAATAGAGCTTAATATTAGCAATTCTGGACTAGAGCTTACCAGCAACGAACTCTCACAGATATTTGAGCCTTTCTATCACCTTTCCAAACACGATCCTTGGAAACATAGCGGCACAGGACTGGAATTAGCATTAGTACAGAAAATGGTCAGACATTTAGGCGGTTCAATTTATGTAGAGAGTGGAGCCGGTCAAACCACCTTCACCATCAAATTCCCCATTTAAGTCGTTTTTTGGCGCGGTACTAGCTAAATTGTCAGAAGTCTGCTATGATGGCTATTCGTGCGGGTGACTAGCTCAACGGTAGAGCAGTAGACTCTTAATCTATTGGTTCTGAGTTCGAATCTCAGGTCACCCACCTTTTAAAGTATTGTCAAAGCTTGTTAATCAATAATTCAGACGTGAATCCGGTATACATTCCTCGCAAAAATGTCTGACTTTTTATCGTATATGTAAAAGTCTGAAGGTATGGGGCATGGAGTTGCAGCTTCTTCGTCAAACTTTGGGAGTTACCAAGACTCTACGCCTTAGCCTTGACGTTTGCGTAGTGTAATACACTGTTACAAATAAAATTATTGTAATAACAACAGCTTGGGCATTTGTTACCAATACAGAAGCGGACGTTAGGAAAAAAGTTGTTGTCCTTACCACAGCTTGTCTATTTGTTATCAACACAAATTATTTCGTTACCAATGCTTATTTGTTAGTATCCCTCTTCTGTCACTCTCCGAAAACATTTGCCATTTCTGAATTTTAGAGTCTTTGTATAGCAAGAGATTGCGCGATTCTTTTCTAATAACAAATACAAGACCCATTTTTTTCTAATAGTATAGTTTGTATTGATTGCCTCATCAGGCTTCTAGCGATCGCCCTCCCGGAAAGTGACAGAAGAGGGGTATAGCGGTTCTCGGTCGAGTGAGGTACACCCGTAGGGGCACGGCAGTGCCGTGCCCTTACACTTCGTGATTAATCTTGTACCGCATCTGAATGGGAACTGCTATAACGACAGCTTATGCCTTAGTTACCAACATAACTGGTTTTGTTACCATAGCCGATCTATTTCTAGCAAATCTTGATGTTGTCCTTTCTAGCAAGACACGCAATATTTCACAGCCTTCTGCAAAATCTTCAATTAAGTTTTGAATCTATGAGTTATCAAAACCGCCTTTGCAGATTAAATTGATAACTTGCGTATAAACAGGTTTTTTTGATGTTATTTAAATAAATAAAACCTGCTATAAATTCATTTTTACAGAAATTATTACGAATTTTACTAAAAAAAAGAATATGGAAATCAAGCAAATTTGCGTGATTGGGGCTGGAATTAGCGGACTAGTAACAACTAAAACTTTTGTCGAAGAAGGCTACAACGTTACTGTATTTGAGAAACAAAAAGGACTTGGTGGTGTTTGGGAACAATCTCGAAGTTACCCAGGATTAACAACCCAGAATACAGGTGACACATATAGTTTTTCCGACTATCCCATGCCTGCATCATACCCAGAGTGGCCCACAGCAGAAGATATGCGGAATTACTTAAATTCATACGCCCAGAATTTTGGGGTTCTTGAGAGAATTCGCTTCCAAACGGAAGTTACCAATGTTTCCCACAAAACTGGAGAACAACCAGGATGGGTAGTTACTATCAGAGTGAAAGAAGGTAATGGCGATAAGACAAGAGAGGAAAAGCACGAATTTGACTTTGTACTAGTGTGCAACGGCACATTTAGCATCCCAAAGTTACCTTCTTTGCCTGGTAGAAAAGAGTTTGTCGCATCTGGAGGACAGGTAATTCATTCTACCGAATTTAACGATGCCTCAATTATTGAGGGGAAGCGGGTAGTAGTAGTGGGTTTTGGCAAATCTGCCTGCGATATTGCGACTTTGGGGGCAAACAT
Organism: Nostoc sp.; assembly: GCF_036917435.1. Taxonomy (GTDB): domain Bacteria; phylum Cyanobacteriota; class Cyanobacteriia; order Cyanobacteriales; family Nostocaceae; genus Nostoc. The sequence goes on from NZ_JBALDM010000049.1 coordinate 129,347, forward strand.
AGCCAAAAAATCCACCCTCATCTTCCGTAAGCCGATGTGGAAGGTTCCGAGATTTTTCCTGGGTTTAGTAAACCTGAAGTATATTTTATTAACTCGCTTTTCAGAAGCTTGGTTTCCCTACCGTCAGATGAGACGGCTTGAAAGATTACTGCACACTCTGGGTAAGCCGCTAGTATGGGCTTTCTGGCGCACTAATGAGATGCTGATACGCCTGCAATTCGGGCTTGATAGTTGCGGAATGTTACCGGAACTACCTATAAATGTGGTTAACTGTACCATTAGCATAGCTCCCCCAGATTTCTTTAAGTACGTACACTCTGGTAAAATTCAGGCAATTAAAACGAGCATTGCCAAGTTTATCCCTGATGGTGTGGAATTAGCTAATGGTCAGCAGTTGCAGGCAGATGTAGTAATTTTTGGGACAGGATTTACCCAAGAACTTCCTTTTCTCCAAGAAGAATATCGCCGACAGCTAATTGATGAAGATGGTAATTTTAATCTTTATCGTTATCTGATTCATCCTAATATTCCTCAGATGGGTTTTGTTGGCTATAACAGCAGTTTCTATAGTCAGTTGACATCAGAAGTTGGTGCTTGGTGGCTACTAGAGTATGTCAAAGGCAATTTGTTATTGCCTTCGCCGTCAGCAATGTATCAAGAAATGGCAGCAGATATCGACTGGATGAAAACTCAATACCATAGTGTTGTAGCGAAGGCGACATGCATCACCTCGTTTTCTTTGCGTTACACTGAGCAACTTATGGAAGATATGGGTGCAAATCATGAACTTGGTATCTGGAAAGGAATTTCACAGATTATGATGCCTGTAGATTTATCCCTATACAACAAACTTCGACAGGAATTGAAGTCGCAAAAACTAAAATAATTCCTAATTTGTAGCGGGGCGTAGCCCATTACGAATTAGTTAAACTCACTCCACTGAGGAAGCACCGAAACGATAGCCTTTGCCGTAGACTGTGTGAATCAGCGCAGTTTCTCTACCTACTTCAATTTTACGGCGCAGCAAACGAATTAATGCTGCAATCACATTACTACTGGGTTGTTCTTCTTCTTGCCACAAATTTTGCATAATTTGAGCATGAGTCATTAGTTGTCCCGTGTGTTCCATAAAATATTGCAGCAACTGACTTTCTTTTTGCGATAACTCAATTATTCTTCCTTGGCGATAGGCGACTTGATTTTCACAATCGAGTTCTAAATCAGCGACGGTTAAACGTCCGGCGGTAGTTTCATAACTTTGGGAACCAGAACGACGCAATAAAGCCCGGACTCTGGCTAGTAACTCGCGCAGTTCAAAGGGTTTAACTAAATAGTCGTCTGCACCAGCATCTAAACCTTGTACTCGGTCATCTAAAGTATCTTTAGCTGTGAGAAATAGTACGGGAGTAGTTTTACCTTGTCGTCGCAATTGCTGACAAATCTCTAACCCGGTTTTTCCTGGCAGCATCCAATCTAAAATTAGTAGGTCATAATTGCCTGTTTGTGCATGTTCGTTGCCACTTGTGCCATCGAAAGCGGCATCCACAATGTAACCCTCACGAGTTAACAAGCGACTCAAGGGTTCAGTTAGTTCAACTTCATCATCAACTAATAAAATTCTCATGCTGCTGTGGTAAGCATATAGAGATATTGTTCAACTGCTAGAACGTCAAGGATATTAAGAAAAAGAATGCTGACTGTTGCATTGCCAAAAGGGGAACTCCTTAAAAATAGCATCCGCCTGCTACAATCTGTGGGATTAGATTTTAGTGCTTTTTTAGATTCAGGAACTCGCCAACTTCAAATTCCTGATACTAAGGGAGTTGCAAAAGCTTTGTTGGTACGGGCGCAAGATGTGCCTGTTTATGTAGAATATGGTCAAGCACAATTGGGTATTGTTGGTTACGATGTGCTGCGGGAGAAGCAGCCGCAAGTTGCTCACTTGATAGATTTGCGGTTTGGTTATTGTCGGATGTCGGTGGCGGTAAAAGCATCAAGTTCTTACCGATCGCCTTTAGATTTACCACCGCATGGTAGAGTAGCTTCAAAATATGTGAATTGCGCTCGTGAATATTTCCACAGTCTAGATTTACCCGTGGAAATCGTACCATTATATGGTTCAGTGGAACTAGGCCCGATTACTGGAATGTCAGAAGCGATCGTAGATTTGGTTTCTACAGGGCGGACTATGCGCGAAAACGGTTTGATTGAAATTGCTACTCTGTATGAAAGCACGGCGCGGTTGATTGTCCATCCTCTAAGTTACCGTCTAAACACGGGTAATCTTAGTGATGTGATTGCCAAGTTGCGGGAAGCGGTTTTGGTAGAAGTTTAACAGTTAGCTGTTTCGCCGTAAGCTTCCCACTTAATTCCGTCTTGTGCGATTCATTTCGAGTGAACGAATCGCACAGCACCGAAACTTAAATTTATTAATTAAAGTTAATGAACCCTGGACAAATTGATACAGAAATGGCGCGGCTACAAGCCCTCCGCCAGTATCAAATTCTTGACACTGAACCCGAAGAAGCTTACAACAATCTTGCTCAATTAGCGGCATTTATTTGTGGTACTTCCATCTCTTTGGTAAATTTTATTGATGAAAACCGTCAATGGTTTAAAGCAAAAGTAGGTTTAGATATATCAGAAATGCCCCAGTGTATTGGATTATCTTACCTTTGCCAAGAGCAGCGTCAGATTGTAGTGATTCCTGATACTTTAGCTGATGAAAAGTTGGCTAATAATCCGGTAGTTACTGGATATCCATTCGTGCGATTTTATGCAGGTGTACCTTTAATTACTCCGAAGGGAGATATGGTAGGAACTCTGTGTGTAATTGACCAAGTTCCCAAAGAATTGAGCCAAAAACAAGTAGAGGCGCTTGTGGCTTTAGGTAGCTTGGTAATCGACCAACTAGAACTTAGGCGTTATGTAAATGAGGTATCTCAAGTTACTGAAAAGCTAATGGTGCAAGAGCAAGCTGCGACAGCCCGCATCAATAATCTTCTCGAAAGCATCACTGATGGTTTTTTTGCCCTGGATAAAAAGTGGCGATTCAACTACATTAATGGTCAAGCAGAACGGCTGTTGCAAAAAAACCAAAATGAGCTTCTGGGTAAAAACATTTGGGAAGTGTTTCCAGAAATTATCGGCACAACATTTTACCACGAGTATCACAAAGCAATCTTAGAACAAGTGAGTGTGGAATTTGAGGAGTTTTATCCGCCACTAAATTGCTGGCTTCAAGTCCATGCTTATCCTGCAAAAGATGGTTTGTCTATTTATTTTCAAGACATTACTGAACGGCGGCGAACAGCAGAAGCACTAAGGGAAAGTGAGGAACGCTGGGAATTAGCATTACATGGTAATAATGACGGCATTTGGGATTGGAACCTGAAGACTAATGAAGTGTTCTTCTCAACTCGGTGGAAGGAAATGCTCGGTTATAAAGACCACGAAGTTTCCAACGGTTGGCAGGAATGGACAAAACTAATCCACCCTGATGAGCGAGATTGGGTACTTCAAGCTTTCCAAGACCATTTTGCCAAGAAAACACCTTTTTATGTCTGTGAATACCGAGTCCAGTGCCAAGATGGTAGTTATAAATGGATTCTAGATCGAGGACAAGCACTTTGGGACGCATTGGGTGATATAGTTCGCATGGTGGGTTCTTATACAGATATCACAGATCGCAAGCGTGGAGATGAAGAATTAAAACGGCAGAATTTGCGATCGCAATTATTTGCAGAAATCACCCTGAAAATTCGAGAATCTTTACAAATAGATGAAATTCTCCAAACCACGGTTACAGAGGTACAAAAGTTACTACAAGCTGACCGAGTTTTAATTTTCCGATTGGAAACTGATGGTTCGGGAACGGTGGTACAAGAGGCCGTATTACCTGGTTGGCCCGTCATTTTGGGAGAAAATCTCACCGATGCCTGCTTTAAAGAAAAATATATAGAAAGATATCGTCTAGGCAGAGTGAGTGCGATGGAAGATATTCAAGCTGCTCACATTCACCCTTGCTATCGAGAATTTCTTCAGCAGTTTGGTGTAAGAGCTAACCTTGTAGTGCCGATTCTCGTCAGAGATAATATTTGGGGCTTATTGCTGGCTCATCAGTGTGCCACACCTCGAAAGTGGAATAACTCTGAGACGGAGTTGTTAAAGCAACTAGCTAACCAAATTGGCATTGCTTTATCTCAAGCGCAACTATTAGAAAAAGAAACTCAGCAAAGTCAAGAACTCGCCCGTTCTAATGCAGAATTAGAACAGTTTGCTTATGTGGCTTCCCATGACTTGCAAGAGCCGTTACGGATGGTAACAAGTTATTTACAGCTACTAGAGCGAAGATACAAAAATCAACTTGATGCCAATGCCGATCAGTTTATCACCTACGCAGTAGATGGGGCGCGGCGAATGCAGACCCTAATCAACGATTTGTTGAATTACTCCCGCGTCAGCAGCCGTGGACAGGCTTTTAAATTGGTTGATTGTGATGTAATCTTACAGCAAGCGATCGCTAATCTCGAAATTGCGATCGCAGACAGGAAAGCAATTATCACTCATGATGCTCTACCTGAAGTCATGGCTGATAGTACCCAATTAACACAAGTATTTCAAAACCTCATTGGCAATGCGACCAAATTTTGCCAAAATCAGCAGCCACAAATTCATATTGGAGTAGCCAAGCCAAATGCAAATCTAGACGGGGAAAGTTTAAATTCTATCCCATTGGTAGATGAATTGTTGTTCTGGATCAGGGATAATGGTATTGGTTTAGAATCTCATTATGCTGAACGTATATTTATAATTTTTCAGCGCTTGCATGGTAGAGACAAGTATCCCGGTACTGGAATTGGTCTAGCAATTTGTAAAAAAATTATAGAACGTCACGGCGGCCGGATCTGGGTTGAGTCGAAACCGGGTCAAGGCTCGACTTTCTATTTCACAATTCCAGATAGGACAGGTAAACAATCGTGAGTATCACAGCGATTATGCCTATTGAGGTTTTGTTAGTAGAAGACAATCCTGGCGATGCTCAACTTACACGCATCGCCCTAGAAACTAGTAAAATATCTTGTCACCTAAATGTGGTCGAAGATGGTGTGGAGGCAATGGCATTCTTGCGTAAACAAGAAAAATATGTTAGAGCAGCCCATCCCGATATTGTATTGCTCGATTTGAACTTACCCAGAAAAGATGGACGGGAGGTATTGGCAGAAATCAAAGCAGATGAAAAGCTCAAGCGAATTCCCGTAGTCGTTTTGACGACTTCTCAAGCTGAAGAAGACATTCTCAAAGCCTATAATTTATCTGCAAACTGTTACATAACTAAGCCTGTAGATTTCGATCAATTCGTTAAAATTGTACAATCAATAGAAAATTTTTGGTTTGCGATCGTAAAACTGCCGCCGGAGTAGCGCAAATGGCAGGTAAAAATATTAAAGTTTTGTTAGTAGAAGATAACCCCAGTGATGTCTTTTTATTACAGGAGTTTTTAAAAGAAGTTACCACAGTTGTAGTTGATTTGATGCCTGTTGAGCGACTTTCAGAAGCACTAAAATACTTAGCTAAGGAACTTTTTGATGTAATTTTGTTAGACCTCTCGCTGCCAGATAGCCAGGGGCTAGAAACCTTTGTCATCGCTCATCATCAAGCAAAAGCCACTCCGATAATTGTGCTGACGGGTATAAATGATGAAACCCTAGCAATTAGAGCAATGCAAGAAGGAGCGCAAGATTATTTGGTGAAAGGGCAAGTAACTGGTGACTTGCTGGTTCGATCTATGCGTTATGCTATTGAACGTCAACGGGCAGATGACGCATTGCGCCACAGTGAGGAGCGATTTCGCGTAGCCCTGAAAAACTCTCCTATCTTTGTCTACAACCAAGATATAGATTTACGCTACACCTGGGTTTACAATCCCCCATTTAGATTGACTGTTGAGGAAATATTGGGCAAACAAGACTTAGATATTATCTCAGTTGAAGATGCTCAACGTCTCACCACAATTAAACGTGGAGTGCTAACCACTGACATAGGAACGCGAGAGGAAGTATCAATTACAATCAAAGAGATAACTCGATATTACGATTTGACAGTTGAGCCATTGCGGAATGAGTCGCAAGAAGTTGTGGGCGTGACATGCGCCAGTATTGATATTAGCGAAAAACAAGCTGCGCTACGCGAACGCAAATTGGCAGAAGAAAAAATCCGCGAACAAGCAGCATTACTAGATGTCACCACAGATGCCATTTGCGTGCGAGATTTAAACAATCAAATTATTTTTTGGAATAAAGGCGCAGAAACACTTTACGGCTGGAAAGCTACAGAAGCTTTGGGCAAAAATGCTAGTGAGCTTTTGTATGACGAACCTTCGCCAGAAATCGAAGCGGCTCTTTTACAAGCTACAAGTAAAGGTAAGTGGCAAGGCGAGTTAACTAAACTTACCAAAGCTGACAAAGAAATTCTTGTTGCTAGTCGCTGGAGTTTAGTATGCGATGAACAAGGAAAACCGAAAGCTATTCTCACCGTTGACACAGATATTACTGAGAAAAAACATTTAGAAGCCCAATTATTTCGTGCCCAACGTTTGGAAAGTATTGGCACTTTAGCTAGCGGCATTGCTCACGACCTCAACAATATCCTCACACCGATTTTGGCAGGAGCGCAACTCTTGCCACTCAAATTTCCCGATGCAGATGAGCGCACCCGTCATCTATTAGAGATTTTGGAAATTAATGCTAGACGCGGGGCAGATTTAGTCAAACAAGTGCTGTCATTTGCGCGGGGTGTAGAAGGAAAGCGGATCACTTTGCAACTCAGACATATAATTGTGGAAGTTGGTAAGATTCTTAAAGAGACATTTCCCAAATCCATACAAATCAGCACAGACATACTGCAAGATTTATGGATGGTTTCTGGAGATAGCACCCAACTACATCAAGTGCTGATGAACCTCTGCGTTAATGCCCGTGATGCAATGCCGAACGGCGGGAGTTTGAGCATCTATGCTGAAAATCTATTGATTGACGAAAATTATGCCCGCATGAACCTGGAAGCCAAAGAGGGGCCTTACATAGTGATTACTGTCTCCGATACTGGAGTTGGAATTTCTAAAGAAATTTTAGATAGAATTTTCGAGCCATTCTTTACCACAAAAGATATCGGAAAAGGCACAGGGTTAGGACTTTCCACCGTGCTGGGGATTATCAAAAGCCACGGTGGTTTTGTGAACGTCTATAGCGAACCAGGAAGTGGGACTAACTTTAAGGTTTACTTGCCAGCAGTTGAGGGAATGGAAACAATTACTCCAGAAGAATTGACACCACAAAAAGGACATGGAGAATTGATTTTGATTGTGGATGATGAAGTTGCCATTCAAGAGATTACGAGGACATCGCTGGAAGCTCACAACTACACAACCTTAATTGCCGGTGATGGCATTGAAGCGATCGCGCTATACGTTCAAAATCGGGATAAAATTGATATCGTACTGATGGATATTATGCTGCCCACCCTTGATGGTTTAACAGCCATCCGTACCCTGCAAAAAATCAACCCTCAAGTCAGAATTATTGCCAGCAGTGGACTTATGTCTGACAACAAGCTGAGTGCAGTAGCTGCTATTGGTATCAATACGTTTTTGGTAAAGCCCTATACAGTCAACGAATTATTGCTTTCTTTACAGAAAATATTATCGTAACTCAACTAATTACGTAAATATTCTGATGCTTATGAGTACAAAAGACAGCTTCATTAATGTGGGTGCAAATTGTTGGTACTTGATATGATTGAGCATCGACTAACACACTCCTCTTACGGAGTGTAGGGGCTGGAAAGAGTTTTTCTAACCCCATACCCCATGCCCCATGCCCAATGCCCAATGCCCAATGCCCAATCCTTTCTAATATGTCTCGGTTTCTCAGGTTAATCATCAATATAGTAGTCTTGAGTGCATTGTTATTCATATCTGTGCAAGTTTGGGCACAAGATTGGCGACCAGTTCGCGGTGGCATCCCTTTCGGAATTAGTGGTATGGCTTTGATAAAGCAGCAAAGCAATACGCTCGATTTTCTGATTGTCCACGACAATAAAAAACCCAATCAAACACGTTTAGCAATTATTAGTATTAAAGGGAAAAACCAACCTGAATATTTCTCATTAAACTGGCCAGACAAAATAGAATTGCCCATCGATTTAGAAGCTATAACATCTGTTCCAGAAAAAACCAAATTCTCTTTCATCGCTTTAAGCAGTTCTGGAAAAGCCTATTACATTAGGTTAAATCCAGTTACTAAAACCGTCTTAGTTCTCAAAGAATTCAATTTACCAGGAATTATTCAAGGAAATAATTTTGAAGGATTTGGATTACAAAATATAGACGGAAAAATAGTTGCTATTTGGGCACATCGAGGTGAAGGAGAACAACCAGCAACTATTTTTTGGGGAATGTTTGATTTGGCTAAATATCAAATTACTCTCGCAGGTTCTGCCAATCTAAAAGTACCGTTTCCATCTGGCAATGTTCGTCATATTTCAGATATTAAGATAGATCCCATAGGAATTGTGTACATCACCTCAGCAAGTGATGCCGGAGATGATGGCCCGTTTCAGTCAGCTGTGTATGTCGCTGGTTATCTGGGATTGGGTGGTAACAAAATTGCATGGCGGCAAAATTCTCAACTTGTTCCCCTTTACCGCTCTGACTACCACAAAATTGAAGCTATAGAACTTGTACCTGGTGCAGAAGGTGGTGTAATTGTTGGTACAGATGATGAGAATTTGGGTTCTTATGTATACATTGTGGGTGGAAGTAACTGAACGGTATGTCCTTTGATAACCTGTGTAAACTGCTATTTGAAAAATACCCTCTAGGACTAAGATTTAGGAGTAGCAGCTGGTAAGTGAGATTTAAACTGATACCAATTATTTGGAAATAATGATGAATCCCAAGACTTATAAAAAACTAATTGTCAAACAGTTGAGCCGAGATTTTAGAACCGCTGTCAATATTGTTGAAGCTGATTTTCCTATACCTGCTCCCAATGAAATTGTCGTGCGTAATCTGTTTGCAGGAGTGAATGCTTCCGATGTCAATATTGCCGCTGGGGTATATTTTGTAAATACACCACCATTCGATGTAGGAGTTGAAGCTGCATCTGTTATCGTTGCTCTTGGTAAAAATATACAGCATCTCCACATAGGTGACAATGTAATTACTTTTCAAATAGGAGGTGGATACCGCGAGTATTTTGCAATTGATGCCACTCAAGTTATTCCAATTAAAGAAGCAACAAGAGAAATACTGACTGTTGTGCCCAGTGGTATAACTGCTGCAATTGGTTTAGAAGTTGTTGGAGAAATCAAAAGCAGTGATGTGGTATTGGTAACAGCCGCAGCAGGTGGCACGGGTAATTATGCTGTCCAACTCGCCTTGCTTGCAGGCGCTCATGTGATTGGAACATGCCGAACACAAGCAAAAGTTGAATTTCTCAAGCAGCTTGGCTGTCATCGAGCAATCAATTACTCTCAAGAAAATCTTGATGAAGTTCTCAAAAAAGAATATCCTCAAGGCATTGACTTAGTTTATGAATGCGTTGGAAGTGAGTTGTTTGATATATGTGTTGATAACCTGGCACAGCGCGGTAGAGTAGTTATCACCGGATATATTTCTGAATACTTATCATCAGAACTAGAGTTAGTAACCCGTCCGAGAATATACAACAAATTACTATGGAAATCAGCCTCAATACGCGGCTTTCTGTTTGTTGACTATCCAGAACATATACAAGAGAAACAGTCTCGACTAATGGAATTATTATCGACAGGTAAGATTAAACCTGCTGTTGATTCAACAGAATTCAGAGGAATAGAGTCTATCGTTGACGCTGTGGAATACTTATATAGTGGTAAAAATTGCGGTAAAGTTATTGTTCGTTTTTAACAACGATTATGAACTTATCTAATTACTGATTGCAACTATATTTTGATAATTACTGGTTTATTTGCGATCACCTAGCACTAAACACACATCAATGTTTTTGTCAAGTTATTTCTGGCGATCGCAATTTAGTATAAGTTGACCATTATCTAACTGATAACGGCCACTTAATCAATTCCCCCTACACATTAAATCGGAACAACATTACATCCCCTTCCTGCACAACATACTCTTTACCCTCACTGCGAACCAACCCTTTTTCCTTCGCAGCATTCATCGAACCAGTTGTTACCAAATCTTTATAAGCGACAGTCTCAGCGCGAATAAATCCCCGCTCAAAATCACTGTGAATGACACCAGCAGCTTGAGGTGCAGACATTCCAGCATTAATTGTCCAAGCGCGGGTTTCTTTGGGGCCACAGGTAAAATATGTCCGCAAGCCTAAAAGCGAGTAAGTTGCCCGAATCAATGATTTCAAACCGCCTTCTTCCACACCTAAAGACGCGAGAAAATCAGCCTTATCTTCTTCTGGTAACTCTACCAACTCCGCTTCAACTTGAGCCGAAACTATCACAACTTGGGCATTTTCTGTCGATGCAATTTGCCGCACTGTTTCCACAAAATGATTACCAGTTGCCAACTCATCCTCAGATACATTGGCCGCGTAGATAATCGGTTTATAAGTGAGCAGTTCTAATCCCTTAATAATTACTTCTTCTTCTTCATTCAAACTTACCTGACGCACCGATTTACCTTCATTTAAAGCCGCAGCTAATTTTTCCAAAACTGAGACTTCAAACTGTGCATCTTTGCTGGTACGAGCTTGTTTGCGAGTCCGATCAATTCGCCGCTCAATTTGTGCTAAATCTGATAAACCCAATTCTATATTAATGATTTCAACATCTCGTGCTGGATCAACAGAACCAGCAACGTGAATAATATCATCATTTTCAAAACAACGTACCACATGGATGATCGCATCAACTTCCCGGATGTGGGACAGGAATTGATTCCCTAGTCCCTCACCCTGACTTGCACCTTTAACTAAACCGGCAATATCTACAAATTCAACCCGCGCCGGAATAGTTTGTACCGAACTAGCAATCTTAGCAAGAACATTTAACCGCTCATCCGGTACTGCGACAACGCCGACATTCGGTTCAATCGTGCAAAAAGGGAAGTTAGCTGCTTCTGCCTTGGCATTAGCAACTACAGCATTGAATAAAGTAGATTTTCCGACGTTGGGAAGTCCGACAATTCCGGCTCTTAGCATTTTGGATTTTAGATTTTGGATTTTAGATTACATTACCAGGGTAATTTAAACAGGTTCTGGTATGGTTTGGGGAATCGTCCCTGGAACCGTTTGAGGAATAGGAGCAGGTAATGGTTCTGGTAAGGGCTGGGGTATGCCTGGCCCCGGTGTAGGTTCAGGACTCGGTAGTGGATTCGGTTGAGGATTGGGAATTCGTGGTTCGGGTATAGAAATCGCAGTAGGATTAATCATCGTAAGTCCAAATTAAATTATTCAACCTTTCCACGCTAGATGACAACCTCAACTGTTGACATCTCCCCAAATAGCTATACCCCTCTTCTCATCCTCTGCGTTCCTCCGCGCTTCCCTCCGCGCCCCTTTGCGTTAAAACTCTAATCCTCAAACTACTCCTCCTTTACCTTTTCCACCACCTCCGGCACAGGATCGTAGCCACCTGGATGAAACGGATGACAGCGCAAAATACGCCGAGTTGCCATCCAGCTACCACGCAATACTCCAAATCGCTCAATGGCTTCAATAGCATACATAGAACAAGTGGGTTGAAAGCGACAAGTCGGGAGAAACAACGGCGAGATAAACATTCGGTAGCCCCGAATCAGCCAAATAAATAATAATTTCATTACAGTTACCTAAATCTTATAAATTAGTAATAGAGGTAAAAATTTTCATTTTGTTACATCTTTGTTGACTAAATTTTCTGACTCAACCTCAATTCCGGTTTTATGGCTGCAAATTGCGTTGGCTGTGCCCGCCGAAGGCATCGCTGCAATTTGGGTGTTACTCATCCTAATAATTGCATGGGTGGTAAACCGCTTCGCTAACAAGCCAGAAATCGTGCGGAAGATAGTTCATATTGGCACTGGTAACGTGATTTTAATCGCTTGGTGGCTAAATATTCCCGCCAGTGTAGGGATTACAGCTTCTATTTTAGCGAGTGCAGTCACCTTATTATCTTACCGATTGCCCATTCTTCCTGGTATTAATAGCGTTGGAAGGCAAAGTTTCGGGACATTTTTTTACTCTGTCAGCTTCGGTATTTTAGTTGCCTGCTTCTGGTACTTGCAGCAACCCCAATACGCAGCACTAGGAATTTTGATCATGACTTGGGGAGATGGACTAGCAGCCTTAATTGGGCAACGCTTTGGTACACACAAGTATAAAGTTTTTGGCACGCAAAAAAGTTGGGAAGGCTCCCTAACTATGATGCTCGTTAGCTATCTCGTCAGTAGTTTGATTTTAGTTGGAACTCAAGGAAATAACTGGCAAACTTGGGCAATATCACTTGTGGTTGCAATTATTGCTACTGGTTTAGAAGCTGTTTCATTTTTGGGTATTGACAATTTAACAGTTCCTTTGGGTAGTGCAGCCCTTGCTTTTTATTTAAGCCAGTTAGTACATAATTTCGTAAGTTTATAGCGAATCCTTTAAATAAAACTCTGCGTACCTTCGCGCATTTAACTTGCACAACTAGGGCGGGCAAGATGCCCACCCCACAAGAGATTCATTTTTTAAGGATGCAAATTATGCCGAATCTAAGCTAAAAAACATCTAATTTGCATAATCAAATTAAATATAACTCTTGTGAGCTAGGCATCCTGCCCGCCCAGTATATGCAATTTAAATGTGGAACATCTTATTACTGCGATCGCTCCCAAACCCAATCGAGTAAAATCGGATTGACTAATTCCGGCGCTTCATCCTGCGGACAATGCCCAACTCCCTCTAAAGGAATAAACTTCTCTACTTGCGGAAAGTTAGCTAATTCTCTCCCTAATTTAATTGGTTCCCACGGATCGGCTGTTCCCCACAAGATAATCGCCGGACATTGTAACAGTGGTAAAAGGTCTTCAGGTAGAGGCCCTGTAGAATAAGAAGTAAAAGCCAGGAACACAGCGCCAGCCCCCGGATCGCTTGCTGGTGACATGAGAATATCTACCAACTCATCTGTCACCATCTCAGGATTAGCATAAGCTTGTAGCAAAATCTTCCGTACTGTTTTTGGTTTAGCAAGTTGATTGAAAAAGAAATCACCAACTGGTTTGATAGATAACAAGCTTTGCAGTAAAGGCGCTCCGAAACGACGAGTCCAAGGTAAAGTTGCCCGTTTGCGATCGTGCAACAGCCGTAAAGAACAGTTGAGTAAAGCAACTCCCAAGGCAATATCTGGGTTGCTAACTGCTGCTTGCATGGCTACAATACAGCCAATGGAATTGCCAACTAAAAAAGCAGGTTCACCCACTACTTCCCGGCAAAAATCTGCTACCTGTTGTCCCCAGGTTTCTAGAGTGTAGGCAATTTTTTCACCAGGTTTAGGTTTTGCAGAACCGCCAAAACCAATTAAATCAATAGCATAAACCCGACAATTTTGTGCTATTACAGGAATATTTTTCCGCCAATGCCACCAAGAAGCCCCAAATCCATGCACCAGGACAACAACTGGCCCAGTGGTTCCTTGGGTTTGATAGCAGATAGGGAAATCTTGCCAAATCCAGGTTTCTGTAGAGGTAAATGCTGTATTTGAACTTGAGGTTGTCATAATAAATTTGATGAATACAAGAGCAAAAGCCTTTTAGCAACAAGAAACAAGTAAAATTGTTTTTAATTTGGATAAAATTTATCAGATTTTCAAAGAAAATCCTTGGCTCTAGTGATAACTTAGACATATCACCACCAAAGCTTCTAAGCTGATAATTTTATGCAGCATAGAGAGTTTTCGTCTTGTTGATAGAGGCAATTTGCTCACAACTTAGATTATGTCAGCATTAGGAATCATAACTTCTATGATGGGAATAATATTTTTGCGATTTATTTAGAGGTGAGTGAATTAGCATCAGTGCTAGATTCAGTAGTTTCACAATTTACGATCGCGAATGAGAGTCTATAACATTGTCAGAATATGAGGCATCGGCTAAGGGGTGGTTTGCAACTGGAAACTGACGCTGAATTTAACAATATTTTTCTTGTTCCTAGTTCTGCGAGCCAGATAACATGAATTTACTAGAAACAATCGATACTCCCATTGGGAGCTATGCACCCGATTTTGAACTGCCAGGAATTGACGATCAAGTACACCATCTCAGGCGTTATCTTGAGAAGTTCCGAGCAGTGGGCGTTATTTCCATGTGTAACCACTGTCCTTATGTAGAGTGGTATATCAACAGGTTAAAAAACATTCAAGCCGAATTTGCCCCCAAAGGCTTTACACTAATTGGCATGAATGGTAGTGATGGTAATCATGAAACTAGGCCCAGCTTTAAAAATATGAAAGCTTTTGCCCAGCGTCACGATTTGAACTTTCCTTACCTGTGGGATTCGACGCAAGATGTAACCCAGAGTTTTGGGGCTACGAAAACACCAATGGCCTTTTTAATAGATGCTAATGGTATAGTTCGCTATAAAGGCAGAATTGATAATCATCCCCAAGATGCATCAGCAGTGGGAGAAGAATATTTGAGAACTGCGATCGCCTCTCTATTTCTTGGTCAGACCATAGATGTACCACAAACAGAACCAATAGGTACTACATTGATTTGGCGTAACTAGACATAGATAGTCCCAGTAACTGCTATCTTAAATTGGAGGCAATTGCAACTTTTTTGATAAAGCGTAACTTCATGGGAACGAATTACCGACGGGTTTTACTCAAACTGAGCGGTGAAGCCTTAATGGGCAACATGGGCTATGGCATTGATCCAGAAGTGGTCAAAGGAATAGCAGAAGAGGTAGCAGAGGTGATAAGCACTGGCGTTCAAATGGCCATCGTTGTTGGCGGCGGCAATATTTTTCGTGGCGTGAAAGCAGCGTCTGCGGGGATGGACAGGGCAACCGCTGACTACATAGGGATGATTGCCACGGTAATGAACGCCATGACGTTGCAAGATTCTCTAGAACACATAGGGGTACAGACGCGGGTGCAAACTGCGATCGCTATGCAAGAATTAGCAGAACCATATATTCGTCGTCGTGCCATCCGTCATCTTGAAAAAGGGCGGGTGGTAATTTTTGGGGCTGGTTCTGGAAATCCCTTCTTTACTACAGATACTACTGCCGCACTAAGAGCAGCAGAAATTGATGCTGAGGTGATTTTTAAAGCCACCAAAGTAGACGGGGTGTATGATGCTGACCCCCACATTTATCCTAACGCCAAGCGTTACAATAGCCTCACCTACGCACACGTTTTAGCCAAAGATTTGCGGGTGATGGATAGTACTGCGATCGCCTTGTGTAAGGAAAATAATATCCCAATTCTGGTATTTGACCTAACGGTGCGAGGTAACATCCACCGAGCAGTCTTGGGAGAATCCATCGGTACCCTTGTGGGAGGTTCTTGTGACATTAGCTGAAATATTAGCTGACGCTAAAAGTAAAATGCAAAGTTCTGTTGAGTCAACTCAACGATCTTTTAACACGATTCGCACTGGCCGCGCCAATTCGAGTCTATTAGATAAGATATTAGTGGACTATTACGGTTCGCCGACAGCCTTAAAATCACTGGCTAATATTAGTACGCCAGATGCCTCGACAATTCTGATTCAGCCCTACGAGCGCAACACCCTAAACATTGTTGAGAAGGCAATTTCCCTCTCAGATGTGGGTTTAACCCCCAGCAACGATGGTTCTGTAATTCGGCTGAATATTCCGCCTTTAACAAGCGATCGCCGGAAAGAATTCGTCAAAATGGCTACCAAGTATGCTGAAGAAGGTCGTGTTGCTATTCGCAACATCCGCCGCGATGCCATAGACTCGATTCGCAAGCAGGAAAAAGCCTCTGAAATCTCCAAAGATGAATCAAAAGACCACCAAGACGACTTGCAAAAACTGACAAACGAGTATACTGCCAGAATAGACTCACTCTTGGCAGAAAAAGAAAAAGACATTACGACTGTTTAAAGTCTAAACTCTGAAGCATAAAGGCTGAAGGATGATAGTTAAATTCTTCAGCCTTTATCATTTTTAGCTATCTAACAAAAATTGAACAAGTAAGTAGGCACGAATAATTAAAGTAGGAGCAATCCACGAATTGCCCCTACTCATACCATTTCTTTGTGAGGCTGCGCCAAACCCTTTTAACTTCTTTCTTTGCGTTCTTTGCGTCCTTTGCGGTTCGTTTTTCTTTCTTATACTTATGGTTTAGCGCATCTTCATACAGAATTGGTATCAATAGAAAGAAAATTAACTAATTCAGGAGCAAAAATTCAGTCTTATGTACGACTGCATCATCGTCGGCGCTGGGCCAGCTGGTGGAACAGCTGCATATCATTTAGCCAAGCAGGGCCGCTCAGTATTAGTGTTAGAAAAAGAATCCCTGCCAAGATATAAACCTTGTGGCGGTGGTGTATCTCCAGCGATCGCGCAATGGTTTGACTTTGATTTTAGCCCAGCAATTTCTGTAAAAGCTGACTCCTTTCGTTTTACATGGAAATTGGGCGATCCTGTAGAAACAAAAATTGGTACAGGAGAACCAGTCTGGATGGTGCGACGAGATATTTTTGACCATTTTCTAGTGCAGCAGGCACAGAAACTAGGGGCTGAACTCAGAGATAATACTGAAGTGATTGGTATTGAATTTAAAAGTGACCATTGGCAAATTAACACAGCCAATGGCCCAATTACAGGTAGCTACTTAATCGCGGCTGATGGTGCTAAAGGCCCAATGGCAAAATGGCTAGGCTTCAAAGAACGTAAACGTTTTTTAGCAGCAGCTTTGGAAGCAGAAGTTCCTGCAACTGTGACAGACAAATCCACAATTCACGTTGAGTTGGGCTTGGTGAAAAATGGCTACGCTTGGAACTTCCCGAAGGCGGATGGTTATTCTATTGGTGTCGGTACATTTATCCGTGGCGAACCGCAGGATTTTAAGAAGATTTTAGATGAGTATGCGCGATCGTTTAATCTAGATATCAAAACTACTAAGCAGCATGGTTATCCACTTTGCTTGTGGGATGGAAAGCAAAAGTTACATACCCAAAATGCAGTTTTGGCTGGGGAAGCTGCTTGTGTAGTTTATCCAATGACAGCAGAAGGCATTCGTCCTTCAATTTTTAGTGGTTTGATCGCAGCAGGAGCCATTAATGATTCCCTTTCGGGTGACACCAACGCTTTAGAAAAATATAGTGAAGCTATTAATGAAGAATGTGGTACTGAGATGGCTTGGGCACAACAATTAGCTGGAGCATTCTATCGCTTTCCTGGTTTTGGGTACAAGGTTGGTGTTAAGCATCCCTCCGGTGGCAAAATCATGGGTAAGATTGTGTGTGCAGAACTACGCTATAGCGACATTGCCAGTCGTGCCCTCAAGCGTTTAATTCCTGGTTTTGGAGGTTGAGTATTAGGTAGCGAATCTCTAGCGGAGGAGACACCAACGGCACAAAAATTAATCATTTCTTGTAGGGTGGGCATGTCGTCCGCCCTATTTTTATAAAAAGGGAGGAGGAAAAAAGTATCAACAAAAACTTTAGTTGTGGGTTATTGCCCAATACAGTTCAGTTAAGCATTTCTTCCTTCTCTTCCTTCTCTTCCTTCTCTTCCTTCTCTTCCTTCGCGTCTTTTGCGGTTTGTTAAAAAAATAACGTTGACAAAAAGTTTTAGCCTTAACTGAACCGTATTGGGTTATTGCCCACTAGGATAAAAAAATTGTATCGAGTCACGAAATTAAAAATACCGAGAGAAAAGCCAGATACTTATTCCAGTTCCCAATACACAAATAATTCCCGCCAAACCAGCTAGAGGTTTTTTATTCTTACCTGTGAACCAGTCAGAGACAATACCAGTGTAAGTAATTAATTCTGCTGTATCTAGGGTTGCGATCGCCCATACCCATCCCGCGTGCAATCCCCAAGCTAAACCCAAATTGTTGCTAGAGGCAAAACGTGCCAACACCAGCACCATTCCCATCAGCCACAATCCAGGGAGTTGAGGCGCGGTTTCACGTTGCTCCCAAACTAGATGTAGTAAGGCAAAAATCAAGCTAGAAATTGCTGCTGCTAGCCAAACTGGATAATCTTGTGCTAATTCTGTAAATAGGAAACCCCGAAAAACTAACTCTTCTATCCCACCGACTAACAACGCTATCAAGAAAATCGGTAGCAAGATGGGTAGTAGTAACTTGAAATTTTTCTTTTCAAAAGAACACCAACCTAAGCTAAATTGCCCACTAAATACAATAGCTAGGCTTGCGACTCCCAAACTGAAACCTAGTGCTAAAGAACCAAGAGTTGAAAGATTTACAACAAAGCCGTAATCCGAAAAAGATTTATTGGTAAGCCAACTAACTCCCCACAAAATCAGGGGAGCTAATAGGTAAAGTGACACCAATAACGGCATCTTTTGCTCTGGCTGTAAAGGTTTAGGAGGTTGCCAATTGAGTAATTTTGCTGATACTGCTGCTATTGGCAACCAGCAAACTATCCAGAAAATAAAAAATGCCATCACTATAACTAGTGCTGGTGCATTTTGCATAAATGCTAGTAATGCGTTGACCGAAGATTCAAAGAAAGTTATCAAAAAAAACACGATAAGTAGAGCGGCGTAAATAATTAAAGGTTTGTAGTGAAAACTTTAGTCCTCTCTTCGAGACGCTACGCGAACAAATGAGGGCTGAAGCCCTCACTACAAACTAATCTCAAGATTTTTTACATTACTTAATCTAGTTTGATTTATTCTCGCCTACTTACTTAGACTTCTTGCACTATAGATTTCTTGCTGATTAATCAAGAATCTACTAAATTTGGTGAATTTTGCAAGGGGTCTAATCGTATTTTTTACTTGAGACAAAATTTTCTCAATAGAGTTACTAGTTTGCTGTGGAGGTAAGGACAAGTTATCATTACCTGAAACTTATCCCTACCATCAGAAAATTTACTCTTCGTCTTCCAAATCTTCGTCTGATTCTTCAGAGTCTATATCTGGTGAGGTTAGTTTTTTATCACTTTCACCAAGTTGAATCAAGTGAATATGCTTGTATCCCAGCCTGATTTCAAACTCATCTCCAGACTTTAAGCCCATTGCTTTGGTATATGTAGCACCAATCACAATCTGACCATTTTGATGGACGCTAACCCGGTATGTCGGTTCACGACCACGACCATCTTTAGGTGCTTCTGGACTTAGAGGAATTCCTCTAGCCGATAGCAAAGCGTCATAAAAATCGGTGAGATTGACACGAACCTGGTTATTCTTAGTAACAGTGTAGTAGCCACACTGTTTAGCTCTTTCTCGGCGTGGTAAAGTCGAAAGTTCTTTTACTTTAGCAAGTAGTGCTTTTCCGGTTAATGGTGCGGTTGCAGTTTCAGTCATTATGCTCAAATTTTCCTTACTCTCCAAGCTGATAAATGATGTAGTCTTATGCTGTGCATTTAGCTTTTTAGCTTATGCATAGAGCTACTTAGGACTCTAGTGTAACGGGTGAATCACTGCCGATAGGAGACAAAAGCACTTCATATTATGGTTGTCCACAACCAATTAGAGGTCATAGTTGCCACAGAAATTTATTTTGCTGATTTCACGGCACTTTTAACCATTATTCGCCATCAGAAATAAAATTATTTTCTTTTTTGGCGCTACTGTAGCGGTGTAACTTTCAGCCACCTTTACAAACCGGGTTGAATCTACTCCAAATAAGTCGTAGATCCAATAAATTGCAGGTTCTTCACTTTCACTGCTTGCCTTTCTGCTAATGAGTAGGTAGAGTTTTCTCTATTCATCCTCTCAAGCTTAGGACAGCATAGTATTTCAATAGAGTCCTACGGGCTTATGCCCTTTTGTCCTGCCAGTAGAGACACGAATTTTCTTGTCTCTACATTACGAATAAACAAAGCAGTAGTAGCCGCGCTGATACGGCTATTGATTCTGCTTTTGTGACTTCGTAATTTTATATCAAATACTAGCATGGACTAATAATAGCAAAATAGTTGATTAATTTTGAATTAAAGTTGCTGGTAAATTTTTATTTAAATTTCTGGACTTAAGGAAGAAAAAGCCGTGACGATTTTCGTAACCCTTTATTGCATTATAAAAATTTATCTAATTTATATGAGTAGTTTTGACCAATGAGTTAAATCCAAGATTTTCTTTATTGAGAGGAGGCAAAAATCTCAAAGTCTCGCCTATCCAGGATTCCCCGATGCGCGAGACTTTTATTTGAAAGTGGTGAGGATTTTTCCTGAGTTGATTACAGTAAGCTCAAAAGCGGTCAGAGGATTTTGTACGTCTGTCTATGGGAAGAATAAATCTCTTAACATCCGCCTAGCGCTTAATTGCCACTAATATATATTGAATATTTGCTTTTACACTTCTATATAATCAAAAAATTCCGTCAAGCGGCAGCAAAGGCGAAATTTTTAAGCTAGGATTGCTTGACTCAATTTGACATTAAGGCGTGCTGCTAACCTGAAATGCATTTAATTTGGATGCGATCGCTAGCTAAAAGATAAACCTGAGTCCCTTTCTAAGTAAACCCCCTTTCCATTACATTCTCAAACGGCTAAATTCAATGTCAAGCTACGATTACATTTTTGGCGTTTTCTCTCAGAATTTGACACAAATTTTGCCTACAGCGCTGCTAAAAGTAAAATTTTAATGGTTATCCTTAAACTAGAATCAGTTGCCCTTTAATTGTCAGCCTATTAACACCAGGCTTTGAATTGAGGGCAAAAAAAGTATAGCTCACTTTTCGTAACTACCTGCCTTAACTCATAATTGTTGAGGTTGGTGAAGCAATTTTAAAATTTTGGTTAGTAGTCATGGAAGTTATTTTTAAGGTCATTAGACAACAACAAGATTCCTCCCCTGTTGTGCAAACCTATCTTGTAGAGGCTGAACCAGGTAATACAATTCTGGATTGCCTCAATGATATTAAGTGGGAGCAAGATGGAACGTTGGCATTTCGCAAGAATTGCCGTAATACTATTTGTGGTAGCTGTGCTATACGAATTAATGGGCGTTCGGCTTTAGCTTGCAAGGAAAATGTTGGCAGTGAACTTGCCAGACTACAACAAATAGCATCATCCCCAAGTAAAGTAAATGCCATTGCTGAAATCACGATCGCACCTCTGGGCAATATGCCCGTGATTAAAGATTTGGTTGTGGATATGAGCAGTTTCTGGAATAATCTAGAGGCAGTTGCTCCTTATGTGAGTACGGCAGCACGACAAGTACCAGAAAGAGAATTTTTGCAAACACCACAAGAGCGATCGCGTCTCGATCAAACTGGTAACTGTATTATGTGCGGTGCTTGTTATTCTGAATGCAACGCCCGTGAAGTTAATCCAGACTTTGTTGGTCCCCATGCCCTTGCCAAAGCTTATCGGATGGTAGCAGATTCTCGTGATAGCGATACCGAAAATCGTTTAGAAAGCTACAACGAAGGTACTAAAGGCGTATGGGGTTGCACCCGTTGTTTATACTGCGACTCAGTTTGTCCAATGGAAGTTGCACCATTAGAACAAATCACCAAAGTTAAACAAGAAATTCTTACCCACAAAGAAGCTAGCGATAGTCGCTCAATTCGTCACCGGAAAGTATTGATAGATTTAGTTAAAGAAGGTGGTTGGATTGACGAACGTCAATTTGGTTTACAAGTTGTCGGTAATTATTTTCGGGATTTAAAAGGATTACTCAGTCTTGCACCCCTCGGTTTGCGGATGATCCTCCGGGGTAAGTTTCCCCTATCATTTGAGCCTTCAGAAGGGACGCAACAAGTGCGATCGCTCATTGAATCTGTGCAACAAGAATTAGGGAATAGGGAATAGGGAGTAGGGAGTGGGGAGTGGGGGGAGATGAGGGAGATGAGGGAGATGGGGAAGAAGAATTAATAACCAATGCCCCATTCCCCATGCCCAATTCCCCATGCCCAATTCCCATTTTTCAACGCGGTTCTTGAGGTATATTTAACGGCTGTCCATTCCGGTCATATACTAAAATATCCCATTGCCCGTTATTACTGGATTCAAAAGCAATCCTACCGCCATCAGCGCTAATTGTAGGGTTGCGGACTTCAGATTGGAGGTTATTAGTCAAATTGCGTGATTGGCGTGTTTCCCGGTCGTAGAGAAAAATAGCCGATCGCCCCTGACGGCTAGCCGCAAACACAATATAACGACCATCTTGTGAAGCACTGGGATGATTTGCGATCGCATCAAAGGAATTTAAACCTGGCAAATCAACTAAATCACGAGTTACCGTATCAAACATATAAACATCTTGGCTACCGCGTCGGTCAGTAATAAAAACAATATATCTCCCAGAAATTTGGGGGTTTAATTCCGACGCTAAACTATTGAGACTCCGACCCCCCGGATCAAAGGGATAACTCAAAATGCGAGGGTAGCCAAAACATCCAGTCAATAAACTTAAACAGAAAAAAACAGGTATAAAAAAAACAGGTTTCATATATTGGGCATTGGGCATTGGGCATGGGGCATTGGGCATGGGGCATTGGGCATGGGGCATTCTTCCTCTCTCCCTCATCCTCCTCATCTCCCTCATCTCCGTCTACGGAGGTGAACCTACGGTTGCACCGTTGGGAATATCTAACTCAATATTTGGCCCCCGGTCTAGGACTTCAATATCCCACTGACCACGGCTAGCGGTTTCAAAGACAACATAACGTCCATCTGGGCTGATATTTGGTTTTCTGATCCAGCCGCGATAGGTTGGTGTGACGATTTGCGACTGTTGTGTAGCGCGATCGTAAAGGGCCACCACCGCTCTACCTTGGTCACTAGTAAGATAAGCAACATAACGCCCGGTGTAGCTCAAACTAGGACTTTCGGCAATTGTCTCTGCTCGGTTTATGCCAGGTGTACCAATAAACTGTTGCCTCTCCAAATCGAAAACCAGTAGCTGCTGATTACCATTCCGATTAGATACAAACGCTAAAAAGCGCCCATTTCCACTCAAAGCAGGTTGCTCTTCGGTATAGCGACTGTTGAGAGAAGTAGGCCCTATGGGAATATTGCTAGAACTACAAGATGCAAGCAAACCTGTTAAACCAAAAACCAGGCTCCAATGAATTGGTCTTTGGAGCCAAAATGTAGGCGTAAATTTTTCCACCTCAACTGTTTTCCGTCGCCTTTAAACCTATTTCCACACCAACTGTTTTAAACATCGTCATCAAAATCGGTCGAATTATCTGGCCTCTGACTTGGCTTTTCAATCGGGTTGTATGGTACATAATCAGTTGGGATCGCGTCATCATCTTCGCGCGGTCTTCGAGAAGCCGAATCAGTGGATGGACGACGCCTTCTAGGTCTGGGAGCAACATCATCTTCCCGACTTTCTGGACGTTGAGAACCGTTATTATTACGGCGAGAAGGTTTTCTGACTTCCCCTCCCGAACTTTCCCAATCATCAACTTGCCTAGATGAAGAACCCCAATTTTCATCTTCAGAGCTTTCAGAAGGGCGATTCACAGAACGGCCAGAAGTTCCCCGCCGCGTTCTATCTGCTGGAGCTTGTCTTTCACTACTGCTACTTCTGCTGTTACGGCGTTCAGGACGACGGGGGGGTTGCTCCTCGTCATAGTCATCACGAGTTGAAATTCTATCCCTACTACCCTGAATCCGGGGACGCATGGGGCGTTCCTCCTCGTCTTCATAAGGCAGTGGATCTAAGTCTGCCTCCATCTCAGCCCCATAGTCCTTGCGATTGCGGTTCATTGAATAATTTCCGCTTACCTCTCGCTCATTGTCCACAATCGGAGTATTACGCTTTGCTTGCTGGGTAGCTATACTCCGCAGGCGAATACTTTCAACTGCAAAAAATACAGTTGTGCCAACTAAAAGCAGTTGACCAAATTGTAGAATCGGGTCTAGCCGCCATCCTTGAAACACGAGAATGAAACCACAGAGCAAGCCAACTGCCGCAAAAAAGATATCTTGATCCCGTGACAATTCTGGACGCACAGTGCGGAGAAAATACAGTGCTGCCCCAGCCACAGCCAGGAAAATTCCTAGAATACTGGCTGAGTTTGCCCCAAAATTTACCTGAGCCAGAAAACTGGCTGAGTTCAGCCCAAAATTTATCATTGCTGTTTTCCCAATATCAAATCTATGTTAGCGAGTCACAATTAAAATCACTACTGTAATTAGGAACGATAAATATTGAAGCTTCAGAGCCTCTGGCAAAGAAGCTCTGAAGCTGTTCACCGAAAAGTAAAAACACCTATGTCTGTCATCTACAACTGATGCCAGCCGCAGATTATCTGCTTTTGGTGCAATTAATGTAGATAGCTGACAGACAATCGATTATGAGAGTTAAATTAACTCTCATAAGCATTATGAACGCTGAATTTTATCTTTCTGGCTAATGAAAATTAGACCAACTGTAACGGGTATTACAACAATTGCAGTACCCCATAGCAGACTCCAAAGAAAATTTGCTAAAGAAGGCGTCATACTTCTCAACCTTTTTTTACACACTTCATCCTAATTTTAATAGTGTATTACTTTCTTGAGAAGCCTCTAACTCTGAACCGCTAAACTTGGTAATTGCTGTGAGCGAGTTTGCTTTTTTATTCCAGAAGGAAGTGGCAGCATTTGGTTAAAATGATGATGAGAGTGCTTTACAAAGCTTCAAATTTTGTGGCGATGTCTACGACGGGCTGTTCGATATCGAAAAGCGTGGCTTGCCGTTCGCCTAAGTTTTTCTTTACAGATAGATAGTACCTTAAACCGATGACTGGTGTTGACCTGACTGCTTGGATTCTTGGCCCTGTGTTAGGGGTTATGACATTTTTCTTTATATTCCGAATCATTCTCACTTGGTATCCGCAAGTGAATCTGAATCGTTTGCCCTTTAATTTAATAGCTTGGCCTACTGAACCATTTTTAGTCCCATTGCGAAAACTAGTCCAACCCATCGGCGGAGTAGACATTACACCGATTATTTGGGTTGGTATTTTTAGCCTACTACGAGAAATATTACTAGGTCAGCAGGGATTGCTGACTATGCTATCTCGTGTGAATTAGGCATGGGGCATGGGGTATGGGGCATGGGGCATGGGGTATGGGGCATGGGGTATGGGGCATGGGGCATGGGGCATGGGGCATTGGTTATACTCCATCTCCCTCATCCCCCTCATCCCCCTCATCCCCCTCATCCCCCCAGTCCCCAATCCCTTACCCGTTCATCTCCTGCACAAAATTTGTATAGACATTACCCTGCAAAAATTGTGGAGTTTCCATAATTTTTTGATGGAACCCAATAGTGGTAGGTAGCCCAGTGATGGCACATTCGCGGAGTGCGCGTTTCATGCGGTTAATAGCAGTGGGTCGGTCTGGGGCCCAAACAATTAACTTGCCAATCAAGGAATCGTAGTAAGGCGGGATTTGATAATCTGTGTAAACGTGAGAATCAATCCGAACACCAGGGCCTCCGGGGGGAAGATAACCACTAATGCGTCCTGGAGAGGGGCGAAAGTCATGATCTGGGTCTTCAGCGTTGATTCGGCACTCAATTGAATGACCTCGCAAAACTACTTGTTCTTGGGTAAGCTTGAGTCTTTCCCCTTGGGCAATCCGAATTTGTTCGGCAACCAAGTCTATTCCAGTAATCATCTCTGTTACAGGATGTTCTACTTGAATTCGGGTGTTCATTTCCATAAAGTAGAATTTACCCGATCTATCCAAGAGAAACTCGATAGTACCCGCCCCACTATAATTAATAAATTGGGCAGCTTTGACAGCAGCTTCTCCCATTTTCTCACGCAGGTCTTGGTCGAGAGCCGGACTGGGGGCTTCTTCTAGGAGCTTTTGGTTCCGGCGCTGAATAGAGCAATCCCGTTCACCCAAGTGGATGACATTACCGTAGTTATCCGCCAAAATTTGGAATTCGATGTGGCGAGGACGTTCAATAAATTTTTCGATGTAAACGCCAGAATTCCCAAAAGCTGCTCCTGCTTCCCCTTGGGCTGCCAGGAAAAGTTTGACAAATTCATCTTCGGAGCGAACTAGGCGCATACCCCGTCCACCGCCGCCTGCGGTGGCTTTAATCATTACTGGATAGCCGATATCCTTAGCAAATCTTAATCCTTCTTCCTCAGATTCTACTAACCCCTCAGTCCCTGGTACTGTCGGGACTCCAGCTTTTTGCATGGTTTCTTTGGCAGTGGATTTATCGCCCATCAACTTGATAGCTTCTGGAGTTGGGCCGATAAAGGCAATATGATGGTCGGCACAGATTTCCGCAAATCGGGCATTTTCTGCCAAAAATCCATAGCCGGGATGAATGGCTGTCGCATTGCGCGTCAGGGCGGCGGCAATAATATTGGGAATATTCAAATAACTTTTACTGCTAGCAGGTTCGCCAATGCAAACCGCTTCATCAGCAAGTTGGACGTGGAGAGCATTCCGGTCAACGGTGGAGTGAACCGCGACTGTGGCAATTCCCATTTCTTCACAGGCGCGGAGAATGCGAAGGGCGATTTCTCCCCGATTGGCAATTAATATTTTGTCAAACTTCATTTTTTAGTTTCGATATCATTACCAGTAGATTGACATTTTCTCTGATCCAACTTGAAACGACGCTTCCGCATTATTTAAAATTATCACAGGAGATTCGCCACCCTGACTCTAAGCAAACTCGCATATTGCAGGCTTGCTGCCTCTACGGGTTTTACTACACTAACAACATTGCTGTTGTAAGTCTTGGCTAGCTTACCAAACTGGGCTTTTGCGATACGCCATCGCACCGTTTATCCCAAAGTTGCTCTACCCTTTTTAATATCACTTGTGCAGATGCTAAATTTCTGTCAGTCTGATACCGCCTTGAAGAAATTTATATTTTTGAGAAATATAACTTTAGATATCACCTTACTATAATTATTTTCTTATGCTATAGTCTATCTTTAGACAAGTCGTGCGGATGTGGCGGAATTGGTATACGCGCACGCTTGAGGTGCGTGTGGGCAATGCCCTTGCGAGTTCGAGTCTCGCCATCCGCATATTTTTGTTTGTCAAGGGTCAATAGTCAAGGGTCAATAAACCTGAGACTGTTGACCCTTAAATCTTGGTATAGCTCTGGTTTTTTATGCTTTTATAGAGATACGTAAAGTTTTGTAAAAAGCATTGAGTATTACTTTTACGCCAACAAACAACTTAACACAGCCAGCAGCTTGGCATCGCCTCACTCCGATTTGGCAAGGAGGGGAGGAAGTAATTCAAAAAAGTTTACCTCACACTCAGCTAGCACCTGCTTGGCAGCTTATGCTTTTGGGTGATGGCTCTCCAACACGTCATCTAGAATTGCTTACAGGTGAGCATGTAGAAGTAGATGTCATTGATATGTCATTGATTGGCATGGATTTGGATGCTGCACCTGATTTAATTCAAGCTGTCCCAAGTCCGCGACTACGGCGACAAGTGTGGCTGCGAACTGCTTCTGGTCAACGATTAGCTTATGCTACTTCGTGGTGGGAAGCCAGTCATGTAGATGAGTATTTGCAAAATCGTTCATTACCAATTTGGGCAAGTTTAGCTCGTCTCCGCACAGAGTTGTATCGGGATGTTCGAGGGATTTACTATGGTGACTCATCAGCGCTAGAGTCTGGTTTTGGAGTAACTGGGCCTTTTTGGGGTCGCCATTACTTGTTTTGGCATCATGGACAGCCACTAACCTTAATTTATGAGGTTTTTTCGCCTTATTTAACTAAATATTTGGGAGTGATGCAATTAAATTCTCAAAATCAGTAAAAAGCCTTAAGTAATTCGTAATTACGAATTACGATGATCTGCTGCAATAACATACTTACGTGTCATATAGGACTCATATTTTATTTTTGAACAAAATTAGGTATGTAGGGAAGCCAGTGCGTTGCGGTGAATCCAGCGCTGTAGGCGGGCTTCCCAACCTATGCGACTGGTGAACCCGAAGGGAGGTTCCCTACGTATCTTTTCAGAAATCAAACCGGATTCCTATAGGCGATCGCAACTGAGCAAAACCAAGTAGCTGAAATTATACAATTAAATTAATGAGTTTTCGGTGATGATTTGCCGTTGTTAGTCCTACTGAAATTAGCAAGAAAGGCACGAGGAAAGATTTAATGAATACTGTTGTGCTAAATCTAGAACCGATTGCTCATTTAACCGATGAGCAATTTTATCAATTGTGTATTGCCAATCGTGATTTAAGCCTAGAAATGAATGCAGCCGGAGAATTAATAATTATGCCACCAGTAGGAGGAGAAAGCGGAAATCAAGAAGCTGGACTGATTACTGATTTAGAAATTTGGAATCGTCAAGCTAAATTAGGGAAAGTTTTTAGTTCTTCAACTATCTTTATACTTCCTAACGGTGCAAAACGTTCTCCTGATGCTGCTTGGGTAAAATTGGAGCGGTGGGAAGCTTTAACACTAGAACAACGAAAAAAATTTCCGCCACTTGTACCTGACTTTGTGATTGAACTGCGTTCAGAGACAGATAGGCTGGCATTAATTCAAGAAAAAATGCAGGAATACGTTAAAAATGGTCTGCGTTTAGGTTGGCTAATTAATCCTCAAGATCGTCAGGTTGAAATTTACCGACTTTTGCAAGCTGTAGAAGTTGTGCGAATGCCAGCGATTATTTCTGGAGAAGATATATTACCTGGGTTTGAGTTGCAAGTATAGCGGTTCCCATTCAGATGCAGTACAAGATTAATTGCGAAGTTTAAGGGCACAGCAGTGCTGTGCCCCTACGGGTGTATCTCACTCAACCGATAACTGCTATATAAGTAGCAATAGAGCTTTGCTAAAGTATTGAACCAAAAAATACTGTACTTCTTGTAATGTGGTGCGATCGCTACTGAGAAAAGCCAAGTAGCTGAAATTGACTTGCAGCTTTGTTTAGTTAGTTATATTCTGGAATTGCTTGGAATCACAGATTTACTTGCTGGAATTTTCCGATTGATGCATTAATCTTAGGGAAACGTCCTACGAAATTCAACAAAGCGTGTTAAAAATGGTAACTGAGTCAAAAACACCGCTTTTGAAAGACTAAGGAAAGTTGATTACTAAAGTATCATCAGCATCTAGGGTGGAAAAATTCCATATAATTAGCTGCCCTAAAGAATGCTTAAACCTGTTGGTGTACTTGACTAATCAAGCAAGTAATGAGTTTGCAAGTATAAGGTATAGGTTTCAATGGCACCGCCTCTTGTGTCTGTTCCAATGAAGAAAAATAAGAAACCCTCTCTGGTGCTGACGCTTTCGGCTGCTGGGCTATTGATTGGTGCAGGGAGTGTCGCATACTGGTTATTAGGCCAAAGACAAATATCTTCTAGTGATTTGCTCGTAGGTGCAAATATTATTCCTAGTGATGCGCTTTTTGCGGTTTCTCTGACAACAGATCCCCAGCAATGGCAGAAATTGCGGGAGTTTGGGACAAAAGAAACCCAAGCAGAACTGGACAAAAATTTAGTAGAATTGCGCGATCGCTTTCTCACTAATAATGGTTATGACTTTCAGAAAGATATTGCTCCTTGGGTAGGCAATGACGTTACAATCGCAATTCTTGCCCCAGCAACAGCGAATAAAGCTGTACCCAAACCAGTTACCACTAATGAAAATGCTGGCAGCGATCAGCAGTCGATGGTAATGGTATTACCAGTAAAAAACCCAGAAACCGCCAAAAGCATTTTTGCACAACCCAAAACCCTTAAACAAGGTAAATGGATTGACCGGATTTATCAAGGGATCGCTATTAAACAAAGTGAGGGACAAGCAGGGGAGAACTTCTCGGCAGCATTACTAGATGGGCGTTTTTTAGTTATAACTGATAGTCCCAAAGCCACAGAACGAGCGATCGATGCCTACAAAAATCAAACATCCCTAGCCACAATAGGGGGCTTTGCTGATAATTTCCCAAAAATTGCCAACGATCAACCCTTTAGCCAGTTTTACGTCAATGTGCCAACCGCAGCCAAAATAGCCGCAGCTTCTCCAAACCGCCCAATACCAGCTCAAGTTTTGGCACAATTGCAAAATAACCAAGGTTTAGCAGGAACAATGACTTTAGAGGCAGAAGGAATCCGCTTTAAAGGCGTTTCTTGGTTAAACCCTAATAGTCAACGGGTACTGGCTGTGGAAAATAAAGCTGGGAAAATGCAAAGTCGCGTACCAGCAGAAACCTTAATGATGCTTTCGGGGGGAAACTTACAAAGGTTGTGGGGAGATTACGTTTTAACATCTCAGGGAAATCCCCTCTCACCGATCGCACCAGAACAAATTAGGGGTGGGATAAAATCTCTTACCACTCTTGATTTAGATAAGGATTTGCTCAGTTGGATGAAAGGCGAGTTTTCCTTATCAGTGATTCCTAGTATTCCAAAAGCAGGTTTGCCAGATAATTTTCGTTCAGGTTTAGTGTTTATGGTACAGGCCAGCGATGCCTACAGTGGGCAAAGTCTACGCAATTCAGCTGAGATAGCCATAAAACAACTGGATGATGTGATGAGAAATCAATACCAGTTCCAAGTCCAACCAGCAAAAATTGCAGGGCAACCCGTTGTTAACTGGGTTTCACCTTATGGGACTTTAACTGCCACCCACGGCTGGTTAGATGGAGATGTCGCCTTTCTAGTAGTGGGCGCTCCCATCACTGATAAAATTGTTCCCAAACCCAACAACACACTAGCTAGCACTCTTTCCTTCCAACAAACAGTTCCTACAGAACCAAATCCAACAAATGGTCAATTTTTTCTGGATGTCGAAAGAACTGTGAAAAATTTCCCTTTACCAACTCTAATTTCCAATCAACAAACTTTGCTTGATGCAACGCGCTCAATTGGGGTGACATCCTCTGTCAGCGACAGTCGCAGTAATCTCTACGACATTTTTATGGCACTCAAAAAAGTTAGTAACACGACTCCGTTGCCTAGTCCAGAAAGCAATAAGAGCAACTCTGTTAGATAGGGAGTGGGGAGTGGGGAGTGGGGGGATGAGGAAGTAGCGGAAGAAAGAACTAATGCCCAATTCCCAATTCCCAATTCCCAATTCCCAATTCCCAATTCCCAATTCCCAATTTCCAATTCCCAATTCCCAATTCCACCCTGTAAGCATATAGGATCAGAATAGTCAGAATCCATATTTTAAATCATTCACGGAGAGAACACTTTATGAACCTGGTTGTACTCCAGAATTGGCTGGACAATGCCTCCTTTGCCATATTATTCCTAACAATGTTGGTGTATTGGGGAGGAGCGGCTTTTCCGAATCTGCCTTATCTAGCCGCTTTGGGGACAGCTGGGATGGCGATCGCTAATTTGTGTATGGCAACTCTATTAGGGGCAAGATGGATAGAAGCTGGTTACTTTCCCCTAAGTAATCTTTATGAATCTCTATTTTTCTTAACTTGGGGAATTACCACCGTCCATCTAATTGCTGAAAGTAGTAGCCGTAGCCGCCTAGTAGGAGTTGTTACATCTCCGGTGGCAATGTTGATCGCTGCTTTTGCGACGATGACATTACCATCCCAGATGCAAGCATCGGAACCCCTAGTACCTGCATTAAAGTCAAATTGGCTGATGATGCATGTCAGCGTCATGATGTTGAGTTATTCTGCTTTAATGGTGGGTGCGTTATTAGCGATCGCTTTTCTGATTGTCACTCGTGGTCAAAACATTCAGCTACAAGGTAGTTCTGTCGGTACTGGTGGCTATCGCAGCAATGGCTACCGCTTGCACAAAGCATCTGAACTAATTTCTCAACCACCAGCCCCTTCTGCCGAAAATAACGGCTTTGCTCGTTTTGAAAGTATTAGCAACGGCAACGGTAACGCCAACACTGCCGTTTTAAATTTAGTAACTACTTCTGAGCCTCAAACCGTAGCATCTGCTGAACCCCTTTCACCTCAACGCCTTAACCTTGCCGAAACCCTCGACAATATCAGCTATCGCATCATCGGGCTTGGATTTCCCTTATTGACAATTGGCATTATTGCTGGTGGGGTTTGGGCTAACGAAGCTTGGGGTTCCTACTGGAGTTGGGATCCCAAAGAAACTTGGGCATTAATCACCTGGTTAGTATTCGCCGCCTACCTCCACGCCCGAATCACTCGCGGTTGGCAAGGTCTTCGTCCTGCCATTTTAGCTGCTACTGGCTTTGTAGTTGTTTGGGTTTGCTATCTCGGTGTGAATCTTTTAGGTAAAGGTTTGCATTCTTACGGCTGGTTCTTTTAATAACCTCACCCCTAACCCTCTCCAGCAACGGCTACAGTGTACACACAACTCATCGAACCACCCAAAAAAAGAAAAACCTCACCCTGTCCTATCGGACATCCCTCTCCTTAGTAAGGAGAGGGACAGGTTTTGCATAGCAAAACCAGGGTGAGGTTTCTTAAAGACTTGTGTATACACGCCAGCAAAGGAGAGGGAGAAAAGAGCAGATTGAAATTTACTATTATCTCTTGGGAATTATTTCGGATGAACTGTTATATCACTGGAAAGTATAGATTTAGTGATAGGACATTTTTATGGAAGATGGATTTGAGAGACTAAATCACGATGAAGTTGTGTCTATAGAACCAGACACCTTTAATAAATTAAATATTGCTAAAACTTTTAAAGTCCGTGATTTGATTACCGCAATTAAGGAATATATTGGAGCCGAGGAGACAGATGAAGTAAATTTGTATACCCAAGGATTAAATTGTGAAGTTTTGCAATTTAGTACTCAGGGATGGAAAAAAGGAAAAGTTAGACTTGCTTTAGAATTTTGTCCTGATGAATCGGAATCACCACTTGATGAGATTTTTGAAAAGCTTAAACAAATAGAAAAATAAAATTATTTGTAATTGATAATTTAATTATCAATTACAAATAGTTATACGCCTTTTTTAGCAGGTGAACAATATGGTTCAGACTCCAGTTAAAAAACTAACTTTTGAAGAATTTTTAGGGCAATACCCTGATGGATATGGCATTTATGAACTGTTAAATGGAGAGATTATACAAGTGGAGGCAACTAGAGCGCATAATAATGTGGCAAGATTTTTAATGCTTGCCTTTAATGATGAAATTAGACGCTTGAAAATTGACTATATTGCCGACAAAGATGTAATTGTAAAAACATTTACTGATGCTGGAGAAGAACGAGGTAGAAATCCAGATGTGAGCGTAGTTAGTGCATCACAATGGAACAGCAATGTTCTAGCTTACGGGGCGCTGATTGAGCCAATTCAACTTGCTGTAGAAGTTACTTCAACAAACTGGGATGATGATTATGTTGACAAATTAGATGAGTATCAAAGGCTAGGTATCCCTGAATATTGGATTGTGGATTATCTAGCAATTGCTAGTCGCGCTTATCTCGGTAATCCCAAACTTCCCACGGTTTTTGTTTATCAATTGCTTGAGGGTCAATATCAAGTCCAAAAATTTACGCTCAATGACCGCATTATCTCTACTACTTTTCCTGAACTAGAACTAGCTGTTAAACAAGTTGTAGGTGCAAGTCAAATTCAAAAATTATGAGGAGTTGCAATTCATTTGTCTCTCTTGGGAACTATAGATTTAGTTACAGGAGTAAGATTTATGAATGATGAATGGGAACCTCTAAATCCTGAAAAAGATGTTGTGCATTTTCACCAAGAAACATTTGAAAACTTACCCCGCACTCAAATAGTCTTTCATCTTTTAAAGGAAGTAAAAAGATTTTGGGCAAAACACTGTACATCGTCAGGTTCAAGAATATTTGACGAAGGATTTGAATGTTATGTTTTAATCCCTGGTAAACAATGGCGGACAGGCAAAATTAGAGTCCGCCTAGAATTTTGCCCTGATGAAGTTGAAATTGAAGAAAAACAAGAAAATAATCGCTTAGATATCAATCAAGAAAGTTCTCCACTTGATGATCTTCGGCAACAACTTAACCAAAGTGAAAATTAATACCCAAATCGGAATTTTCGATGCATGTTGATTTCTGCAAGTTGCACACTCGTGACTTCACGTCAATAGTTAGGCGCTGGATATTTCTATATTTAGATGTTTACGTATTATGGTAAAATTATTGTAGTGAAATATTAAAGCAGAAATGCAGAAAGCGTTTAAAGTTACACTAATTCCTAACCACAACCAACAAGTCTTAATTAACAAGACAATTGGTTGTGCTAGGTTTGTGTACAACCGTTTTCTAGCATTGAGGCAAGAGTTATATACGGCTGAGCAGAAAACCTTAAACTATAACGCTTGTAGCCAGCAATTAACTCTACTTAAAAAGGAGATTGAGTGGTTAAAGGAAGTAGATAAATTTGCGCTCCAAAATTCACTTAAAAATTTAGACACAGCATACAAAAACTTTTTTACTGACTTGAAGAAGTCTAAAAATAAAAAAGCTGTCGGCTTTCCTAAGTTCAAAAAGAAGCATGGGTGTAAGCAGTCTTACAAGACGAATCTTACGAACGGGAATATCCAGATAATAGAGAATCGCTTAAAACTTCCCAAGCTGGGATGGATAAAGTTTCATAAATCCCAGGATATTCCGGCTGATGTTATAAATGTTACCGTTACTCGTACTTCCTCTGGTAAATATATTGCTAGTATTTTATGTGAGACAGAGATAGAAAAACACCCACAAGTCACACAAAATATTGGCTTAGATTTGGGAATTAAGTCTTATCTCGTTACTAGCGCGGGGGAAGTTGTAGAGAACCCGAAATATTATCGACTTCAATCAAGGAAATTACGCTCATACAATAAAAAACTATCTCGTAGCTTAAAAGGTAGCAGTAATCGAGTCAAAGCGAAAATAAAGCTGGCTCGTACATACCAACGGATTACAAATTTGAGAGACGATTTTCTACACAAACTCTCAACTCGTTTAATTAGAGAAAACAGTATTATCTGTATTGAAGATTTGCGAGTTGCCAATATGGTCAAAAACCATAAACTAGCTCTGAGCATTTCAGACGCTAGCTGGTCTAAATTTACCACTATGCTTGAATATAAAGCTCTGTGGCACGATCGAATTGTGCAGAAAATTGGTACATTTTATCCTTCATCTCAGACTTGTAATCACTGTGCTTTTATCAACCCATTGGTTAAGGATTTAAAGCTGCGCCAATGGTATTGTCCTAGTTGCAATACTCACAACTTGAGAGATAAAAACGCGGCGTTAAACATTTTGAGTGAAGGATTAAGAATTGTAACTTCGATTAGCGGGGGTATCAATACTGCTGGGGAGACCCGAGCAGCAAAGAGACTTTTCAAGACAGCAGCCGTCGGTGCGCCGGATGCTATAACTGCCTGTGGAGAACTTGTAAGTCCTGAATTTCTTCAGGTAGAGATCGTTGAAGCAGGAATCGCGTGACTTCTAGTCATGCGAGGTTCAAATAAGAGACAATTATCTGTGTCCATCTGCGGTAAAAACTCAAAATGGTATGGACTCCTCTACATGCAAAAATCCATTGCACCATCCGATCGCGCCACTTGTTTGAGCGCAACCAGCGTCTATTAATCGCTGTCTCTGGCGGACAAGATTCTTTGTCTTTAATAAAATTACTTTTAGATTTACAATCCAAATGGGGATGGAATTTAGGCATTGCCCACTGCGATCATCGCTGGCGTTCTGACTCCCAAGCTAATGCTCATCACGTCGAAAACTTAGCTAAAACTTGGGGTACATCCTTTTATTTAGAAACAGCAAAAGAAGCTATAAATAGTGAAGCAGCTGCACGCGATTGGCGATATGAAGCTTTAAGTGCGATCGCGCAAGCAAACAATTATCAGTATATAGTTACAGGACACACCGCCAGCGATCGCGCCGAAACTCTCCTCTACAATTTAATTCGCGGTACTGGTGCTGATGGCTTACAAGCCCTGACTTGGCAACGCCCCCTAAGTACAGGCATTATGCTGGTGCGTCCACTTTTAGAAGTCACTCGAATACAAACTGAGCAATTTTGTCAAGAATTTAATTTACCAATTTGGGAAGATTCCACTAATCAAGATTTGCAATATGCCCGCAACCGCATTCGCCAAGAGCTATTACCATATTTGCGGCAAAATTTCAATCCCCAAGTAGAATCAGCCTTAGCTCAAACAGCAGAACTTCTCCAAGCAGAAGTGGAATATCTCGAAAAAGCTGCTCAACAGTTGCGCCAAAAGGCATTGGGTATTGGGGATGAAGAAGATTCCTTTACTTCTCTTGTTCCCTTACGGTTAAATCGTCGGGTATTGCAGAAAGCACCATTGGCGCTGCAACGTCGGGCAATGCGTCAGGTGTTGCAGCAAATGCTGACTGACGCGCCTAGTTTTGAACATATCGAAAAATTAACGGCTTTAATTATAGCGCCAAACCGATCGCAAACCGATCCATTTCCTGGTGGTGCGATCGCTCAAGTAGAAGGTGACTGGATTTGCTTGAAATAGTTACTTAAAGTCTTTTTATTATCAGGGAAAATGCATATTATTAGTTTTAGATTGTTAAGAGAATATGCAGAAAACCATGCAGATTGTCAGGAAGCATTAAGCAATTGGTATAAAGTCGCCACTAAAGCTAAATGGTCAAATTTAGTTGGAGTACAGCAGGTATTTTCTAAAGCTGAAGCTGTTGGTAATTTTACCGTTTTCAATATTAAAGGAAATAAATATCGCTTGATTGTTAGTATAGATTATGAAGTGCAGTTAATTTATATTAAGTATATCCTTACTCATGCGGAATACGATAAGGAGAATTGGAAAGATGACCCTTACTTTTAATCCAGATAAGTACAAGAAATTATTAACAGCTTATCTTCCCAAGCTGATAAAAAGCGAAGCTGAAAATGCCCAAGCTTTAGGAATAGTGGAAGATTTAATGCATCGGCAACGTACTCCAGAAGAAGAGGAACTGTATCAGTTATTAATCACTTTAATTGAAAAGTTTGAAAAAGAATATTATCAGCCAGACCAGCATAATAACCCTGGATCTATGTTGTTATTTATGTTAGAGCAATCTGAGAGAAGTAGAGATGATTTAGTAGCGGTTTTAGGGACTGAACATTTGGTTGATAATATTTTAAATGGACAAGAGAAGATAAATACAGAACAAGCGCGGAAGCTGGGAGAGTTTTTTCATGTAGAATCTAGTTTATTTATGGAATAATAACCAAGCTCGTAGTTGCTTTTTAGCCCAAAAAATAAGTTAGATTTGATTACTCTTCAACACCTAAATCGTGACATAATTCATATCATCATAATTCGTAATTACTAATTCGTAATGACGGTGCGTGTAGAAAGTGTGATTACGAATTACCGAATTACTTAGCGTAGCAGTAGCGACGCTTCTGCGTCATTACGAATTATTTAATCCCCAGAACTTGTTAAGACGCTAACAATTGTGGCTGAGGCATTAAACTCTGGAGAGTTTGGCGCATCTGAGCGATCGCTTGGACTTGATAATCACCAGTTTCTTGGAATTGATCTAAAGATTCCCCAATTCCTTGCAGCTTTTGCCGTAAGCCATCGAGAGAATCCTGAATTGGTTGGAGTGCTTCTTGATAAAGATTGACTCGACCACAGTATTCAGCAGTTGTTCTTCGTAGGGATAGCAAGTTTTCCTCGATCGCTTTCAATTCTTGGCGCTTTTGATCCAAATCGTGAGTTTGATTGTCAATCATTCCCTGATTTAGCTCAATACCAGAACGGATTTGATCAATTTCACGTTCCAGTTTTTGGATTTCCTGCGAATATTGTTGTCGCTGGGTTTCAATTTGTAACAGAACCGGTTCTAAATTAACTTTATTACCCTCTTCTTCCTCAGCAACAGGATGTCCTTGTCGCCTTAGCAATACAGCTTGGTGTTGCTTGAGAAACTTTTGATGCTGTAACATATTGCGGCGTTGTCCCACCAAACTGGAGTTTAGCATCTGATAGAGGTCTTTTTCATCAGTTAATTCCAGTTCCAAATTGATATGGTCATTGTCAGAAGCTTGGCTTAATTTATTTTGCAGTTCTTCTATAGCTTCTTGTTTATATGTCAGTTCTTGCTCTTGATCGTGAACAAAGCTAGCATCTATTTGCACCTTATGCTGCAAGTCTTGGACTATCTTTTGTAGTTCTTCTAAAGGCATTTTATCCAAAACTTCCACATTAGCTTGCTGGCCGAGAACTACATCACCAGACGTTGCAGCTAAAGTGTGAATTTGTTGATATAACTCTTCCGCGTTTCGTAACTGCTCTTTGATTATCCGAGCATACTCTTGCTTGCTGGTGAAGTCTGCTGTATTTATCTGCAATTGGGCTGTTTGCTGCACTAGAATATTTTGTGCTTCTTGCAACGCATTTTGGCGATCGCTAAATGTTTGTGACAACCGCTCCACTTCTGCTTGCTGTTGTGCGATCGCAGTTTTTTGTTCTTCTAGTTTTTGCCAGTGTGGGTTTAGAATTGCTTGCTGCTTTTCGACCAATTCAAAGGCCTTATGCAGGTGTTCTTGGACTGTTTCTGTAGGAGCAACGCGACTAGATAAGCGATCGAGTAACTCACTCATTACCCGACTTTGCTCCTCATCCAAAACCGCTCCCTGTTTAAAATCTGCTTGATGTTCCTCTAGACGGCGCTGCTCACCCCGCAAATGTTCCCAAGCGCCTTCCAATTCTAGGCGGTTGCGTTCAACTTCTGTTTGTAACCGTTCAATTTCCTGGCGAGATGTGTCAACTTCTTGTTTTTGCTGCTCCAGTTGTTGCAACTCCTCTTCCATATTTTGCAACTGTTCTGAGCGTACTTCCATATCCATTTCACGGCGATTCAACTCTTGCGCCTGAAACGTTAACGACTGTTTCCACTGATCGATTTCATCTTCTTTGAGCTTAAATTTCTCCAATTGGCGGGAAAAATTCTGCAAAATATTGACTAGTGGCCGCCCTGCTTCTTGAATTCGCTGCACTTGACGATTCGGATTCAGTTCAACCAGTACCAAAGCGCCATCATTTAATTTGCTTGCGTCCTCAGCAGCAATCACTTCTTCTGACACAGTATTCCAATTCTGGTCAGTTCGCTGACAAGCTAGCAGTTTCAGTTCAGTTTTGCCACTGCCACTAAGTAAACCACCTTTCTGTTTTTGTACTTCTGCTAAATACAGCACACCGTTAGTCCTTTATTGATGCACTTAAACTTCATGTTTTGGGATATACCTCAAATAATTCTGTTAACTTGTCTCACTGAACCCAAATTTAGGAGAACAAGACAGACAAAACTATAGACGCGATATTTTACGTCTTGATACTTATAAAAGCGAGCTAGTCGCGCCTTTATATTTTGTACTGATGACAGTGATGATGACTTCCGTGTTAACACTAGCTTTGTCAAAGCATATTACGAAAGATTAAGCTTTATAGTTGAATCTATTCCTTAATGGCAACAAGAAATAGGGTAAAAATCTTGCCAATATTCCATAATCAATACTTAAATGACCTGCTAGATAAATGGAAAAATTGCAGGACACAATTCAAAAATAATATTAACGGCATTACGAGGAGTACTTTTTAGGTAAATGCAGGGAAATTTAAGTGAAATTGATATTTGCAGTATTTTGCAATTAATTGAGTTAGGACAGCGAACTGGGGAACTTTGGGTGAGAGCTACTGGCTCTCACCATCACAACAAGCTGAGTGGAGAGGGAACAAATATTTATCATCCCAAAGAACAGTCTTGGTTCGTCTTTTTCCTGAATGGTCAAATTATTTATTGCCAAGAAGGTGAGAGTAGTTTATCCAGAATTAACGATTATTTACGTCATTATCGAGTCGAGACGCGACTCACCGACAAACAAATTGCCTCTCTACCACCAACTGATGCGCCAGAATATGCCTATCTGTGGGCACTTTTGGAGCGGAATATTATCAACCCCAAGATCGCTGGTAGTATCATTCACGGCTTGGTGCATGAAACTCTCTTTGACCTACTGAGTTTACATCAAGGTAACTTTATTTTTCATCAGGGAGCGCCCCTTGCTCCACAATTAAACACTTTTGAGATTGCTCCATTTGTTACAAAAATTACGAAGCAGGTGCAAGAGTGGAAAGAACTCTATCCACATATTCAGTCTTCCGAACAATTGCCAGTGCTATCTGACAAAGTTCAGCTACAATCCTCGCTACCAGAAGCAACTGTGGAGAAATTACAACATTGGGCTGATGGTAAAACATCTTTGCGTCAACTGGCTCGTTATCTCAACCGAGACATTTTGACAGTTGCTAAGGCAATATATCCTTACGTGCAGCAGAGTTGGCTACAACTAATATATTCAGTTACGGCTAAATCAGATACCCACAGCGATAGTGGGGAATTGAAGGGAAAACACAGGGGGCGGATAGTATGTATTGACGATGCGATCGCCATCGGTGAGACTATAAATTCGATCTTACAACCACAAGGCTATGAAGCGATCGCTCTCACCAATCCCTTAGAGGCGCTAAGTCTGGTTTTTCAACTCAAACCGGATTTAATTTTGTGCGATATCGCCATGTCGGAATTGGAAGGTTACGAGGTTTGCGCCATGCTGCGACATTCCACAGCATTTAGACTCACACCGATTATCATGCTTACTGGTAAGGATGGATTTATTGATCGAGTCAAAGCTAGTATGGTCGGGGCAACAGATTATTTAACAAAACCATTTACAGACACTGAATTACTCATGCTTGTAGAGAAATATATCAACAACTAATTGGGAATTGGGCATGGGGCATTGGGCATGGGGCATTGGCTATTGGGAAGAATCTTTTAATAACTCCCAATTCCTAACTTCTAAGTCCTCACTCAGCACTCAGCACTCCTAAGATTTGTTGATCTACTAAAAGATGAGTAAAAAGATGTTATCACAGAGTCAGCCAACTTCGTGAAACGTCAGTCTCCAGGAAAATAGGGAGAACATACAATTAATTTATACAGTTAATACTTGCGGAGGAATCAGGGAATGTTCCAAATAGGAACGTCTACATCAGGAGGTAAATAGACATTTATGAGTACAGTTCTGATTGTGGAAGACAGTATCGCGCAAAGGGAGATGATTACAGACCTCCTGAAAGCAACTGGTTTAACAGTAACCCATGCTAGTGACGGATTAGAGGCATTGGAGGCAATTCAAATAGCACCTCCCGATTTAGTGGTGTTAGATATTGTCATGCCCCGAATGAATGGCTATGAAGTTTGTCGGCGGTTAAAATCCGATCCCAAAACCCAAAATGTCCCTGTAGTTATGTGTTCTTCCAAAGGCGAAGAATTCGATCGCTACTGGGGCATGAAGCAGGGTGCAGATGCCTACATAGCTAAACCGTTTCAACCAACCGAGTTGGTAGGAACAGTCAAACAACTGCTGCGAGGATAAGGATAAAAGCAATATGGTCAGCAAACCGGACTTTTTAAGTGGCAGTGGTCAAGACCATTTCCGACCAGAATTACAAGTAGAAAGTCCTGAAGGTGAGTTACATTTGAGGTTTTACATTCCCTCGCATCAGGAGTTTGCACTACAAGCAACTGGCATTCGGGAGGTAATTGAACTAAGTCCTGATAGAATCACCCCGATTCCTAATGCTTCTCCTTTACTTTTGGGTACTCTAAATTTACGAGGTCGAGTTATTTGGGTGGCTGATTTGGGTCAATTTCTGGGGGAAGCAAGTGCATTAAACACAGATAGAGCGGAAATTTCGGTGATTGCCATTGAAGAGCAAGACACAATAGTGGGTTTAGCAGTAGAGGAAATTGGTGGTATGGATTGGTTGGATGCTCAGAATCTCATGCCATCAACTAGTGTTCCAGATACTATGGCTCCTTTTTTACGTGGAGAGTGGTTACTAGGTACTAAAAATGATCAGTGTCTAAGACTGCTCGATCAAATGGCAATTGTACGGAGTGCTAGGTGGGCAGGATGAAATTGGAGGAGGAAATGACAGCAAGTATTGATAATTACGAGCCGACAACATATCAACAGGCGATGACCGCCTATGTTCAAAGGAATTATGAGGTTGCCGCCACTTTAGTCGATCAAGTGGTGCAAAATTTACCAAATGACCCCAACACTCATTTGTTAAGAGGTCACATCTACTATGTCTTGCAGCAGTACGATGTTGCAAAAGAAGAATATCAACAGGTATTAAGCTTAACTAACGAGCCAGAAATTATTGGTTTTGCCAATAATGGAATTGAGAATATCAATCAATATTTACAGTCATTCGGTGGGCAGATTGATACATCAGGAAGTCAAGAGCAAATAAATTCCTCAGAGATATCTGACCCACTGGCATATAGCGAACCAGAATTAGAAGATTTAGGCGCTAGTGAGGAGTTTGACAGCAAAAATCTTGATTTGAACTTTTTTGGAGAGCATCAAGAAACTGTGAATGGGGTTGAAGAACTATCTTCTAATAGTCCATTTGACATCCCCACAGAAGATAGTATTGGCACAGGAGAAATATCAGATTTTTCTACAGCTTTTGGTGACGATCCTTTTGCTTTGGATGAAGAATCAGAGGAACAAGAGTTAAATAGCAGTAATTATGAAGAAAAAACAGAATTAGAATTGCCTGCTTTTTGGCAGGAAGATATGTCAGAAGATAGTCCTGAAGAATCATTAG
Source organism: Nostoc sp. (assembly GCF_036917435.1). GTDB lineage: Bacteria > Cyanobacteriota > Cyanobacteriia > Cyanobacteriales > Nostocaceae > Nostoc. The sequence continues at coordinate 172,087 of NZ_JBALDM010000049.1, forward strand.
TAAATAGTCAGTTTTCAGAGAATGGAATAAATCCCGATCGCGAAAATTCAGGTATTGACAATACTAACTCTTCATCTTCTAATTCAAAAACTAGTAATGGCGAAAATAATTTACCTGATTTGTTAAGTGAGCCAAAATCTCCAGAGCTTAAGGTTGGAAATTTAGAATATAAAAAATCTAATTTTGGAGACGAAACGTTACTTATTGTTGTTCAAGAAGAGGTTAGAAATAGCTCGCCAACTACAAATAACAATAGTAAATATGATTTACCCGAAACTGAAGCACATGATTGGTTGAAGTCAACCGATTTAGGAGCCGAAGAAGAGTTTCAATCGAATTTATCTGATAATTCTTCATCTTTTAATAGCAACATACCTTTAGAAGAAAAGAAGTTTAAATCAGGTACAAGCATCGGCAAAAATAGCTTTGATGATGAAAACTTTGATATGGAAGCATTTGAGTCTGCTTTTGGCTCAGATGGGTCAAGCTCTTATGAAGACTCAAGCAATATACTGAATGAAGAGAATTCTAAGAGCAATATCGATTTTCTAGATGATTTTGAGGAATTTGACGATTTAGGAAACATTCCAGGGTTTGACCTGATCGAAGAAGATTCTAACTTCGGTGATGCAGCAATGTATTCTGCTCCGGCAGAAACTAGTGGTAGTGGACGCTCTCAAGGGGCGGATACTTCTGGAAGCAATGCAGCCGATCGCGAAGAGGAACTCTTCTCCATGACTGGTTCCCATGAAGGAGTTCCAGTATTTAGCCAAACAGATGTCTCGAAATTAGAACCCAACGTTAGCGTTGAGCAAGGCTGGTTAGCACCATTAGAGAATGCCTCCATAGAACGGAAGCAATGGTTAATTGCTGGAAGTGTGGGCATTGTCTCGGCGCTAGTTGTAGCCACAGTTAGCTTTGCCGCCACCACATTTTCGCCAGCCCAACAACGAGAATCAGTCCGAAACACAGGTTGGGCAATGTCCCTAGCAGCGGGGATTGCGGGTTTTGCCACCGCAGGCTTCATGGGGAATTTTGCCCTCAAACAAATTCGGCGCACAACTGACGATCTGCAAGCTCAGTTTGAAGCTGTACGCCAAGGAAATTTGAATGCTCAAGCCACCGTGTTTTCCGAAGATGAATTGGGGCATTTAGCCACTGGCTTTAATGAAATGGCGCGGGTCATTTTCACAACAACAAGTGAAGCCCAACGCAAAGCCGATGAACAAGAGGAAGCTAAGGAAAACCTGCAACGTCAGGTGATTCGCCTTTTGGATGATGTGGAAGGAGCCGCTAGAGGTGATTTAACAGTCCAAGCTGAAGTTACAGCCGACGTACTAGGAGCCGTAGCCGACGCTTTTAACCTGACAATTCAAAACCTCCGGGATATTGTACAACAGGTAAAAGTGGCAGCGAAGGATGTAACAAAAGGTGCAACTAACTCTGAAACCTTTGCTAGAGCCTTATCTAGTGATGCTTTGCGCCAAGCAGAAGAGTTAGCAGTGACGCTGAATTCTGTACAGGTAATGACTGACTCGATTCAACGGGTAGCAGAAGCGGCGCGGGAAGCTGAAACCGTTGCTCGTGATGCTAGTACGATCGCTCTTAAAGGTGGCGAAGCAGTAGAAAATACTGTGGCAGGGATTTTAGAAATTCGAGAAACTGTTGCCGAAACCACTCGCAAAGTGAAGCGGCTGGCGGAATCTTCTCAAGAAATTTCTAAGATTGTGGCGTTGATTTCTCAGATTGCTTCCAGAACCAACTTATTAGCACTCAATGCTAGTATTGAGGCGGCAAGAGCGGGAGAAGCTGGACGCGGGTTTGCGATCGTCGCAGACGAAGTGCGCCAGTTAGCAGATAAATCTGCTAAATCTCTCAAGGAAATTGAACAAATCGTGATGCAAATCCAAAGCGAAACAGGCTCTGTAATGACCGCGATGGAAGAAGGCACACAACAAGTAATTAAAGGCACAAAATTGGCAGAAGAAGCCAAGCGATCGCTTGAAAATATTATTCAAGTGGCGAATCGCATCGATATTCTTGTGCGCTCTATTACTAGCGACACTGTAGAACAAACCGAAACCTCCCGCGCCGTTGCTCACGTAATGCAATCAGTAGAACTGACTGCACAAGAAACTTCCCAAGAAGCACAGCGAGTTTCAGGGGCACTACAACACTTAGTCGGTGTATCCCGTGACTTGATCGCCTCCGTTGAACGTTTCCGAGTGGAAACTATGGAAACTAGATAAATTGTCATTTGTCGTTTGTCGTTTGTCGTTTGTTATTTGCTAATAACTAATAATTCTCTATGAGAGGTTTCGGCAACGCTCAGTACAAGTGATCAATGACTAATGACTAATGACCAATGACCAATGACTAATGACTAAAAAACTATGCTGCCGGAACAACAACAGCGAATTTTGGGTTACTTTATCGAAGAAGCCAGGGATCACCTGAATACCATTGAGCAGGGGTTACTGAATCTAGAAGGTACGTTGAACGACCCGGAAATGATCAGTGAAGTCTTCCGGGCGGCTCACTCCATCAAAGGAGGAGCGGCGATGCTTGGATTGACTAGCATCCAGCATACTTCCCACCGTCTGGAAGATTGTTTTAAAATTCTTAAAGATAATCCGGTTCAGATTGACCAAAAGTTAGAGTCTTTATTTCTTGGTGTATCTGATACCCTAAAATCGCTGTTAGAGCATTTGAGCGGGACTTATGGTCTTTCTGAAGATGCAGCTAATACTTTGATGTCAGAGACGGAGCCAGTCTTTGAATGGCTGTATGAGCATCTAGAACTACTTGTACAACAAGGAAAAAGTGAAGTATCTAGCAATTCTGATGCAACAGAACTACACACAACCTCTGTAGAGAATGTCTCCACACTTACAGAACTTTTCCTGCGGCGAGATATTCCCAATTTGGCAGAAGACACCCATCAGGGATCTCCACAAATATCTGTCCCAGTAGCACGTCAGCACGTACAAGACGCTAACACTGTGCGATCGCCAGTCACCGCAAAAGAACATAATAATTGGGGTGAGTTTCAAGCCAAAGTACTGCAAACACTGCGGGAAATGTTGCAACTGTTTAAGCAAACCACAACACCTTCAACTCGGCAAAACCTTCAACAATGCTGTTACCAGTTAGTCAAACTTGGTGAAACTTGGAATTTATCCAAGTGGTGTGGTTTGTGTCAAGCAGCAGCCAGTGCGATCGGCAATCCTGAAAATAGTTATCTGACTTTAGCTAAAATTGTCATTACCGAAATCAAGCAAGCTCAAGAATTAGTCCTCCAAGGTAGGGAAGCTGAAATTGCAATTAGTCAGCAACTAGAAGCACTTTTGAGCTTGGCAGAAGTTCAATTGTTAGAAGTTACTCCTGATTTATTTGATGAACAGTCTGCGGCTTTGACCGAATCATCAACTACGTTAGAGCCAATTTTATCTGGTAACACCGAACAGTTAGACCTAGCCCAGACAACTGAAGAACTTAATCTAGATCGGGATACTAGCGTTCGCCCCTATCTTCCACAAGGGACACCACTCAACGCTGCAACTCACACTAGCTTTGCTTTCACCACACATGACGAAGCACATCCAATCAGTAACAATCTTGACCCCAATGGGCCAGAGGTAGGAATAGCTGAGTTAAATACCCTTGCCGATTTATTTGAAGGTGAGACTCCCGAACTAGATGAAAGCTGGCATCAAGAAGAAACCTTAGATATTGTTGCTACCGATGATTTTGGAATTGATTTCAGTAGCACTGATGCTGAGGATGCTCATAGCGACTTATCCGATTTACTCTCTTTTGATCGAGCAGAAACTACAGCCACAACAGAAGATTTATCTCTGTTATTTGGCGACAATTTCATAGAAAAAGAGAATTCAGAACCGCAAAATCAACAAATATCTGCTACGGCTCTAGAGTTTAGTGATACTAACATACTTGATATAAATTTAGATTCTTCTTCCCCAGATTTACAAGAATTTATTGATATTTCTAGTGAGACAAACCAGCCTGCTAGTGTCAACAAAAACGATGTATTTGAAGATTTATTGACACTGGATCTAGATGATGATGCAGAAATATTGCTTACAGGCCAAGTGACTCAACCAGAAACTGAGGCGTTGCCCAGTGTGGAACTATCTACCAACCAACCAAATAGTTTTGATAACTTATTGTCAGAAACTAGAAATGCAAACTGGGTAGAAGAAATTACCCCTAGTGACTACATAGAATTACCGCAGGAAACAGGCTTGTCTTCGGATAACCTATTTGCGGACATTGAAGAACTCACACTACTGCCTACAAGTGAACCAGAAATAGGTGATTTATTTGATACATCTCCGGTAACATCACCTGACTTTTCTCAATCAGAAAATGATCTGAGCAGCTTTTGGAATCAGGAAAGTACAGAGGAACAAGACGCATTTGATTCCTTAATTGAGCAGAATGTAGAAAGGGCGTTAGAGGAGAGTTTGTTTGCTACGACTGATGATATTTTTGCCGACATTCAGCAGCCTATACCTTCTCCGATAGCCAGTTTTAGCTTGGATGAATTGGATATAAATTTCCAGCAGGAAGAACAGCTAGATTTGATATTCTCATCAGATTCTGGAGATGATTTATTTGATGAGTTAGCACCAAGTGACCCAACTATTTACCCGGTAATCAGTGATACCTCTACCCCAGAAATGCCTTTGCTTGCGCAGCATTCAGGGGAAGAAATTCTCAGGCGGCAACAACCAGAAGCTTTAGATTTTGCTCCAGAATTTACTCATCAGCCCCCAGAAATATCTGCTGTTGATTTGGAACTTGATTCATTCGGCTCTTTCGATGAAAACTCGCAACTGCTATTTGAAGATGTAGCCATAAATGATTCCACCTATATTCAGATGGAAACCACAGAGAATACTGTGGATGAAATATCGGTTACAGAAGCTTCTTTAGATATCAATTTTGGTGAAAGTTTAGATTTAGTTCAAGCACAGCCAGATGATTTGTTCGGCTCTTTCGATGAAAACCC
>NZ_JBALDM010000050.1:0-25384 GCF_036917435.1 Nostoc sp.
GGGAATAGGGAATAGGGAATAGGGAATAGGGAATAGGGAATAGGGAATAGGGAATAGGGAATAGGGAATAGGGAATAGGGAATAGGGAATAGGGATGAGGAGGAAACAACCAATGCCCAATGCCCAATGCCCAATGCCCAATGCCCAATGCCCAATGCCCAATGCCCAATGCCCAATGCCCAATGCCCAATGCCCAATGCCCAATGCCCATTACCTCTGATTCCACTCTTGCGCCGCATCTTCTACAGCTTTATCTACAGTCTTCTGATCTAACATTGCTGCTTGCAAATTCTCGTAAATGGCTTTTTGCAGTTTGTTGAAATCCTTCAAACTAGGGGTTAATATTTCTGCCTGTTTTAGTTCTTTAGCACTCATAACTCGCGCTTTTTCTATTGTTGAAGCATTAGCAGGAACATTTGTAAAGTAACTATCAGACAATGCCTTGACTGTAGAAGGTAAGACATTTGCAGCTTTGGCAAAGGCTAACTGATTTTCGTCATTGGTGAGAAATAACGCAAACTTCACAGCGCTGTCTGGTTGTTTGGTGTCGCGGGGAATAACTATATTCATCACCGCGACATTTTTCTTACCTGTGTCACCCGTGAGTTGAGGCGCTATTCCTGTAGCTTGGGCGATTTTTGGAGCATTATTAGCGATCGTTTTCAGAAACTCTGGTCCCGAAGCTAGAAACACAGTCTCTCCAGATTGATATAAATCGATCGCATGGCGATGTCCTTGCGTCAAAGCCTCTTTAGGAAGCAATCCTTTTTTATACAAGTCTACCCAATACTTAAACGCTGCCTTACCTGGTGCTGAATTAAATGCCGCTTTACCATCAGTATCTATTAAGGTAACTCCCATTTGCACGAAAGATTCCAGCACTTCACCAGAATCTTGCGGTACAAACGTCACAAAAAAAGCATATTTCCCTGTCTTATCTTTAATTTGTTGCGCTACTTGTGCCAATTCTGCGTAGGTTGCAGGGACTTTATTGATACCTGCCTGTTTTAATAAATCAGTGTTATAAATGGTTAACCTTGTGGTGAGATACCAGGGAATCCCAAAACTCTTGCCATTAAGTGTAGAAGATTGCCAGATATTCGGCAGATAGGAGGAACGTACATCTTTTGAGACTTTTGCATCTAAATCTAACCAGGCATTTCGCCCCGCAAGCTGGGAAGCAAAACCCGGATTGAGGTTAACTACATCAGGTGGCGTTTTTGCTGAGACGGCTGTTAAAATTTTGTTCTCCATAGCCGCCCAAGGTACATCTATCCAGTTAATCTTTATACCTGTATTTTGCGATTCAAAATTCGCAATTAGGTTTTTGAAGTAGTCAGTAAATTGAGGTTGTAGTTGCATTGTCCAAAACTCAATAGTTGCTACTCCTGAATTAGCTGGTTTTGTATTTGTACTAACATTAGCTGTGCTGCAACTTACAATCCAAGTGGTTAATAAGCCAAGCAGTCCTAAAGCAATAAGTTGTTTAAATTTTCGCAATTGAATCATTTTCCCAGTAATTTTACGCTTGTTCAGTGTGAAAAGCTTAGACAGAATTGTCGAGATTATAGGCTAAATAAATTATGCGTAGTGACGTAATATATTACGCTTCTACCGACAACAAATTTAAATTTTCAATTTAGCAGTCCATCGGACACAACTGTGGTACAAAAATTCACTCGTCTGTTTAGTAAATCGAATAAAGGGGTCGGCATTGAACTTGCTCCCGAACGGGTAAATGTAGTTCAGCTACGCAAACAGCGTCAAGGCTTGAAACTAGAAACCTTTACATCAGTACCAGTTCCAGAAGGCGTAGTTACCGATGGTCAAATTACTGACCCCGCAGCAATGGCGCAATTAATCCAACAGGCGCTAGCTGAAAGCAAAATCAAAACTTCTCGTGTTGCTACTGGTGTACCAGGACGAGATTCTATCGTTCGGATTATACCAGTACCAGCAGAGTTAGATGAGAAAGAACTGCGAGAAATGGTACTCAACCATGAAGCAGGTTTATATTTACCCTATCCTCGTGAAGAGGCTGATGTAGATTATCAGAAACTTGGGTATTTTGTAGATGAAGATGGCATTGAAAAAGTCCATGTACTTCTAGTTGCCACCCGCAAGGAGATCACGGATACCTATATCAGTACATTCGAGCAGGCAGGATTACAAATTGATGTTTTAGAAATTAACAGTTTTGCTCTAATTCGGACTATCCGTGAGCAACTGCGACAATTTGGGCCACAAGAAGCAGCAGTACTAGTCGATATCGAGTTCGACAGTACAGAAATTGCCATCATTGTTAACGGAGTCCCGCAATTTTCGCGCACAGTCCCAATCGGGACTTATCAAATGCAAACTGCCTTAGCAAGGGCAATGAGTTTACCCACATCACGAGATATGGAACTGTTATACGGAATGATGATTCCCCCAACTTCTATAGACGGCGGAAAAACCGGCGTTACCGAACTCGATCCTGGTATGGCAGCCATATTGAGAGTGTTGGGAGAACTAACAGATGAACTGCGCCGTTCCATCGATTTTTACCTTAATCAAAGTGAAAATTTAGAGGTAGCGCAGATTATATTAGCTGGCCCAGGAGGTGGACTCCAACAACTAGATGAATTCTTTACCCAACGATTAAGCTTACCAACTACCCAAATAGATCCAATTGGGTCTTTGTCCTTGGAAGTTGACACTGACAAATATCCACAGGTGCAACGCTCTGGCTTGGCGATCGTACTTGGTCTAGGAATGCGGGAGGTGTAATAAAATGTATAGCCTAGATGTTAACTTTCTTAAAGACCGCCCAGCATATCAGAAAAAACCTGAGAAAAAAGGAGGAATATCCCTAAGCCTGCCTACAGGGAATTTAACACCAGTATATATAGGAGTTGCTGTAGGTATAGGTCTTCCAGCTTTATTGGGAGTTAGTTGGTTCTTGTTGCAAGGGAAGATTGTTGAATTAGATGGTCAGATAGCACAACTAGACCAAGAAAGCAAGAGGTTAGATACAGAGATAGGAAATCTGAACAAAATCAAAGCCGAGACTAGTGCAGTTAAAGGGGAAACCCAAGCTTTAGTTACTGTATTTGACCAGATTCGACCTTGGTCAGCAATGCTGCAAGATTTGCGCGATCGCATCCCCGCAGCAGTGCAAATTAAGACCATCAAGCAAATCCCACCCGTTGCAGTAGTGGCAGGTCAGCCACCAAACAATCCCGCCGGGGGATTAGAAATTACCGGATTGGCTCGTTCTTTTAACGATGTCAATGATTTCTTATTGAGTTTACAACAGTCTCAGTTTTTGAAGTCTACAGAAACCAGAATTATCACGGCAGGATTAGTAAATGCCCCTTTACCTCCAAGTGTGGGTCAACCTCCTAATGGTGTAATAATTAAGCCACCACAAGTAGTTGAATACACCATACAATCGAGCATGAACGATGTTCCAGCTTCCGAATTAATCCGGGAGTTAGAAAAAAAAGGCACAGTGGGGTTAGTAACTCGAATTCGTAGTATCCAACAAACAGGAGTCATTTCAAAATGACGCTGAGTGATGATTTAAATTTTGCCGAACAAGGTGGGGAATTCGGGCAGGAAACGCCACCATCCACCATGCTATTTGGTATTGCCTTTACACCAAAAATCATTGGAATCTTGGTAGGGGTAATTGGTTTAGCGGGAGCAGGTTATATTTTGGTAAGTCTGCTGATGCCAGCTTGGGAAAGCTATCAGCAGCAGCAAGCAAAAAGTTCTGAATTGCAAGGGCAAATTCAGCAAAAAAAAGCCAACATCAAACAGATTGACAAACTTAAAGACGAACTAGCACAGGCAAAACAGCAAAAAGTTCAGGTTTTAGGTTTATTTGCTAACGAAAAAAGCTTAGATACATTGTTGTTGGATTTGAACCGCTTAATTGAGTCTGGCAATACTACAACTTCTATTAGTACGGTGAGAGCGAAACTGGATAAATTTACGCCAGTTTCCCAAAAACCAGAACCAGTTACCGATGGAAGTCTAGGACTACAGGTTGACAACAAGCTAAAACGCAGCAGTATCAATGCCCAAATTACAGGAACTTATGAACAAACACAATCGATAATTCGTAACATTGAGCGGTTACAGCCATTGTTAATAGTTAAAGATTATCAATCAAGTTTGGCTCCAGCCGAAGCAATATCTCCATTAGATAAAACATCGGCACAGGTTGGGCCAGCAGCGATTAATACATTATTCCAGTTACAAGTATTGATGCCACTTAGTGCAGAAGAAGTAGCCGCCGCAGCTGCTAAAGCTACCCCGAAAAAGTAGTTAGGAATGAGCAATTAGGAGTTAGAAGTTAGGAGTTAGGAGTTGTGAATTGTGAGTTAGGAAATTTTATTCCTAACCATTCACTCATAATTTCTTACTTTTGGCTCACTACTCAAAATTCTTTGTAAACAAGGTTTTATAATGTGAGGAATGAACTGTGAAACAGCTTCACGGTAATAGTTTTATATTGGGTACTGCCGCTTTTGTATTTTTGGCAGCTCAACCAGTTTGGGCACAAATTAGTCAAGTTACTAATGTACAGCTAAATCCAGTTAATGGTGGAATTAGCGTTGCTTTGAAAACTTCTTCAGGGTCTCGCCCCCAAGTTTTCACTACAAAAAGAGGCAAGACTTTAGTTGCAGATATTATCAATACTCAATTACGATTACCACAAGGTAATAGCTTTCGTCAAGATACTCCAGCGCCAGGAATTGCATCTGTCGAAGTTAGTCAGCTGGATGCTAATAGTGTTCGGGTGACGGTAACGGGCAGCAACAATACACCTGAGAGTCAACCGGTGGTGCGATCGCAAAATGGCATTACACTCAGCTTTAGCCCATCTACAGGCACTACAGCATCAGCACCAACAGCACCAAGACCAACAGCACCAACAGCCACATCCCCAGTGGCTTCTACTCCACCAGCCCAACCTGGTCAAAAACCAGATGTTCTAGTTCCCAACCCAGAAGTAACTATTGACGGAAAACCAGCACAAGCTGCTGGGCCGGGTCAACCTCTGAATCAAGCTCCACCTTTCTTACCCAGAGCCGTTGCCCCACCAGTGGGAGATATTGCTATTTCCGCTACCGATGCGTCTCCTAGCACCATTGACTTAGGAACTCAGGAACGTGTACCCCGCCTAGTACTGCGAGATGCGCCAGTGCGTGAGGTTTTATCATTACTTGCCCGTGCTGCTAATTTGAACCTGGCTTATATCGGAGGTCAAGCAGGTGGTGCTGCACAACCAAGTTCTCAAACTATCTCTTTAGATATAGAAAACGAGCCAGTACAAGATGTGTTTAACTACGTCTTGCGTTTGAGTGGTTTAGAAGCTAACCGCAGCAATCGTACAGTTTTCGTTGGGACTAAACTACCTAATGCTACCCGTGACATGGTTATGCGTAGCCTGCGGCTCAATCAAGTGACAGTGGGAGTCGCCCTGAACTTTTTGGTCGGCTTGGGCGCAGAAAGTGCTGTCAGCCGCGAACGGCAAGTGACTAGTGTTGATGCTGTAGCCGTAGGTGCTGGAGTTAGTCCCATCACCCAAACTCAGACGACCACGGAAAGCAGAGTTGAAACTCAACGTGTTAATTTTACAGACTCTAGCCCATTACTTAGAGGTTTACAGGCATTAGGAGATGAGCGCACCAATTCCCTTACCTTAATTGGCCCTCCTAGACTCATTGAAATTGCAATGGCTCAACTAACTCAGCTTGATATTCGTCGTCGTCAAGTCGCAGTTAACGTCAAGATTATTGATGTTAACCTTAATAAAACCGATGACTTTAATACCAGCTTTACCTTTGGTGTTGACAACACCTATTTTTCCAATAGTAACGGGTCTGCAAGTTTAAACTTTAATAATGTAAGCTCCTTCCCCAGACGTTTTATTGCTAATTTGACGGCTCAGGTACAAAATCGCAATGCCAAGATTTTGACTGATCCAACCTTAATTGTCCAAGAAGGTCAAACAGCTAATGTCAAGCTGACCCAAGAGGTAATAGGAAACGTTAAGAATGAAGTAACTCGTGGTGATGGTACTTCTACACAAACAGTAACTACCGAGAAAGCGGAGGTAGGATTAACTTTGGGTGTCAAAATTGACCGGATTGATGATAATGGTTTTGTTTCTCTGTCTGTAGCTCCAGTTGTAAAAGCACCGCAATCTTCACAACAGATTGCTGTAGGAGACAGCAGTCAAACAATATTTCTAGTATCTGAACGCTCTCTAAATTCTGGTTTGATTCGCCTGCGAGATGGTCAAACACTTATTCTTAGTGGCATCATTCAAGATGAAGACCGAACAACTGTTAGCAAGATACCTATTTTGGGTGATATTCCACTGATTGGAGCATTATTTAGAAGAACAAATAAAGATAATCTGCGCAAAGAAGTGATTGTGTTGCTTACACCTCAAATTATAGATGACACAGAGAACTCGTCTTATGGCTATAACTACGCCCCCAGCCCAGAAGTGCGGCAAATTCTTGAGCGTCGAGGCTTAAAAATTCCTACTGGGCAATAAGGATAGTCTTATTGTGTCTTCATAGTTTACTCAAATAAAAAGGCCTCACTCTGGTTTGACTACGTAAAACCTGTCCCTCTCGGAGTCGGCTACGGTGTACCCCAAGTCTTTGGTGAGGCGATTTGTTGTTAAGTCTTATATCCCCTAAGAAACCTCACCCTGGTTTTACTGCGTAAAACCTGTCCCTCCGGTCTACACACAAGTCTAATTACCCCCCTTAATCCCCCCTTGGAAAGGTGGGAAACAAGAGAATTTCTTTCCCTCACCTTTCTAAGGGGAGGGTTAGGGTGGGGTAATTCAAGGACTGGTAGTGATTCGATAACTTGTGTGTACACCATAGCCTTACTAAGGAAAGGGATATCCTTTCTTGACAGGGTGAGATTTTTCTTTTGTTTTGGGTATGAACCTTAATAACTCTTTAACATCGGTAATTAATCCCAACAATACTAACTATGTCCCACTTCCACAATGCCCTGTTATCTTGGCTATTGTGGTTGTCACTAAGTATTTTTTCCTACTTTTGGGGTGGTTTTTAGTGAAGCAAGTACCCTAAAATGACAAAAAATCCTGAAATCTATATAAATTAATGGTTTCATCTATCCACATCAGGCTACAACGCCTTAGAATGATTCATTGAAAAGTCGAGCCGATGGGATGTACAGCCGTTTTGAGTAAAAATACTCCCAAAGGATGATTTTTGTATTCACGCGAACAAAGATTTGAGTACAGATGTACCAGGGTGCATCCGAAAAGAATCTCAAGTAAACCTTCAGGAGTTTGATATGAACAAGGGTGAATTAGTTGATGCCGTAGCTGAAAAGGCTGGTGTTACCAAGAAACAAGCGGATCAAGTCTTAACTGCCGCTTTGGAAACCATTATTGAAGCGGTTTCATCTGGTGATAAAGTAACATTAGTGGGATTTGGCTCATTTGAATCACGGGAACGTAAAGCCCGCGAAGGTCGCAACCCGAAAACAAATGAAAAAATGGAAATTCCCGCTACGAGGGTTCCTGCCTTCTCCGCAGGAAAACTGTTTAGAGAAAAGGTAGCACCCCCAAAAGTATAGATTCTGTCTTTGGGAACTTTTTTTTAATGCGGCAACCTGCACATGGGGGAAATTTAGCCTGGGCAGCAGCACTGGCTGGCTGTCCCCCTGATGCTATTCTGGATTTTTCTGCTAGCATCAGCCCGTTGGGGCCTCCAAACAGCGCGATCGCTGCTATACTGTCCCAAATTGGTAATCTTAAGCACTATCCAGACCCAAACTATAGTGAACTGAGACTAGCTCTCAGTCACTTCCATCAACTACCACCTGAGTGGATTCTGCCGGGTAACGGCTCCGCAGAATTACTCACTTTAGTAGGTAGGGAGTTAGCTCAATTAGCCGCGACAATTTTAATCACTCCAGCCTTTGGTGACTACTACCGAACCTTAGCAGCATATAACGCTAATGTGCTGGAGTGTCCTTTGTCCTTTGTCCTTGGTCATTGGTCATTGGTCATTGACCAAGGACAAATGACAAATGACAAAGGGCTATTGTTGAATAATCCCCACAACCCAACCGGAAAGATATTTTCACGGGACTCTATTTTGCCCTACCTGGAGCAATATGCTTTGGTTGTGGTGGATGAAGCATTTATGGATTTTGTGCCGCCTAGTGAGGAACAAAGCCTGATTCCGGTGGTGCAGGAATATGCGAATTTAGTAATATTGCGATCGCTAACCAAATTTTACAGTCTTCCAGGATTGCGATTAGGATATGCGATCGCACACCCCGACTGTCTAGCTAAATGGCAGCTATGGCGTGACCCCTGGCCCGTAAACACCCTAGCGGCGGCGGCAGCAATTGCCGCCCTCCAGGATACGGAGTTTCAGCAGCGAACCTGGGCATGGCTACCACCTGCACGAAACCAACTCTTTCAGGGTTTAGCTGAAATACCAGGATTGCAACCCCAAGCAAGTGCTGCTAACTTTTTATTAGTTGAGTCCCAAGAGTCAATTTTGCAGTTACAGCAAAAATTACTCAAGCGTAACCAGATTTTAATCCGTGATTGCCTTAGCTTTAAAGAACTAGGCGATCGCTTTTTCCGGGTTGCTGTACGTGAAGAGTCCGATAACCAACGCTTACTAGCAGCCCTGAGTAGGGATTAGGGATTAGGGAGTAGGGAGTAGGGAGTAGAGCAAGAAGAACTATTGATTTTTCAGCGATGCCCCATGCCCAATGCCCCATGCCCAATGCCCAATGCCCAATGCCCAATGACAAATGACAATTGACTACGATGTTGTAATTATTGGCGGCAGTCTTGCCGGATACTATGCTGCCCTTGCTGCAACCAAACTGCGTGCTACAGTTGCCCTGGTAGAACCTAAAGTAGACTACGGGTTTACTGCTCACCATGTTCTTACCGAAATTGGGAAACTGGCACAGAAGTTGAATGATGCCGCCAGTTTTGGTATTCACGCCACACCCACTGATACCTCAAAAGAATGCCACATATCTATGGCATGGCAAGAAGCCATGCTATATGCTCAATGCGTCGCCTCAAATCTCAAAGAACAGCATTCTCCCGCCATCCTAGCTGCGCTGGGGGTAGATATTATCGTTGGCAGTGGTCAGTTTCAATCTTCACCCCAATTAGCTTTTGCTGTTAACAATCGCCTACTACGCGCCCGTACCTATTTGCTGGCCAGTGGTTCGCGTCCAGAAATTCCAGAGATTGAAGGATTGGAAGCCACTGGCTATCTAACCCTATCTAATATTTGGCAATCTTTACAGGGAGCGACATTACCCAAAAATTGGGTAATTATCGGCGGAACTCCCCAAAGCATTGAAATCGCCCAAACTTTAGCCCGGTTTGGTTGCAGTGTGACTCTGATAGTCAAGCATCCATATCTTCTACCCAGTATTGATCTTGAGATAGCTATATTGCTTCAGGCACAGTTAGAAGTCGAAGGTGTGCGTGTCTTTACTGATACACCAGTGACTCAAGTGAGGCTAATTGAGGGTAAAAAGTGGATTCAAGCGGGGGATAAAGCTATTGAAACGGATGAAATTTTAGTTGCTACTGGACAACAACCAAATTTTGAATCCCTAAATTTGGCAACAGTAGGTGTGAAATGGCATCGCCGTACTTTAGTAGTGAATGATAAGCTGCAAACTACTAACCACCGAATTTATGCCTGTGGTGATGTAATTGGTGGTTACGACTTTCCCAATATCGCTAATTATGAAGCAAAAATTGCTCTGAATAATGCACTCTTTTTTCCCAGGTTACGAGTAAATTATCACTCCATTCCTTGGGCAATGTTTTCTGTGCCGATGGTGGCGCAAGTGGGTTTGACAGAGAATCAGGCAAAACGCCTATTTAGTCGAGATGAAGTTTTAGTTTTTCGTCAATATTTTAAAACAGTTGCAGCAGCCCAAATTCGGGACGAAACCACTGGTATATGTAAATTAATTGTGCTACGCAACGGCGAAATTTTGGGGGCTGCGATATTAGGCGCAGAAGCTGGAGAATTAATTAATTTGATTGCCTTAGCAATATCCCAAAAAATTAAAATCAAAGATTTAGCGAATTTATCTCCTGTATATCCCAGTTTCTCAGAAATTCTCGAACAAACTGCAAGAGAGTGGAGTAAGCAGAGTTTAAATAGCAATATTGCTTTACAAGAGTTTTTAGAAGGCTTCTTTCATTTCCGGCGCAATTGGAATTTGTGAGTTGGACTAAATTTTTAGTTAGGGACTTCCAACAAATAAATTATCTAATCTTGTGGGGTAGGCATCTTGCCCGCCCTCTTTAACTGGGCGGGCAAGATGCCCACCCCACAGGAAATAGTTGAGTATTTTTTATTTGGAAGTCCCTTATTCACCTTTTTCCTGAAGGAGCGATCGCCAATCTGCGATCGCCTTTTCTGTCCACAGCCAATTTTTAGCTAATTTATCTACCTGAAAATTGACTGGATCGGACTTGAGAACCATAAGCCGCAACTTAATCGCTTCATTAAGATACTGTGTCTGCTTACCATTAGATTGACTAAGTGTAGATTTATACAATCCGAGAGCTAACCCAGCATAAGAAGTTAAAGCATCTTCAGCAACTGCTGTTTTTGAATCTGGCTTTTGTTCTTTGAGAGCTAAATTCAAAGCCTTGAACCAAGAGTCATTGGCTCGATTCAAATTGCCTTCTGCATAATAGGCAAATCCTAAAGCGTTATTATACAAAGGCGATTCTGGTTTAGCTTTTGCAGCAGTTTCCCAGTAACGGCGGGCATCATCAACACTATAATTATTGTCTTCAGTTTGGATCGATTGCCAAGCTAATCGCCCCTTATAAAAGTTGACGGATGGATCGTCAGCTTGCTTACCTGGAATCAGTTTCAGGGCAGTTTCCGCCGCAGTTAGTGCGCCACGATTGAGTAGTTCTTCTACAGCTAATAACCCACTTTGTAAGTCACCCTGGCTCAATTTTTCTGTAGCAGTCGTGGTGACAATTCTGGTGTCTGCTATCTGTAAGTCGATATTTTGCTGCTTTTCAATGCGTGAAGATTCAGAGGAAATTGCTGGGATGTTAGGTAGAGTTAGCTGCTGGGAGCGATTTTGCCACCACCAATTTAAAGCGATCGCAGTTACTAACGCACTAATTCCCAAAATACCCATAATTGGCAATAGTTTGCGGCGTTGGGTACGATGTCTGGCTGGGAGTGGTTGCGATGCCTGGGTTGGGTTATGCCTACGCGAAAAATCAGAATTTTCTAACTTTCCTTCAAATTTTCCAGTAATTGGAGGTGGCGGTGCTGGAACTTCTCCCCATAAATCTCCTTCCTCTTCCAGAGAATTCATTTCTTCTGAAACCTGGCTTTGCTGAAAATTATTTTCTGGAGTTTGCTGATCGAGTTCAGTTGGAATTTTTTGGTTATCTAGCTGACGAAATAAATCCGAAACTATAGCAGAATCTTCTTCATAACTTGGGTCATCATACTCAATTTCATCAACGAGATCACCCCAAGTATCCTCACCCAGCCAGTCTAACCCAGAAGAGTCCCGCGCCATACCAGAAGGAATCATTTCTTCCATTCCTAAAGGCATATCGCCATCATCTGCCATAGCGGAGTACATCGTGGAAGTGATTCCTAAAGGCGAACTATACTGGTTCCGTGATTCTGCACTTTCGGATAACTCAGTTTCTTCACTGAGAAAACCGTCAAATTCTGGTTGGAGATATAAAATCGGTAATGCCCAGTACATCTGGTGAGAACCATAAGCAGAAATTAATCCTTGGCGCACCCGACTAACGCACAAATCTACTGGATATCCTTGACTTAAATTGCGGTAAAACAATTGTGTCAGTGTCAATGCCACTTCATCAGGAATCCGTTCTGACATCGCTAGAACGCTTCTAATTCCACGCTTCACCAGACTTTCTGCCAAGTTACGTTCACCAGTATCTCCAGAGGCATCACATGCAGCTGTGTACGCCCCCAAGCAGGAATTAAACACTGCCATTTGAATATTATTATTGACGAGCAAGCCTGCTAGATCGTCTCCACTTAAGACTTCTGTTAAGCCGGTTCTGCCACTAACAAGATAAATTTCTCCACCATTGCCGCCTAAGTTACTATGACCGGAGTAGTGAAGAACATGGTATCTACCTTGTTCTAAAGCTTGGGTTAGTTCTTCTCGTCCTGGTTGATCTAATACAGTGAGTTCAATTTCTGGGAAATGATTGTTACCTTCAGCAAGTCGTGATGTTTGACGCTGAAGTTCTTCTTGCAGTTTAATCGCTTCCTGCTTTTGTAAGTCAAGACGGACTTGATCTGAGGGAGAAGCAATTACCATCAATACTTTCACAATTCCTTCTTCTCGTGGTGTGAAAGTATTTCGCGTAGGCGTAGCCCCCCGCAGCGATCGCAAGGGAGAACCCCCCAAAATGCCACTTTGGAAGCGAGAAAAAGCCACATAAGGCCCAGTAGCCAGAGGGCGATCGCCTGCGTGCATTACTTCCCAAGGTAGACGAGCTAACCTCGTGTCTTTTAGCCCCAAACGCAAGCGTAGTACTTGTTGGTGATTCTGGGCAATACCTTGGGCGGTAATCCAACTATCTCTAAGAGTGCCTTGAAATAAAGCGTTATAAAATTGTTGACCCAATGCCACCAAATTAACAGAGTTTCTGGCGATATTGCTTTCATGCCCACCAGAAGCAAATGGATCTCCCTGCAACACCGACTTCAATGGATCATTCATTAAATGCCCAGCAGCTATCAACCAATCAGTAACAGGCCAAGTCACCAATTCTTCTGCCAATGGTACCCCAGGCGCGACTTGTTCTGTCCGCACCAAGTAGTCATTTTGTCCTACAGGAGTTACCGAAATGTGGAATTCCTGGGTCACAGTTTCTTCTGTCTGCCTCCTAAATCTGGTTTGAAACACGAAAGTTTCAAGTCGATTTGCTCCCTTTGATAACTTAGATGCATCCCACCTCTGAATGTTTCTGATTCGGTGTTGTTTTGCTTTTTCTGCCTTTACAACTTTATCCGGATCGGATTACTTGGATCTAGAACATTTAATTGGTAGATGCACCTTGATCTTCAACTCCCCTAGCTGGCTAACACCCACTGGGGGTTTTTTTATTTTGGCCAACAACAGCAACTTTTGATGCAGATATTCTCTACCAGAAAATAATCCTTAATCCTAGAATACTTGATTTTTAACTCCCCCAATTGAGTTAATATCTACTAGAGTTTTTTTGGCATATCTTTCTAGTAAATTTATCCGGGTATGGTGTTCAACCTGAGAATATTTAATTGGTAGATGCACCCTGATAACTAGCTCCCCTGGTTGGCTAACACCCACTGGGGGTTTTTTTATGAAGGAAGTAAGCAGCAATCATTTCTGACGCATCAAATTTTTAAGGCATAGCACTGGTTATTTAATTGGTAAATACACCCTGATAACTAGCTCCCCTAGTTGGCTAACACCTGTTGGGAGTTTTCTCTGGTAAATGCTAATTTATCCGGTAGATTGCTCTTTAAGAGTCTTTGGCTTTTAATCCTTATGGAGGCTACCACGTTCCAAATTCGCGCCAGTAGCCCAATAAGGATCGTTTACAGATAAAACTTGGAAACAAGATTCTTCAGAATTTGAACTTAAGTTGCACCAATGCCTGATAACTAACTCCTCTGATTGCCTAACACCTGCTGAGACTTTTTTTTTGGTGAGCAAACAGCAATAACTTCAACCTCTGCTAATTTATCCGGTAGTTACCCATTCACTTTAGAAAAGATTAATGGTAGATGCACCCTGATAATTAACTCCCCTAGCTGACTAACACTCACTGGGGGTTTTTTCTAGTTGTATAGGCGTAGTCCTTCGTAGACATCGCCATCAACCTGATTTTTACAATTTTTCCCGGAAGATGCTGGCTACCCGTAGAAAAGATTAATGGTAGATGCACCCTGATAACTAACTCCCCTAGTAGACTAACATCATCTGGGGGTTTTTATTTTAAATAATAACTAGCCTTTGTGCAAATTTGTCCGGAGTATGACGTTTAAGCTAAGAACACTTAATTGGTAGATGCACCCTGATAACTAACTCCCCTAGTAGACTAACATTCTCTGGGGGTTTTTTTTAAATAATAACTAGCCTTTGTGCAAATTTGTCCGGAATATGGCGTTTAAGCTAAGAACATTTAATTGGTAGATGCACCCTGATAACTAACTCCCCTAGTAGACTAACATCCTCTGGGGGTTTTTATTTTAAATAATAACTGACCTTTGTGCAAATTTGTCCGGAATATGGCGTTTAAGCTAAGAACATTTAATTGGTAGATGCACCCTGATAACTAACTCCCCTAGTAGATTAACATCCTCTGGGGTTTTTTTTTGGTTATCGCTATAGCATTTGCTGCTCATTCAATCCCTGAATCGCTTTCTTTTTATTGTGGGCTAGAGATGCCACACCAAAATGATTACTATGATATCTAATTCACATTCTTAATATTTTTTCTATATTTTAGGAGGTAGGAGGCAGAGTGCCTCCTTCAAGGTTAAACTTTCGCCGCAGCAACACTTGGTAAACTTACTTTCAACCGCTTAAACATCGCTTCCCGCGCTTGTACAGCAAGATTATCATCTAAAGGTGGCAATGCGATCGCTTCCCCATACTTTAACCGCAGTGCTGTTTGAATTAACCAGTCGGCGACGAAAGGATTTTTTGGTAACAAAGGGCCGTGAGAATAAGTAGCGATCGCATTCTGATAAAATGCTCCCTCTGTCCCATCCTCTCCATTATTTCCCAAACCGTATACCACTCGCCCCAATGCTTCCACTTTTCCTAGCTTGGTACGTCCGCCGTGATTTTCAAAGCCTACCAAATATGGTGTGCTACCCGTCATCTCTTTTAAATCTTGCGCGAGACGTGATGCTGTAACTTCAATTACCAAGTTACCAATACAGCGCTTAGTATTTTCACCAGGATGGACGGAAACTAAATCGAGTATTCCTAAACCATCAATCCGTTGTCCCAAGGCTGGTTCATAATAATGTCCCAGTAGTTGGGGTGAACCACAGGTAAAAACGCCTGGTGTGCCATTTTCGATTTTTTCACGCATTGCATCAGCTTTCGCGCCTTGCAAATCACGCATGACAATTTCTTGCTGACGATCTTGTGCGCCACCGCCAACTATGACATCTACAGTTTTAATATCTGCGGCTGTACTATTTTGATCTAGGGGTAAGATTTTAACGTCATATCCCCGCCATTGAGCGCGACGTTCTATAGTAATTACATTACCGCGATCGCCATAAGTACTCATCAGCGTCGGATAAAGCCAACCTATTGTTAATTCCTGTTGAAAACTCATAAATTTTGGAAATTGGGAATGGGGCATGGGGCATGGGGCATGGGGAATGGGGCTATGAAAAAACTCTTATCCAATGCCCAATGCCCAATTTAAAGAATTTTTCGGCCAGTTAAAACTTCTCGAACTTCTAACATGGCTGAGTAGGTCGGTAGAATATGCAGAGTTTCATTGTCTGGTGTATGCTCTAATGCAGTTGCGATCGCTTGTCGCAAATCTTCTTCTACAATTAAATTTATGTTACTTTCAAGAGACTTTTGGCTGTAACGTAGGCGTAGTGCCATATCGTAGAGGCGATCGCCACTCACTACTAAAGTCCCGCCACGTTCGACTAATTTTTCGGTATCCACGTCCCAAATCCACGATACATCAGTGCCATCGGGTGTGCGATCGTTTAATACTAACAGTGTGGTTTTATCTGTGCTTTGAGTTACTACGCGAATGGTTTCATTCGTTCCCACAGGATTTTTTGATAACAATATCCGCACTCGTTTACCGTTAATTACTAAATCTTCTGCCCGACCAAAAGCGGCTTGGAAGTTGTTAATAGTATCTCTAATTGTCGCTTCATCAACTCCTAACTCAATAGCTGCAGTTGCAGCAGCTAAGGTATTATATTTGTTATACAAACCAACAAGAATTTGTGACCACTCACTACTTTCTAAAGTCGGTTTACTTTTAGTAAAACCACACTGAGGACAAGTAAAATCTCCCAAATGAGACAAATAGACACCCTTGTAATCTAGAGAATGTCCGCATTTGGGACAATAGATAGAATCGACTGCGTGAGGAATAGCTTCTAGATAATTTGCTGGTTCATTCAAGCCAAAGAATAACACCCGTTGCGGTAACTGCTGACCGAGATTAGATAAAGTTGGATCGTCAGCATTAGGAATTACCACCGTTTCTGCTGGTAGGGTAGAAATAACTTTTGTCCAGCGCTTACTAATTGTATCTACTTCGCCGTACCGATCAAGCTGGTCGCGGAATAAGTTTAAACAGAGAATGATTCGCGGCTGGAGTGGCTTTAATACTCTTGGGACAATATTTTCATCAACTTCTAAGATGGCGTAATCAACATCTAGCGTACCTAGTAAATTGGTGCTGTCTAACAGTGTCGTCATCAAGCCATTTTCTAGATTTGCACCTGTAGAATTATGAGCGACGCGATAACCCTTGCGTTCTAAGATTGTACATAAAAGCAGTGCTGTAGTGGTTTTGCCGTTAGTACCAGCAATTAAAATTACTCCGTTTTTAACTTGCTGACTCAATAATTCTAAAATTCGGGGTTCAATGCGACGAGCAATTGAGCCTGGTAATACACTAGCAGCACCCAGACGGAGCGATCGCACTATAAGCGTCACAGTTTTTGCCACTGACACTGCGAAACCCAATCGCAGCCTATCTATGAATTTAATTTTGTTTCCCACATCTGTACCCTAGTCTTCTGGCGTTGCTAATTGAAAGTATTTAATTGCAAATTTAACATGCGTGAGTTTAGCGAATCCTGACTAAAAAAGCCAGCATCAAAATTAAGATGGGAACCTCCAAATAAAAAAATACTCAACTACTTCTTGTGGGGTGGGCAACATGAGCGCCTTTGTATATGGGCGGGCAAGATGCCCACCCCACAAGATTGGGTAATTTATTTGTTGGAAGTCCCATGTGGGAAATGAGGGGGCAGGGGAGAGTTAGAATCTCGTTCATCCACCTTGGAACTCCGTTCATCCATATCAGAACTCCGTTCATCCACCTCAGAACTCCGTTCATCCACCTCAGAACTCCGTTCATCCACCTCAGAACTCCGTTCATCCACCTCGGAACTCCGTTCATCCATATCAGAACTCCGTTCAACTTCATCATCCACTTACGAGAGATAATCTCAGTAAGCGTTATTTTAAAAAATAGTGCGTGGGCGTAATTACATATCCAGCCCAGTTTCCCGAATTCAGTACAAACTCACGACAAGTAGTAGCTTGCAAGGTTCCTTTTGATGAATAGCACAAAGTTTCTTTTTTTTAATAAACAAATTACTGGCTGGGGAGGTTGGTTGTCCAAATGCCTGGTGTTGCTTGCAAGTCTTTTTATTATAAGTACGCAACCTGCTCATGCTGGTCTTGATAATGATTTATATGATGGCAACATTTTTGTCGTTTATGCTGGCAACGGCTCATTGGTTCCTCCCAGACAGACACTCGCACAAACTTTAGCGGAACATAAACCAGTATTTTTGGCTTTTTATTTGGATGACAGCAGCGATTCTAAAAGATATGCCATTTCTATCTCAAGGGTACAGGAATTCTATGGTCAGGTAGCAGAGATTATGCCGATTAATGTAGATACTATCCCATCTAAAAAAACCTACGAGCCTACAGAACCAGGATATTACTACTCTGGGACTGTTCCTCAAGTGGTGGTGTTTAATAAATCAGGTGAGGTAGTTTTGAATAAAAAAGGTCAAGTACCTTATGAAGAAATAGACGATCAATTCCGCAAAATCTTTGATTTATTACCACGCACCGAAACAGCACAGCTAAAGCGACGAGCCTTCAATGAGTTCAGTAGTGAGTTAGCTAGGTAACTTACAGCAGATTGCAACAGGCGTGAGGTACAGATTATCGTAGGGGCACAACATGTTGTGCCCCTACCCGTGTACTTCATTTACCTCGAATACGCTGTAATGGGGCTAGACCAAATTGGTCTGCCCTCATTTTTCGTGCTATCTGTTACTACATTTCTGCCGATGCCAAAGCATAATATTGAAATATCTGTGTTAATCATTTAGAAAATTAATCTCTAGTCCCGTATTGAGTGTATTCTGATGTCAAAGGTTTACACCACCCAGGAGTTAATTCAAGTTTTGGCAGCCGAACGCCAAGCTTGCCTCAATGGAAAACGCCTAAAGTTAGAAATAACAGCCTCTGGCAATCCTGTAATTGACCAGTTTATTAGAACTGATGGGCTGCAACAATTCACAGCTTATCAAGATTTCAAAACCGCGATTCACGATTATCAAAAAGAAAATCAGGTTTCAGGTATTATCTGGCGGGAGGTGACAGTTAAAGGTAAAAACTTGAGCTATCCCGAAGTAAATACTGATTTAATAGCCCTCCCTAATGACTTAGAGGTATTAAAAGCTGCTAAAAATTCTATTGTAGAATTTTGGTATGAAGTCTCTATGGGGATGGATTTATACTTGAGTTTCAATAATAGTAAACAATACGAACAAATTCTCACATCTGATGTAGAAAGAATTGTTCAGAGAACAGAATGGGCAAGTTTATGTAAGTGGGAAAATTCTAGTTTTTTGGAAATGATTTTGCAGCTAGGATGGGGTAAACCAGAAGAAGCTTACTATAAAAGAGGCAGACCGGGTTCGGGTAGTGAATATATCCATGCAGTCAATCCTGGTAATCGCCCTATTGGTTGAGCGAATTACGAATTAGTTTATCGATCGCAGTAGCTAATTCACCTGAATCTACAGGTTTAGGTAGGTGTTTTTGAAATCCTGCTGCCATTGCTTGGTTGTAGTTGATTTCTCCAGCATAAGCTGTAAGTGCGATCGCCGGAATTTGCCCCCCTTGCTCTGGTGGTAATTTTCTCACTTCGCGCAGCAACATATACCCATCCATTAAGGGCATTCCAATATCGCTTAACAGAATATCTGGTTTTGATTGCATTAATATTTCCAGGGCTTCGGCTGCTGATTCAACTGCGGTTACAGTTGCACCATATTGTTCTAGCGCAAAGCTAAAAAATTCTCGCACATCAGCTTGATCGTCCACAAGCAATATTTGGACTCCAGCCAGTAATGTGTCGTCAGTATTGAGTTCTGCTTGAGAAGCCTCATCACTACTAACTCGCAACTCAGAATTTTTTAGCAAAGGTAGTCTAACTGTAAAAGTAGCCCCTTGCCCTTCTCCCAAACTCTCTGCCTGAACTGTACCACCGTGAAGTTCTACTAGATGGCGCACAATTGCTAGTCCTAATCCTAGTCCGCCAAATACTCTGGTTGTCTTAGCATCTGCTTGGCGGAAGTAGTCAAAGACGTAGGGTAAAAATTCCGGGATGATTCCTTTACCAGTATCAATCACCTGGATTTGAGCATCTAAGCCAACTTGCTCTAGACGCACTTGTACAAGTCCTTCTGTGGGTGTAAATTTAACGGCATTGGAGAGGAGATTCCACATTACTTGTTGTAAGCGATCGCTATCGCCGAGAACTTTGCCGATATCATTACTTAACACCGTTTTAATTTCAATTGATTTGGCTTCTGCTGCTAAACGCACTGTTTCTAGTGCAGATGCGATCGCTATTTTCAAATCCACTGCATAAAGGTTTAAGCTGACCTTACCTTGCAAAATCCGCGAAACATCAAGTAAATCGCCAATTAATTGGGTTTGTAACTTGGCATTCCGCTCGATTGTTTCCAATGCCCGGATTTTAGTGGGTTCGTCAAAATTGCGGGTTCTGAGTAACTTTGCCCACCCTAAAATCGGATTCAAGGGAGTTCGGAGTTCATGGGAAAGGACAGCGAGAAATTCATCTTTAATACGGTTGGCTGTCTCAGCTTCCGCCCTGGCGGTTTTTTCGGCTTCGTAAAGTTGAGCGCGAGCGATCGCTTGCGCACACTGCTGTCCCAGTGTCAACATAAATCCCTGGTCTTCTTCGTTAAATATTTGTCCAGTGGTAAAGCTTAATCCCAGTGCCCCAATTACTTTACCTTCTGCGATCAACGGAATGGAAGCCCAAGCATTATTCCCCATAACTGTCACAACATTTGCTAAGTCGGGATATCTAGCAATCATGGCTGCTAAATTTTCTAAAAAAATCGGCTGCCCAGTTCTGACTGTTTCTGCTATTTGGTTAGGTGATGTGATGGGAAAAGTTGCCCAAGTATTTATAAGGGTTTGGGGATAGCCAATTGCTTGCACAACTTTTAGGGTAGTATTCCCCTCAGTAAGTAAGACAATGGAACCACCAGTGGCTTCTAAGGCGGCAATGCCTTGGTTTACCACTACATTGGCTACCTGTTGGGGAGTTAAGGCTTCGGAGAAGGCAGCAGTTATTCTTTGTAAAAGTATGGTGCGATTCACAGACCTTTCAGCTGCCTGTTCTGCCTGTTGAGTTTCTTGGTAGAGTCTGGCGTTGTCGATGGCTGTGGCCGCCCGACGAGCAATATCTTCTGCTAAAGCCAAGTCTGTCTGTTGGTAGTATCGGCCTGACTCGGCTGTGAAAAAGGAGATTGCTCCAAATAATTGCCCACGGGAACGAACTGGAATCACCATTAAAGAACGAATACCCAGGCTTTGCA
This sequence comes from Nostoc sp., assembly GCF_036917435.1. Taxonomy (GTDB): domain Bacteria; phylum Cyanobacteriota; class Cyanobacteriia; order Cyanobacteriales; family Nostocaceae; genus Nostoc. The sequence continues at coordinate 20,733 of NZ_JBALDM010000050.1, forward strand.
GCAATTGCAGATGTTGAGCGTCTTCAGCCATCTCTACAAGATTAGAGTCAGATAATTCGGAGTAAAAGGCAGATATTCCTCGCTTTAGCTGTTGCAAAAGCAGTTTGGCTCTAGCTTTGGGTCGATAACGCCGTCGAATTTCGTCTAAAATATTTACTTTGCTGGGATCGGCAATTGCGATCGCAATTTGTCTACTTGACCAATCTTCCTGAAAAACATCTACAATACACCAGTCAGCTAATGTAGGAACTGCTAGATTAGCCACGTTTTCTAAAGCAATTTCATAATCTAATGAGGCAGCTAGTAAGGTGCTGGCCTCGACTAAAAATTGTTGTGTCGTTTCAACTTTTTTGCGTTCGCTAATATCTTCAATAATCCCTAATGCATACTTTGGAAGTCCATTAGTATCCCAAACTGCTGATGAAGTTAGGTTTACCCAAAGTATAGAACCATCTTTGCGGATGTAGCGCTTTTCTAAAGAATAACCGCTAATTTCTTTTGCTAAAACTCGTCGAGCATTTTCCCAATCAATTGCTAAGTCGTCAGGGTGGGTAATTTCTTGAAAGTTTAATTGGATTAACTCTTCAGGGCTGTACCCAGTAATTTCGCATAGGGCAGGATTAACTTGAATAAATTGTCCATCCAACGCTACCAGAGAAATGCCAACAGCTGCCTGGTTGAATATTGCCCGGAACTTTTCTTCGCTTTCTCGTAAAGCTACTTCTGTTTGTTTTGCTGCTGTTACATCTGCCAAAATAATCCCAATTCCTACCGTTTCGCCCATTGCGTTGTTGACTGGGTAATAGTTGCCCAACCAGTAGCCGTAACGTGCGGGTTGTTCCCGTGTCTCACCGCTAATTTCTACATTCAGCAGAGGTTCTCCAGTATCCAAAACGTGCTGCAACTGTTGCTCTAACTCAGCCGCCATTGCTGGCAACACTTCCCCAAATTTACGTCCTAAATGTTCTTCTATAGTCAAACCGTTAATCTTAGCAAAAACTTGATTAATTCGGATATATCCCAGTTCCCGATCCAAAAAGCATACGGCAACAGGTGCAGCTTCTAGGAGTGCATCTAGAAGAGATAGAGATTCGGCATAATGAATTAGAGCCTTGTGGCTATCTCGATAAAGTCGGGCATTTTCTACTGCTAAGGCTGCACGATGGCTAATATCTGTTGCTAAAGTAAGGTCAGTGCGATCGTAGCGACGCTTTGATTCGGCAGTTACAAAGCTGATGCAACCGAGAACTCGCCCTTGTGCAATTAACGGCACAATCATTACAGACTTCATTCCCAATTGCTGAAGAATTTCTAAATGTTCCTGATTCTGAGTACTTGCCACTAATAGCGAGTCAGATATCTCTGAAATTAATTCGCTTTGCCCAGTTTGCAGCACTCTAGTAATCGCACTTACACCCTTGTAATCTGTCGTATATTCCTGAAGTTTACGCGCTAACTCCGCTTTTAATGGGTCTGCATGGGCAATGGGTAGACGACGAATGGAACCATCTTCATTTAAAATATCGACGCTACACCAATCAGCTAGTTCGGGAACTGAGATTTTGGCAATTTGTTCTAAGGTTTCTTCATAATCTAGTGAAGTAGATAGGACGCTACTAACTTGCGCGATATGGCGGAGTCTTTCTTCAGTCTGTTTTTTAGCAGTCTTTAATTCTTCACAGATGATACTAAAGAGCAATCCTTGTAATGTAAACAAGCCAATTCGCACAGAATTAGATAGGTCAAAACTCAATTCATAAGCTGGCGAGAGAAAGAAGTAATCGCTTAGTAATGCAGACAAGAAAGTTGCTAATAGCCCTGATTTCAAACCACCATACCAAGCACTCACCATTACAGCGCTGAAAAACAACAAGAAAGGTGTTCCACTCATGCTTAACCAGGGGTTTAGCATCAACATTAGCACTGATGTCAATGCAACAATTAATACAGTATTGCCGTAACGCAGTAATTGGGAATAATTAATATCGGGCATGAAAATGTCTGAGAACAACCAATATTGATTGCAGAGGCTGTATATACCTTAAGCTAGGTTGCAAATTTTAGTAATTTATCTCTAGATATATTTTTTGGTTAAGTATTATAGCCCTGATTCCGCACCCAGAACTGTCACACCGCAATTAAATGGAGCTATCTAGTACAAAAGAACTAATTTTTGTGAGAGTTTATCAGAGCTAAAATAAGAATAATTCCTTTTCAGTTCGGCTGGGTGGACAACTAATAAAAATAATAATTATTCTCATATAAGAGAGGATGCTATTAGCATCCTCTCTTCCTGTGATTGTAATTCGATAATGATTTGATTTTGTATAATCAACTCAAATTTCCCGCACAAATTTTGAACAAAAATGTGAAAATTTTAACTAGTCAGCTACGCAGGCATAGAACAAAGATGTTTAGTAGTACAAAGCCAGATGAGAAGAAAATCAGATTTACGTAAATTATCACAAACTATTGAAAAATCTCTCAAAAGTGCTGAAGCCAAACTAAAAAAATTATCCCAAGAGAAGTTTAGTTGTTCATCTGACGCGACCAAGGCTTTATCAAAAATATCGAAATTATTTAAATACCATCAAGTATATTTGATTGAAATCACCGAAAATTTGCCATCTAAAAAAGATGAGAAACAAGACAAATATTATCAAATTTCTGCAAGTGTCTCAAAAAACGAAAATGCAATTGATATGGAAACTACAAGCGCTGGACGTTTCATTATTGCCACAAATGTTTTAGAATCAACCGAGTTAAGCAATGATAACAAATGCATACTCCGAAATAACAAATGCGTTTTAGCTTTCTTATGCCAGCTTAATGCACCGCGAATCTTTGGTGGATGAAGTTTTTCCGACTTGTGTGTACACCGTTGCTTGTAAAGGAGGGAAACCGGAAAATCCAGTTCCCTCCCCAATATATCGGGGAGGGTTAGGGTGGGGTAAGGCGGATCGTGATGGGAAGTGGATAAAAATATATGTTGTGGGGTGGGCATCTTGCCCGCCTTGATTAATCAGCGTGCAGGATGTCCACCCCAAAATTGAGTAAATTATAATTCCCAGTCCTTTACCCTCAATTAAGGTGCAAGGGCATTACCCCGAATTAGACTACCAATAGTTTTAGCAGTAATTTTCAATTGGGTAATGGGATTAGCTGGGACAACCGTCTTATACAGATAGCTATCGAATGTTAGCCGTTGTACATCGAGATCATCGCACATTTCCACAAATGCTTCGCGGGTGGCGTTGGAACGATAGAACACAGTTTGCAGAATGTCCAGCACCTTGTAAGTGAGTCCATATCTCTTATCCCAACGCTTCAGGTAAACCTTGAGGTCGCCTTCTGTAGGAATGCGGCTACCACTGTTAGATGTTTCCACAATGGTTTCAGCACACATCCGCCCAGATTTAGCGGCAAAATAAATACCTTCACCAGAAGACTTGGTAACATAACCAGCAGCATCTCCCACCAAAGCGATGCGACCAACAACACGACGGGGACGGGGATGTTCGGGAATGGGGTGGGCTTCGACTTTAATGATTTTACCGCCTGCCAATTTTTCGGAAGCACGGGCACGGATACCAGCTTGTAATTGTTTAATGCTGGCTTTATTGACGTGCATCGTGCCAGTACCGACAGCTACGTGGTCATGTTTGGGGAAAACCCAAGCGTAGAAATCGGTAGAAACGTCATCACCGACATACATTTCGGCGAGGTCGTTATAGTAGGCCATTTTGTCTTCAGGTAAGCGAATTCGCTCTTGGAAAGCGATCGCATAATTGTAATCCCCAGCGTCCATTTCTTTAGCAACGCGAGAATTAGCCCCATCTGCCCCAACGATCAAATCCACCTTCAGAGTTTTGGCAATACCTTGTGATATGCCATCTGTATGGTCAATGTAATGGATGGTATAGGGATCAGTATTGTTTCCTGGTATATCGAGTTTATGAACAGTGGCATTAATTAAATTTGCGCCGACTTTTGCCGCGCGATCGCGCAAAAAGCCATCTAGCACTTCCCGGCGGCACATTCCTATATATTCATCTTCATTTACCAGATTGATATCTACCTCCCGATTAGAAGGTGAAATCATTTTCATCTTCCTGACGCGGCGATCGATAATCTCTGGTGGTAAGTCAAATTCACTCACCATACACAGGGGAATTGCACCCCCACAAGGCTTTGCATTGTCTAGCTTCCGCTCAAACAAGTAGGTTTCAATCCCAGAGGCTGCCAGTGTTTCTGCGGCAGATGAACCAGCAGGGCCTGACCCAATAACAGCAACCCGTAGTGTCAAAGGTCTTTCTCCCAATCTTCACATTTACCCAGAGCATACTACCACGGTCTTTCTAGTGATTTAACGGTTTAGCTCCAGGTTTCTGCACAAATGCAATATTCCTTAATGTTTCGATATGAAGTGGGCATTGGGCATGGGGCATTGGGCATTGGGCATTGGGAAGAATATTGCCTAGTCCCCAGTCCCCAAATATGCAGATTTCCTTGTTCGATTCTTTTACTAGACAAATTAGTGCCGCAGCAATTACCGGATTTGAACCTCACACGACTTGAAGTCGTGTGATTCCTGCTTCAACGATCTCCGCTTGGATTGCACCAAGACTTACAAGTTCTCCACAGGCGTTTAG
>NZ_JBALDM010000051.1:0-126993 GCF_036917435.1 Nostoc sp.
TGTTATTTCGGCGAACCCATTTGTTATTTCGGCGAACTCATTTGTTATTTCGGCGAACCCATTTGTTATTTCGGCGAACCCATTTGTTATTTCGGCGAACCCATTTGTTATTTCGGCGAACTCATTTGTTATTTCGGCGAACCCATTTGTTATTTCGGCGAACCCATTTGTTATTTCGGTGAACCCATTTGTTATTTCGGTGAACCCATTTGTTGTTTCGGCGTGTCCATAACGCACCCTACGAAACTACTAGAAGAGTTGAAACCTATACTAGTCATACTTGTGTGTACACCGTAGCCGAGTCGGAGAGGGAAAGATTTGAACTTTAGTTCAAGGCAGGGAGAGGTTGGCCAAACTCACGTTAATTTTGATTTGGCAATTGAATAACCTTACTTTTGCCGGGATTCATCAACCGATAGGGATCAACTATTTCTTTAAATTTTAACTGTTCAGGATCAATAACTTTTCTGCCTCCGTCTTCAATAATATAGGTGTGAGGATTGGCAATACTCACACCTTGTTCTTCGTGATAGCGGATAATTTCATTGAGGCGTTCTTCTGTGGTGTAACGTACAAGTTGCAAAGCACCAGGAACTACAGCACCGTTAACCCGAAAAAATTCCAAATGCATCATTACCTCATCGCCAAAGTGATGATACATCTGCTCTACTAGTTGCAAATTGCTCTGGCGGGGAAACATACTTTGTAAGTAGGTAATTCCAGTATCTACACTCCGGGCGTGTAAGGTTGTATGATTCCAGCTAAATTCTGCTAAATGTGTCCCTTTTCCCGCTTCTTCGGCTGATTTTTTATATGTAATCTCTCCGCCGTATTTCTGCACCAAACCCGGTAAGAATTCCAAACTTGATTCAGCAATTATCAAAAATACTGCGTGAGTCTCTTCAGAAATGTACTCTTGTAGGGCGTGAAAGTATTGGGGAATTGGGGATGCAAAGACAGAAATCAACTTCTTAATCATGCCATCAGTATTGCCAACAGCCTGACCAAATTTTGCTGCTGTCATAAACTCATCAAAGGTGACAATGACTTCTGCCCAAGGATAAGCTGGCCCCAGGGGGATTTCGACTTCGGTAATGATGCCGTTAATTCCCCAAGCATGATTCACTTTTTGTACATCATCGCCGCGTAATTCGATCGCGCGGGGTTCATCTTCTACAGTTACCACACGCAATGCTAAGATATTACCGCGATCGCCAAGTAACCCATATTGGATCGAACCAATGCCCCCACTTCCGCCAGCAATAAAGCCGCCAATTGTAGCTGTACGGTATGTGGAGGGGGCCATGCGGATTTCCCAGCCAATCTCTCTGGTTTTCTTATCCAAAGCCGCCAACTTCACCCCAACTTCTACCCGCGCTACGCCAGGTTTCACCCAAAGAATCTCATGCATCCGTGTCGTATCTAAAATTACGCCACCATGCAAGGGTACACATTGCCCATAATTCCCAGTTCCCGCGCCCCGCATTGTCACAGGTACACGATATTTGGCACAAGCGGCTGCAACTTTTAAAACCTCTGTTTCATTAACGGGACGCACAACTATATCCCCAACTTTTCCCTCTAGTTTCGGCACTAGCACCGGGCTAAAGGTGTGATAATCCTGAGATAATTTTGCTACTTGGATGGAATCTGTGATTATTTCTATGCCTTCTAGAGAATTAATCAGGGCATCTAATTTTGTTGTCATTATTTTAATTATGAATTGTTTAAAAAGCTCGTCTCTGAGGTAAGGGAGCCTTAAATGGATTACTACTAGGTGGCACAAGTGGAACTGGGTTAATGCTGGGTATGGGAGTAGGCACTACTTTGGGAATTACTCTGATAGCAAATCCTCTCTCCTGGGCTTGTTGCTTACCAGATATATCGTTAATTTGCAGCGAAATTTTAGTTGGAAAAGCTAGATTGACTGGAAGGCTTTGTGAGCCAATTAGTGGAACGTCATTTCCGTATGGCTGAAGTTTAACCTGAATATTTTCCCCTTCAACTATCCAATTCAAATTGGCGGTTGTTCCTTCATTAAGTTCTAGATTTGGTTGTTGAAGCCCGTTGATTGTGAAAGAAATAATCTTAAATGGCTTAGGTAATATTTCTATTTTAGATTCAGTCTTTTTGGAACTTAATTTGCTACTTCCATTGTTAGAAACTGCTTTGATTTCAAAAGCGAAATTTCCGGCTCTATTTGCGGCTAAAGGAATATTTTTACATTGTAGCTGTTGATTAGTTTGTGTACATAGTTTTTGCAGCTTGAGGTCGGTAATATTACCTTGAATAAATTTATAATTGATTGGTTCTCCATAAGATATACCATCATCTCCGATGCCAGTAATTTGAGTTTGCGACAACAATAATGGACGTGCAATTGACCAACTTAAAAGAATATTTTGACCTTTTATATACTGTCGTTTATCTGCTTGAAAATTTATGATTTCTGCGATTTGTTTTTCAGATATTTTTACTGGAATCTCTTTTTCGACAGATTGGGTCTTTGGAGACAATATTTGTATACCATTACGATAAAAAGCTTGTAGCTTAAAAGTGTAATCACCTTTTGTTGTCACTCCAGTTCTAATGTTGCTACAAATTAAATCTTGTTTTTCTTGCACCTGACAAAGAGGTGTACTCGCTTTACTCAGTGTTTCAGGAATACCACGGCTAAAGTCATAGATAATAGGCTCAATAGGTTGAGAACCTTTGGTTGTAAGAACTAACTTTTGCAACTGTTTATACTGGGAAATTTCCCAGTTCAAAGCAACTTCGTCACCTTCAGTAATTTGAGAGTCCTTGGCACTAAAAGTTTCTAATCTCAAAGGTTCGGGGTTTAAAATTCGCCAAATGATAAATCCTATTCCTCCTAATAATCCCAAAATTGCCAAAATCAACAAAAGAAATTGCCACCAAGGGCGGGGTTTCCATACCAAACTACCTTGAGGCAATGTGTTTGGTATGGGTAAATTTTGTGAGTCTTTGATTTCCAGTTGAAAGTTGACTACTAATCCTGCACCAAACCAAGGTTGTCGCCACCAAGGTTTAGGTTTAACTCTCAAATTGCTGATAGCAGTTTTATTTGGTAATAATCTGACTTCAGTCGGATCTAATTTATAAATATATAGTTCTTCTTCATCTCGACTTTTTAAGCTTAATATCAGTTCGCGGACAATATTACCCTGGTTTGTTAGTGATAATTCGTACTTCCCTACACTCCGGCTAACTTGTCCTAAAATGGTATTGAATTCTATATTTAGATGATAATTTGTCGGAACTTGAATATATACCAAATCTAGTAATACTAAGTCGGGAGAGTTTTCTGAATACAAGCGGATTGTTGGAGAATAACTTCCTGCAAGGGTATCACCTGGTGGATGAAATCTCAAAAATATTTGACCCTGATTACCAGGATTTAGTTCTAGTGCAGTCGCATCAGAAATTAATCCTGGCCCCTCAAATCCAGTGGCTGGATAATTGATTGTGAACCAGTCATCATCTAAATCTGGGCAACTCAAACGGAACCTATCTACGAGATAAGAGCGATTATCAACTATCACCTCTACTTGCAGAGGCTCACTAGGTTTAAAAATTAACGGTTTGTTGGGATTGGTATTCGGTCTAAGCGAAAATGTCGGGTCGTTTATCCGAATTGCAGTCTGTTCTTGTAGTAAAACTTTAATTTGATTGGCGAAGGTTATTGGTGTATTTTGGGGATAATGGAGAGGGGAATCTACAACTAATGTATAGTCATAGGTTCCGGGAAGAGCATTTGCGGAAATTTGAAACTCAAATTTTACTTCGTCACTATTTTGCCCTGGAGCTAATGCTAAACTTTCTCTCGGAGAACTAGACCAGCCGGTTAAGTTTTGAAATACTTCATCAAAAACAAAATATAAGTCAATAACCGCGCTTTGATCTCCCTGATTGATCACAACAACATAGAGTTCAATGGTATCTCCTGGCATCCCAAATTGAATTCCAGGTGGATTGATAATAACTTGCAGTGGATTGAATTTAGCTTGCATGTCATTGACTCTCTTATTTAATGTGGTGTAGTTTGACTTGAAAATCTTCTCCACCACTCACAATCATGGTTCCTTGATTAGTTTTCAAGTCGATACTATTGATTTTTTTAGAGCTTTGGTAAATTGTTTTACCTTCTGCTGCCTTTGTTTTATCGAGTTTATGTTCGGGGGTTAAATACCAAACGACTACTCGTCCATCATCACCACCACTTACTAGCAAACTACCATCATCACTAAATGCGAGACTACGCACAGATGTTTTTGATGCTGGCCAACGGTCTATTGGCGAACAATTGAGTTCATTTACTTTTTCGAGTGGATTCGGATTTTTGGAAGTTTGACACTGATTCAAATTCCAAATGGTAATGAATCCCGCAGAATCGGAGGTGGCGATGATTTTTTCTGCCGAGTTAGGAACAAAAGCCAATCCCCAAATATAGTCTTCACGCCCAACTAATGGGTCTAGTTTTTCTAGATTTTGCACTGATAAATTTGGTAATTGTTTATCAGATTGGGCTGGATTCCATTGCCACAAGATGAAACGCTTAAAGTTTCCGGCAATTACTAGAGTTTTTGCATCTGGGCTGAGATTTAATGCCCGGACTTGGAAACCTGATAGTTTCAATGTACTTTGGACATCGATAACTTGCGGTTCTGGCAGAAAATCGCTGTTAGGCGCTGATCTTGACCATAATCTAACTTTACCACTGCCATAACCACTGAATAAATTAAGTGAGTTTGAGGTAAATGCTAAGTCAAAAACGCGATCGCCTTTTGCTTTAGGATCTTTAGTATCTTGAAGTTCGCTAATTTTTTGCCCTGATGGTACATCTCTAAGTTCAATTACACCATTATCTAGACCAACAGCCACGCGATCGTTTTGCAATGGCATGAAGCGTAAGACTTCTACAGCATCATCAGTAATGGCCATCAAACCTTTAGGCTGTTGCCGTTGTTCGCAAGCAACTGGTTCCCCTGCATAAGTTGCGCTATTATCGGGGTCTAAGTTATCAGAATTAATTCTCCAAAGTCTTAATGTACAATCATCTGAACCACTGACCACTGATAAACCAATGCCACTAAAACGTACTGATTTGACAGAACGTGTATGCATTACATCTCTTGGTTGCAGTATTAATGCGAGGAGTGCGGCTAAGAGTGCGATCGCAGCTAGCTGTAGCCATACAGGTATAATTGGCAGAGTCTCTACTTCTAATGTCTGCGTGGCTGGGTCTGTACTCCCTAAACGTTGGTCGGATAATTCTGATTTCGCCTCTAATAATAGAGTTTTGCCGATTCCTACCCAAGGGCGTTTTGTTTTCACATCGAGGATTACTTTAGTTGTCTCTCCTAGATGAAGATTGGCATCCTCTGGAAGTTTTTTGAAACTACATTTTCGCCAGTCTCTGCCCTGTACCTGCACATTAATTTGCTGGTTGAGGTTACTAGCATTTTTAAATAGTAATTCAAAGGAAGCTGTATCAGATTTCCAGTCAGGCAACCATGCTGATTTACTAGGGATTTTGAGGTGTTTTTGGCTAGTGGTAAAGTCTATAAAACCAACTGGTAAAACTTCAATCTTGCCTTCCGCATTGCTGGGATAACCATTATTGCTAACAGCTTCAATAGTAAAAGGGTAATTTTGACTAGGCGCTTGCACTACAGAAGGAGGTTGACATTGAAATATGGCTTCTGCTAATCCACCAGGATCGAGAGATAATCGGCGTTCTGCACTACCTGTCAGCCAAGATGGATCAACGCCTGTAAAACGTAGTACCACATCAGTTGGTTGTTGCCCTAAGTTCCGCACCCGTACTGGTATATCTATCGAATTGCGGGGATAAACTTGGAACTCTCGCACAGGTAATTCCACACTTAAATGTGTTGGTCTGTTGTCTCGCTCAATTTTTAGGCGTAGCACAAGTCTGCACTGTTGTGCTAATTGTGGTGAAAAAATATTCACCATCAAGTTGACAGTACCGACAAATCCCGGAATGGGTGTATTGAATATGAAGACTTGGAAGATGGTGCTACTACCTGGTGGTTTAGCTGCTGCCACCTCTGGTTCGAGTCGATACCAGCGATATCCAGTGTTGCGGGTTTCTCCGGCGGCGGTAATTTCTACCTGAAAATTGACAAAGCGATCGCTATCATTATTGACAGTTACCTCAAATGATACAGGAGTATCACCCGGACGAAAGGTTAGATTCTGAGTAGAAAGACTGGCATTAATAACACTTTTTTCCATGTTATTACCTATACTATTTTATTGTTTTGTATAACTAACACGATTAAAAAATTAATATCTGCTCTGTGAAAATTGGACAATAGTTCCTTTGATTTGATTATTCAATACTGTGTAATAAATTTGTCAATTTTAGGACTTACGCAAAAAATAGCCCAAACAGTGATTTTCCAGTAGGGAAAAAAGTTAGTAAGTATATAGTTTTATAACTCTCAGTAGTTGTCTAGAAATCCCGTAATGACAAGGCTTAAGTCGGTTTTAGTTTCCCTCATGACCTAAACTCGAAATAAAAAAACGCTCCCCTTAATCCCTCCCCGCGTGCGGGGAGGAGAGACAAAGCACAGCTTTGGCGGGGTGGGGTTCTTTGGGTTTAACAAGTAACCAAGCGGACATGATGTCATAGCTTAATTTTGGATTTTAGATGTCTCTGAAATCTAAAATCCAAAACCTATAACTTTTACAGTTGACGCACTAATGGCTGACCATCTTTGACTTCACCAATCAAAACTAAATCGACACAGTTAACAAAAATCCCATTTTCCAGAACGCCGGGAATGTTATTCAATGTCTTTTCTAGACCGGCTGGATCTTCAATAGAGTCAAATCTGACATCTAAGACAAAGTTACCTTGGTCAGTAATCACCGGGCCAGCTTTTTTTATACCCATACGGAGTTCTGGTTTACCACCAAGTTTTTTAATCGCATTGGTAACAGGAGTAATGGCCATTGGAATTACTTCTACCGGCACAGCGAAACTAGAACCCAAGTGGTCTACTAATTTACCACTATCTACAACAACGATAAACTGTTCTGCCAAGTAATCTACGACTTTTTCGCGGGTATGTGCTGCACCACCGCCTTTAATCAAATTCTTCTGCGGATCGACTTCATCTGCCCCATCAATGGCAATATCGATGTGGTCAATAGCATCCAAGGTGGCGAGAGGGATACCGTACTGCTTCGCCAGCACTTCTGACTGAAAAGAGGTAGGTATACCAATGATATCTTTGAGTTCACCAGACTTAAGGCGATCGCCTAAATACTGAATCGTATATGCTGTAGTTGACCCCGTACCCAACCCAACAATGGAACCTGATTTTACCAGGGCGGCGGCGGCTTTGCCAACTTCTTGCTTCATCAACTTTACGGGATCTGTTGCTGTCATTTCCAAAACTCCTGAAAAACTGACTATAGTCCATAGTAGTGGGGAGATAACCTCAAAAGATGAAAGCTAAAAAACAAGTTTTTGCTAATTTCTACTTCCTTTTTTAGAAACTTATAAAAAATAAAACATTCTAGTGTCCGGGACAGAGGAGATCGTTCATGTAAAAAGATTGTATATTAATATACTAATTTTATGAAACCCTTGCAGCATACTGCTCTTACCTTTGAAAAACTTTTCGCTGAGATTGACCCCAAAGTAGCAAATACTTTCACAGTGGAGCAATTAGAAGCCATCAAAAGGGGTTTTAGCTCTCCTGTTTGGACTCCTCATTCTTTAGACATAAGAGTTTCAGTGCCAATTCCCGGATTAAGGTTTTATCTGGTGTTGCTAGCAGGTTCAGAACGTCGCTCTCAAGTGCGTTTACGCTCTGAAAAAGGTTTATATCCTTTTTGGACTCCTGTAAATATTTTGTTCATCATAGGTTTTTTAAGCATTCTCTCGGTTTCTGGCTATACTATATTTTCTTTTATATTGTCTTCACTTACTCCCCTATCTACCAATTACCCAACTTCAATTCCTTGGATTTACGATAATTCAGAATGTGAACACACTGGTAGAATCTGGCACGATCAGAAATGCTGGGATTCTGAACACAATCCTAATTTTTAAAGCTACACCTACGTAGCTACGCAACATTGCCCAGCCTAAATTCGTCACTAGCTGAGTTACAGGTTATTAGGAACACTAAATTTTGCGTTAATCTCAGTAACGTAGTTTTTGAAATTCTCGTTAGCGGCTAAAAGTGGTTATGATAATGCGTCAGCTTTCAATTACTCTATCTTTAATGGTATTGCTACAAAATTTGCCAGTAATTGCTCAAGTGCCAGAAACTACTTCTGCAATCCCATCTGATTCCATTCAACAAGTGATTGCTGCTAAATGGATGACAAACTTTTCTGATGGCAAGTTTTATCCAGAAAGGTTACTGAGTCGGGCTGAATTAGCGTCAATTATGGTAAAAGCATTTCGGCTTGATAAAAGACAAGCTGTTAGCAAAGAAAATTTAGCTATTCCAGATGTTCCTAGTTCTTATTGGGCATTTAATGATATACAGACAGTCTTAAAAACTGACATCATGAAAGGCTATCGCGGTAATGAATTTTTCCCTAATCAAAAAGTGACAAAGGCGGAGGCTCTGGCTATTTTCGCCCAGGCTTATGGTGTATTTCAGTTTCCGGATGACGCTGTGAATGAGATTCTAGCTTCATATCCAGATGAAAAGTCTATCCCAACTTGGGCTAGAAAAGCGATCGCTACAGTAGCTACTGAGGGATTTCTCAATAGAGATGCTCAAGGCAATATTTCTCCATTAAAACCTGTTACCCGTGGAGATATGGCTTATGTATTAAGTAAATATTTACAACGACAACAACGACAACCCGAAACACCAGAAGTTCCGACTATCCCAAATAGCCCACAATCACCTTAAGTAGATCGGTGCAATTAAAGCTAACTAGTGGGGGCTGTCATTTGTCCTTTGTCATTGGTAGGGGTTTGAAGCCTGTTTACGTTTCATAACATAGTTGAATTTATTTCCGCCGACTTACTTAGTTAGACTTTATCCAGTTAAGCGATCTGCTAACAATCAGTTTTGACCCGGAGTTCTATACTTGTCTCGAAGCTGGCGAAGATATAAGGAATTAGACTGTGTTGGTTGCTGCTGCACATAATTAGACTGTGATGGTTGTGTCGGCTGCTGCAAGCCATAATTCCCATAATTAGACTGTGGTGGTTGCATTGGCTGCTGTAAGCCATAATTCCCATTTATGGGGGTGACAATGCCTTGATTGGGAATCTGGCTAGAGTAAGGTGAAATATTACTTGGTGCGGTAGAGGTGACTGGGGACGTAACTGGTGCTACATTAGGCAATACCTGACCATTATTTAAATTATTGTAGGGATTTTGTGGTGAGTTCGTACCCGTTGAGGTGTAGCCCGTCCCCGGAGTTAACCCATTATTGGGTAATACCTGACCATTATTTAAATTATTGTAGGGATTTTGTTGCAAGTTCCTACCCGTTGAGGTGTAGCCCGTCGCTGGAGTTAACCCAGTAATTGGTAGAGAATTCTGACTGGTTAAGCTGTTGATAGGTGGTGTTAGCGTTGTTTTTGAGTCAGAGACTTGTCCCAAACCATTTGGCACAGTTGCATTACCATTGAAGCTAGACAGCTTTTGATTTGTCGATTGGTTGAGTGCTGCTTGCAGAGGGCTGATGAAGACAGAATTTTGATTTTTGTTGGTTTGATTGGTGAATCCAATTCCCAGACTAGAAGATGTTCGTTCCTCGCCTGTTGGTTCAGACGGTGCATTAAAGCTCTTGAAACCGAGAAACTGATTATTGTTATCTGCTGTCCCAGCCCGCAATAAATTTTCTGTTTGTACAACAAAGGGATTTTTCGCAATTGGGGAGGTGTCGCCATTAACGCCTGAAGCCGGATTTAATTTGGCATCACTAGCAGACTTTTGTTTATTAATTACATCCTCTAATAAGCTTTTACTCCCAGTATCTTTTGCCTTTTCATTGGGGGTATTTGCCGGTAGTGAAAGACTTGCTTGCTCAAAGTCATTAAACAAAACCGGTAGGTTATCAATATCTGCTGCGATCGCTCTGTTTTCTTCTGAAAGTGAAGAATCAACAGGCGCTTGGGAAGCAACTTCTTTTTTTTGCTTATAAGCGAAAATGTCTGGATTTGACCAGTATTCCCAAGTTACTAGCCCTAGTACAGATAAAAAAATTACAGTTACCCAAAAACCAGGTCGTCCTAAATTCAATAATCTGGCTTTGAGATAGCGGAAGTAGGCGGGAGGATAATCACGATGTGACATAGGATTCGTAATTGAAATTTACTCAGAATCAGGCAAATTTGACGGAATTTGAAGATGTTACTGTTTAATGCTTTTACTTTCCTCAACAGGAAAATATCTCAAGTGAACTTGGATAGTAATTTTATCCTAACTTCTCTATCAGTTATTAGTCATTACCAATAGGCATGTATAGTCAAAAATTTACTTTTTAGCGGCTGGAGTCCTTTGGCAAGATTTTCTAGAAAGTTATGGTTAGTTTTTGGGTATTGGTCACATTGGATAACATCACGAGTTGACAGTTGTTCTAAGTTTATTGTTGTAGCTGGACAAAAGTTCGACTTTTTTACTTTCTAGTTAGCAAACTGTAGGCTGCAATACTTCGATACATACGCCTGTGAGGGCGCTGTGCCGCACCCTACTATTTACCAGGAGACTACAGCAATGATGAAAGCTGAAGATATCATGACCAAAAACGTAGTTACCATTCGCGGTTCAGCGACTGTCACTGAAGCAGTAGGGCTGATGAAGGAAAAAAAATTGCGGGCGCTAGTTGTAGATATTCGCCATGAAAATGATGCTTATGGTATTGTCACAGAAACGGATATTGTCTATAAGGTAACAGCCTACGGGAAAGATCCAAATCAAGTGCGGGTTTACGAGATCATGAGCAAGCCTTGCATAGTGGTAAATCCTGATTTGGGTGTAGAGTATGTAGCGCGGTTATTTGCTAACACTGGTATTCATCGCGCCCCTGTGATTCAAGGCAAGCTGTTAGGCATTATCTCAATTACCGACATTTTGACCAAAAGCGACTTTGTGGAAGCCCCAAAAGCGCTACTGCTGGAGGAGAGAATTCAAAAAGCAATTGAACAGTCTCGCGCTATTTGCACCGAACAAGGTGCTTATTCTAAAGCCTGTGCAGCTGCTTGGGATGAGGTAGAAGAACTCCAAGCAGAAGCTGCTCATCAGAAAGCTGAGGGTATGATATCAGCCAAAGTCTCTTTTGAAGAATATTGCAAGGAAAACCCAAATGCACCGCAATGCCGAAATTCTCATCCGTAATTTAGGGAATGGGGAATGGGTAATGGGTAATGGGGAATAGGGAATGGGGAATGGGGAATGGGGAATGGGGAATGGGGAAGAAGCAAGGAAGCAGGGGAAGCAGGGGACAAGGTGACTTGAGTGAGAACTTAAACAAGTCTTTCTCGTTCCCAATGCCCAATGCCCAATTCTCAATGCCCAATTCCCAATTCCCAATTCCCAATGCCCAATTCTCAATGCCCAATTCCCTCTAAAGAATTATCCCCCTTAGCGTTTGGCAACTCGTATCAATAAGAATAGACCTATTCCCAAAAAAAGAAAGTTGGGCAACCAAGCTCCCATAAAGGGAGAAAGGGAACCTGTTTGCGCGATCGCACCAGTAATGAAGAAAATTAAGTAGTAGGAAAATATCACTACAACGCTAATCCCAAAGCTGGTACCTCTTCCAGTTCGCTGGGGGATGCTTCCCATTGCTGCACCGACTAAGCCAAAAACTACGCATACAAAGGGTAAGGAGATTTTTTGTTGAATTCGCACTTCGAGTTTACGAATTTTTTGGCGATCGCCACCAAGATATTCTACTTGTAGTTGATCTAGGGCTTCAGCAATATTCATCTCACCATAGTCTCGGCTTTTTTCTGCCAGACTTAATGGCGTGCGCGGTAGTTGCAGTTGTTGGTGTTCAAATCTGATGATGTTGCGATAGGAGCGATCGGCAGCAACAAAATAGATCGTACCGTTGTAAAAATCCCAGAGATTTTGGGAAGGATTCCACTGGGCTGATTCTGATACCACAATTTGATTCAGATTTTTTGTTGAACGGTCTATAATTGTCAAACCTTTCATCCGCTTACCATCAAATTGGTCAGCATAAAACAAGCGTGACAATATTCTATTTTTAGAACCATCCGCTTGGGTAACATCCTGGTATTCAGGATAGAAAATATTTTGCTGTTTTAAAGTTGGCTTGTCTGATTTGAGGGCTTTGTCTAGAGTCATCGTCGCTTGGTAATTTGCTGCTGGTGCAATTTGTTCGTTAAACACAAATGTCATTCCTGTAACCACAAGACTTAACATCACAGCAGTTAGTACTATGCGATAGACGCTGACTCCACAACCACGTAGGGCAATTAGTTCACTGTCGCTAGAAAGACGACTATAGGTCATCAAAGTAGCTAACAGGGTAGACATGGGGAAGGCTAAAACAATAAAGTTGGGAAACTTTAGCAAAAAAACCTGAATGGCAATGTCTACGGGTAGCCCAGATTCTACGATTTTTCTGACTAGATCAAATACAGCATCAATAGTGACACCAAGTGATGAAAATGCTCCGACACCAAATAAAAACGGCGCTATCAATTCGCTAGCAAGGTAACGATCCATGATCGTAAAAGGTAGCAGCGAATAGAGGTTGTAGAAAGACGGGAAATTCTTTGAAATCATAAGCAATTTAAAATTTGCAACACTGGTGGAGGCAGGGAGCAGAGAGCAGGAGGTAGAACTAAAATAGTCTTCATATTTTGTGTTGAAGTCTAATTTGTGTACTTCACTTAATTGCAAACTGCTGTATTTGCCGTATTTAGGATAAAAGTTTAATTCAGTTTAATTCTCAATGGCTGAAGAAGCAGAATGAAATAAATTAATCAATTGATAATTAAAATTAAATATAAAAATAGCCTTTGAAAAATTATTAACTAAATAATTATGAATTTAGACTTGAAAATTATCTCCTAAATAATATTGTCGAACTAAGGGATTGCTGTAAAGTTCGTCAGCACCGCCAAAAGCGAGAATTTGTCCTTCGCGCATGATGTAGGCGCGATCGGTAATGGCAAGGGTTTCGCGGACATTATGATCTGTAATTAAGATTCCCATACCGCGATCGCGCAGTTCGGCGACAATGTGCTGAATTTCTGAAACTGCGATCGGATCTACTCCCGCAAATGGTTCATCCAAAAGTAAAAACTTTGGCCCTTCTACTCCAGCAGCTAAAGACCTCGCTAATTCCGTCCGCCGTCGCTCACCACCAGAAAGTTGAATTCCTTTACTATTGGCTAATTTTTCTAACCGAAACTCCCGCAGTAAAGTTGTGAGTCGCCTTGACCATTCCCGTCGTGGCACCTTCGTTTGTTCCAGCACCAACAGAATATTATCTTGTACCGAGAGTTGGCGGAAAACACTTGGTTCTTGTGCGAGATAACCAATACCCAATCGCGCCCTTTGGTGCATTGCCATTGCCGTAACGTCCAGATCGCCCAACCAAACTTTTCCTTGATTGGGTTTTTCTAAACCCGTGGCAATGTAAAAAGTCGTCGTTTTACCAGCCCCATTGGGGCCTAGTAAACCAACAATTTCCCCCTGACCAACAGAAAGATTAACACGATTGACAATTACTCGCTTGCCGTAAGATTTGTGAATATTCTCTAAAACAATTTTCACGCTAGAAGCACCCTTTCTTGGTGGTAAATGCTAATTAGAAGGCTTCAAAGGTGGTGTCTTTGGGACAGGTGGGGCAGTTTGTCCAGCATTATCTGATTCCTGAATCATGTAGATAGACTCCACCTGACGGTTGGATTGAGGTAGAGCAACAAATCGCCCTTCATCAATTAAATACGTTACCTTCTCTGCCCGGATACTGTTACCTCCCTGTTGCAAAATATAGACGTTACCACTGAAATCAATTCGGCGTTCCTTACTAAAGTACTGTGCTTGGGCAGATGTTGCCTGAATCTGACGAGAAGGATACAACATTTGCACATTACCGCGAGCGGTGACTACTTGATTTTTCGCGTCATATTCTTGCACATCAGCGCGGATAGTCAGGGGGCGATTGTCTTTAGTTGTTTGTGCAGTAGCGGTTTGCAGTTGGGTAGGGAAAACAAAAGCGCCCAAGAGTGCAACTGGCAGCATTAAAGCTAATCCAAAGCGACGGAACTGTGACATGGGCAATTGATAGCAGGGCATCATAGGAGTTAGAGATTCGGGATTTCAGCTTGCATTCTAATTATCTCAAGTACTTTATCCAGATTATGAAATATACAATCTGGAGTGATTTACGATAACTACTGGCTGAAATAGTGACGCTACCCCCAACCTCAAGGTTTCAGGTAATTGGCATCTGAGTGAAAATGACGTAGGCACAATTCATAAACTGTGCCTGCGAAGGATTTCGGGCAACGCATAATTAATTTACCAGATGTCAATCAGTAGATAGCACAATTTTAGGCAAAGATAAAACTTGATTTTCACCCAGATCGCCTGATGTAATCTTATCTGGCCCTATTTGTTGTAATGTCGTCAACAGTGCTGCGCTCTGACTCAATAGCTCATCTACATCAACGCCGCCGTAACTAGATGGGTAACGCCGTAGGCGATTGCCACCTTCACCCAGTAGAATTACTGCACCTCGCCAGTTCCGATTCTCCAAATGATAAAGCGCCACAGAGATTTGGAGAATGCCTTGATAAAAGGTTTTTTCTGGTTCACTGGCTTCAATCCATAAAGCCTCTAAAGTGTCATGACAGGCGTAGAACTGACCAGAATTGAACTGTTCTACGCCTTGCCAAAACTCTTGGGGGATGGTTTCGCTCATCCCATACTGTCTCGGACTTCTTTAATGGTTTCGAGAGAGATGTCTTGTTTATCTCCAGCAAACTCGTTGTCAGAGGTGAGGAACAACATACAATGACACTCTTTGCGTTCTCTCATTGGCACACAAGGGCAGTTCCAGTAGGTGGCGTGGACTTCAGCCTCTTTATCTTCGTAATGGCGACAGGGACATAAAGGCGCACCTAGTTCGTCTTTATGTTTGGCTAGTCCTTCAATCACAACTGCGGTAACAGAAGGTTCAGAACAGAAGTATGTTCCAGTCCGCTTGGCGTATTGTTCGGAAAAATGCCGCATTGCCTCTAGGCTTCTATCGCTGGATTTTGTGTTATGTTCTGATGTGATCATGTCGCTCATAATTTAAATATTTCTTTGCATTGTACCTCAGCCTTATGTAGGGATTACTGGGTGGATTTCCCCAACCTTACCAGCCAAGATTGTTTTACCTTTGCTCAAAGGCTGATATGTCCGGTGTGCTGGGATCAGACAAAATCTTAAAAATCACAGAAGTTTAACTTCTAAGCTAGTCAAAAATCAAGTTGTATCTTGAGGCAGACTTGAAAAGTGAAGAGGTTGATTTACGCTCATCAAAAAAAGTACGCTGTGATGCCTCTAAGCGAAGACAACAAGGGTAATTCCTATATAAGCAATTATGCTAGCCTCTGTACTGAATTATCTTCATCATAACTTTATAAGAATTCATCGTTTTAATAAGTAATAATACTCATTATTGTTGGCAATTAGTGTATGTTATGAGGCGTGTAACAAAAACAGCACAAAATTATCACGAGTTACCACTACTAACGTATGAGTATTTCAACCGTTGCGAAAAAGTTATCGACTGCTGCGATCGCAACAGTAATTGTTTTGGGAATAGGAGCAGTAGCACAAGCAACTGTTTTAACATTTGATGATATAAGTCCTCTTCCAGATTTTGCAAATCCTCTAATTCCTAACGGCTACGGTGGATTTAATTGGGACAATTTTTACTACTTAAATGGCTCGTACTCGCCTACTTATCAAGGCTATAACACGGGTAGAGTATCAGGAGACTACGTAAGCTTTAATGGGCAGGGCGAATCTTCTTCTCTAGTCAGTAATAGTATTTTTGACTTTAACAGTGCTTACCTCACAGCTGCTTGGTATGATGGTCTTTTAGTTACTGTCGAAGGTTTAAAGAGTGGCACAACCCTGTATTCAAAAACTGTGGCTGTAGATACGATAAAGCCAACTTCAGTTAATTTTGATTATGTTGGTGTTGATGAATTAAGGTTTACGTCCTTTGTTGTTAATCCAGATGATTTTATAGGGAAGGGTGGTGGGACACAATTTGTGCTAGATAACTTTACCTTTAATGAAAAAGCTACGTCTGTTCCCGAACCTACATTGCTACCAGCGCTACTGTCAATAGCTGCTTTAAGTGCTGGATCAGTACTAAGACGTAAACAGCTAAAGCAAAGTTAACTTAAACCTTGCCGAGTGCCTAGAAGTTGCGGCTAGACAAACAAAGCTTACCTCCGTAGGCTAAAAGCTTTACAATTTGTAGAGATCGGCTTTGTTAGTATAGCCCTTCTAGTCTTTAGTTTTTTGCCTAAAGTATTGATCAATACGAATGTAACGTTTTTTGCAGTTGGGGTTGTAGAGCGCGATCGCTTTGCACAAAAATACCAGGATGATCGCGATTGATTATCTCTTGTTCTACTGGTGAAGAAATATTTGGCCACAAAACCCAGCGACTACCTTGAGGAAGAGTAGCAACACTCAAAGGATTCTGAGTCAACCAAATCAAGGGATGACTTTTAGGAACTACTGAACTAGCATCTTCTGTATTTGTTGTTGCTGCTAAAGTTTCTAGTACAAAGCGATCGCCTTTAATTAAATCTGTCGATGCTGTCCATAGTTGCACCTGTAATTGCTGTTGCTGTGCGTAAAAATACAGTGAAGCTGCGGCAATTACTGCTTGTTCAAAGTTTTCTTCTTCCCAATTACTAGCACTATCAAGGGCAATAACTATTTCTTGGCCACCTGTCACCATTTCTAACTCCCGTACCCTTAATTCACCATAACGGGCGCTAGTTCGCCAGTGAATGAGACGGGTAGGATCTCCCAGGCGATAAGGACGGAGCGATCGCACCAGCCCTGTTGTCGCTGTCTGCAATGGTCTACCACGAGGATCGCCCCTTTTGCTCTCTTCTTGCCCCATTTCGTCTACCAAGGGGCAGGTAGCCAAGGGTAAGATTGTGGGATAGACGATCGCTGTGGCAGCACAATCACGCTGACGGCGACACCAAAACAATCCCAAAGGCGCACCAGAACCTAGTTCAACTGTGTGCCAACGATAAACGCCCCGGCGCTGGGTAGGGTGGTAATATACCCAACGGTAACTACCTTGGCTAGGAATTGTTTCGATCGCCTTTTGTGCTGGTTTCCCTAAGACGAAGGGTAATATATCCTCGACTTGCAATAAACTTACAGGCTGCTGTGTCTGATTGCAGATTTCTAATTCCACTGTCAGATCGTCGCCTGCTGACACAGGTTGTATGGGACGGCGAGTGATGGATAGACCTGTGAGCGATCGCGGCGGTAAGATAGCTGCTACACCCAAAAGGGCAAAACTGATGCCGCTAATGGCATACAGCCAACCAGCCATCGTATTGATACCTGCTCCAAAAAAACAAATAGCGGTCGCTGCTAGTACCCAACCGCCATAAGTCGGGGTACAAGCGCGGGTTTCTAACCAATTGGTGATGGGTTTAATAATTTTCATGTTTCTTTTTTAACTCAACCCCACCCAAAATTCACAGTGTCTCAGGGGTTGTGCCTGATGTTCTTATTGAAACCGCTTTATATTTGGTTGGTTTATGACTGCTTGCCATTTGAGCGAAGTCGTACTCAGGACGTAATTCATCTTCTATTTCGTTTTCAACTTCCTTCTTCATAAAACATCTTTACATCTTGTGAGCCTCTGCATAAATGCGTAGTGCCGCAGCCATTTTCTTTTCATAATCCTCGCCTTGAGATTGGAACCAAGCCAGCGTTTCAGGATCTACTTGGACAATAACATTCATTGGTGTTACAGGTTTCCACCACCGTGAATTACCAAAAAATTCCTCGGTTAAGGGAGGAATATCAGATGTATCAATTTCCTCTTCTGTGAGTGAGTCAACTTTGTCCCAGTTCGTCCTTGAGGAATTGTTCATATCGTTTTCGTTCATAAGGCAGAGCTTTGCGAAGTGAAATAATTCGGATTGTTTGCTCGTCTGGTTCTGTAAAAACTACAACCACAACACGTCCATCAAGTATTCCCAACCCAATCCATCGATCCTCGCCGTAGTCTTGACGTTCGTCTAGAGAAATACGTAGTGGTAGATTGAACATTCTGGGAGCGTCTGCAAAATCAAGTCCATGCTTTGCAATATTTGCTTGGTTCTTTTGGTGATCCCACTCGAATTTCATACCTTGATTTTACCGGACTTTGATCGCTGAGACGAGATTGCTCGCCGCACAGCAGAAGAGGATGAGTTAGTACCCAAGATGCAGATTTTTTGATTATTGCAAGTTATAGGCTTGATCATCCTGGTATTACTTACTGCAAAAAAGGAACTCGTTCAATTGGTGAAATCATTCAAACCAAGGTTTGAATTTATGAGGTGATGACACCTGAAGAGATGATAGGACGTGTAGAGTTTGTGTGAAATGAAAGCAGTACCAAGCATAGCGCGGATAAACTTGAGTGGATATTCAGCTGCTCAGTCTATTGCTCTTTGTCTAATAACTTGTGAAGTTTACCAGCAATAGAGTGGTGTTTGTGCTTATGTTGTAGGTACTCGTACAAAGGTTTGTGCTGTAGCTGCAACGCCTCAATCTGTTCCTGCGAAAAGGTATTATGAAGTGGATCTGCATAATTTTCTGGAAACTCCATAAAATTCCAAATCACGAACAGCGATTTAGATGACAAGCTATGTATCGAAGATATCCTATCCTTCGGCTCTCCAATTTTAGGAAGACTGGATTGTTTTGCTGCTTCATCAATATTTAAACTCGGATCGCTAACACCATAGAAGAACGCAGAAGTAATATGCTCGTCATCGGGGTTCAAAATTTCCCAGAGTTGATGCCGATATCGATCAATTTCTATTTGCAAGATAATTTTGTGTTCTTTCTCTGTAATATTTTTTGAAAGTTCTAAGGATTGCTGAAGTCTGCGAGCTACAGAAATATATTTACGTCTATCGTTATTCCTGTCACTTAGTAAGTTAACAGCATGATCAAAGCCTGAAAGTGACTGCTCAAGAAAAAATTTAGAACGCTGTATCTGCTTATCTGCTGTTCTTGAAGCTTCAGTTAGAAATACACCAAAAAGAGCAGCAAAAGTTGCAGACGGAATGATACTATCAATCCTATTCTGAAAGTAAAGAATAAGACTTCCAAATGCTGCCAAGAAAAAGAGCCATCCCAATACTTGTAATAGTGACTTAGTGAGTTTAACCATACTAATTTAATGTATTACACCCCACCACTAACTTGAGTGTTTAATATTTGTTATACAGGTTGTTTACGTATTTTCAAGAACTGTATTAGTCATTTCTAGAAAAATATATAAATTGTATATTGTCGATACTTCCGTAACATACCAATTCTTGTCCAGCCAACCACTATTTTTTTTCCTAATATAAAGTTTGCCTGCTGAAATATCTATACGTTCAACCTCTAACCAAGGTAATGTAACATTTTTAGTTTTTATTCCATGTTTACTGATTGTTATTTCTCCAAAAAAAACCTCTTTTCCTGCATTATAGTTAAACTTGAGGCTAGGCATCAGGTGTTTAAAAAGTTCATAATTTAAATGCTTACCTAATTCCTCTTTAGCAATTATTTCATCAAGAATTATTCTGTTACCATCTTTAGTCTGAATAGTGTACTCATAAGTCGTTCTACCAGTAGGAATTATAAAATATAAATAATATTTAGCGCTGTATTGCCATAGCGCCACAATATCACTAAAACTTATAATGCTTATTTTATTGCTTGACTGATAAACTAATCCCTTTTCATATAGAAATAAACGGTCTTTTAGTATATCTATAATACGGTATGCTAAAACACCAGCTATTATAAGACATACTAAGCTTAATATTAGGCTTACACTTCCTTGAGGTAAACCCAATAAAAATTGGGAGATACTAAACAAAATAAGACAAAAAGTAATACCAATAATCTTACCAAGTTCTCTGGAAATTTTTGGTTTAAATTCTTTAACAAACTTTCCTAATATAGGATGGTTACGCTGACTCATGTGTGATGTACATCATATATTATTAGACTTGTATTATTGTTATACCCATTTTAAAAATGATTGTTACACACATAGCAAACAAAAAAGCCCACACTAGTGGGCTTTCTAAATTAATTAAGTTACAGTTTTACTTACCGTTTCGCCAACTTCTTCGACATCTTCCGCAGACGAATCGATTGGGGTGTAACTTCCACCAATTCATCGGCTGCGATGTATTCCAAAGCACGCTCTAGGCTCATGTCTATCGGTGCTTGCAGTTGCACCAATTCATCGCCACCAGCAGCCCGGTGGTTAGTCAACTGCTTGGTCTTACAGATATTTAGTTCCAAATCTTGGGAACGAGTGTGTTCTCCCACAATCATACCTCTGTAAACCTTTGTGCCGGGAGTGATAAAAAATGCTCCTCTATCTTCGGCGTTTCTCATGGCGTAGAAGGTAGAAACACCCTCTTCAAATGAGACTAAAACGCCTTTGTTACGGGCTTCTATTTCGCCACTGAATTGACGGTAATCTAAGAAGCTGTGGTTCATGATGCCTTCACCACGAGTCATCCGCATGAATTCACCCCGGAAACCAATCAAACCACGGGCGGGGATGACAAACTCTAACTGGGTGCGATCGCCACTACCTGGTTGCATATCTTGCATTTCGCCTTTACGTTGTCCCAGGCGTTCGATACAGCTACCCACACCATCAGCAGGAATGTCTAACACCAAAAGTTCATAAGGTTCGCAAGGTTGACCGTTAATTTCACGGTAAATAACCTGTGGCTGAGATACCTGAAACTCGAATCCTTCCCGGCGCATGGTTTCAATTAAGATACCTAAGTGGAGTTCTCCACGACCGGAAACGAGGAATTTATCGGGAGAATCGGTTTCTTCGACGCGCAAAGCCACGTTGGTTTCGAGTTCGCGGAATAGGCGATCGCGTATTTGACGGGAAGTCACCAACTTACCTTCTTGACCAGCAAAGGGCGAATCATTCACCCAGAAGGCCATTTGCAAGGTTGGTTCATCCACTTTAATTAGTGGTAAAGCTTGCGGATTGTTGGGATCAGTAATGGTTTCCCCAATATAAGCATCAGCGAAACCAGCCACCGCCACAATATAACCTGCGGTTGCTTCTTCCATGTCTATCCGCTTTAGTCCTTCAAAGCCCATCAATTTGGTAATTTTACCCTTGACGATGGTGCCATCTTCTGTAATTAAAGCTGCTTGTTGTCCTGCTCGGATAGTACCGTTGTGAATTCTGCCAATTACAATCCGTCCCAGATATTCAGAATAATCTAGGGTTGTAACTTGCAATTGCAGAGGCTTGGTGCTGTCGCCCACTGGTGATGGAACGTGTTTCAGAATCGCGTTAAACAAAGGTTGCATATCTACCGATTCTGCTTCCAGGCTTTCCTTCGCAAAACCTGCCATACCAGAGGCAAACAGATAGGTAAAATCGCACTGGTCTTCATCTGCCCCTAATTCCAAGAACAAATCCAAGACTTTATCAACAGCAACGTGGGGGTCAGTTTGTCCACGATCAATTTTGTTGATGATAACGATGGGGCGTAGCCCTTTTTCTAAAGCTTTTTTCAAGACAAAGCGTGTTTGGGGCATGGGGCCTTCGTTGGCATCGACAATTAGAAGACATCCGTCAACCATGCCGAGTACACGTTCCACTTCGCCACCAAAGTCAGCGTGTCCAGGAGTATCAACAATATTAATTAGTGTTTCTTTGTAGCGAACGGCTGTATTTTTAGACAGGATAGTAATACCCCGTTCCCGTTCTAGGGCGTTGGAGTCCATAACGCAATCCGGAACGTCTTCGCCTTCGCGGAAAATGCCGGATTGTTTGAGGAGTGCGTCAACCAGGGTGGTTTTGCCGTGGTCAACGTGGGCGATAATGGCGACGTTGCGAATTGGGAGCGTCATAGAAACTTTTGGTGAACTCTAGAGGGGGTTTTGATATTTACATTTGAATGCTAGGCTTTTTTAACAGAATTGGGTATGATTAGCAAAACTCTGTAAAGAACCTTTAATAATTCTACCTTAATCGTCACAATTGCGGTGAGTTTTGTAAACGCTGCTGATATTGGAAGTTAGGCAGGCTAATTTTGTCTATTTAAGGTTAAATTGTTTACGTGATATTTTTGTAAACTTTAACTCAGGTAGTTAAAGGGTAGGTAAATATATGGTTAAAATTTCTCAAGATATTTTGTGTACCTAGACTTTGCAATTGCTTCATTCGCAATGACAATATATTTGATAAATTTGCTTTCATTGGGACGCTCTCTTGGCTAGGCAATAAATTATATTGATTATTGATGAAACAGGCGATAAAAACAAAGACTCAACGACAGATTCTGTCAAAAGACAGTTGCAGTTACAGCTTATGAATTATTTGAGGAGATGACATTCTTTCTGAATCTTTGAAGTCTATAAAGCCGCAACTTAGGTTATTAGAATTAGATATTTATCAGACTTAAGACTTACGCAAAACTACATACGGTAGGGGCAATTCATGAATTACCCCTACCTAGAAATAAGGGTTTCGGCTATTACTTACGTAAGTCCTAAGACTAAGCCAATCTTCGCTAACGGCAGAGATAATTTTTACATCTGTAACCTATCCTAACGACAGATAAAAAAATTAGCTCACCCAGCACCACATAATAGCAATCATTAACTTTTCCCTCTTTCTCAGTGTCCTCTGTGCCTCTGTGGTTCGATTATCAAAGTTACTTTTCTCACACAAAGACGCAGAAAGAGTCTTTGCGCGAAAAATCCCCTTAACTTTCTGAAAACGAGAGTTAAGGGGAGCAAATTTTAACTAAACTGTATAGCTATATCAGGAATAAGCATCCATTGGCAGACAAGAACAAACAAAATTTCTGTCACCAAAGGCTGCATCAATTCGACCGACAGCCGGCCAGAATTTATATTCACGAGTCCAAGGCGCAGGATAGGCGGCTTGTTCACGAGAATAATGATGATGCCATTCTCCGACAATCAGACTTTCGGCGGTGTGGGGTGCGTTCTTCAAAACATTATCTTGAATATCCACCTTACCTGATTCTATTTCAGCGATTTCTTGGCGAATAGAAATCAAGGCATCACAGAAACGATCCAACTCTTGCTTAGATTCACTTTCTGTAGGTTCCACCATGATTGTACCCCCTACAGGCCAGGAGACAGTCGGCGCATGGAAACCGTAATCAATGAGACGCTTGGCTACATCATCGATTTCGATCGCGGCTGATTTTTTTAGCGATCGCAAATCTAAAATACATTCATGGGCAACTAGACCATTTTTCCCCTGATACAAAACCGGATAGTACGATTCCAGTTTCTTGGCGATGTAGTTAGCACTGAGAATCGCCACCTTAGTTGCTTGGGTTAAACCATCAGCACCCATCATGGCGATATACATCCAAGAAATCACCAGAATACTGGCACTACCCCAAGGTGCAGCAGCAACAGCACCAATATTCGAGTGCTGAGTTGAGTTGTCGATAGTTACAACAGGATGTCCCGGCAAAAATGGCACAAGATGAGAGGCTACCCCAATGGGCCCCATACCAGGGCCACCGCCACCATGAGGAATACAGAAGGTTTTGTGCAAGTTTAAATGGCAGACATCCGCGCCAATATCTCCAGGACGGCAAATTCCCACTTGGGCATTCATATTTGCCCCATCCATGTAAACTTGTCCACCGTGACTATGAACAACAGCGCAGATTTCCTGAATTGGTTCCTCAAAGACACCGTGAGTTGAGGGATATGTCACCATTAACGCGGCTAATTCATGGCTGTGTTTTTCTGCCTTAGCCTTCAAGTCATCAACATCAATATTGCCTTGTGAGTCACAGGCAACTGCCACCACCTTCATACCGCACATCACCGCACTCGCCGGGTTTGTCCCGTGTGCAGAGGTGGGAATCAAACAGACATTACGGTGTGCTTCACCCCGATTTTCGTGATATTGACGAATTACTAAAAGTCCAGCATATTCGCCCTGAGAACCAGCATTTGGTTGTAGAGAAATTCCGGCAAAACCAGTAATTTCAGCTAACCATGCCTCAAGTTGCTCAAACAGGAGTTGATAACCCTGAGTTTGCGACGCGGGTGCAAATGGGTGAATCTTGCCGAATTCCTCCCAACTTACCGGAATCATCTCTGCTGTTGCATTCAACTTCATTGTGCAAGAACCCAAGGGAATCATCGATGTTGTTAGCGACAAGTCCTTAGCTTCTAGCTTGTGCAGATAGCGCAATAATTCAGTTTCTGAATGATAGCGGTTAAAAACAGGATGGGTGAGATATTTACTGGTACGGGAGAGGGTTGAATTATCTAGATGTGATTTGCGCTGTGCTGCAATTAAGTCTCCAATTTCTTTAAAACCGAACAATAGACTATCAGGCGCTGCAAAAATCTCCAAAAGCTCTAACAAATCATCTACTGTAGTTGTTTCATCTACAGAGATACCAACGGCATTGTCATCAAAAATCCGCAGGTTAATATTCCGTGCTTGACAAGCTTCGAGAATTACTGCCAGGCTGCGTGTTCCCAACTCCACGCGCAATGTATCAAAGAAATGTTCAGAACTAATTTTGTAACCCAAATGCTTTAGTCCTGCTGCCAACATTAAAGTTAGCTTGTGGATATTCTCCGCAATTTGCTTAAGTCCATCTGGCCCGTGATAAACAGCGTACATACTCGCCATTACCGCCAGTAGCACCTGTGCAGTACAAATATTACTAGTAGCTTTTTCGCGGCGGATGTGTTGTTCGCGGGTTTGCAAAGCCAGACGCAGTGCAGGTTTACCTTGAGCATCTTTTGATACTCCGACAATTCGCCCTGGAACCAGCCGCTTATACTCTTCTTTCGTTGCAAAGTATGCCGCATGAGGCCCCCCAAACCCCAACGGAATACCAAATCGCTGGGTGCTACCGACAGCAATATCAGCACCAAATTCCCCAGGAGGGGTAAGCAAAGTTAAACTTAAAGGATCTGCTGCTACCGTCACCAATGCACCCTTAGCATGGGCTTTTTCTATAAAAGCGCGGTAGTCGTAAATCGTGCCATCACTTGCGGGGTATTGCAGAACAGCCCCAAAAATTGGTAGATCAAAATCAAATGTTTGATGATCGCCGACAATTATCTTAATACCTAATGGTTTAGCACGTGTTTGTAACACGTCAATAGTTTGGGGATGGCATTCATCAGAGACAAAATAGGCATAAGCCTGATTTTTGGAGACACCATAGCTTAAACTCATTGCTTCAGCTGCGGCTGTAGCTTCATCAAGTAGCGAAGCATTGGCAATTTCCAAACCTGTGAGGTCAATAATCAGGGTTTGAAAATTTAGCAGCGCTTCAAGTCGCCCTTGGGCAATTTCTGGCTGATAAGGAGTGTAAGCAGTATACCAACCTGGGTTTTCTAAGATGTTACGCCCAATCACAGGAGGGGTAATAGTGTCGTAATATCCCATACCGATGTATGAACGGAAAACCTGATTTTTGTCAGCAACTTTTTTTAAGGATGCCAGTGCTGCATACTCACTTTCGGCTTCTGGTAACTTTAGCGGTTGCTTCAGCCGGATTGTCTGGGGAACTGTTTTGTCGATTAGGGCATCCAGGCTGGGAAATCCCAAAACCTTAAGCATAAGCTGGATGTCGTCGGAGTTAGGGCCAATGTGTCTTGGCGCAAAACTACTTAATTTTTGACTTTTTTGGTTCAGCACTTGCTGCTCATTTGATTTGAGAACAGGGGCGTTCAATACCACAAATTACTCTCCAGATAGTACTATTTCATATTTTGCAATAAATACTCATCAGAAGTAGGTGTAACTTTTGAGTTTATCTAAATTTCATGACTTATCTTCGAGGGGAGTGGAGTGGGGGAGATGGGGGAGATGGGGGAGAAAATTTTACCTTGTCTCCCTTGTCCCCCTCATCCTCCTCATCCCCCACTCCCTACTCGCCTTCCACCAGTGCGCGATACTCATCTGCTGTCAAGGCATCCTCAATTTCACCAGGGTCATTGACGCGCACTTTCAAGAACCATCCTTCACCATAGGGATCATCAGAAACTTGTTCGGGATCGTTAATTAAAGCATCATTGCGTTCTACAACTGTTCCTGTGACTGGTGAATTCAGTTCTTCAACGGCTTTCACTGATTCAATTGTGCCAAAGTTTT
Source organism: Nostoc sp. (assembly GCF_036917435.1). Classification (GTDB taxonomy): domain Bacteria; phylum Cyanobacteriota; class Cyanobacteriia; order Cyanobacteriales; family Nostocaceae; genus Nostoc. The sequence goes on from NZ_JBALDM010000051.1 coordinate 26,440, forward strand.
CTCCCCTGGTAAGAGCGTCGCCAATTTCTGGCAGTTCCAAAAAGACGATATCACCCAATTCATGTACGGCAAACTCAGTAATGCCAATGGTGGCAATTTCGCCATCTATTCGCACGTATTCATGAGAATCAAGGTATCTAAAATCTTGAGGATATTCAAAAGACATATCACTTCCTCTCCCTTATCAAAAAAATTATTGCCCCAATAGTCATCAAAGCCATGTCTGGTAATGAACCTTACTGTAGATTGAGTAACTCACAACACATTATTCCTTAAAAAGCCTGGCGCTTATCAGTTGGCGGCACGATTTTTTGACCGATAAAAGGGACGTTTAACCACAACTGCTGGATAAGCTTTACCACGAATTTCGACTTCTAGCTGCTGACCGATGCTTGCCAGTTCGGTAGGGAGGTAGGCTAAAGCAATGGGATAACCAAGTGTGGGCGACAGAGTGCCACTGGAAATTTCTCCCACAACTTTACCTGCTGATAACACTTGATAGCCATGACGGGCTATGTTACGTCCTTGAGTTTGTAAACCCACCAATCGACGCTGCACTCCAGAGGCTTTTTGTTGTGCTAAAACTTCCCGTCCAATAAAATCACCTTTGGTATCTAAGTGAACTAGCCACCCCAAACCTGCTTCTAAGGGTGTGGTGATGTCATCGATATCTTGCCCATAAAGTGCCATTGCTGCTTCTAAGCGCAGGGTGTCTCTCGCACCGAGTCCACAGGGGATAACACCAGCTTTATAAAGATTTCGCCACAATTCTACGCCCACATCTGGGTCTACCATCACCTCAAAGCCATCTTCTCCGGTGTAACCTGTGCGGGCGAAGAAGGCAGGTTTACCTAGTAGGGTTGCTTTTAAATGTCCGAAAGCTTTGATTGGTTGTAAGTCTTCTTGCACTAAAGGCTGGAGATATTTAATCGCTTTTGGCCCTTGGACGGCAATTAAGGCTTTTTCTGGTGAAAGGTCTTGGAATTGCACTTTATCTAGGTCTAGATGTTGCAAAAGCCATGCTTTATCTTTAGCAGAGGTTGCTGCATTGACGATGATAAATGCCTTTTGTATACCAGAGCTGTCTTCACCTTGGTAATAAACAATGATGTCATCAATAATTCCGGCTTGGGGATTTAACAATACGGTGTATTGTGCTTGACCGGATTGCAATCGACTCAAGTCTGAAGGCACTAGAGGCTGGAGTTGGGAAATGAGATTTTTACCTTGGAGGGTAAATTTGCCCATGTGGGAAATATCGAACATTCCGGCTGTATTTCTTACAGCCTCGTGTTCGCGGCTAATGCCACTAAATTGCACAGGCATTTCCCAACCGCCAAAGCTGGTAAAGCGGGCTTTGAGTTCTACACCCACTTGATATAAGGGGGTTCGCACCAGAGATTGGGCGTTGTCTTCTTGATTTGTCACAGGTAATTTTGCGTAGATGCGGAGCAACTTGCCATTAGGCATCGCACCTCAACATCTATCATCCTACGAGATGCTTGCTGGTTTTACAGTCTTGGGTATTGAATTGGGCCAAACAGGGCATACCTCTGCATGGCACACTCTCAGGATAAAACGCTAGCGCCCCTCTGCCAGGTCAGCATAAATAAGCATCTCGACTCCTAACACAATTAAAAGCAGAAGTTCGACCCAGGAAAGAATAGTTACCGCCAGGGGAGGCTGAGAAACCAGAAACCAGAACGCCGAAAGAGCAATCATGCCCGAAAAGACAAATGTAATTTCGTCCACGATCAACTGCTGAACCTTGCGGCGCTTACGATGTTTGTCGTTACGATGGGCAATCTCCCAACCAAAGAGGGTTTCCAGATCCATATAACCTGTATGTTCCTTAACTTTGTCTACCAGCTTGTAGCGAATGTATTTGCCAATCGACGAAATCTTCTCGTCATTCACTGCATAAGTCCAACCTAGAATGAGACAAACCCAGGGAATCACGAGTAGGGCGTAATAGTTAGATGGATTGGAAACGGCAAACGAGACAACTGTTCCGAACAAGCCTAGCGTCACGTAAAGTAGGTTGTCCCGAAAGCCAATTCGTTGAGCCTGCTCCGACTTTAACTTGTCATATTCTTTAAAGAAAATTTCAAGGATTTGATCTTTATCGCTCATAGCTGTCTCCTAAAGAACATCACCCTACCCTAGTATTTTGACTAGCTCAGTACTTTACTACCAGTATTAACTAAAACCTGAGCAAGACCTAATAAAACAGCAAAAATAGTATACAGAATAGTTTTGAGGCTCACTGCTATGAGCTTTCTAGTGTAGACGGCATAGAGCCGAGATCCTTACAAAAGCGGAAATAGAGGCTGAAAACCCTTGCAAATTATAGGTTTCAAAGATTTTGGTAGTTAGAGAGATTGCAGCTTCAAATGGTCGCTTAATATTTGGCTTCTTGACTACATAATTGCTGTAATCCCTGATATATCTGGTATTTAGGGACTGTTAGTTACGGGGTAAAATCAGGAATCGAACTAATTCTTTTCTCAATAAAACTATTTACAGCAGATGATAACTGATGGATATTTCCTGACTACAATTTCAAGTTTGCATCAGATATCGAATAGTAATCCTCTTGTTGTATATTAAACCTCAAACCCATACTTTTCTTTTAAAAGATTTCTTAATTGTTCATCGGGCTTCTCTCCATAACAAGAGCCAACTACTTTACCATAATCTTCCAAATCAATACTGTGATTCGAGTTAAGTGCATTCATAAATTCCTTTTCTTTACTAGGTTCTACGTAAAGGAAATAATATGCCCATCTACCAGTACTATCCTTAGCTTTCATCTTATGAATTAAGTGACCTTGCCGAGCTAAAAATCTATCTTCATTGTTACTAGAAGAATTAGGACTAATTTGATTATAATTATTATGACTCCATTCTTTTGCTCTAGATAAAGCATTATTTACCGCATCACGTACTTGCTTTTTATGATGATTTTTTAGAGATTTTAAAACCTCTATCCCTTGAGAATTTGCAATGCCTGCCAGTGCATAGGCATAAGCATTAATCTGGAATTGTTCGCTGATGCTATGAATAAGTCTGTATTCAAGTTCTTTTAAATTACCTATCCCCATTAATGCTAGAAAACATCGTCCAGGTAAATCATATTTTTTAGGGTCTTTTTCAAATGGTTCTTGAGCTTCTTGCCCAAGTTGAGATATCACCTTGGAATTACCAATAAAAGCTAAATAAACTAATGCTTCGTCACGCTCTTTAAAAACAGCCATATCGTCATGAAAAATTTTTAGAAGTGGCTCTATCATTTCTTCTACAAAACATCCTAATCTTCCCAGGGCAATAGCAACAGAGCGTTTTCCTTCGATAGGCAAATCAGAACCTATTAAATATTTCAGCACTACAATATCTGGGGGACGATTAAGAGACATCATGACTGGTAGCTGTTTTTGAGGCTTAACGCCATCTGCTACAATTGCCCATTCATATATCCAGTCTGCTTGAGCAAATACAGGCTTTTCGTAATTACAATTACATTTACTCAAGATTAAAACTGCCCAACCCCTGGCAACAACGTCTTGTTTATTATTTGTAGCAAATTCCCGCAGAATATCTAGTTCTTTTTCGGTAAAACGATAAACTGTATAATTGCTACTATTTTCACATGATGCTGTTAACCATTTTAAAGCCCAGAGCGCAGTAGTTGAAACTGCATTGTTATCTGTTACATTCTCACTAATAATTTTAAGCAGAATTTTAATTGTCAAATTTAAAAGTTCTTCTGGCAAGAAATTTATTTCTGTAAGGTTATTGTTTAGATGTGGAAGAAAAAATTCATTAACCAATCTAAGTCCTGCCTTAACACGATCTTCAACCAATCTAGCCTTAGTCAACTTTTCTAGAAGAGGATATAACTTTTGAGTACAATTTCTGGCATTGAGGACTTCGATATCATTCAGAGTATACAGAAAAATACATCCAATCGTAGTGCGATATTTATCATTATCATAAGCTGAGATATAGCTTTGTATCAATCTATCTTGACATGTTTGGGCAAAACAGGAATAACGCAGTAATTTCTCAAAAGCTTTGTCGATTCTAGTACTTGGGTTATTGGTGCGACCATCATTTTCGTTGAGAGTTTTTATTGCATTATTAATAATAAATTCAACTGTTTTATCTTTAAGCTCATTTTCTTTTGCTTCTTCAGCTAAGTATTCTAATGCAAATAGAGCTAATGCACGAGATTGTTCCTTTGATTTATCGAGCCGTAATATCCTATTTATTACGTGATCGGTCGAAGCAGTTGTTGAATCTTCTTTTTGAGTAGATGTTTGCCTTAGTTGAGTAAGTGATAAAATTACCGATTCTTTCCATTGAAAATCCACAACAGGCTCAGTTATGTTCCTTGTAACAAAAAAATCAATAGTTTCATCTTGGATTGGAATATGTTTAATTTTTTGACTTAATTCACTCCAAACCCTTGAATTCTCTTGTTGATTTTGACTTTTTAATACTTCTAGTTTCTGAAGTTTTTCCTTAATTTCTTCATCACATTTATGAATTTCTTCTTTGTACTCAAGTCTTTTTCCTAAACCATCAATATCAATTTTTTCATTTGCAAAATCGTACTTTCTTCTTTGTAATTTACTTATAATGTTCTCTAGATTTTTTATTTCCTCTTGTTGATAATCCATTGGAATACTCCGTCTTTATTTGAATACTACAGATAAAATGTTTTTTCGATTTCGACTATTAGACGACCTAAAAACTTAACTTTCGTAACTACTTTTTTAGGGCTGTCTTTAATGTTGTCATTCTTTGGTACATCAAGTTTTATTTTAGTTACTTGAGGCTCTATAACTTTGGGACTGGTATCGATTCAAGTAAAGCAATTGTATAAGCTGCTGCAACTGCTGCTGCATAAGAGCGCCAATCATCATTCTTATTTGAATCACAATAGTCACAAATTCCACGGACAACTAAATAACCAATTTCATAATTCCAAGTTGTGTCGGCAATTCCCGAACTTTCCATTTCAACGGCTTTAACTCCAAACATATCTCGAAGTTTATTTCGTTTGATTGGATTCTTCAAAAGTTTGTTAGCCGAAGCAATAGAAGCAAGGAAAACTCTTGGTTCACCATCTTTTCGTTTAGAATCTTGGGGATGTTGAATTACAATACTGGGATTAGTTGAATCGCTGAGGATATCTTTGTCAATTGAAGGGCGTTGCTCATCCTCTGAAAGTGCTTGGTCAATAAATTTTAACCAGGGTTTCTTTCCTAACATCTCACCTATCTGAAGATATATTACTTGCTCTATTAATGAAGCACTAGGGGGTCGAGGGGGATGTCTGTGGACAGTCTCTGTAATTGTTTCTTTATCAAAATCGTATTGAATAACACCTTTTTCATTAGAAATAACTATATCTCCAAGGCGAACATGGTCATCTGATTTTTCTGGATAAGGAATTCCTCCTGCGATTCCTACCATAATGACCCCTTCAAGATCAGGAAAATGCTTGAGTAGTAATGATGCACGAATTGCTGCCCCATTATTTCCCATTGATGCTAGACACAAAACAATAGTATGTTTTCCTCCTTCTTCTGTAAAAACATCTCCTAGATGATATGAGCGACCTCCACTTCTTCCAGGAAAAGAAACCTTTTCAGTATTTTTAAGTAATCTTATTACTGCTGCATATTCTTCTGGCAAGGCTGTAACAATTCCAATTTTTGGTTTTCTTTCACTGTTGTCAAGAGTAGATGACGATGATTCAGAACATTGAGTAGTATTTAGTTGGTTTTTCATCAGGTAATTCTTAATAGGCTCTATTTCTGTGTTTATTTTCTGAATTTCTTCATCACATCTTTGTATTTCTTTTTGGTACTCAAGTCTTTTTCCTAAACCATCAATACTACCTATTTCGATTTGAAAAGCGTGCTTTCTTTTTTGCCAGCTACTTCTGACTTTTTCTAGGTCTTCTAAGACTTGCTTTTGATATTCTGCTGACATTGCCTATCTCCGAACTATTCTTTTAATTTTCTCCCAAGCTTTGTACATCAATCCCTCTGTTTTCATTAAGTTGTTCAATCTATCGTAATCGCTCATAATTTGATTTTTAATTTATAGTTATTCAGATAATAAAGTTTTGCACGCTACTGAATAATAAGATAAATAAAAATATCTAAGTACAGTTTTATACTTTAAATAAAGTAATATCCTGCTTTCGTCAGGCTGGGGGTGAAACTTTAATTTTTCTAATATTGATTAAAAAAGGATGTATAGTTCCTATTTTATTTTTGAAAAACCAATTAATTATCTGTCTCCAAAGATAAACTTTGAGGCTTGTTAACAATAAATGTTTCTCTGGCAATGTTGCCAACTCTTTGAGTTGCTATCCCATCAATAGATGCTCCAATAACACCACCAAAAAGAGGAACTACACGACCTAAAACAATCGCACCTTTTTCACTAAATTTAGTGATGAGTTTAAACCCAACTCTTTTGTTAATTTCTCCTATCGTCTTTTTAGAAATACTGTTGATGACTGAAGTTGTTAACTTTTTACCGACTACTATTCCTGACTGTTTGAAAATATCTTTGGCAGAATTTCCAGCCAAACAGACATAGATTAAAGTTTTAACCTTATCATCGTTAAGATCGTATCCACCCATGTAGGCAATAGCTGCAATCATTCTGACATGAATATACATTATACTGGCAAGATTAGCAGGTACAGCAATAGGTAACGTTAACAGACCACCCAGACCAGTAAGAAAGCCCGATGTTCCAGCTTTGACAATTTGCCATTTGATGAGAGCATTGACATTATCTTCTAAATAACCACCCTTAGCAAGATAGTGTTCAGCCATTTCTGACGCAGAATCAAAACCAGATATTCCATCAATCGCTCTTTGATAGAGCCATTCAAAAGTCTTCTGAATAGTCGATTGAGTTAATTCTTCAGTCATTGTTTTAGATAAATGATTTTATTAATTAGTCCTAAAAATAAATCGTTTTTACCAAAAGCACTTATGCAATAGTTTTTCTCTAAAAAGAGGGTATTGCTCTGATAAACATTTACATAGCGAAGCAACACAATAAGAGTTATAACAATATAGATAGAGCTTTACTGAATCTCTACAAATATCATAACTTATTACGTAAGTAGACACATTATAAAGTATAGTGATCTTACGCCTTAAGCTTTATAATAACTTTATAAATGACTATAATTTGGGGTTGGCAAAAACTCGTATGCTCCCTTGAGTACGGTTCCTCTGTTGAAGATTTCTGATAGTGCTTTACAGAATCCTTGAGTTAGAGCATAGCTGATTGACATTGCACGCTCATTTAATCGGCGGTAAGCGTAGCCATGCCGTCAGGCTTATCGCTCAATTCACAGGTTGCAAAATTTTTCTCCTACTAGTCCAGCATTGCTCGTCACCTTTAGCACCCGATTTCAATTACTGCACCGTATATGCTGTGCTTTATCTAAAATCCTTTGTGAGTCAGCTTTTTGATACTTGACGGGAAAAGTCAGATGGGCATTGGGCATGGTTATTCTCCTTGTCCCCTTGTCTCACCCTGCTTTCCCTGCCTCCCCTGCTCCCTCATCCCCTTTGTCCCCTTCTGTGAGGTTTAATAGTGAATGGTGAAAGTGTTGAGATTTATTAAGAAGACATTATGAAATATTGGCAACTGTTAGCTAGCTTTGTCTTAGCTATGGTTCTTTTTTTGTTTCCCCTATCGGCGGAAGCTGCAAGTTCTTCCAGTATTACCCGTTCTGTGGGTAATGATGAACTCAAGGGGAAGGATTACTCTGGCCAAAGTTTAATTGGCACTGAGTTTACCAATCTCAAATTAGAGAATGCGAATTTTAGCAATGCTGACTTACGTGGTACTGTATTTAACGGTACTCTGCTGGAGGGAGTAAATCTGCATGGTGTTAATTTTAGTGAAGGCATAGCTTATCTATCAAGGTTTAAGGCTGCTGATTTGAGTGATGCTGTCTTAACTGATGCAATGATGCTGCGTTCTACTTTTGATGATGTAAATGTCACAGGCGCTGATTTTACAAATGCAATCTTAGATGGAACGCAAGTCAAAAAGCTTTGTGTTAAAGCAAGTGGTGTTAATTCTAAAACTGGTGTAGATACTCGTGAGTCTTTGGGATGTAAGTAGAATCTAGCCCCTCGTTAAAAGGTGGACATATAGCAACCTCACACCGATAAAGCTGTGTTATGTCTCCCCTCTCCTTGCTAAGGCTACGGTGTATACACAAGTCGGAAAAACCTTATCTGACTTTGGTAGGGTGCGTTATGGACGCAAGTCCTAACGCACCCTACGTAACGAGATTTGGGGTAATTAATCACTTCTGTGTACACCGTAGCCTTGTGAAGGGGGGACTTATTATGTGCATCTTCATAAAAAATTGGTATTACTAATCAAAATAACCTTAGAAATATTAATTAAATTCTTTTCAACTAGAGTTTTTTTAATTTACAAATACGATCTTATCGTTAATCAAATCAAATTTTATTTGAATTAATTTACTTTTATCCTGTTTGATAAAACAAAAAGTAATAAGTATCTATAGCAATCTGATTTGATTGTTTGAAAAAATCTATTAATGCACCAAAAGGTTTGGGTATACGTTGCGTTTTATTAACATACTTACGTTGATTTCACAAAATTAAATATGAGTTTTATATCTGAGGATATAGTTTAAATTTCATATATCTATCTAAAAGTATAAAAACAAAGTTTTTTTATGAAGAATAATTGCATTTTTCTACCCAGAGTTGTGATAGCGATCGCTCAAAAGAAAGATGGAATCTCTTTAACCTCTGTGTCAAGGTTATATCAAGGAAGAATTACAAAACACTTTGCCGGGGAGAACACAGATGGTAGCTACTTTAGATGATACGAAACGCAATGCTATTGCTATTAAATTGGCAAGTCTTAAAGCCCTCCAACAGTTGGTCATTGAAAATGAGCAATTGCTTTTGAGAGAAGGACTCGATGCCGAAATTGCAGATCGCATTCGGAATTTTCTTAATGATGACGAAAAAAATCTTGGTGTTCTAGAAACTGTAATCGGTCAGTATGGCATTCAGGCTGAACCAAAGAAAAATGTTACACAATTCATTGAAAAAGCTCGTGAGTTGTTCAAAGGTTCTGAGTTGAGCCTGTATGAAAAAGTATCTCAGCATGAATTGCTGAAACATCAAGCAGTAATGAGTGGCTTGATAATTCACAAAGCTGCTCAAAAAGTTGGTGCTGACGTTTTGCTAGCGATCGCACCTCTCAATACCATAAACTTTGAAAACCGCGCTCACCAAGAGCAACTCAAAGGTATTTTAGAAATTCTGGGTGTCCGCGAACTCACTGGACAAGATGCAGATCAAGGAATTTGGGCACGTGTTCAAGACGCTTTGGCAGCAGTTAGTGGTGTGGTAGGTAGCGCTGTTACCCAAGCCAGTGACAAAAAGGATATGAATATCCAGGATGCCATCCGCCTCGACCATAACAAGCTAAATACCCTGTTCGCCGAATTGATACAAAGCAACAATCCTGAGAAGATCCAAGAGTACTTCGGTCAAATTTATAAGGATCTAAGTGTCCACGCTGAAGCTGAAGAGGAAGTCGTATACCCAAAAGTACGTCCTTTCTATGGTCAAAACAACACCCAAGAATTGTTTGATGAACAGGCTCATGCAAAGCAGGCATTAGAAGAAATTAAGGCTCTTAGCCCATCTTCACCGCTATTCAAAGAGAAAGTCAAACAGCTGAGGGAAGCCATTGCCGATCATATTCGTCAAGAAGAAAGCACAATGTTTGCTGCCATTCGCAACAACTTAACTACTGAGCAAAGTGAACAATTGGCTACTGAATTCAAAGCTGCTAAGACTAAAATTCAACAAAAGCTAGGTGTTGTTAGCGAATCGAAAGCGTAGAATGCTTTTGAGCTTTCTATATCCGCTAAAAAAAGATAGTTAAACAAAAACTCCCAGCACATCAAGTCTGGGAGTTTTTGTTTAAACATTTTGCTGATAATTCTGCTGATAATATTTATAGGCGGCATACGCCATAGTTACAACTCCGGTGATAATGGCAGATTCATCAACTTCAAACTGGGGATGGTGTAATGGGTGGTTAATAATTCTTTCTTTGTAGCCTACACCTAAGCGAAACATGGAACCGGGGGCATGTTCCAAATACATAGAAAAATCTTCCGCACCAAGGGAAGGTTCGGGTAAAACTTGGACGCGATCGCTACTCCAAGCTTCTTCTGCGGCTGATTGTAACAATTGTGTCAAGGCGTAATCATTTTGAACGCTGGGTACGCCCTGGCGATAATTCACTTGATATTTTGCCCCGTAGGTATGGCAAACATTAGATACAATGTTTTCAATCCAGCTAGGGAGATGGGCGCGGGTTTCGGGATGGAGCGATCGCACCGTTCCCAACAACTCCACTTTATCCGCAATTATATTCGGCGCTCTGCCACCATTAATCTTCCCTATACTCAACACTACAGGACGCAAAGGATTCTGCGTCCGGCTAATGGCTTGTTGCAGTGCAGTAATAACTTGGCAAGCAATCCAAATTGCATCAATCGCCTCATGGGGACGCGCCCCGTGTCCAGATTCTCCCATAATCAGAATTTCTAAATCATCTGCGGCGGCTGTCAATGCCCCATAACGCACACCAATAGATCCTGCGGGTATAGAAGGGAAAACATGAACCCCTAATACAGCTGAGACATTTTCCATCGCCCCATCTTTCATCATCCAGCTTGCCCCTTGAGCAATTTCCTCGGCTGGCTGAAATAAAAACCGTACTTTTCCACCCAACTCCTCAGCCATTTGGGACAGCACCATCGCTGTTCCTAAGCCCACGGTGGTATGGACATCATGACCACAAGCGTGCATAATTCCCACTGCGCGGGAGGCGTATTCTAAATTTGTACCCTCTTGAATTGGCAAGGCATCCATATCGGTACGAATTGCCAATAAACGGTCATTTTGACCAGTGCCTTGCAATTCTCCAATAACGCCCGTTTTACCAACACCTTCTTGTACATGCAGTCCACTAGAAGACAAAACACCAGCTACAAAGGCTGCTGTTTGGTATTCCTGACCACTGAGTTCTGGGTGAGAGTGGATATGGCGGCGAATTTCAATCAAGCGAGGCGCTAGTTTTGCTGCTAAGTCTTTAATATGGGTAAGCATCGATTCAATTAATCTACAAGCTTTTTTCCCATGATAAAGAACCCTTAACAAACAAAATGCTTTTGCTATACAAGGAGGCAGGGAGCAGGGAGCAGGTGGTCACTGAGCATAGTTGAAGTGAGGCAGAAGGCTGAAGGATGAGCGAGAAATAATCAATGCCCAATGCCCAATGCCCAATGCCCAATTCCCAATTCCCAATTTATTTGGAATAACAGATTGTGCCTCGAGTATTTTCGGGTTTGAACTCATTACATTCTCTGTCCTTTTGACGCTCTGACGACCAGCCGTAAGGCTTATCGGAGGTGACGACACCATTCGCCAGAGTTGTTAGTCGGAAGTTAGCCCCGCGAAAATTGGTAAACTGTATTTTGGCATCTTTTAAGTTTGCTGCTTCCAAATTAGCGCTGATGAAGCCGGCGTAAGATAGATCGGCATTTTCCAAAGATGCTGATTTCAAATTTGCTCCTGTTAAAGAGGCACCATTAAGATTCGCCAAATTCAGAATCGCACCTTCTAAATTTGCACCGGTGAGATCGGCATTCGTGAGATTAGCTTTAGATAATGTTGCACGACTCAAGTCAGCCCCTCGCAAATTTGCTCCAGCTAGATTCAGTTGACTTAGATCGGCACCACTCAAATTACACCGGGGACAAGAACTTGTTGCCTTTAACTGATCCAAATCTACCTGACTTACCGCCAGCGCCTGCTCTGCAAAGCCAAAACAAGCTAATAAAGCGACGGTAGCAACAATCTTAAATTTCATATTTTTTACAGATATCCACAAAAATGACAAGTTACGCACACTGCGTACTGTCATACTTACATATACCGCTTCTCTAAGGAAGAACAAGGATGAAGCATTCATTAAGAAGCTGTAAAAATACTATAAATTCTAGTAGTAAGACTACTCAAACTCAAATATAGGCTATAGAATCGATTCGTAAGCAACTATACCGAACCTCTTATAGACTACTATATATGTGATCCCCCTAGCTCGATGAAAAATACGACTAGGGGGATCTTGTTTTTGGGCATTTGATTAAAAGCATAAACTCTACAGGTTGAGTTGAACGTTCGCGTAGCGTCCCGTAGGGAAGTAAAACCCAACAAATCAATGAAAATGTTGGGTTTCATTTTGAGGAACGCGATCGCCCTTGCTAAAAGTTGTTTTCAGTATACCAATCGCCTGTGAACTTTCCCGAAAGTGCGATCGCACCAGCACCTAAAGCAGCAATAATCATAGAAATAGGTTCCATAGTTAATCCCCAATTATAGGCAAGTCCTAAATATAGGAATCCTTCCTTCCTCTTTTATCGCCACCCTAAAAAGCGCAATCCAGGGACAATTAGGTAGTAACTTACTCCTAACCAGAAGCTGATAAAAAAGCCTACGGAACCAAAAAAAATGAGAGGTAACTGTAACTCTGACCAGGCGGGCTGACTAGAAAATTGGAAGATGGGAGGTGCTAATCCTAAAATAATCAAAAGTGCATAAGCGATCGCACTACCAAAAGCCGCGAACACGGCGTACACTACATGATGGCTGCGAAGACCTAAGCTTAATGTGAGTAGGCAAGCTGCTACTAAAATCACTGCCACCAAGCCCTCGCCGCTATCTTTTGGTGTGATTAATTGCAAAATGAACCAACCAAAGCCATAGCTAATCATGCCCATCACCGACGCGACTAAAAAACGCCGCCGTTGACCAAAACACCCGGATACTGTCAGTCCCCAAGCGGTTCCCCAGCCTGCGGCGATGAATACCAAAATATCTGCCCCGAAGATAGGTTGAGTATTTGGCACTAATTGGTTTAGCTGAGTCGAAATAGATTGCACAACCCAATGCCCCAAGCTCGTATGATATGCCAAAATAAAACCAGCGATCGCACCAAAACAAGCGCCAACATAAGCCAAGATCATTGCCCAAATGGTCGCCAAACAAGCTTGAAAAATTTTGATGATTGTCTGAGCGATAAAAACAACGGTTTTAGTTACAGCTTGGGTAAAATTAGCTAAAACTCGCTCAATAGCTTGGATTAGCAGTGTAAATCCTTGGGAAACTTGCCCTAAAGTTTGCTTTATCTTGTCTTGCAGTTGAGCAAATAATCCTGTCGGCGGTAATGGTTGAGAAATCTTCGCCAAGCGTTTTTGAATCATAGCTGCATTTGCTGGACGCGATCGCACATCTTCCTGCACCATCTCATCCAGCAAATCTGCTAATTGAGGGTTGACATTTACCACAGTTCGCCAGCGCAATTTCCCAGTTTGCTGATCTTCCAACTCTAGCGGGTACTTACCTGTTAGTAGTTCAATCATCGTTCGACCAAGGGCATAAAAATCGGCACTTGGCCCAACAATGCTTCCAGTTACTTGTTCTGGTGGACTGTAACCGGAAGAAAATAATCGGGTGGAACTCGACTGAGAACGCAGCTTAGAGGCGCTAAATTGTTTTGCTCCGCCAAAATCAATTAGTACCAAGCGATCGCCCTGTGCTTGCCCTTGAGGGGTGGTTACAGTGGGCGAAGAGGTTCCCAGCATTAAATTAGAAGGTTTAATATCCCGGTGAATAATCTGACGTTTGTGTAATTCTTGTAAAATCTCTACAGTTTGAGCAAACCAGTTTATAACCAAATTCTCTGGACACCCTTGAGGAAACTTTTTTAATATCTCTTCTAAAGTTTGCCCATTGATTTTTTCCATTACCAGACAAGGCAGTTGGTGCAGCTTGGGGTTAAAGAGTTGTACCTGAAAATAACCTTCGGCATCGACTGCGGGAACACCAGGATGGTGCAAACTAGATAAAACAGCCGCCTCTTGGGTAAATAACTCCAGTGCCTTTGGTGAATCTTCTACCAACACTTTCAGCACTTTCTCTGTTTGAGTTTTTTGATCCCAAACCGTGTAAATTTGAGCAAATCCTCCCGAACCTAATGGCTGAAGTGGAACATAGCGGTCTAACAACTCTAGCGGTGCGCCACAGCTGTTGCAGAATTTGTTTCCCCAAGGTTGGGGATAAGGACGTTGACAATCAGGATTTATGCAGTGAACCGCACTCTGAGTGATGTGGGACACAACCGCTACAATACAAAGGCTGACTTGATTTTAGCGTTTATTGAAGTTTCCTGATTTTAAAATAGGCAAAAGGAAAACCCTCATAGAATCTATGGGGGCATTCGTTTATATCTCAATAGGCTTGGTTAAAGCTTTATCCTCCCTAACTCCCTTAGAAAAGCAGGGAATTGGGAATTGGGAATTGGGAATTGGGAAGAGTTACCAATGCCCCATTCCCTATTCCCCATGCCCAAAAACTGCACGCCACAAGTGGCGTGCAGTTTTTCATATCTATGTCAGCACTTAATTGCGGAAACTTCTCTTACTCTGTCTATGCTTGGCAACTTCTTTGCGCTTGCGTTTTTCTAAGGGTGTTTCAAAATGACGATGCTTTCTCATATCTGGAAAAATTCCAGCTTTGGAAACTTCTCGCTTAAATCGTCGTAAGGCTGATTCAATGTGTTCATTGTCGCCTACAATTACTTGGGTCATTATTTCTCCTACTAAGTTGACTTAATCAGGCAGGAACATTACAAAAAAAAGACAGACTGTTGTTCGTCTGACCTTAAGACTATTGGTAAATTTTTTTTGTTTCCAAAGTTAGTAGCGTCCGCCGCGTCCACCGCCGCCACCGCCACCGCCGTATCCTCCTCCTCGGTTGCCGCCACCAAAGGAACCTCTATCACCTCTATCTTCTTTGGGTTTAGCCTTATTTACTTTTAGATCGCGACCCATCCACTCAGCGCCGTCGAGAGCTTCAATGGCAGCTGTTTCTTCCGCTTCAGTTCCCATTTCCACAAAAGCAAAGCCTCGCGGACGACCTGTTTCACGGTCAGTAGGTACTTGAACCCGCTTTACAGTACCATATTCTGCAAAAATACCACTTAAATCTTCTTGTGTAACGTCATAAGAGAGGTTACCTACATAAATTGACATCGATTCTCTCCAAAATCATCACTGTGTAGAGATTTTAATTTCTCTGAAAGTCTGTAAATACTAAAAGGAAAAAAGCCTTTCAATACTAAAATCAAAGATATCACTGAATTAACTCTCCTAAATCTAGGATGACATAGGAGCTATCTCTCTGCATCCAGTAGATCGTTAACTAGTGATGCGATCGCATTTACGCGATCGTCACCTGCCCCACCTACCCTAAGTACAGTCCAAACCAAAAAAGGGTTGAAAATGGAAGAAAATAAATTCTGTAGGGTGATAAAGGAAATCAGACAGACAGGGGCGCATCTTTGAATATCCGAATTGAACGTTTGACTGGATTAACCATGAAGCATTACTTCAAAATTTTAATACGAAAGCTAAAGTCAGGCAACAAATAAAGGCTATTTCGGCTTGTACTTCTTTGGAGAACCTTCTATGGATGGGGCCAATCTAAAATTTAAAATTTAAAATCCAAAGTTGTTTGACCTTTCAAAGCTGTTTCCAATTCGGTTTTGACAACTTTAACAGCATCATCGTTGCCCAATCCCTGCAAACTTGCTTGCAAGCCAAATAGAGAACGCCCATTAGAGGGATATTTTTCTAGATCGGCACGAAAGACTTTCTCCGCCTCTCTATAATCACCTTTAGCTAAAAGCACAGCGCCCAAAGATTCCCGCGTCGGAAAGTACCAGTCTGGTGGTTCTACGTACTTAAGGGTATCTTCCATTTCGACAGCTTTTTCTAGTAATTGAATAGCAGATTGATAATCATCCTTTTCCTTAGCAATTTTGGCATCTAGAACTTTTGAGGCGATGTCTAAAATGTCAGTGGCGGGACTGAATCCGATTGTTGCTTCGGTGGAAATTCCCTGTTTGGCAGCCACTAATGTCCGACTTTCACTGACTGCATCTTCAAGTTTGCCTGTGGCAGCGATCGCCATACCTCGGACAAAATGCCACAGTGCTGTGGTAGTGGGCAATTTAACATCTGGGGCAGGAGTTTTTAAGATGGCATCCCAGTCATGAAAGCGTGTCTGAATCAGCATTTTGCTGCCCAGAAATCCCTCAAGCATTGGTATATATGGATTAATAGCAGTTACATTTGTAACTAATTTATCTGCGGCTTGGAGAGCATCTTCATATTTTCCTGCCATGCTGCTAGCCACCATGAGAAAATGTACGTTGTGGTTGTAGTACATCATGGGATAAGTGCCCTGGACTTGATATTTTTTGATGTAAATATCATCCTGAGCGATCGCTTGCTGGTTTGCTTGCATTGCCCCCTCATAATCTCCCACACGAAAATAAATATGGGAAGGCATGTGTACTAAGTGTCCTGCTGATGGCGCTAGGGTTGCTAATCTTTTGGCACTCACAAGGGCCCGTTCTGGTGAAGGCGAGGCTTCCACCGCATGGATATAATAATGATTGGCTCCGGTATGATTTGGGTTACGTTTGAGAACAGATTCCAAAAGAGCCACAATTTTTTCTGTATCTGGCTGTGGCTTACCATCTTTAGTCCAGTGCTGCCAGGGATGCAGATCCATCAAGCTTTCAGCGTAAAGTGTCGCCGCATCCAAATCATCAGGATAACGCTTGACTAGGGTTGCCATTGCTTTTGCGTAGTCTACCGCGAGTTGATACAAGTCTGGATCGGGATCTTGAGAGTAACGTTTTGCTAAGGCGGTAATGTAATCTTGTTCCTGGTTAGATGCTTGGCTGGAAAGCACCAAAGCTTGCTGTACAGATTGGTAAGCGGCTAATTCTCGATTGGGATCGATTTCTAAGTTAATATTGGGGCCGAGAGCCAGAGCAATACCCCAATATGCGATCGCTAAATGCGGATCGAGTTTGGCAGCATGTTGAAAAGAACGCACTGCTTCATCATGATTGAAAGCATACGTTAAATTTAATCCCTGATCGAAAAACTTTTGCGCTTGGAGATTAGCAGTAGAAACTGGATGGTGAATTGTGCCAAGTCCAGATATTAAGGTGTAGGGCTGTCTTGATTGAGCGATGGCTGCACTAGGAGCGACTAAAGAAAGTATAAGCACCCAAATTATAAATAAGTATTTCATTGTCTTCAAGCTCTTTTTTTATTGATATTCAAAGCCCATAGTTTCTCTAATAAGGCAATTTTTTAGCTGAGAACAGCAGTATGATGTTTCATATAGATTAGGACTTACGCAAACAATAACTGAAAATAAAGATTTTCAGATAGGGGCAATTCATGAATTGCCCCTATCTGCTGTAGTTTTGCGTAAGTCCTATAAATAGGGGTTGCTGAAAAAGAAAGAAAAGGTTGCAGTATCTAGATTATCAGACCAAAGAAGTATATTCCGGTGCAAGATAAGAAGGTAAAATAGCCCAAAATCCTTGAATGACTGTGGTCAGCAAAATTTTAGCTAATTAATTTAGAGACAGTAAATTTACCGTCTCTACAATCTGAAATTTTCACAGCTTGACTTGCTGCAAATGACTGCGGGGGTTATAAGTACGGATAGCCCGGATTTTTTCATAATATTCCCGCTCTTGTTGGCTGAGGTCTTTTGGAGGTGCGATCGCCACCTTCACCAACTGATCGCCACGTCCACCCTTGGCGAGGGGCCAACCTTTGCCACGCAAACGCAGCGATTGGCCAGAACGCACTCCGGCTGGTAGCTTGACATTAACTAAACCATCAGGAGTAGGTACATCAATAGAGGCTCCCAGAGTCGCTTCATCTGGTGTAATTGCCACTTCGCATACCAAGTTATCGCCTTCCATTTGGAAAAACGAGTGCGGCTGAAGTTCGACTTTTAAGTATAAATCGCCTCGTTGTTGAGTCATGGGGTTGATTTGACCTTTTCCCCGCACGCGCAGACGAGTACCAGGTTTAGCCCCAGATGGAATCCGAACATCAATTGTTTCGTTACCTAAACTAAAGCGCTTTTGCACGCCATTAAATGCTTCCGCAAAAGTTAGGGTAATTATAGCTTCACTATCTTGGGAAGTAGCCGCACCTGGATCTTGAAACCCATAATCGTTAAAGCCGCCAAAACCACTTGTAGCACCTGTAGGAGGGCGGTAAGAAGAGTAACTTTGTGAGTAACTTTGTCGCCCACCTCCACCTCCACCTCCAGCGCGAGGGTTAGCACCGCCAAAGCGTCCTAGCAACTCATTAATGAACTCATCAAAATTGCCGTATTGACTGAAGTCAAAGCCGCTCATATCAGCACCAACGCCGCCAGATGGGAAACCTTCACCAGCTTGCTTCCAATATTGACCGAATTGGTCGTATTTTTTGCGTTTATCTACATCTGACACAACTTCGTAGGCTTCGCTAACTTCTTTAAAGCGTGCCTCTGCCTGTTTATTATTTGGGTTGACATCAGGATGATATTTGCGGGCTAGTTTCCGAAAGGCTTGTTTAATCTCGTCCTGAGTGGCAGTCTTACTAACTCCCAAAATTCCGTAATAGTCTTTGAAGTCGGTTGCAGCCATCTACTAGCCTCCTATAGAAATTACTGTTATGTTTTTTTTAAGATCACAGATATTTAATTGCTAGCTGTAGTGCCAAGCAAAAGAATCTGATTTTAAATTAACAAAGAATATAGAAAATCAAGTGTGGTTCTCGCTCAAAGTGCGATCGCAATTTCCGTACTCCGATTTTTCTGATAAGCGGATCAGCCCGTCTAGCCCCTCTTCCAGGCTTGGTGGAGCATCCCGGAGTTGACGGTGCATCCGCAAAATAATTTCTTCAGGAACCTGGCGCGATCGCCTTTTATTACGTGCTAAACACAACCAGACTGGTGTATCCACCCAAATTGCCGTAATTTGGGTAAAGCCCAATTCACGGGCTAAAGCAATGACTTCACGGCGATTGCGGCGCTGGGCATTAGTTGCATCGAAAATGGCTGTATTTTTTGTAGAAATAGCTTGCTGAAATTGCCGCTCTACTTCCCGCCAAATCAGCAGCCACGGCCCCTGAAGGGCTTGGGAACCGAATAATTGCCCCCTGATGGCATCTGTAGAAATCAGCGACATCTGGGGGCATTCTGCCAGCAATTGCTTTGCAAAAGTTGACTTACCGCTACCTGGAAGACCAATCAGCAAAAAGAGTTTAGTCATTAGTCCTTCGTGAATAACTAATGACCAATGACCAATGACTAAATGATTGTTCCATCAGGAATGACAGCATTTTTCAGCACAACGACGATACCACTGCGAATGTAAAAACCTTGATTTTCGCGTTCAGCTTCTTGCACATTATCTTTATTGATAATTTTGACATCGTGACCGATCCGGGCATTTTTATCGATGATGGCACCGCGAATGATTGTATCTGTACCAATACCTACGGGAATGTCATTTTCTATTAAGCTACATTGGCGTTCCACAGAAGCTTGATAAAAATCTGCACCCATGAGCAAAGATTCTTCGATGACACAGCCAGATTCAATCCGCGATCGCACTCCTAAAACTGAATGTTGAATGCGGCAATTTTTCAAAATACAACCTTCGCCGATAATTGATTCTGTGATGTGGCAATCTAAAAGTTTAGTCGGAGGTAAGTAACGAGGGCGGGTATAAATTGGTGCTTTTTCATCGTAGAAACTAAAAGGTGGCTGGGGCTGCTGAGTCAGAGCTAAATTGGCATGATAAAATGCCTCAATTGTTCCAATATCTTCCCAATAGTCATCAAAAAGGTAAGCTTGAACGTTGTAATCTTTAGAGGCATCAGGAATAATTTCTTTACCGAAATCAGTTCTTTCTATACCCTCTCTTAACAACTTGAACAAAACCTCTTTTTTAAAGACATAAATCCCCATCGAAGCGATGTAAGGTTGTTTTTGGGCTTGTTCTTTTGTTAATCCCAGTACACTTGTATCAACGCGCATTTGGATTAAAGCTTCACCTTTGGGTTTTTCGCTAAAATCGATTACTCTACCAGAATCGTCAATTTTCATCAAACCAAAATCTGAGGCGCGGCGCTCGTCTATGGGGATAACTGAGAGAGTAATATCAGCCCCTGTATCTCTATGGCGCTGGATAAACTGGCGATAATCCATACGGTAGAGGTGATCGCCTGAAAGAATTAGATATTCTTCTACATCCCATTCTTCCATTAACCACAGATACTGACGCACTGCATCGGCTGTACCTTGGAACCAGTTGGGGTTTTCTGGCGTTTGTTGTGCCGCTAGCACTTCCACAAAACCTTCGTTGAAACCAGTAAAGTTATAGGTACGGCCAATGTGACGATTCAGCGAAGCTGAGTTGAATTGTGTCAGGACGTAGATTTTAAATATTTCGGAATTTATGCAGTTACTAACAGGGATATCGATTAAGCGGTACTTCCCCGCCACTGGTACTGCTGGTTTAGCGCGGAGTTTGGTTAGTGGGTAAAGCCGAGTACCCGCACCACCACCAAGAATGATTGATAATACTTTTTTCACAAAATTTCTCCCGACTGCCTTTCAACTCTCATCTTCAGTTTAGGACTGTATGTAGCAGCTGGTAAGTGGGGATCGGAGATTCTAAAGAGAGAATTATACAAAATACTACTAGCGATGGAGAGTGCTGCTAAAGAACACATACTAGAGCATCTGTACTATTTTGAATTTTAGTATTTCTCAAGGATGTTTAGATACCCACCGCACAGCTTAAATAAACTAACTATTCCAAATCAATGAATCGCTATACTATATGTTGTGTATAAAAAATATTAATATTAATTATTAACTCTAATTGAAAAAGCAAACTTAGCCAGCAAGTGGTGGATTGTTGGTTAAGCAATGCGATCGCTCTTATTTACTAATTAAACACCCAACTTCCCTATATTTATTCTCTTATTGACCAAACGCAATTGCTGCGATCGCTTCAAATGCTTCACCCAAGATTGCTCTGATAACTGGGAAATGGCATTTGGTGACAATGTTGCCGTAAAAATATCTTTACCACTAGTAACACCACTAACGCCTAAACTTTCTAAAACAGCAGTTGCAGCAGAGTCTAAAATTGGTTCAGTATGGATGAAAACCCCCAAACTCTGGTCTTCTGAATTTTGAACATCATTTAGCGCTGTAGCAAGAGCGGCATCTAGTTTCTGATAATTCATCAGTAATTCCTTGGTAAAAAGGGTAGACAATTTTTGCCTACCCTAACTTATCAAATTTACAGGTTTTTATCGCCTACTCTTGTGCAGAAATAATATCTACCTTTCTCAGTCTAATTACAGATTTAAAGCGTTAATCACTCCATAACCCCATTTGTCATCAAATGTGCCTGCGGGTTTTCCGGGAATAGCGCTATTTTTACGTAGCAAATCTTTCACAGCAGCCGGATCAAGTTTAGAATCACGCTGCAATAGTAGTGCCACTAACCCAGTGACGAAAGGTGTCGCCATACTCGTACCAGCCATTACCACAAACTTGGAATTAATCATCGATGAGCGGTCAAAACTGGCATCGGCGGAAAGGGTGGAAACAATCATTGCTCCTGGTGCTGTGATATCAGGCTTCTGTCCATCATTGCGTAGTGGGCCTTCACTACTAAATTCTGAAATAGTATGCAGTTCTAAGCCCATTTCTCGCACTTGGTTATCAATATCTGTGTACGTGGCTTTAGTAGTATAAGCGGCAACTGTAATCGCACTGCTGGCGGCTCCTGGCGAACCAATTTTTACCGCATCCTTCACACTTTTACCTGTAAAAAAGACTGATGAACTATCATCTAATGTCCACACATCTAAACGTGTGTCAGTTGCAGAAGTGTTGCGGACTCGCAGTTGCCAAATACCTCCCATGACTGGCGAGGGGTCAATACCCCGGATTTGCACAAAGAAATTATGATCGCCATTGGCTTTATCTGGCGCTGGTGTCGCTAATTGCACCCGTGCATCTGGTAACTGGTAATCTTGTGCGGCATTAGCATCAGCAATTATTTTTTGGAAGGGAGTGACAAAACCGTTAGGACTCCGCACAGACACTTCCAATTCGCTGTCTTTGGAATACCAAGCGTTTAACCAAACTATGCCTATTTGATTTAAAGGAACATTAAAGCGCATACCACGAGTCCGTCCACTGGGTATTGTCGCTTGTCCATGAATGTTGTCGTTTCCTTCGTTACCCGCAGCACAGCAAACTATTCTTCCAGGGCCAGTTTCGGCATCAATGACTTTGGATAAGGAATCACTACCATCATGGGCATCAGCATGTCCGCCCAAGCTGAGATTTACCACGGCTGCGCGTCCTAACTCTCTAGCAATTCGGAAAATGTAACGCACACCATCGGCAATATGGGCATCTTGTAAATCTGACCTGACGATAATTAATTCCGCTTCTGGTGCAACACCGCTATAGTTAGTATCAGCGCCGGCGGCGATGCCTGCAACGTGAGTACCATGACCGCCTGTATCCTGAGAAATTGTCAGTTGCGCCCCCGTAAATTCAGCCCCATAGCCGCCTTCTGTGACTCCTGGCCCTGGCAATGTTTGATCCCAAATGTGCAAAATTCGTCCAGCAAAGGCGGGGTGTTTTGGATCGATGCCACTGTCTATAATGCCGATGATTACTCCTTTGCCAGTCAGTCCGGTTTTGTTCTGAAACTCCGGCAGTTTGACTGCTTCCATTGCACTGTCCATTCTCAAATGAAGTTTGCGTGATGGCTTGATTCGCTGAATCACATCTTGTTCTGATAAGACATCTAAACTCTCTATCGGTAAGAAAGCTGTCCGCACACTCCCAGAGTTTTGATTGACTTCAATATTATATTGTGATAGGTAACTCAAGTCTGCATCAGGTTCGCAGTAGATAAAAATGACACTCTTTGTCGGTTTGACTGGGCTTTTGTGGGCAATAATGCCAAGCGATCGCTTGTGTGTAACTAAAGCTTGATCTCCCTCATTGTGATAGTCCTGAAATGCTAAAAGTAATCCAGGGGAAAGTTTTTCGTGTCTCATTTTTACCTCAAATTTAATTTATTGGAAGCTACAAGCCAACAATTAGCGCAAGCCGCAGATCCCCGACTTCTTAAAGAAGTCGGGGATCTTTTGTCTCACGAATCATTCAGGATTGCTATAGTAATAACATTTGCTCAAAAAACATAGTAGATAAAGAATAGAGACAACTCTTCCCAATGCCCAATGCCCCATGCCCCATGCCCAATTCCCAATTCTCTATCATAAGTAGGAGACATAAAGAAGCTAATATTTGCAACGATCGCTTCTGAACGTACAAAGAGTTATTCATGGAAATTCAAACACCAGACTGGGTAAAGCACGCTGTTTTCTACCAAATATTCCCAGATCGCTTTGCCAGAAGCAAACAGCCACGCAAACGGCTGTTGCACGAGGCTCGCTGGGAAGATTGGGATGCTATGCCAACTCTCCAGGGTTATAAAGGCGGGGATTTATGGGGCATCATGGAGGGTTTAGACTACATCCAAGATTTGGGGATTAACGCGATTTATTTCACACCCATTTTTCAATCCGCCAGCAATCATCGTTATCATACCCACGATTATTACCAAATTGACCCGATGTTAGGGGGCAACGAAGCTTTTAAAGAATTGCTTGATGCAGCCCATGAACGGAATATCAAAGTCGTTCTAGATGGCGTGTTTAACCATTCTAGTCGGGGATTTTTCTTTTTCCACGACGTTTTAGAAAACGGCCCCCATTCGCCTTGGGTAAATTGGTTCAAAATTGAAGGCTGGCCTTTAGCACCCTACAATGGTGAATTACCTGCTAACTACGGGGGTTGGGCGGGAAATCGTGCTTTGCCAGAATTTAACCATGACAATCCAGAAGTGCGGGAATACATTATGGAAATTGCCGAATATTGGATTAAATTCGGCATCGACGGCTGGCGATTGGATGTACCATTTGAAATCAAAACTCCTGGTTTTTGGCAAGAATTCCGCGATCGCACTAAAGCCATCAATCCTGAAGCTTATATTGTGGGCGAAGTGTGGGGAGATTCCCGCCAGTGGTTGGATGGAACGCAATTTGACGGCGTGATGAATTATCTCTTTGCTGGGCCGACAATTGCCTTTGCAGCTGGCGATCGCGTAGTCTTAGAACAAGTCCAAGACCGTGATTATCAACCGTACCCACCTTTATTTGCTGCCGAGTACGCTACCAAAATTCAGGAAGTACTGCAACTTTACCCTTGGGAAATTCAGCTAACTCAACTGAATTTGCTAGCAAGTCACGATACAGCCCGATTGATGACTATTGCAGGTGGTGATATAGCGAGTGTAGAATTATCAACTCTACTATTACTTACCTTTCCCGGTGCGCCTAGCATCTATTATGGTGATGAAGTTGGTTTACCTGGTGGCATAGATCCCGATTCACGGCGCGGTTTTCCTTTAGAGGCCAAGTGGAATCGAGAAATTTTTAATACTCACCGTGAATTAATTGCCCTCCGCCAAACTTACCCAGCCTTGCGTACAGGTGATTATCAAGTTCTCCACGCTCAAGGAGAACTTTATATCTTTGCTCGAACTTTAGGAACAGAGGAATTGATAATTGCTGTCAATGCTGGCACAAGTTCGGCAACAGCGAATGCAGATGTGGTTAGTTTGCATACTCAACCTAACAAGCTGTTATATGGTACTGCTGAAGTTGAGTGGAATGGTGAAGGGGAAACTCAGCATTTGTCATTAACTCTTCCGGCACGCAGTGGCTGCATTTTGGGAGTAGGGAGTAGGAATTAGGGAAAAGGCAGAGGTGCAGACGTGATAGATACAGCAGGTTGCAAGTAAGTGAGATCCAAAATGTAGGACTCACGCATCATTTCTGCTCCCTGCCTCTTCAATTAAGGGATTTCCAAGGGATAAATTATCCCAAGAAACGAACCACAGAGACGCAGAGAACGCAGAGATTAAGAGGATTTTTGCCTCAGTTTTGGAATATTTTTTTATTTGGAAGTCCCTAAGCTAGCAATGACGAACACAATTTGTCTTCGAGTTCGATTTCGCGCTCTTGGGTGGCGAGAATAGCCTGAGTGACGACGCACTGGCTATCAAAGCCAACTGTATGTAATTGCAACCACTGTTGAGCTTCATTGCCTTCGCGGAGAATTTTGTGCAATGGAGAAAGGAAACAGCTAAAACCCCGTTGTTTTGCGATCGCCCAAACATCTTGGTACATTTCCGAAATCCAATCTCTGGCTAGAATGGTTCTACCATCTTGCCAATGTCTCAAAGGAGCATCAAGACTAGCAGCAGCCGCCGCCGCTTCGTTTTCAGTAGTGAGGGTGATGAGTTCTTCACCAGAAAAGGTACTTTGGGTTAACGGATCGATGCTGGGATTTTCGATGATTTGCAACAAACGCGCTTCTAATAAGGCAGTAATGGCTAGCAGGGCAATGGGATCTGTCACTAAATCACAAATTCGCAATTCTAGCCGATTTAGATCGTAAGGACGGCGATCGCCATTTGGCCGCACTGATGTCCACAAATGCCGCACGTTTTGCATAGTTCCGGCAACGAGTTGATCTTCCACCCACTGAATATGATCGGCATGGCTGGCAAATAACGGCACGTGGTTAGGTGTTTGCGGAAATAGTCCCCATCGGGTGGAGTGATAACCAGTAGTTTTGCCATCAAGGAAAGGAGATGAGGCGCTGAGGGCAAGAAATAAAGGCGCTTCCATCCGAATGACTCTACATGCCCGCATTAATACTTCTGGATCGCTGATGCCTATATTGATGTGAACGCTGGCGGTGACTACTTTTGTGCCGTAGGTGTTCTCAATATAATCATGATAAGAATTTGCTGGATCGGAACGTAAGAAGCGATCGCTACCACCCAAAGATAAAGTACTTCCCGGTATCAAGGTGTAATCGCCCAAGCGATTCAGGTAGTTTCGCAACTCTCGCCGGGGACGCAGCAACGCACACAATAAATTCTCGTAATTGTGCAATGGTTGGGTTATGTATTCGACGTTGCGGCTATCTGGCTCCCGCATAAACCCATCCAAAGCTGCAACAATTTTGTCGGAGAGACCGACGATTTCACCTTGAGGCGTGCCAGTATACATCTCAATCTCAAAGCCTTTCAATAAGACCACCTTGTTCTCCTCGGCTCTCTCTACATACAAATTGTATCCAATTAGACGCATTTTTAGCATCTATCTTTCAGCCAATCAAAGGTTAAGAATCATTTTATTACCAATTCAACCTAAATCAGGATGACAGATTTCTCAGATGTTCTCCGAAAAATTATCAAACTTTTGAGGGTGGGTTCAACTCAAGTAAATACGCCTGGGCAATAGACAGCAGGATTTAATTGAGAAGAAGGAATTAACCATATAAGTAGAACGGCGTAAATAATTAAAGGTTTGTAGTGAGGACTTTAGTCCTCAAATTAGGGCTGAAGCCCTGACTACAAACTAATCTCAAGATTTTTTACATTACTTAATCTAGTTTGATTTATTCTCGCCTACTTACTTAACAGAACAGTTCACATTAGTATAAGCTTCCAAAATTCATGTCCAAAATTTATCACCAAATCAAGGGTTTAAATCCCCGACTCCAACTGTCTTTAATTTTGAAGTAATGAGTAATAAGTAATGGGTATTTACTCATTACTTATTACTCATTTAATTAACTGCTTAGTAACAGCCTACTTAAAAGTCTCACTCTTTGTTTATAAAACATGGTTGATATTACCTTTGGATTGCAAATGTAGCACTAAATACATTTTTAATACAATATTTGGTTTTTAATACATATACAAGCAAAAAATACATATATCTTTAGTTGGATAAAATATCTATCTTCCAACATAAATGTTTAGTGGAAAATTCCTAAAGAGCCACAACGAATCACTAGCCACAAGACTTTTAGGCTATAGACATTGTTTGTCTATCTGAGTGGATTTATACCATAATCCCTAGATATTTGCAGGGCTTGCAGATAAACAATGAATCCCCTTTTTTCCTCAACACGAGAAATGCTTCAGGTGGAAAGCCAAAGGATGAAATACTGGATCGGGAAATTAGCAATATTTATAATATTACTGTATAGTTTATTTCTACCAATTGATTACGCAGGAGCAAATCAACTTTCAAATGTTGATGTGCAGCAAGTAAATGCAGTTCCAGTAGTTGAAAACTTAATAAATACTGACAATGATCTTGCTCAAACTAGAAAGAAAGATTTTTGTCGGTTGAATGACATTGTTAAAGAGATAGATAAACTAGAAGGACTTTTCAGAGTTTATTGCACTAATGATTCGGGAAAAATTTACTTAGAAATTAAACCAGAGCAGCTAAATAAAGACTATCTAGCTATAGTTACATTGGAATCAGGTATTGGGGAAAGTGGGATTTATAGTGGATTACCTCTTTCTGATTTTATTTTTTACTTCCAACGAGTAAACAATAGATTGCATTTTGTTGTACGGAATGTGAAATTCCGTGCAGAAAGTAAACCAGAACAGCGATCGCTTGCTCGTTCATTTAGCGATTCAGTTCTTTATTCACTTGAAATAGCCAATATTGATCCACAGAATGAAAATATTCTGATTAACCTAAATGAAATGTTAATGCAGGATTTTCCGGGATTAACTACCATTTTGAAATATTCTTTGCAGGCTGATTACCACTGGGATGCACACAAGTCATATTTTGGTGATGTTAACAGCTTTCCAGAAAATATAGAAATTGATTCTATTTACGGTTTTTCAGCATTAGAAGGAGCAAATTTAGTCACCGTACCCGATAGTAGGGCACTCAGTCTGAAGGTACACTACAGTTTTTCTCAGCTTAGAGAAAACAATGCTTATATTCCCAGACTTGCTGATGATAGAGTGGGATATTTTATTACTGCTTTTCAAGATTTCTCCAATAATAATCCTCACGAATCATTTACCCGTTATATTAATCGTTGGCATCTAGAACCATCCGATCCTAATGCCCCTTTATCTCCACCCAAAAAGCCAATTGTGTATTGGATTGAAAATGCTGTACCACTGGAGTACCGCGATGCAATTCGTGAAGGCGTTTTGATGTGGAATAAAGCATTTGAAAAAGCCGGATTTCAAAATGCTATTGAAGTGCAACAAATGCCAGATGATGCTGATTGGCAACCCGCAGATGTACATTACAATACTATTCGCTGGTTCAATTCTTTGGATGCAGGTTTTGCCAGAGGGCCGATGCGCGTCAACCCATTCACCGGCGAAATATTGGATGCAGATATTATTGTAGATGCCAAAATGGTGCGTTTAATTCAGGAAGAATATCACGCATTAATGGAAGTAAATTCATCTTTGGCAGGCAAAAATCCATGTCAAACCCTTTCGGGAAGCCAAAAACCAAGAGCGAATAATTATCTGCCCTCAGACTCTGAGTTCTGCTATGGTATGGAGTCTTCAAATCAAGCTGCAATGGGGGCGCTGGCGTTGTCAATTTTGCCAAATACTACATCTAGTAGTGAAACGATGAAAGAGTATGTACATCAATATTTGCGTTCTCTCATCGCTCACGAAGTTGGGCACACTCTTGGTTTGCGCCATAACTTTCACGGCAGTACTATGTTAGCGCCTGAAGAATTAAATAACACTGAAATTACTCACACCAAAGGTTTAGTTGGTTCGGTGATGGACTATCTGCCTGTGAATATAGCACCACAGGGAGTACAGCAAGGTGATTATTTTCCAGGAATTATTGGGCCTTATGACGAATGGGCAATTGAGTATGGTTATAAAACAAGCCCATCAGCAGCAATTGAAGGAATCATTCCAGAATCCGAAAAAAGTTTTTTAGAGCAGATTGCACTAGCGTCACCTCAACCAGAATTATCTTATGCAAGTGATGAGGATATCTGGGACATTAATCCTTTGGCAAATGTCTGGGATATGAGTAGTGATATACTACTTTATTCACAGTGGCAAATGGATAATGCCCGCATTATGTGGCAACGCCTTGATAAGGGTTATTTATTGAAAGGAGAAAGCTATAGTAACCTGCGTGTCTCATTCAATAGAGTGTTTAAATATTATTTTCAAAACGCCACTTTGCTTTCTAAATACATTGGTGGACAATCGTTTGTGCGTCTCCACCCTAGTGATAATGCTTCTTGGACATTTGTACCAGTTTCACTTTTAAAACAACGTCAGGCATTGACAAAGCTACAAAAATATGTGTTTGCTGAGGATGCGTTTAGTTTTTCACCACAATTGCTTAATCAATTAGCGCCATCACGTTGGGAACACTGGGGTAGTTCTATACCTAGTAATCGTCTTGATTATCCAATTCACGAAAATATTTTGAACTTGCAAGGTGCGGTGTTGCGATCGCTATTACACACCGAACGCCTGAATCGTTTACAAGACATAGAATTAAAAACTCTGCCTGGGGAAGCACTTTCTATCCCAGAACTGTTTGACACCCTGCAAACAGGAATCTGGACAGAAGTTTTAACCCCAGGAGAACCAAAGCCAATTTCTAGCATCCGCCGTTCACTGCAACGGGAATATTTGAATATTTTGCTAGAGATGATGTTGGGTAATACTGATACACCTGAAGATGGGCGGACATTGGCTTGGTATGAATTGCGTCAATTGCAAAAAGCTATTGATGTTAGAGTCAAACAACTTAGTGATAGTCTTGATATTTACACCTTAGCTCACTTAGAAGCTTCTGGCGATCGCATCACCAAAGCATTAAATGCACAGTTGCTTTCTAAATAGACATTGGGAATTGGGAATTGGGCATTGGGCATTGGGCATTGGTTATTATTTCCCCTTCCCCTGCCCCATGCCCCATGCCCAATGCCCCATGCCCCAATCCCCAGTTACCCAAGATATCGTTGCAATAGGCCAATTAAAATTTCTGGCATTTCTAAATGAGGTAATATTCCTGCATCTGCGATCGCATAAAATTCTCGAATTGCTCTTGGATTTAAGTTGGCCAAACGTTGTCCTAGTTTGATGTTGGTAAATTGTGCTTTTTCTCCCCAAAACATCACTGTGGGAATTGTCAGTTGCTGAATATATAAACTCAGATCGAAGTAAAGATCGCCACGTAAAAATGCCAAGGCGGAAAATTTGGCATTAGGCTGTTGTGCAGAGGTTAAGTAAGCATCCACCATTTCTTGAGATACTCGTTGTGACTTGGCAAACAGAAAACTTTGTAAAAAATTTCTGACTGCAATTTCATTTTCAGCACCAAGGATATAAATAAAATTGTCCAACAGAGGCGCATTGATTACTGAAAGTGGAAGTCTGCGCCCAGCACCTTGCCCAAAATCATCAAATCCAGAAGGAGACACTAAAAACAGGGCTTTAAATAAATTGGGTTGAACAATAGCTAGGCGGATAGCAAAAGCGGCTGTTAGGGATGAGGCTACCACCGTCACTGGCTGGCGACACGTTTCGATGATAAACTCTGCGATCGTACTGAGATAATCTCTAATTTTATAATCCCGCACAGGATGAGCCGATTCTCCCCAGCCGATTAAATCGGGGGCTAAAATCTGGTAATTAGAGGCAAAAGCGGGGTAAACTTTAGACCATTCATAAGCAGATGCCCCACCACCAAAGTTATGAAGAAACAGTAGTGGAGGTAAATCTTCAGCATCAGCGTTCGCCCAAGGTGCATTCGTTTGGGTATAGTAAACCATTGCGCCTAATGATGTATGGATAAGTTTATGTCCAAAGCCAGAAGGTTGAAACTGAAGCATAAAATTAAAGAGTTTAGTTTAAGACGATGTTTGAAAAGATGCGAAAACCCTTTTCAATTCTCTTCCCTTTGTGTCCTTTGCGTCCTTTGCGGTTCGTTTTTTTATCCTCTGGAGTAAGTTACAATCCCGGATGTAAATTAAACTTGCACATTTGGGATGCTCCCCAAATTTAAGCAATAAAAATAGCCAGCTTTCAATAAACTAATAATAAAATTGCGTTCAGTCATAGACACCCTATAAAATTTGGTATATTACTCATGCTCAGACACTTACATAGCCGTAAAATTTTCTTAGTGGCTATACTTGCGCTTGTTATATGCTTTACTCTGGTAAGCGTGCGTTCATTTGGGCAAACAATTATGACATCAGCACCCCAACTACTCACCGATCCATTTTTACAACTACCAACTGAAACCTCAGTGCGAGTAGTTTGGTTTACTGAGTTTGCTGGTGTTAATCACACAGTAACCTACGGTGAAAATCTCAAACTAACTGCTAAAGCAAATACTACCAAACTCAGCCGCACTCGTGAAGACCAGCAATCAAGAGTTGCCAACCAAACCAAAGACGGCGAAGTTTATCAAAAACCCGTGCAGCGAGATATTTGGCGACATGAAGCTGAGGTAACTGGGTTAACTCCTGATGTGCGGGTAAACTATCGTGTTACCAGTGTGCGAGAAGATAGGGAAAATGTTAGCAGTGGTGTTTTTAGCCTCGCAGCGACTCCTAAACCAGATACACCACTAAAAATTTTACTTACCTCAGATCATCAATTAAAGCCGATGACAGCAGCAAATCTGCAAAAGGTGGTAGAAACGGTTGGACAAGTAGATGGAGTCTGGTTTGCTGGTGATTTGGTCAATGTTAGCGATCGCGCCTCAGAATGGTTTGATGATAATGGTGGTGGTGCGTTGTTTCCCGGTTTACAAGGTCGTGCTAAATATAACATGACGCACGACGGTGTTAACACAACCTACACTGGTGGACAAATAATTCAAAATGCACCCATGTTTACTTGCATTGGTAATCATGAGGTGATGGGGCGATTTGCGAGAGTGGGAAGTTTAGATGGGGAATTTGATGATACAATCCCTCGTGCCGTTGCTCAAAAAATATATCGGGACAAATCTTTAATAGATAACTCTTTTAATACTAACACCTACGAAGAGATTTTTTCTTTACCAAAAAGTAAAGAGGGTGGAAAAAGGTATTATGCAGTCAGTTTTGGTAATGTGCGTTTGGTGGTACTATACGCTACGAATATGTGGCGAACTCCCAACTTGGATAAAAAGTATAGGGGTAGATATCAGGAAGCTGAAAAGGATTTCAATAATTCTGAAAACTGGGGTTATGGACAGGTTATTTATGAGCCAATTGCTAAAGGCAGCAAGCAGTATAATTGGCTAGAAGCAGAACTAAACAGCCCTGAGTTTAAACAAGCAAAATACAAAGTTGTGATGTTCCATCATCCACCCCATACTCTTGGTGATAATATAGTTCCTGCTTATACAGAACCTGTTCAAATAATTGAACGGGATGGAGATAATATCAAAGCTGTGCGTTATGAATACCCCAAAGATGCAGATTATATTATCCACGATGTTGTGCCTTTGTTAGAGGCGGCTAATGTGCAATTAGTATTTTATGGGCATTCTCATTTATGGAACCGTTTTGTTAGTTCCAGTGGAATGCACTTTCTAGAAACATCTAATGTGGGCAATACTTACGGTGCTGCTTGGGGCGACAGAAAGCGAGAAGTGCCAACTGGATATCAAGAGGATTATGTTAAGCTTGGCGATCCTAATGGTTTAAAACCGATAGTACCAACAATTGCCCCTTTGCTGGGCGAAGATGGTAAGCCGATGCCTTATGTTTCGAGTAATGATATTACAGTTTTTAGTATTTTTGATACGGGGACAGGTACGATAAGTAGTTATCGTTTTGATACTCGCAAGCCTGATTCAGAAGTAGTGAAGTTTGATGAATTTAAGTTGAAAAATAGGAACTTCAGATCCCCGACTTCTTCAAGAAGTCGGGGATCTTTTTCTTAGCGAATGATTTAGGATTGCTACAGACCAATACGGTTCAGTTAAGGCTAAAACTCTTTATCAAAGTTAATTTTTTAACGAACCGCAGAGGCGCAGAGAAGCCAGTGCGTTGGGCGGGTTCCCCGACTTGTAGCAACTGGCGCGACGCAGAGAGAAGAAATAAATGCTTAATTCATGATATTGGATTATAAACTGCTAATTGCTTCGGCAACTAACTTAGAAACAAAGGGCAAAATATCCCGACTCTTAGCTTGGGCTTTACCTTCAGTAAATACCACTAAGAGATAAGGACGCTGTTCTGGTAACTCAATATACGCAGCATCATGGCGCACTTGACTTGTCCAACCTGCTTTTGACCAAATTTGAGCATTTTGAGGTAATCCACCGCCTAAGAAACCTGTTACTTGATTTTCCTCGCTGTCAGAGGACAAATCGTTGAGAGGACGTTTCAGTAAAGCCATCATTGCTTGCGATCGCACACTGGAAACCGCCACCCCACCTACAATACTATGGAGTAACCTAGCGATCGCATTTGTGGTCAACATATTGCGATTTTCTAGCAACTCTCCCACAAAAGCCCGTTCGCGTCCATAAGGGCCATCACCCCACGTTTTTTGACAGACGTTAATCGTCTCCATTTCTTCCCAACCCAAAGATTGGTAATAGCGGTTAATGATATTACGCTGATATTTCCAAGTTTCAAAGGGCCCAATTGGTAATTCTGTCCCCGATGTAGTACCACTTAAAATATCCACAACCAAGCTGGTAGCATCGTTACTAGAATCGATAATCATATCCCGCAAAGCGCGTTCCAACTCCTTGGAGGTTTGACTCATGCCTTTTTCTAGCCATTCATTTACCGCCACTAGGTAAAACAGCTTGACTACACTGGCGGGATAAATCCGTTCAACACCACGATAAGTAAAACCACGGACTGGATGTTCCCAAAAAGCCTTGGGAGTCAGTGCCCCACCAGTATTTACTAGCACTGGTGGATCGTAAACAACCCAAGTTAAGGCAATTTGATTCCTGGCTAAAGTCGGAAATGCTGCCCAAGTTGCATCTAAAATGCCATTACCAATATTTTCGAGTTGTTCGTCTTTATTAAAAAAAATCATTCTCGAATAATGTCCTTTAATCTAAAATCCGAAGTCCAAAACCCAAAATCAGGGGAGTATCAGTGTATCGCTGACCTTAATTTATATGATTCTCCTGAATGTACACGTTTATCAACTCAATCTTCATCTGGAAGACATTTATGGGTAACATCAAATCATCAAAATTTAGCAGTTGGGGTGTATTTGTGTGAAGATGACTATCCGGGATGGGTATCGCTTTCAGATTTTGATTCATTACAACCTGCTACTGTACCTTATCAGGCTGCAACATTTTCTGAATCTCAGATTCAAAAACTGCTAGCAGAGGTTATTGTTTTTACTCAAAAAGCAATGCAACAATCCAATTATTACCTTTGGGGTGGTACGGTTAGCCCAAATTATGACTGTTCTGGGTTGATGCAGGCGGCGTTTGCTTCGGTGGGTATTTGGCTACCTAGAGATGCCTATCAACAGGAAGAATTTACCAAACCAATTACTATTGCGGAATTAGTAGCCGGGGATCTGGTATTTTTTGGAACTAGTCAAAAAGCAACCCATGTCGGGCTTTATTTAGCAGATGGTTATTACGTCCACAGTTCTGGGAAGGATGAGGGACGGGATGGGATTGGGATTGATATTCTCTCGGAACAGGGAGATGCTGTTAGTCAGTCGTATTATCAGCAGCTACGAGGGGCTGGGAGAATTTTTAAGAGTTACGAACCACAGAGACGCTGAGGGCGCTGAGGCTTATGAGGAGTGGGTTGATCGATCAAGGGTTGAGTGAGGAGAATGGGGCAATTTCAGCAATTGTCCCAGATGTTTCGGTGGTGCTGCCAATACATGATGAGGTGGAAAGTTTGCCGCTTTTATTAGAAGCGATCGCATCTACTTTATCTTCTAGTCAAATAAATTATGAAATCATCTGTGTGGATGATGGTTCTACGGATGGTTCCGGGGATTTTCTGAAAAAAGAGGCGCAAATTCGCACTGATTTAAAGGCGGTGATTTTGCGGCGTAACTACGGACAAACTGCGGCGATGGCTGCTGGGTTTCATTATGCAGTGGGGAAAGCGATCGTTACTTTAGATGCCGATCTCCAGAACGATCCGGCTGATATCCCTATGTTATTAGCAAAGCTAGATGAAGGTTACGATTTGGTGAGTGGTTGGCGGCAAAATCGCCAAGATGGTGCTGTAAATCGGTTACTTCCTTCCAAAATTGCCAACTGGCTAATTCGCCGTACTACTAGCGTGAATATTCATGATTATGGTTGTTCGCTGAAAGCTTATCGTGCAGAACTGTTGGCAGATATGAACCTCTACGGCGAACTCCACCGATTTTTACCCGCTTTGGCGTACATCGAAGGAGCTAGAATTACTGAAGTACCTGTGCGTCATCATGCCCGTCGCTTTGGCCGGAGTAAGTATGGGATTTGGCGGACATTCCGGGTGTTGATGGATTTGTTAACCATTCTGTTTATGAAAAGATTCCTCACCCGTCCAATGCACGTATTTGGGCTGTTGGGCTTAATTTCAATGCTTTCGGGGGCTGCGATCGGAATTTACTTAACTTTCGTCAAATTAGCTTTAGGTGAAATGATTGGCAATCGCCCGTTGCTGAGTTTAGCAGTTCTGCTGCTAGTAACAGGAGTGCAGTTATTTTGCTTCGGTCTTTTAGCAGAATTACTCATGCGTACATACCATGAATCCCAAGGGCGGCCAATCTATCGCGTGCGAGAAGTAGTAGCAAAAAATGTTAAGTAACGTAACAATAGTCATTGGGGATTGGGGATTGGGCATTGGGCATTGGGCATTGGGGAAAGAATTCTTATAACTCCCAATACTGCTCGGTTAAGAATATTTGTAGGTTGGGTTGAGGCAATGCGAAACCCAACAAACCCCGAAAAATGTTGGGTTTCGTTCCTCAACCCAACCTACGCATTTTTATTTTTTAGGCAAAACCTACGCAGTATTGTTATAACTCCTAACTCCTAACTCCTAATTCCCAACTCCTAACTATTGACAAAAAACCAATTAAATTGCATCTACCTTGAAAGCATTTAATACTTTTGATACCGAACTGCGGCAAAACCTGCTGGTTTTATTTACGGCAGGTTTATTATTCTGGTCGAGTTTGTCTTCGCTCTTACCAACCTTACCGCTTTACATCAATGATGTGGGCGCAAGTAAGCAAGAAATTGGGATTGTAATGGGTAGTTTCGCCATTGGGTTATTGCTATCTCGCCCGACGCTGGGACGGTTAGCCGATAAACGCGATCGCAAAATTGTCTTGTTGATTGGTACGATAGTCGCCGCGATCGCACCATTTGGTTATTTGGCAACCCAATCAATCGGACTATTAATCTTGGTGCGGATTTTTCACGGTATTAGTGTTGCCGCTTTTACCACTGGCTACAGTGCCTTAATCGCAGATTTAGCCCCCGCCGAAACTCGTGGCGAAATCATTGGTTACATGACTCTCGCAACTCCCCTTGGTTTAGCAATTGGCCCCGCCTTGGGAGGATATTTAGAAGCTACAAGTGGTTACGGGATATTATTTCTCTTCTCTGCCGAATTGGGTTTTGTCGCCCTCTTGGGAATTGTCCAAGTCATGAATCCGCCAGTGCAAAGACAGGAACAAACTCAGGGGGATAATCGCAACTTTTGGCAAATTTTGAGCAGTCCCCAGGTGAGAGTACCCACCATAGTTATGTTGCTAGCCGGCTTGTCTGTCGGTGCTGTACATACTTTTGTCTCATTGTTCCTCAAATCCAGTCAGGTAG
This sequence comes from Nostoc sp., assembly GCF_036917435.1. GTDB lineage: Bacteria > Cyanobacteriota > Cyanobacteriia > Cyanobacteriales > Nostocaceae > Nostoc. The sequence goes on from NZ_JBALDM010000051.1 coordinate 63,257, forward strand.
ACTTCAACGGCGGACTGTTTTTTACAGCTGCGGCAATTTCTAGTTTTAGTATCAGGGTATTTGCTGGTAAGGCAAGCGATCGCTTTGGTCGTGGTTTATTTATCACCTTTGGTATTTTTTGTTACGTTTTAGCTTTAATCTTGCTATGGCAGGCTCACAGCCCGATGGTTTTCTTACTGGCTGCGATCGCTGAAGGTGCTGGTGGTGGTACACTCATTTCCATGATGATTACATTGATGGCAGACCGCTCACTGCCGCAAGAACGGGGGCAAGTTTTTGGTCTATGCGTAGCTGGGCTTGACCTGGGAATTGCGATCGCTGCTCCTCTTCTGGGTATCATCGCGGAACTTGTGGGCTACCGCGATATGTTTGGCTACGGTGCTGCAATCACTTCTCTAGCACTGATAATCTTCCTCACCCAGTCGAGCAAAGATTTATCCAACTCCCTACGCTTTGCACTAGGTCTAGCCTCAGATGCTTATGCCTTGAAAAACTTAAAAGTTAGGAGTGAGGAACTTTAATTCATCACTCCTAACTTTCAACTTCAAAATACGGGCGAGGAGGGATTCGAACCCCCGACACCGTGGTCCGTAGCCACGTGCTCTAGTCCACTGAGCTACACACCCTCACTGACAATTCATATTAACACGTTCTAACTAAATGACGCAAGATAATTTTCCATCTAATTTTGCCAGCTTAACCCATCTAGATCAACACGGGCAGGCACAAATGGTAGATGTGACGGGTAAAGCACCCACCATCCGCCAAGCAGTAGCTGCCGCCAATGTGCGAATGTTGTCAACAACCTTCGCTGCAATTCAAGCCGGAAATGTCCCAAAAGGGGATGTGTTAGCAACTGCAAGATTGGCGGGGATTATGGCAGCCAAGCAAACAGCCGCTTTAATTCCTTTGTGTCATCCATTGCCTTTGCAAAAAATCGCGGTTGAAATTATACCCGATCCGCAACTGCCTGGTTATCAAATTCAAGCCACAGTTAAAACCAAAGCTGAAACTGGTGTAGAGATGGAAGCCTTAACTGCCGTTTCTGTGGCTGCCCTGACTTTATACGATATGGCGAAAGCTTTAGAGAAGTCGATTCAAATTGAATCGATTCGTTTAATCAGCAAGAGTGGCGGTAAATCAGGAGATTATTATTTGCCAGAGCAGTAGCCTAATAAGTAACCATGCAGAATTAATTACAGTCATTGCGAGCGAAGCGTTACCGGAGCATCTCCAACTGAAAGACCACTTTTTAAGGGGGTTGGGGAATCTATTGTGCGTAAATCCTAAATAAATAAAAATGGGATTTTCTGACTGGGCTGAATAGCCACACTCTTGACATAACTTTGCAATACTTCTGTCATTTATATAGGTTTTACTAAACCTTACATGGATGTCAACATAAGTAATTTTCATGAATGAAACCGAAATAGCTGGCTCAGTATGTTGGTACAGCTCATACAGAGTCTCATTCATTTTTCATCTTGTCGAAATATGCCTTTATGAGGAGTGATAAATGCTATCCAGATTTTCGCGTGTTTTCAACGATAGTTCCAGAAACGTTAGACGTAAAGTTATCAACATTTATGCGTTTCTGATTAGCGTGAATATTTTGATCTGGGTAGTTGCTCTAATTACATTCCACAGCTACCCCCTTCTGCTTGGGACTGCCGTATTAGCTTATAGCTTTGGTTTACGTCATGCTGTCGATGCCGATCACATCGCTGCGATCGACAATGTTACCCGTAAATTGATGCAGGAGAACAAACGACCCGTTGCTGTTGGATTCTTTTTCTCTCTAGGTCATTCCACCGTTGTAATTGCCGCCTCTGTTGCGATCGCCTTAACCACTGCAACCATCCATAACGACTTTCCCAATTTAGAAAAGCTTGGAGGGTTAATCAGCAGTACCGTTTCTGCACTTTTCCTACTAGCAATTGCAGCAATCAATATGGTGGTGCTATGGGATGTTTATAAGACTTTCCAAACCGTCAAGCGGGGAGGAATCTACGACGAGCAATCCTTAGATGAATTTCTAAACCAACGTGGGTTACTCGGTCGCATTTTCCGTCCTTTGTTTCGGTTGATAGATAGTAGCTGGCAAATGTTTCCTTTAGGTTTCCTTTTTGGTTTAGGCTTCGACACGGCGACAGAGGTAGCACTGCTGGGGATTTCTGCGAATCAAGCAGCTAAAGGTCTGCCTATCTGGTCAATCCTCATATTTCCAGCTTTGTTCACCGCAGGGATGTCCCTGATTGACACCACTGATGGTATTTTAATGCTTGGTGCTTATGGCTGGGCTTACATCAAACCAATTCGCAAGCTTTACTACAACATGACCATCACCTTTGTTTCTGTACTAGTTGCTGTGGTTATTGGTGGAATTGAAGCTCTGAATATTATTGGCGATCAGTTACAACTGAAAAGTCCGTTTTGGGATTTCATTAGTAAACTAGGTGATAATTTTGGCACAATTGGTTACTTAATCATTGCCATTTTTATATTCAGTTGGTTACTTTCGACCATCATCTACAAAGTCAATAAGTATGATGATTTAGAAGTCACTAGTGGTACAACTACTAAAGAGGGGAGAAATAGGCATTGAGGCTAGATGCACGACATCAATGCCCCAAAAACCTTAGAATAAGTAGGGTGTATTTAAATCTGTAACAAATATTTATACTTATCAATACCTCCTCGTTGACTGGCCTCATCCCCACTCCCCATTCACGGTAGATTGTCAGGATCAATGCCGAGATTACGCAAATATGCTGCCAACTGTTCAGCACGTTGGTGTTCTTGTTTTAGCAATAACTCAGCCTGTTCTGCCCGTTGATTGAGTTCCAGCGAATTCAAAAATCTCTGTCCATCTGGACGGTAAATTACTAACTCCCCTTGCCCAGTTTGGAATCTAATTCCTAAGCTGGGGCTGATCCAACCATCCATTTGCCATAGCTTATTCAAATGGTTATTTTGCCGCAACCAGCCATCTAGTTGAAAACTTTCAGGGTCGTATAAATAATATTCTTCAACACCGTAAGTATCGTAAAATTCCAGCTTACGCTCCATTTCCTTAGTATCATTACTATAAGAAAGAATCTCAAAGACTACTTGCGGTGGAATATTATCTTCTTGCCACTGACGATAAGAACGACGTTTTCCCTTTGATCTACCGAAGACAACCATTACATCAGGTGCAGTCGGTGTAATCAGCCTAGAACGGACGGGATACCAAAGCAAATCTCCCGCAATCAAAACATTCTCATCATTAGCAAGCAGAATCTCTAAATTCTCCTTAATCAGGACAATCCAACGATATTGTTCTGTATTGTCTGCCATTGGTTTGCCGTCACTATCTGGATAGAGGAGATCGGGATCTATTTGCTCAAAGATCGTCATTTGATTTAACCCAGTGGCTCTTGACTTCCAATTCAATTATCACCAATAATTCCCTGATGATACAAAGCAAGGGGATTTATCCGTGGAATCAATCTAAAATCTAAAATCCAAAATTGTCTGACTGGTTGTAAGGGTCTAATAGCAACCATTGCCCCAAAAACCTTAGAATAAATAGGGTGTATTTAAATCTGTAACAAATATTTATGCCTCCTCGTTGGCCTCGCAAACCCGATCGCAAAGACCCAGATTACCGCAAAATCGATGACCGGATGAATTTTGCCACCCATGTAGCGATCGCTGCTACGATTAACTCTGGCTTATGGTTTTTCCACATTCTGAAAGCTACTACCTGGGAGTGGCTGCCTTTAGTAACTTTAAGTTGGACAGGAATAGTGTTAGTGCATCTGATTTATATTAGTGCGATCGCTAACTATACCGAAACTCCACCCAAATCCACCTGAAGACGGACTGCTAATGCTAGGGCGATTGTAACCTGTGGTAGTGGAATCAGCCTTTTAATTGAGTGATAATGTAAAAAAGCCTGAGATTTCGCACTCTTTACTTAATTTAAGGTTATTTTTATGGCTAAGACTAACACCACCGAACTACTAGAAGCCCTAGCATCTGAAATTGGCGAAAATGTCTACATAGACATTGCCAAATGGCATCTTTATTTATCCAATGCCAAACTACATACCCTTGTTGCCGAAAGACTGTATCCTTTAATTACTTCTAACAGTGTCACTGAAGACCAAGTTCTAAAAGTCTTGCAATCAATTACAGTAAAAATTGGCGGCGGTAGAAGTGAACTTCCTTTAATTGATTTACTACCACTGCAATGCCAGGTTACTTTAGTTGATATTTTGGAGAAATTTCAACGCGATTCATAATTGCTAAAACCAATACTATCTTAGTTAAGCAATTTTATTAATCAGCACTTCCTGATTTAACTTTGTCTGCTGAATTAGGTATAGCTTTGCTACGTCAATTTTATAAAAATTAACTCTACAGATACACACAGATGAATATCGTGTAATTTCTCTGTGGGTATCTGATAAAAATTTCCTTTAACAATTAAGGAATCTCCGCGTTCAAAATCAGTTTAGATTTGAGCGAGTTTATGTTGAGACTCGCTTTGAACTTTCATGCAAACTCATTGAGGCAATTTCTATGCTTTTACAACTTAAAGATAGTGACAAATTGGTGAAAATTCTCGAAATTCAAGAATTGCTCGATCCTAATAGTAACGTCGTTCAAGGACGAGAACAAGAAGGTGAAGAAGAACAACCACCTGATAGTTTTAAAAAAGAAAATCTCGTTTTTCCTTCAGGTGAAGTTCTACCACGCTGTTGGTTAGATGCAGACTACAGACACGACAACGCTTAACTAGAAGATCCCCGACTTCTTAAAGAAGTCGGGGTTCTGGTTTTTTACAGATTATGATGCAACTTTTTCTTCTACCATCACCGTTTCATTCTGCTGAGATTTCGGGAAAAATGTCTTAACAATCCAGTAAGTCGAGATGTGAGACAGCAATCCCATAGGGCCAGCAAACAAACATAATGCAAGAGAGTGAATTGTCCAAATACCTGTCTTTTGCCCTTCCCAATAAATCCAGCGCCCAACGAATAAATCCATCACTAAAAAATGAATCCAACCTGTCGCAGCAGCCGTTTCATCTGCGAAAAATCGCGCGATATCAGCTAATTGAGGATTTGATAAAGCTTGGGCATTTTCTGGCGTAATACTGCTGATAAACAAATACAAATACGCTCCAGCCAACAGCACAAAGGGCAAATATGATGACATTATTTGCCGTGTAACTTTCCAATTTGGCAATAAAATCATCAACGCCCAAAAAGGTAACACAAAAAGATTGGCGACGTTAAATAGTTGAGAGATTGTCATATTTTTGTAAAGTGAAGAATTTTCAGCTATTGTTTTTAATTAACTAATTATTCATAACTCTCAGCATATAGATCCCCGACTTCTTTGAGAAGTCGGGGATCTAAATATACTTATAAAGCTACAAGTTGCGATTCAATTTCTGAAGACTTTAAATCACGTCCGATAAAAACTAAGCGGGTTTGCCGCGCCTCTTCGGGTTTCCAGGCGCGATCGTAAAATTTATCAAATCTAGTTCCTACACCTTGCATCACCAAACGCATAGATTTATTTGGCACTGCCACAAAGCCTTTAATCCGGTAAATTTCTTGTTCTTGTGCTAATTTCTCTAACTGCTGTTGCAGCTTTTCTGGATCAAAGGTACGATCTAAAATTAAATTAGTTGAAGTAATTTCTTCGTCGTGATTGTGGTCTTCTTCAGTATCGTGATGACTAGGACGAGAATCTAAATTGTCTTCAACTGCGGCTTGGAATCCTAATAATATAGATGCGTCTAGTTGGGAATAATCGCTCTCGACAATCTTCACCACTCTGGGCAACTCTTGCTTAATTAATTCCTCAACTCTCGCTTTTGTCTCGGCATCCACCAAGTCAATTTTATTCAACACTACTAAGTCTGCACAAGCAAGTTGGTCTTCAAACAGTTCTTGCAAGGGTGTTTCGTGTTCTAGATTATCATCAGCTTGTCGCTGGACTGCGATCGCATCTGGATCGCTAGCAAATGTCCCCGCCGCAACCGCCGCACAATCTACCACGGTAATTACAGCATCCACAGTGGCAGCGTTGCGAATTTCTTGCCAGCGAAAAGCCTTCACCAATGGTTTTGGTAAGGCTAAACCAGAAGTTTCAATCAAAATGCAGTCGATGCTATCTCGCCGCTTGATTAACTCTTGCATCGTCGGGTAAAACTCTTCCTGTACGGTGCAGCATAAGCAGCCGTTAGTTAATTCAAAAATATTAGTGTCGCCCTCACCATCTTCCGGGCAAACTTGACAAGATTTTAACAATTCGCCATCAATACCGAGTTCGCCAAACTCATTGACTATAACGGCAATGCGTCGTCCTTGGTTGTTTTGTAGCAGGTGGCGAATTAGGCTGGTTTTTCCACTACCTAAGAAGCCTGTAATCACAGTAACAGGAATTTTCGTAGCCATATTTTTGCCTGATTTACTCAGTATGAGAAGTTTTACGGGTTACAAACTTAAATACTGAGATTAAGCTTGGTTTGAAGATTGACTTAGTTATTTTAAGCTGAAAGTCTATGGTTAGCCTGAAAATATAGCGTATTGCGGGTAAATGAAGTACACGGGTAGGGGCACAACATGTTGTGCCCCTACGATGATCTGTACCTCACGCCTGTTGCAATCTGCTGTATCTTCAAAACAACTTTTGGCTTAGTGAAACAATCGCTATAGCTATTATTCTGTCAAGTTTATTAAATTGATGGGTAAAAAATTTCGTAGTAAGGACTTCAGTCCTTATTTTCTAATACCATTTCTTTGTGAGGCAGCGCCAAATTCTCTTGGCTTCCTTCCTTCCTTCTTTCTTTGTGTCCTTTGCGCCCTTTGCGGTTCGTTCCTTATATAGTTTGGCGCATGTTCATACAGAATTGGTATAAGCACGCTTTGTGCTTACTACAAACTTTTCATTACTAGCTTGACAGACTACTAAGAATAAAAGTTGGGTTTTGGCAGTTCATCATTTAACGCCCACTTTCCTATATCTTGGATTTTGTAATCTACTGGATCGTGCAAAGTGAACGTGCGGAGATTACGCCAATAACGATCAAACCCATATTTTGCACTAGTAGCGCGTGCGCCCATAACTTCAAAGATGCGGTTGGTAATGTCTAAACCGACTTTAGTGGCGAAAACTTTGGCAGTAGCAACCAAAAGCGCACATTCTCCCCGTTGTTCGGCGGTAAGTGACCATTCCTGCTCCCAAGCTGCTTGTAGTAATTCTCCCGCTTGCTCAGTTAAATAGACAGCTGCTTGGAGATCAACCCAGATTTTACCATAGTGCTGAAGGATGTAAGGATCTTGGGTTGCACTTTCTACACCTGATGTCAGCCAAGGTTTGGTATTAGTAGAAGTATATGTTTTAGCAGCTTCAAATGCTCCCTGTGCAATTCCCAGGTAGATGTTAGCAAGATTTAATTGAGTTAAACAGGCGCGAATAGTGCTGAAGGGTTGACTGGGTTTGTCTCTACTACCAAAAATTTCTTCAGGGTATACCAACATATTTTCAAAAGTAACACTACCACTGTCTGTTTGGCGTTGCCCCATATTATCCCAATCATGATGAACTGTAACACCTTGCCGTTGGGTGGGAATTGCCAAAATATTCAATTCCCCAGTTTCTTGATTAGTGGCAGAAATCGGCAATATATCCGAGTCTTGAGAGCCAGAGCAAAAGCTTTTAATCCCGTTCAGGCGGAAATAATTATTTTCCGGTGTCAGAATAGTTCTTTTATCCAAAGGGTTGAGAGCATTGCACCAAAACCAATTTTTGTCAATAGTTTCTGAATAATATCGCTGTTTTTGCTCTGCCGAACCAAAGATATGAGGAATAATTACACCTAGATGGTGATAAGAAAAGACGTGAGCAATGGAACTATCAACTTTGGCAAACTCGCGGGTAATTTGCAGAACGGTAATCCAGCTTTGCCCTAAACCACCGTATTCTGTGGGTATAATTAGTTTCAGCAAGTTGCTTTGACGCAAGCGATCGCGTTCATGTTTTGGTGTTCCCCCTTGGGCATCCCGCTCTACAGCAGTTTGGGCAAATTCTTTTGCTAAAGACTTAGCTATATCAAGATAATTTTGAGATTCTTTAGTTTCGATTAATTGCATATCTTGCAACTTCTCCTGCTAACCTTCTGTGAGGAGCAACTATAAATTTTGCTGGAAAATTTTTAATCTACAGTGTTTTGATAGAACCACCGTACTAATAGAAATATAATTGCATATTTGAACTAATAAGGCAAGTTTAAATTCAATTAATTTTCATAAAGCTATAGGTTATTAGTGCAATCTCAAAAAATATTTATTTGAGAGTTAAAAAGAAAAAAGTGAATTGAAAAAAATATTTTAATTTACTTGTCTTTTAAGAAAATATATGCAATATTAATAAGTTGAATATCATAATCTACTTTAAATAGATAAAATAACAGTAGATACTATCTAAGTGCAAAAAGTTCAGCTTTCTGTCTAAAGTTTAAATATTTTTACAGATACATATTCCCTTAGCAAATAGGCCAGCTTATATAGGGATTATATTTTTGTGCAAACAAGTCTTTTATCCACTGAAATATGCGGATTACACTTCCAGATAGATCAGTGAATATCTGGAAGTATAACGATATTAGTAAAAATTTTCGAGTGTCAGAGCAATTCAACATTTTTCAGGGCTAGCCATAATCTTTTAGCTTGTCAAGCCACTGAAATCTCTTATGACTTGCACTAAATTTTTCAAACCAAAAATGTGAGGAGTGATAGAAATGTTCAATCGTTCATTTCATAATTTATTCGTGGAATCGATGATTGTGGTGGCTACTTTGCTAACTACCACATCAGCTTATAGTGAAGACAATAATTTAGTAGCTGAGACTAAAACAACTAGATCAACTGCGATCGCACAAACGCCTAAAATTCCTGCAATCGATAGTGATGTAACTATTCCACAGACAAACAGGATGTCTCAGGTAACATCTGTATCTCAGTTTTCAGATGTGCAGCCAACTGATTGGGCATTTGGCGCACTCCAGTCTTTAGTTGAGCGTTATGGATGTATTGCGGGATATCCAAATAGTACTTATCGGGGAAACCGCGCCATCACTCGCTATGAATTTGCAGCAGGCTTAAATGCTTGTTTATCTCGGATCAACGAGCTAATTGCAACAGCTACATCTGACTTAGTTACCAAAGAAGACTTAACTACTGTACAAAGGCTGCAAGAAGAATTTACTGCTGAACTAGGAACTCTCCGGGGTCGCGTTGATAGTTTAGAATCTCGCACTGCGGAACTAGAAGCCAATCAGTTTTCAACAACCACAAAGCTTTCTGCCGAAGCCATCTTTGTAATTACAAATGCCTTTCAAGGCTCAGTCAATGGTGATAACACAGTTTTTCAAGATAGAGTTCGCCTCGTTTTCAAAACTAGTTTTACAGGTAGAGATACTCTAAATACTCGTTTAACTGCTGGAAACACTACTACTTTGCAGCTTCCTGGTGGTTCAGCTGAAGGTTTGCAAACCTTTAATCTTGTCCCTAGTAACAACAACCAAGTAGCCGTAGATTGGCTCTCTTACTATTTCCCCGTTGGTAGCAAAATCGATGCTTATATAGGAGCAATAAACGGAGTATTTTTTGATTTTGTTCCTACTCTGAGTCCCTATCTTGATAGTGCTACAGGCGGTGGTCGCGCTTTGACAGAATTTGCTTCCTCTAGTCCTATCTACCGGATTGGTGGTGGTGCTGGTGGGGGATTCAATTATCGACTCAGCGACCAATTGGTATTGAGCTTGGGTTACTTAGCAGGAGATCATGCCAGTCCTCAACCAGATAGTGGTTTTTTTAATGGTCAATACAGCGCATTTGGACAAATAGCATGGAACCCAAACAAGAACTCTGGTATCGGTTTGACTTATGTAAATGCCTACCAAAATCGGGGAGCAATATTTGATCTGGGTAGTGGTTTTACACTTGTCGGAACAGAACAAGCCAATACTCCATTTGAGCGGATGATTACCAACTCTTACGGAGTCGAAGCTTTCTATAAATTTAGTTCTCGATTTGCAGTCAATGGATTTTTTGGCTACACTAACGCCAAAAATCTGGCAGGCAGTGGTAGTGCAGATATTTGGTACTATGCTCTAGGGTTGGCATTCCCAGATTTAGGTAAACAAGGCAACCTTGGTGGCATTCTTGTGGGTGCAGAACCTTATCGGGGCGGTAATCCAGCACCTGCAAACGATTTATCCTTACATATTGAAGGCTTTTACAAATATCAGCTTACAGATAACATTGCCATCACCCCTGGCGTAATTTGGATTACGGCTCCTGCTCAAAACAATGACAATCAAGATGGTGTAATTGGTACTGTAAGAACAACCTTTACCTTTTGAATAATCTCAGCAACGTTACGAATTTTGGCGTTGCTGATTGAGAATATGAATTTGCTGTGAGAGAAAACTCTCCCATTGCTACAAGACTAGAGTGTACACACAAGTCTTTAGTGACACCATCTAAGATTTATCGCGTAGCCCTTGAGATACCTCACCCTGGTTTTACTTCGTAAAACCTGTCCCTCTCCTTATTAAGGAGAGGGATTAAAGATAGGCGAAGGTGAGGTTTTTGTTTCATTTTGGGTAATTTGATGACTTGTGTCTACACTGTAGCTACTACGAGGAGAGAGGGAGCAGAGAGCGCAATATCACAACTATTAACTACGAATTATTTTTGTCCTTAACGATTCAAGCTGAGGGGTTGCTGTTCTTCAATTAGTGGCGGCACATCCTGCCAAAGGCTAATTCCATCATATAATCCTGGAGCCATTAAGAATACTTGAACCCAAAGGATATTAAACCACCAATAAAGCCCTTGAATAATATTTTCTTGACCTACCAGAGATACTGTCACCAAGTACAATAAGACCGAAATTATTAAGCTGGCAACAGATGCAACTATACCTTTTGTAGGCTGTGATAGATCCGTGAAAGGCCACATATTGAATTGCCAAACAAAGCCTAAACCAACGGTTGTCCAAATAGCTGCAAAGGTTGGCCCTGTCGTTGTTGTAAACAAATCCAGTCCTAGCTGTTTGAGAAATAATTCTGTAATCAGAGTGAGTAACAAAATAATACCTGTATGGAGTAACCCTAAACGTGGCATTCCTAGTTCCAATTTACTTAATGGCCAACGTTCAAAGAAACTACCGAATACTGTCGAACAAGGATACCAGTACCAAGGAATATAAAACGGTTTAAGTCCCCACATTTGCGGCAAAAAGGTAAGGGCAGGGGCAATAAAGAAGATGGCAAAAAAGATATTAAGAAAGCCGCTCACTGGATGCCATCTGCGTACTTCCTCAGTGGTGACAATCGTATTATCAAAGAAGAATAAACTAGCGGCGGCAGCAATGATTGCTGTTTGTCCCCACAAGCCAACAGGTGTATCAGTGAGAATTGTTTTTGCAGAAATGAATTTCCAGGCTTCTCCAGTAATGTAAACTAGCGCTAATAGCACTACTAAATTCACTGTTCCCCGTCCAAATCGGGTAGAAGAAAAGCGATAACCTGGATAGCCATTGAGGGAAAAACCTAGATGCCACCACCAGACAAAGCATATTGTGATGTAGGTCAACTTTGTTCCCACGTTTAGCTGAATAATTTGACCAAAAATGAGTTCAAAAATATAGCTAATGACAGCAATTACAGCAATAAAAAGCAGCCCCTTAAATGGCTGATTTTTCCAAAGGCTCCGCCTCTGAATTGGGTTTGCAACACTCATAGTATCAACTTAAATAATGTTGGATTTATTAGGGTTAAAGCACAATATGCTTGGCTAAAAAAATCTTCCTTCTCTTTCTTCTCTCTGCGTTCTCTGCGCCTCTGTGGTTGCTTAAAAAAAATGACTTTTACAAAGACTGCTAACCTTAACCCAAGCGTATTGGGGTAAAGTATTCTGGTAAATGTTATACCAGTTCTGCATGAAGGTGCGCCGAACTATATGAGGAACGAACCGCAAAGGACGCAAAGGGCACAAAGAAGGAAAGAAATAAGAAGTAAAGGAAATTTGGCGCAGCTTCACAAAGAAACGGTATTACCTCCGAATGTTTCACCCCAGTAGAGTATGCGGCAATTACAGCCAAGGATGGCGCGGAGGATAGACACCATTGAGGAAGTAGTTACCAACAGCGTAGTACTTCCAGCGCACGGGATCGTGGAGTGTGTGAGCGCGGGCATTTCGCCAGTGGCGATTGTAGTTGAATTCTTCCAATGTGGACTTAGTACCTGCTAGTTCAAACAACTTATTGGTAGCTAGGATTGCTGCTTCGGTAGCTAAAGCTTTGGCTTCAGCAACTGCGATCGATGCTTCAACTACCTTGGATTCTTCTAAACCTGACTCGTTGGCAATGTCAAGAAATTCACCTGCACGACGCAGCAATGCTTCAGAAGCGTGAACTTGGATTTGCACATTGCCTAAGTTATAGAGCGTCAGAGGATCTTCGTAGCCTTTTTCTAAATTGCTGTCAACCCAAGGGCGAGTATATTTACGGACAAAGTGGATGGTGTCACGGACTGCGGCTTTGGCAATTCCTACGTCTACGGCGGCTTGGATGATTTGCGCGATCGCACCCATTGGTGTAGCCCTTTCAAAGGCTAAGTAGTGGGGAATCACGTGTTCTGCTTTAACTTTCACATTTTCAATAATGGTAGTGCCGCTAGCCGTGGTACGCTGTCCGAAGCTCGTCCAGTCATCAAGTAGGGTTAATCCTTCAGCATCTCTTTCGACAAATGCCACCACTGTTTTACCATCTGGATTGCTGGCAATGACGGGAACCCAATGTGCCAAGAGTGCCCCAGCAGAGTAATATTTGCGTCCGTTGAGTACGAAGTCAGATCCATCTGGTTGTAACTTTGTCTGCACATCAGTGACAGACTTTGTGCCAATTTCTGAGAAGGCGTTACCAAACCGTTTACCTTGTAGAGCCAAATCAAAGAAGAACTTTTTCTGCTCATCAGTGCCATCTAACCGAACTGCTTCCACCATATAGAGGTGGTTTTGGGGAATTTGACCGAGGCTAGAATCGGCTTCGGAGATGATTTTAATTACTTCTGCAAGGGTTGCACTTGATACAAAAGCCCCGCCATACTCTTTAGGAACTGTAATCCCCCACAATCCACTCTGAGAGAACTTTTCCACTTCCTGGGCAGGTAAACGCCGATTTTGGTCGCGTTCTGAGTCGCCCGTGGCAAATTCAGCTGCTAATTCGTGAGCGATCGCGATCGCTTCTTTATCATCCCGAATAATATGCGCCTTCTGTTCTGTATTAATTACTGATGTCATGCTAAAACCCCTTGATTGTGATTACTACTATGAGATATGGACATCTTGCCCATCTAACAAAGTATGTTCCTGTTAATCTATTTGTCTGTTTCATTAATTCTGAGTGGTTAGGAACGTGGATTAAATAAAATGCAAAACTTCATCCTGTTTCTAGCTTCCCTCTCCTTTATAAGGAGAGGGATTGAGGGTGAGGTAAGCCAGGGACATAACCTGTATGTTATTTAATTCTTGTTCCTTAGCGGTGTCCAGATCCCCGACTTCTTTGAGAAGTCGGGGATCTAACTTTTCACTACACCCCAACTAACTCATCAGCTGTCCGACGATTAGCTTCCAGTTCGCGCACAAGCGGAATTACTGTCTTACCAAATGCAGGTAAATCATCTGTGTAGTGTAAGAAACCACCAAGAATTAAATCAACTCCCACTTCATGGAACTGGCGAATCTTTTCAGCTACTTGTTCAGCAGTGCCAATCAAGCCGGAACGGAAGCCATCGTTATACTGCACCAAGTCTTCAAAATTGGAATTTGCCCACATTCCCTGACGTTCACGAGTAGAAGCTCCCGCTTGTTTCACCGCTTCACCAAATCCTTTCACCGCCTCTACATCGGCTTGGGCAATAATATCGCGTAATACTTCATGGGCTTCTGCTTCCGTATCTCGCACGATGATAAAGGAATTCAGACCAAACTTAATTGTGCGTCCTTCATCACGAGCTAATGCAGACACTTCTGCAATCTGCTCTTGCACCCCTTCTATGGTGTTGCCATTCATGAAATACCAATCAGAGACGCGGCCAGCCATGCGCCGCGCTGCCTTAGAGTTACCACCTTGAAATATCTCCGGGTGTGGATTCTGATTAACTGGTTTAGGCTTCACCCAACCGCCATTAATCCGGTAAAAGTCGCCTTTAAAGTGAAACTCATCCTCTGTCCACAAACCTTTGAGAACGCGGATAAATTCTTCTGAACGACGATAGCGTTCGTCATGATCTAACCAATGTTCACCATATATAGTGAATTCATCTTTGAACCAACCACTAACTACATTCAGAGCGAACCGTCCGTTAGAAAGAAAATCAATGCTAGAGCCGATTTTGGCAACTACTCCCGGATGCCACAATCCAGGATGAACTGCTGCAATTAGCTTTAATTTCTTGGTGACTGGAGCCAAGGCTGACACGGTTGTTAATGCCTCTAGCTGGTACTCAGCGCCATAGCTGGCGATAAATCTGGCTTGTGCTAGTGCATATTCAAATCCAACTTCTTCGGCTGTCTGAGCTAGTTGAGCATTATATTCATAAGTCCAATCTGTGCGTTGGGGAATTTTACTAACAACTAACCCACCACTAACATTAGGAATCCAATATGCGAACTTAATATCTACCATAATTGTGCGTTTGTACTTGAAACTGCTTGTTTATAAGAGAAGGCAGGAGGAAATATTGTATGCAATACAGACCTAACCCCCAGCCCCTTCCCTACAAGGGAAGGGGAGTAAGATTTAAAGCCTCTCTCCTTGATATATACAAGTCTGAAAATAGATTAAGAACACAAGGTTTTACCCCACCCTAACCCTCCCCTTATAAAGGGGAGGGAACCGGATTTCCTGTTTCTCCCCAATATATCGGGGGGATTAAGGGGGGTAATAGGAGTTGTGTGTATACCGTAGCCTTTGAGGAGAGAGGTCAAAGTATATTGGATACAAGCGAAAACGATAGGGTAAAATTGAAAGCCTGAGAGCAGCTGGAAACTACTCTGAGTTTACAAGTAGACAATTTCAGATTCTTATGTTCGTAATATACTATAAGCCGACTGAACTACCGTGGTTTTTGATGAATCAGACTTTATCACGAGAATTTTTCTGATGTCGTGACTCAATATACTTAAATTCCATTTCGATATTCCAAAATGGAATACTGCCCAATTTCACTGAGTTTGATATTTGCTGGTTATCAACCTGATTCAGTCAGAGTAACCAGAAATCAGGACTCAACTAAGTTTTGATACTATTCCATATCGTGATAAGCAACTGTACATAGCAGAAATAAACGTGGTAGCATGAAATACTAAACTACGGTAAAAAGATATGGATATCGTAGTCTTTTAATGTCTCGTAAAAAAGGCACAGGAAAAAGATTTATGGAACTTCAGTTTGGAATTTGGTCGCCCGTCTGTGGTGGATGGTTGCGCGTTGTCAACCATGAGGCTAATTTATCCACTCAAGATTTGGTCAAGCTGGCGGTTCAGGCAGACGAGTTAGGTTATGACTTTTATTACATTCCTGAACATTAATTAAATGCAGTTCATGGGCCTAACTATAATGTTGCTGATGCTTGAATTACAGTAGCTTTAGCAAGTTTAAACACCAAGAATATCAAGATTGTTGCGGCTGTACAACCTCGTTTTAAACGTCTCTTGCCTTAACCGAACAGTATGTCACTCATCTCCGAATATACACAGCAGAGTAGCTTAGTTACGTTGTAATTAAAAATTTTGCATGAATAAGATTAAACTCGAAGATATTACCCTAAACCATATCAAAATTTTAAAAGCAGTAGATGACTGTGGTAGCTTCTCTAAAGCAGCAGAAAAATTAGGGCATAGTCAAGCATTAATTAGTAAAAAAGTCAAACAAATAGAGGATTGTTTCGGAGTAATTCTGTTAAATCGCTCTCCCGGCTCTATCTGCTTGACTAATAAAGGCAAAAAATTGATTTCCCAGACATTTAATGTAGTAGAAACTGTAGAAAATCTGCAAGAAGAATTTCAGACAACATTTAGCGCTGAAGGCGAAGATTTGATATTGGGGGCTACTAGTTTAATTTTAGAAGTCTGGCTAAAACAATATTTGCAGAGATTTCAGCTTTGTTTTCCAGATAGAAATATTAAACAAATTGCGGTTAAAGATAGCAGATTTTTTTCAAATTCTCAACTCATAGAAATGGATCTCCTGCTCAACAGTTGCGCTGGATATAAGGAAGAACACCACTGCACTCGATTAACAACTCATAAAATGCTGTTGGTTTCCTTTGGCGCAAGGAAATATTTAAATGAGCATAGTCTAGTTAAAATAAATGATATTGATCTGGCTGATATTGTGCTTTTAGATGAGGTTCATCAAGAACTATCTAAAAATAGATGTTTGAGGAATAAATTAAGTGGCACGCACGTACTACATAATTACCAAGATGTACTAAACTATGCTTCAAAAAATCAAAAGCTAACGATTCTACCTGATTTTTGTCAAGGTGAAATAATATCTCAATACCAAGTTTTAATTCTTCCTATTCAAGATATTAATGCTTATGGTATTTATCTGCATGTTCCTCGCTTTAGTGAGTTGTTAATATCCGCAGAGGGTTTGGTGAGAAGTTTTAGGCTAGATCAGGATAACTTGGATAGCTTACCTAATATAAACCTAATTTTAGATAGCTATTCTCCCAAAGAGGAAAATATTCTGAGGATAGGTATTCAGAGGGATTCCATAGGACAGTTTCTTGCTGGGTATGGGACTAAATATATTTCTGATTTACAGAGAGCATCATCATCACTTGAACAGCCTATTGTCAAAAATATTGAAATTAATCGAAATTTCGAGTTACAAATTCTGCCCTTTGACTCTGGGGAACAAATGAACCGAAAAATGAAGCGGGGAGAATTAGATATTTGTATTTTAGATGATATTTCTCTGTTGAATAATGGTAGCCAATTCTTTAATGATTTAAGTTTTGGTTCTAAATTAATTGGAATTGCTTCATATAATATTTTAGGTCAAGATATAAATATTGTTTTACATAAAGATTCTTCAATAAATACTATTGAGGATCTGAAAGGTAAACGAATTTCCACCTTATTTGGTTCCAATGCTCATAGGTTCATCATCACTCTTTTCGACCTCTATAATATGGATGTCAGTAAAGATTGCAGATTAGTGAATGAAGATCCTCGTAAAGTAAGTAAGAGTTTGGCAAATAAAACTATAGATGCTTACGTGTGTTGTCACACGTTCGGCTCAATTCTAGAAACTTATGCTTTTATTAGAAAACTGCCTTTATCTCAAACAATTAGTTTAAGAATTCCATCAATCAGAGGAATTGTCTGTCGTTCGCAGTTCATTAAAGAAAATCCTAAAATTGTAGTTGCTTATTTACATGACTTAGTAGTTGCTAACTATTGGTTTAATTCATCTCCAATCAAAGCAGCAGATTTACTAACTAAAATGATTGATATGAGAAAAACTCAAGTAAATCAGTTTTTTAATCCGGTATTTGGGAACCGCATCGATCCCACCCTAAAACCTCAATGGTCTTGGTTACTCAAAACCTTAAATCGCAGGTTGGAAGGAAAATATGGTATTTCACTATTTGATGTAGATTTTTGGATCGATGATTATTTTTTAAGACTTGTCTATAATTTGCTGAATCTAGATTATCACTTTCATCAAGTTTCTTTTGCAAGCGAATTTTCTAGCAGCTATTTTGTCGAGGAGCAGTTTAACCGACACATAAAAGTTCTCTATGATAAATACGATTTACCCTTACAAAATGAAGATAGCAACTGGCACAGCCCAGACAATAAAGTAGAGATGTTATGAGCCGCCTTGAAAGGGCTAGTCCTATAACTTTATCAAATCCCCTGAATTTATTTATGGGGATTATCTTTTTACTTTTTACTTTTTACTTTTTAAAAAATCCAAAGAAAAATCTGGCTGCGAAGGTAAACGAAAAACCACTGGAACTATTGCCCTACCATCGATTACTTTTCCATAAATCATTAAGCAGTACGCTCCATTGCACCACCAAAACTTACAGCAACATCATAACCAATCCGTATAGTAAACAATCTAGCATTAGGGTTTTTCTGTTTTAACTTTAATGCTGTCTCTACACCAGTTGGATCTATATCATATTCACCAGTTTCTGCATCAATCACAATCATCTTACCGATATTATCACCAGACTCGACATTTTGACGAATATCGTTTTCGTAAAATTGTTTAGCTCTTAAGGCTACTTCTTCTACAGTCCAGAAAATTGATTGCATCAAAATTTCACCAAATGATTGCTTCTTCAATCATTGTAGTTTCAGAACTAATAAAAGCATTTATTGTTCGGAACAGGTAGCCAAAAATCTATGGTCATGCCACAAACCTGATTTTTGAGCCTTTTCACTCAAATAAGTTAAGTAATTTTTAGGAGAATTTTTGTAACAAGATTGTTAAATTTAGTTAAATAAACCATAAATTGAGGGGCAATCTCCCTATGCTTGCTTTTACCAATCCAAAGCTAGTCACAGGGCTATTGCCCCTAAATATTTTGAGCGTTAATCGCTCTTTCTCCAGAAACACCTATTAATTATCTTTCATTAGGCTATCTGGGCTTAGATTCCACACACCATACTCCGCAATCTCAACAGAGTTACTCAGCAGTGACAAGTTCTGTACTGCCGCGTGTCCGACGGCGTGTGAGGCTGTTGTACAACATTACCCCGATCGCCTTAATCAAATTACCTTCCAATTCCTGGAACATCTTCATGTTCGTACCAAAAGCGGCGTTAGCTTCATCAACGATGCGATCGCTTGTAGCCTCATCAAGGGGCAATTCATCCAAATTCTGGCGATAATTGGCTTTAAATGCCTTCTCATCAGGAATTTCTGGAAACTCATAAAAAGCTGTTCCTTGCCCATCAGACAAATTCATCGCCGTTACAGCAATGTTTTTAAGAATTTGTCCCCCAGATAAGTCGCCCAAGTAACGAGTATATGAGTGAGCGATTAACAGTTCTGGTTCTGTGGCAGATATTTCTCGGATGCGCTTTACATAAGCTTCCCCTGCGGAAGACAGTTTGATTTGCTCTTTCCAGTTAGCACCAAAGTAATAACCCAGGTCTTGTTCTAAGGTATACTTGCGATTTAGCTGGGGAAAGTTAATTTTAGAAAGAATTGGGTGCTGGCTATGCTTTTCCATTTCTTCTTCCATCGCTGAGTAGACGAAGTAGAAGTTAGCAACTAGTTTCCGGTAAGAGTTTTTCTCGACTACTCCTCTTAAAAAGCACTTGACAAACCCTACATTTTCTGCCATTGTGTGGGCTTTCTTTGTGCCTACACGTAATTTGGTTGCTAAATTGCTGCTCATGTTAAATTTCTCAACTTTAAAAAGTTAACTGCCGGAGTTTTAATTCACTAACGGCTAAAAATAGCCATTAAAAAATTACCTTAAAACTATTTGATGAGAATTTATATTACAATTTTTTAAGCAGCAAAGATTTTGTCGTTTTTTACACAACAGTAAGACTATGGAAATATAACTTTACATTGCCGTGTTTAGATTTTTTGTTGTTATTAGCTAACTTCAGCTTTCATTCTGAGTTTTCCTAAAAAACATTGATGATGAAATCTAAGTAATATTTCTGACATTCTATTTTCTATTAACAGCATTGCAAAGTGTGGACTAATGCAGATAAAAATCAAAACTCAAGTTAAGGACATAAAATAAATAATTAGCTAAAATGTGGAAACTTTACTGATAAGGTAAAAGCTAATACTGGCTTCATGAAATATTTACAATCTCAAAGTCATCGATTCAGTATAATTACGTAAAAATAGCTATTATTTAGAATGAATTTCTAAAGAGAAAAAGCATGTCAAAATTGCTAAATAAAGTCTTAATCACTATTTTCGTGTGATTGTGTGGAGTGTTTAAATATATGGTTTCATCTATAACTCGAACATCAGACATTCCTGGGGATTCTGCTTCTGAGGTTGAAGGATTAGGCAAAGGGCTTGAAAGCAGTTTTGGGCTGAATTTAATCCCACTACCGGCAAATCCCTTATTTGGTACAGATGGGATTCGCGGACGAGTCGGAGAATTACTAAATGCGCCTTTAGCATTACAAGTTGGGTTTTGGACGGGGATTGTTTTACAGAACCATGCGACTCAAATAGGGCCAGTCATTCTCGGACAGGACTCTAGAAACTCCAGCGATATGCTGGCGATGGCTTTGAGTGCAGGGTTAACAGCAGCAGGATTAGAGGTTTGGTATTTGGGATTATGTCCCACTCCTTGCGTTGCCTATCTTACCAGCATCAGTGATGCCATCGGCGGAGTGATGATTTCTGCCAGCCACAATCCCCCAGAGGACAATGGAATTAAGGTTTTTGGTGCTAATGGTGGAAAGTTACCGCAAGTATTACAGGCAGAAATAGAAGCGGGACTGCGTGGGAAAATATCACCGATCGCTAAAGTCAATAATTGCGGACGGCATTACTCACGTTTTGAGTTAGTGGCGCATTATGGCGAGGCATTGAAAAAACCCTTGAATGGTGCGCTAAACCTTCAGGGAATGAAAATTGTTTTAGATTTGGCGTGGGGTGCAGCAGTTGGGTTAGCACCATCAGTATTTACAGAAATGGGGGCAGAGGTAATCTGCTTACATAACGAAGCAGATGGCGATCGCATTAATGTCAACTGCGGTTCCACCCACCTAGATATTCTGGCCGCCACAGTCAAAGAACACAACGCCGACATCGGCTTTGCTTTCGACGGTGATGCCGATCGCGTCTTAGCAGTAGACAACACTGGTAGGCAAGTTAACGGCGATTATATTCTTTACCTGTGGGGACGGCATTTACAACAAAACCAACAACTGCCAGATAACCTGATTGTATCTACAGTCATGGCCAACTTAGGCTTTGAGAAAGCTTGGCAACAAATTGGTGGTAACTTAATTCGCACCGCAGTCGGCGATCAGTACGTGCAAGCCGAAATGCAGCGAACTGGGGCGATGTTAGGTGGCGAACAATCTGGTCATATTCTTTGCCGTCATTATGCTGTCACTGGAGATGGCTTATTAACAGCCTTGCACATAGCAGCTTTGGTGAAAGAAGCGGGTGTTTCTCTGAGTGAATTAGTAGATCAAAGCTTCCAGACATATCCGCAAATATTACGGAACGTGAGAGTTCTAGATCGCGATCGCCGTTTGGGATGGCAAGATTGCGAACCAGTACAACAAGCGATCGCCCTTGCTGAAGCTGCAATGGGTGATTCCGGCAGAATCTTGGTTCGTGCCTCTGGTACAGAACCAGTAATCAGAGTCATGGTAGAAGCCGCCAATGCCGAACTTACCAACTACTGGACAAATGAATTAGTTTCAAAAGTCCAGCAACATCTGATGGACTAAATTAGCTATTATCTCAGCTTTTAACAAACGCCAATTCTCTGTCACAGCTTCTACAAATTAACCAGCCTTGGTTAACTGTAGAAGCTGTGATATTTTGTATTGGTATTATTATATCGTCTACGGCTAAGGGACTTCCAAATAAAAAAATATCCCAAATTTTCTTGTAGGATGGGCATCTTGCCCGTCCCCAATATTAGGACGGGCAAGATGCCCATCCCACAAATGAATAATTTATTTCTTGAAAAGCCCTAATTACTTGCCGAGAAAACTTACTACATCAGCATCAACATGTTATTATCTACCTCAAGATTATTAGCTATTTTTCTAAGATTTAGTAATCTGATTTGATTTTATGAAAAAATCTAAGTATGTGTAGGGTGTGTTATCGCATAGCGTAACACACCAAAAATTTCAGGTAGTGCGTTAGACTTTGGCATAAAGCAACCTGCATATATTTTAGAAATTAAATACGAATCTTATAATCTAATGCTTGTTTTTGTTATCCCACTAAAAAGTGCAAAAGTTTCCAATTCCTGGGGACGTGTTACACAATTATTTGAAAGATGCATTAAATCAGTTTGCAATCAAACCTCACCTAACTTTCACGTTATTGTTGTTTGTCACGAAAAGCCAAAAATAGAATTCACCCATTCTCATATTACATACCTTACAGTTGATTTTTCCCCTCCTAACGAGACTAACCCTGTAGCTAAAGGAGATACAGATAAAGGGCGTAAAGTCTTAAAAGGATTGATTCATGCTCAACGATTTTCTCCTACTCATACTATGGCAATTGATGCTGATGATTGTGTCAGCAAAAAATTAGCCCAATTTATTCAACAACATCCCGATTCTGATGGATGGGTTATCAACAAAGGTTATAAATATCAGGAAGGCAGTAAATATATATATATTAAAAGAAGAAACTTTTATAAAATGTGCGGTAGCTGTAACATTATTCGCTATGATTTGAATTATTTGCCCGAAACTGCCGAATATAATCGTGGCTACGGATACTATAGATATTATATAGATCATGGCAAAGTTAAGGATATTTTAGAGAGCCAAGGAAAAGCTATTAAATCATTACCATTTACAGGAGCGGTTTATATTCTGGATACAGGAGAAAACCTTTTTGATAATTCTAAAAGATTGAGATTTAGCATTTTTAATCGCAAATTATTAAATCAATCAGTTAGAGATGAATTCGGATTGTACAACTTACAGCAATCCAAAGAAATTTCTCAAGTATAATATATTCCTTGATGCTGAAAGGCTACAGCGCTACTATGCCGAAAATAAAGTCAAAATCCCAGAAATCTAAAAACTCGAAAAAGCAGGCTTCCAAGGAAACTTCTACTCTTAGCCTCAAAGAACAGTTAGCTCAAAAACGCAAAGCAGCCCTAGCACGTAAAGAACTCATTAGTTTACTCACCACCGCCTCTTTTGGCGGGTTCTTCGTTGGCATCGTGCTTTTTTTTGTAGGTGGAATTAAAGCAGCAGTCCCTGGTGTATTGGGGATAATAGTTCTGTCCCTTTCCTACAAATACCCGCGTCAAGCATTATATGCCTTCATCATTTACGTCCCTATTGGTGGTACTATCACCTACTACTTAGGCAATAGTCCCATACTCCAATTAGCTAAAGATGCCTTTTATGTCCCTGCGCTAATTGGACTTTGGCAAACTTGCCGTAAACAGGGGCTACCCCTAATTATTCCCCAAGGAATTAAAATTCCACTTTATATTGTCTTGGGTTGCAGTCTTCTAACACTATTATTTGTCAATGGTGGGCAGCAGTTTAACCCACCTAGTGTAGGACTATTAGAAAAAGTAGAGAAAGAAATACCTTTAGGTATGGGAATTCTCGGACTAAAAGTATTTTTAGGATATGTCCCCCTGCTTGGTTGTGCTTACTATCTAATTCGGGATAAGCGGGATTTTCTCTTTTTATCGCGCCTCCAGATTGTCCTCATACTGGTTTGTTGTCTGTTGGGATTTATCCAATACCTGTTACTACTAACTGGTATATGTAAAGGCACTAGAGGTCTTGAAGGCAATGCCCTATTTGTGACATCACTAGAAGCCCGGTGCTATTTTGGCGGAGCGCTCTTGTATAGTCCCGAAGAAGGAGTGATTCGTCTACCAGGAACATTTGTAGCCCCTTGGCAATGGTCGTGGTTCTTAATTTCCAGCACCTTTTTTACCTTTGCCACCGGCTTCACCGATCCCTCCATAATTTGGCGGCTAGTGGGTTTAGGTTCTTTAGTAACAGTCTTTATCAATGCTGTAATTTCTGGACAAAGAATCGCCTTAGCTTTAGTACCAATCTGCTTCGGGATTTTGCTATTGCTAACTGGTCAAATTGGCAACCTTAAACGATTCATCCCCATAGGGATAGGACTGGCTATAGTTTTAGGAATTGTGATGGTGACTAACCCTAGCGTCGTCGAAGAGAGAACCGCTAGTTTTACCAGTCGGTGGGACGCTTCACCACCTCAAGATTTTATCATCCAACAATTTCAAGAGAATTGGAAAGACGTAGACGGGCCTTTGGGAAGTGGCTTAGGTCGAGCAACTAACTCTGCCCGCGTAATGGGTACAACTAAACTTGTAGAAACCTACTACCCCAAAGTACTTTATGAAGTTGGAATTATTGGAGTACTAGCTTTTCTAGGTTTGGTAACAAGTTTAACAATTATTGGCTTTAAAACCTATCGCTCCATAAAGAACCGTAATTTCCGCAGTTACGGAGCGGCTTTATGGGTGTTTATATTGTTTATTAGCTACAACACCTACTACTACCCTTTGGATGTCGATCCTGTTGCTGTCTATTATTGGTTTTTTGCGGGAGTTCTTTTTAAATTGCCAGAACTGGATAAACAAGATAAAGAAGATGCCGACCCTCAGCAAAAAAACAAGAAAAAACGTCTTAAAACAATTTAAATCAGAGAACAATGGCAAAAGTTATTATCAAAATAGAAAAATTACTTAATAAAAATCATGGATAATTATCCTTTAATTTCTGTAGTTATCCCGACTTATGGTAGAGAGGAAGCGCTACGGGATAGTATTGTAGACGTGCTAAAACAGGACTATCCAAACTTTGAAGTTTTAGTAGTAGACCAAACTCCAACGCACCAACCAGAAATTCAAGCTTACCTAGAAGAGATGGCGAATGCAGCTAAAATTAGATGGTTGCGCTTAGATTGGGCAAGTTTGCCAGGAGCGCGAAATTATGCTGTGCGGCGAGCTTCTGGTGAAATAATATTATTTATTGATGATGATGTTCAGCTAACCCCAGAATTGTTAGCAGCCCATGCGAAAAATTATTTGCAAAATCCAGAAGTGGGGGCTGTAGCCGGACGGGTATTTGACAGAATGAAATTAGGTGATTCTGGAGGAGATTTACAGATTGAATATCTGCCTCCCGAAGCTATGGATCCAGGAATTGCTTGGTATCATATTGATTTAGTACATACCATCAAACCCCAGCAAGTGCTGACAGCAAGGGGTTGTAATATGTCATTTCGTAGCGAAATCTTTACTAAGTACGGGCTGAGGTTTGATGAGAGGTTTCGCGGTAGTGCAGTGCGCGAAGAGTCAGATTTTTGTTTGCGGGTGCGAAAAACGGGATATAAGATTTGGTACGATCCAGAAGCCCATTTGGTGCATTTAGGCGAAGAAACTGGGGGTTGTCATGATATTAGTATGCGATCGCTCAAATATCAGCTGACCTTCTACCACAACCATTTTTTGCTAGGGCTGAAAAACCTTACTGCAACTCAAGCTTTACGTCTATACGGTCGTTTATTTGACTGTCACGTTCTGGGACACCCACCTTGTAACAAAAGCGGTTCCCCCATCAAAATTGCCACTCGTGCTATTTTCTACACTTTGGGTTTTTTCAAAGCCTTGGGTACTGTCATCCAATCACTGTGGAACGATGGCCAAATTTACACTCAATTGGATGAACAAGTTTAGTTATTGGGAATTGGGAATTGGGCATTGGGCATTGGGCATTGGGAATTGGGCATTGGGCATTGGGCATTGGGCATTGGGCATTGGGCATTAGTTATTTAAAAAAATGCCAAATGACAAATGACAAATAACAATTAATAAATATTAATGAAAATCTTAGTTGCTAGTCACACTTATATCGTAGACCTCAACTGTGAAAAATTACGCGCTTTATCTCAACTAGAACCGGGAGTTGAAGTGACAGTTGTAGTCCCAAAGCGCTGGAAACCAGGAGGCGTACAAAACAGAATTATTGAAACTGAATACCGTGATGAAGGCACATTTAGAATAGTTCCCGTTTCTAATTTTAGTCAAAATCATCAGGGACTTCTTACTTTTGGCGCTGATTTGATATCTTTGCTAAAACAATTTCGTCCGCAAATCATCCAAGTGGAACAAGGGTCTAGGGGGCTAGCTTATACTCAGATGATTGCCTTAAATCAGCTATTAGGACTCAAGGCAAAAAATGTATTTTTTACCTGGTGGAATTTACCATATAATCTGAAATTACCAATTGCTTTATTAGAAAAATATAACCTCAATCACAGCCACGGCATTATTTCTGGCAATCAAGATGGGGCAGAAGTTTTGCGACAACGAGGATATAAAGGGGCAATTAAAGTCATGCCACAACTGGGTGTAGATGAAAGTTTATTTACTCCCAAAGCCCAACCAGAGTTAGCAGCCAAGTTTGGCATTAACACAGAGGATTTTGTTGTAGGTTTTGTTGGGAGATTTGTGCAAGAGAAGGGTTTATTAACGCTTTTGCAAGCCTTAATTACCTTGAAAAATAAACCTTGGAAATTACTACTACTGGGACGAGGAGAGTTGCAAACTGAATTAATTAAAATTGCGGCAGAAAACAATCTTCAAGGACGGCTAATCTTGATAGAAAGCGTCCCACATGACGAGGTTACAAACTATATCAATTTAATGAGTACTTTAGTATTGCCTTCACAAACAACTTCTAAGTTTAAAACCTTAACTTCTGTTGGCTGGAAAGAACAATTTGGTCATGTGCTAATTGAAGCGATGGCTTGCCAAGTACCTGTGATTGGTTCCGATTCTGGTGAAATTCCCTATGTAATTGGCGATGGTGGTTTAGTATTTCCTGAAGGTGATGCTCAAGCCCTTGCTAATTGCTTAGTTCAATTAATGGATAAACCAGATTTTGCTCACACTCTCGGTAAAATGGGTTATCAAAAAGCAATGGTTAAATATACAAATAAAGCTTTGGCTAAACAGCAACTAGAGTTTTATCAAGATTTAGTTTTTTAGTTTTAAAACAACTTGCCTGAACCGCAGCGATTTTTCGCAGTATTTTGAGTAAGCAACTGAGATACAACTTAACCTCACCCCCACAAAGAACAAGTAGTTCTCCCCTCTCCTTAGTAAGGGTACAGTGTACATACAAGTCATCCAATTACCCAAAACAAAAGAAAAATCTCACCGAACAAGGCAAAAATAAAAAGTAAAAAGTAAAAAGAAAGAGGAATAAAATCGGTAATTTTTAGTTAGGGCAAAATTTACCCCAAAAAGCGAAATCGGTTGGTATGTTTTCTACGGCTTCTATTACTCGCCTATCAAGCATCAAAGCTGAAACTAATTTCTAAAACTGTATTAAATACTACTTCTTATCAAGATGGTTGGTATGCTTATTTTACTAGACAAATGCTCTGTTTATTGGAATTTGGGGCTTTTGAGCCAAAATAACAACTAAAAAGCAACTACCCGCAAAAATAATTTGCGCTTAGCAAGCAAATTGGCAATTGAATGTGATAGTCTTTTTATATGGGGAATCAAGACAGCGAAAGCAGACTCATGTCGTCAAAGAGAAATAATATAAACTCAAAGACCACACTTTCGCCTTGGCAGATATAAGTTAAATCCGCTACGGCTTTTTGAAACTAAGAGATAAAGCCAATGAAGCAGGATAGTGATCTCCGTAATAACTTGAAGTCCATTAGAACTCGCTTAGGCATGAGCCAACAAGATTTGGCTAACATCGCTAGTGTAACTCGTCAAACTATTAGCGGTGTAGAGTCAGGACTATATGCTCCCTCAGTTGCCATAACACTTCGTTTGGCGAAGGCACTTGGCTGTCAAGTTGAGGATCTATTCTGGTTAGAGCGGGATTTACCTGAAATTGAAGCCGTTCTTGCGAAACCTGTTCCTAATGGTCAGCAACTACGAGTTAGCATGGCTCGTGTAGGCGGGCAATGGATAGCTTATCCCTTGATTGGTAAGGATGCTTTTCGCCAAGATATGATTCCAGCTGATGGTGAAGGCATTAGCCAAACAGGTACAAATAAGGTTCGAGTCAGGCTTTTAGACGATAATCTCGACACACTTCACAACACCGTTGTGATTGCTGGTTGTGCCCCTGTGATTTCACTATGGGCGAGAGCCACCGAACGCTGGCATCCTCAATTGCGAGTTCAATATAACTTCGCCAATAGCATGGCTGCATTGCACAGTCTATGCAGAGGTGAGGCGCATATAGCTGGGATGCATCTGTACGATCCTGAAACTGGTGAGTATAATACTCCCTTTGTTCGAGATGTTTTGGCTGGCAGAGAAGCAGTTCTGATTACCCTTGGTGTCTGGGAAGAAGGACTTTTGTTGAAGTCTGGCAACCCGATGGGAATTAGAACAGTTAGTGACTTAGTTGCAGGGGGCGGGACTATTGTCAACCGCGAAATAGGTTCTGGTAGTCGGATGCTTTTGGAACAAACACTCCAAAAAGAGCAGATACCATTCGATGCTGTGCAAGGCTTTGACAATATACTCAAAAGTCACCAAGATGTTGCCCAAGCTGTAGTAGTAGGAATTGCTGATGCTGGTATAAGCACAGCATCTGTAGCTACCGCTTTCGGGCTGGGATTTATCCCTTTACATCAATCACGATATGATTTGGTGATTCTCAAAGAATATCTCGAAGAAGCACCTGTACAGCAGTTGCTCAGTACTTTGGGACATCGGATGGTTCACTCACAATTTGAAATTCTCGGCGGTTACGATATCAGCAAGATTGGGGAAGTTGTAGCGACTGTTTAGAGTGGATTGCAATGGTTGGTTGTGTGATTAAAGGAAACTCTCCGTAAATTTAAATTCCTGCTGCAACCACTATTAAGGTGTGAGCAACCTTTGATAGTTCGTAATTAGGATTTCCAGTTTGGAATCTAAGTACCTCAACATAATTAATTACATATTAGTTATCGAACAGAATTCAGGAGTCAGGAGTCAGAAAACAGACATGAATTCTGTACGACTGGTGGATGAATAATTGGGTTTAAAACCCCTACTGAACTACCGTTCAGTAGCTCAAAATCCTGCGCCGGTCTCTCTTACAAAGTTGCTCCTCTTGGGGAGACCCCAAGACCGCACTTTGCGCTGAATCCCCGACTGATTTATTCTGACTCCTGAATTCTGACTTCTGAATTCTTCTTCAATTACCAATCCTTTGCCAATCAAGGATTTCAGACCAGATTTTTGTGTAATTAATTTCGTCTGATTACTTAGTGCTTTGGAGAAAATTAACCCAACAAAACCGGATCAGGCGATCGCCGCAGCCATCAGGTTACTTGTCCAGAGAGTTCCGACTTTTTGGAAGGATATAATAGACCTATTGCAAAATTATTTTATGGTAAAGTATACAATTTTGCCGCTTGAGTTAATTGTGCAATGCTGTACCAGCAAACAAAAAAGTTATTACGCTTAGGTTAAGGTTAGCAGTCTTTCTAGAAGTCATTTTTTTAACGTAGACGCGGAGCGGCTAGCACAGAGGTGCAGACAACACAGAGAGAAGAAAGAGAAGGAAAATTTTTTTAACTTAACCCTGTTAATAAATAATAAATGACAAGAAAATGAAGATATTACAAATTGTCCCCTCTATTTCTCTAATTTACGGTGGCCCCAGTCAAATGGTACTAGGGTTAGCTCCAGCGTTGGTAAAAGAGGGAGCGGAAGTTACGATTCTCACAACTGATAGTAATGGCGATAATGGTCAAACACCTCTGGATGTTCCTTTAAATTGCCCAATCAAACAGGATGGCTATGAAATAATTTACTTTCGTTGTGCGCCGTTTCGTCGCTACAAATTTTCTTTAGATTTATTAAACTGGCTAAAACTTCATGCTCACGAGTTTGACATAGCACATATTCATGCTCTATTCTCCCCAATAATTAGCGCTGCTGCTATTGTGTGTCGTCAGCAAAAGCTACCTTATATTTTCCGTCCTTTGGGTACTCTCGATCCGGCTGATTTACGGAAGAAAAAACAATTAAAACGGCTTTATGTTGCAATTATAGAACGTCAAAATTTAGCTGGTGCAGCAGCAATTCATTTTACCAGCGACCAAGAAGCTAAAATATCAGAACGATTTGGGGTATCTACGCCAGATTTGGTGATTCCATTGGGTGTTATTCCCCCTCAATCTTCTATTAAAAATATATCTAGTCAGTTAGAAATACCAAAGGATGTACCAATGGTGCTGTTTATGTCACGAATTGACCCTAAAAAGGGGTTAAATTTGTTGATTCCGGCGCTAGAGAAGCTGTTAACGGTTGGTTATAAGTTTCATTTTGTCTTAGCTGGGACAAATCCTCAAGATCCAGATTACGAACAAAAGATAATATCCCAAATTCAAAATTCACCACTGCGATCGCACACTACAATTACAGGCTTTGTTACTGGTGAACTCAAAGTTAGTTTACTACAAGCGGCTGATTTATTTGTCTTACCTTCCTACTACGAAAATTTTGGGATTGCTGTAGCGGAAGCAATGGTAGCAGGTGTACCCGTAGTAATTTCTGATCAAGTGCATATTTGTCAACAAATACGTGATAGCGAGTCTGGTTGGGTAGGTGCAACAGATGTGCAAGCTTTGGTAGAGTTACTGCAAGAAGCTTTGCAAAATCCCGCAGAACGCCAACGACGGGGATTAAACGCCCAAAAATATGCCTTGGAAAATTTTAGTTGGGATGCGATCGCAAAGCAAACAATCCAAGCCTACCAGAAAATTCTGGCAA
The DNA here is from genome assembly GCF_036917435.1 of Nostoc sp. Classification (GTDB taxonomy): domain Bacteria; phylum Cyanobacteriota; class Cyanobacteriia; order Cyanobacteriales; family Nostocaceae; genus Nostoc. Next base: position 93,858 of record NZ_JBALDM010000051.1, read on the forward strand.
ATAAACTGTAAGTATCATGGGAGCAATGTGATAGGTTGAAATAACAAACTGTAAGATAAATTATCTTTTGTGGCTGCTAAAGATCGCTTTCATCAAGTTGTTAAGACATCTCTCAGCAAGGATGGGTGGAATATTACTCACGATCCATTACAAATAAAGGTGGGCGGTATTGATATGGAGATTGATTTAGGGGCAGAACGGTTACTGGCAGCAGAGCGAGGGGATGAAAAAATTGCGGTTGAAGTCAAAAGTTTTCTGGCTAGCGCATCTCCAATTTACCAGTTTCATACAGCACTGGGTCAGTTCATTAACTACCGAGCGGCTTTGCGTCGTGAGGAACCCCATCGCGTCCTCTATCTAGCTGTGCCTGACTTAACCTATAATAGCTTCTTTCAACTTGATTTTCCTGCCGCAATGCTACAAGAAAATACTGTGAAACTGCTGATATACGATATTCAATTGGAGCAGATTGTAAAATGGAAAATCTGACAGATCAATTAATCAACTATCAGCAAACTGTCCAGCAATTATTGATTGGCTATGCTCAAAATAAGCCTGCTTATGGTGATATTGAAGTTGAAATTATTTTTGATACTCAGCGAAATCACTATCAAATTATGCATTTGGGTTGGCAACATAAGCGCTGGATTCATCAATGTGTAATGCATCTTGATATTCGGAATGAAAAAATTTGGATTTTTTACAATTCAACTGAACATGATATCGCGGCTGATCTAGTCAGGCTGGGTGTACCCAAACAAGATATTGTGCTGGGGTTCCATCCTCCTTTTATGCGTGAAATGAGTGATTATGGTGTGGGATGAGAAAGTTAGAGAACGTTTCTCATCACTCGTCCCTTATCTGAGAGTGCTGACAACCTAAAATTTTGTTTCAAACCGCTAAAGTCCGATTGGGAAATGGGGGTTTTATGTCATGATGGCATACTAGAATATATATGCTTTTCTAACTACAGGGAATCTCACATGGCTCTCCGTCTAGGTGACACAGTACCAAACTTTACGCAAGCCTCAACACACGGCGATATCGATTTTTATCAATGGGCAGGTGACAGCTGGGTTGTGCTGTTCTCTCACCCTGCTGATTTTACACCTGTTTGTACAACAGAACTCGGCACAGTTGCCAAGCTAAAACCAGAATTTGACAAGCGCAATGTCAAAGCGATCGCACTCAGCGTTGATGATGTAGAATCCCATAAAGGCTGGGTGGGAGATATTGAAGAAACTCAAAGCACCACCCTTAACTATCCAATTTTGGCAGATGCGGATCGCAAGGTTGCTGAACTTTACGACATGATCCACCCCAATGCTAATGCATCTGTGACAGTGCGATCGGTTTTTGTAATTGATCCCAATAAAAAACTCCGTCTCTCTTTTACTTATCCTCCCAGCACGGGACGCAACTTTGACGAACTTTTGCGGGTAATTGATTCTCTGCAATTGACTGATAATTACAGCGTGGCGACACCAGCTGACTGGAAAGATGGAGAGGATGTTGTAATTGTCCCTTCACTGAAAGATCCAGAAGTACTCAAAGAAAAATTCCCCAAAGGCTATCGGGAAGTCAAGCCATATCTGCGGCTAACTCCTCAGCCTAACAAGTAAATCTGAAAATGATTTCGGATAAAAAGCAAAGGCGCAAAGATATAATTTTGCGTCTTTGCTTTTTTTGCGTGAGAATATAGCGGTTCTCAGTTGAGTAGGTACTGAACCCCACCCCCAACCCCCTCCCCGCAAGCGATGAGGGGGCTATGATGTACTTTGTATGATTGTTAAAACTTGAGTATTTCCCGATCGTAGTTGTCGGGAAAAGGTTGTATTTCCCAGACTATGCTTTCTCCTACTTCTAACGCAACTTCTACATAGAGTTGTTCTACAGCTGTTGTGGCTACATCTTCGTTATCGGGAAAAGGCTGTAAATCTTCGGTGAGTAATCGGAGTTTAAAACCGCCGGGGATAGCTGCACCAACGGCGGTGTTACGTAATTCAAAACGCCAAATAGTTGCATCTTGCTCTACTTGTGGTATAATATTAAGCTCATAAATTTGACCTGCGATCGCTAACCGCCGAGAAAGAATAGTACTTAGTTGTGTGTCTTCCTCACCCCGCGCCCCAGCCGCACTTAGTTGTAAATCAAAGCTTCCCCAGCCGACAGCCTCAGCAACTTGAGAAATACCGCTTTGCAACCATTGGATAACTGACCACTGTTCTGGTAATCTTAAGCGTTGTTGATATAAGTTTTTTCGCCAACCGCCATGTTGAATTAATCCCCCCCACAGTTGAAAAGGAATTTCTTGCCGGGGTGTAAGTATTTCCGGGTTTCCCAGACGGGCAATTAAATTTTGTGCTTGTTGTGGCGATAAGCTGGGAATCTCTTCAATGACGCTACGGGTGGGTTCTTCTGGACACAATTGACGCGCCACAGCTAAAACGCTGATGTCGTTGATTATATCAGCAGCGTCTAGACAATAAGTGCGATCGCTGGCATCATAACTGCCTTGAGTTTTAAGTTTTTCATGGTTACAATAACCCCAAACCCTGACATAGCCTTCGTCTGGTTCAACTTGCACAGCTAAATAATAATCCCCTGCCCAACTAGGAATATCCACCCATTCTTGCGGTACTCGTAATTCACTCCAATCAATTGCCTCGCTAGGTATCAAGATTAATCTTGTTGCCTCAAGGCTGAGTGCAATTCCATTAACCAGTTCCCAGAAACTGGGTAAAGCAGTAGTAGTTGGCCAAACTTTTGTCTGTGGTGTCCAATCTTCTTGCAACCATAGCAAGATAGCACTCAGGCAAAGTTGATTAATATAAGCTTGATAGCGAGAATTAGCATTAGAAAAAGCTTGACTATCCAAATATGCTTGATTTTGGGTAATTATAGGGATTTCTAAAACTAAATCTGTGGAACTAGCGAAAGTAAATATAGTGGTGTCAAGAGTCATAGGGATTGAGGATTGGGGTTGAGGTTCTCAGTTAGATTAACGAGGCTTTCAGGTGGATGAACGGAGTTTCGAGATGGATGAACGAGGTTCTAACTTACCCAATCCCCAGTCATACACCATAGTAATTTTTCAACCATTCCTCCATTAGTGTGTTTATACTATGGAGTAGGTCTGAGGTGACAGAAATATGCAAACTATCTTTACTCCAGTTAGCTAAAAAGTGTAATAGAGTTTCTTGGGCTTTTTTCAGTCGCCGTGAAACTGTATACTGTTGTATTTGTAATTGTTTGGCAATTTTGTCTTGAGTTAATTCTTGAGCATAATAAAGTTGTAAAATTTCTTGTACTTGCGGTTCAAGTTGAGCGATCGCAGCCACTAAAACTTTGTTAATCTGAGTTTGTTGGAAGTTTCTTGTTTGTTCCTCTTCTTGGGCAAGAATTTCATTAATTAAAGACTCTTGTTGTGTTCCGGGAATATTATCCAGCCATTCCCAGGAATTATCGTCACCTTTAGGGATATTCAAAGAGTCAACGGCAAAATAACGATAACGGCGTGCGGCTTTAGCAGCAGTTAAGAGCCGCTTTTCTAGGGTTTGGGAGTTGACTTGCTGACTACTTTGTGCATTATAAGCTTTAGCGATCGCCTCCCAAATCTCATTATCTGGTTGAGCAATTTGGCGAGAAGTACCTTTTTTTGTTGGTATATATAGACTTTTGAAGCAGTTCCAAGCAAGGACATAAGAATTAATATCGTCTAGCAATAAACCTGCATTTTGTAAAGACTCTACCAAAAACTTTTTAGTAATTTTTCGTAATAGTCCCCAATCTGTACAAATATCAATTTCACGATTTTGGCGTAAATTTTCCCGAATAGCACTGCTAAAGATTGCACTAGCGTAGTTTTTTAAAATAAAGCCTTGATCTGCATTAAATCCTTTGAGGACTTTATCAACTTGAGCGATCGCAATTTGAAAACAGTCTGATACCTTGTATTGAGTACTCGCAAAACTATTAACTGTTTTTTGGGATGCCCAATAACAGGATTCTTGCAAATAAGCTGTCAGATGCTGTTTAGCCAGTAAATTTGTCTCAGGAATCAGCCAAAATTTATACCAATATAAAGACCAAAAATATTCCGAACTTTCTTGAGGCGTGCGGTTGAGACAACTTTGGATACTGCGACGCAACCTTGATTCCGTCGCCCAACGACTGAAGCGATCGGCTTCAAATTGCATAAAAGTTGAAAAGATTTCAATGATGCTTTGCCGAGGATGCATAAAAAATTGGAACCCAACCTATAGGAAGACTGAAAGCGGTGAACTACCCCACCCTGCCTTCGGCTGAGGGTGGAGCTTCTGCAATCACGGGGGAATGCCTAAACTTAGACTTTCGCCCAAGAGTAGGACTTACCTCCCCTCCTACAGCAGAGACGGCTGAACCTTCCGCCTTTATCATTCTGATACCCTCTGCTCTAATATTTATCGCGGCGTTTCCATCCCTGTCATGATGAATATTGCAATGAGGACAAGTCCACTCACGCACATCCAATGGCAACTCACCTATTTGATAGAAACAATTAGAGCAGAGTTTGGAACTTGGGAACCATCTATCAATCTCAACCAACTTTCCACCAATGCGAGCTAACTTATAGGCTAGAAAGTTAATGAATGTTCCCCAACCCACATCAGATATTGATTTTGCCAACTTGTGATTACGAACCATGCCTAATACATGAAAATTCTCTACTATGACAGCTTGGCTATCGCTGACCAACTTGTAACTAAGTTTATGTAGAAAATCCTGCCGCGAATTACTAACTCGCTCGTACACCTTGGCGACAACTTTTCTATATTTGTTTCTTGAAATACTCCCTTTTACTTTACGAGCTAATTTTTTCTGCTTGCGCTTGAGATTTTTTTCATGCTTGGCAAGGTGTTTAGGATTGTCGTACTTAGAAATATGATTTCCGTCACTCACAACTGCAAAGTGTTTCAGCCCTAAGTCAATACCATAAATTTTACCCTCTGAAATAATTGGATTTTCACCCTCAACTTCAGTCAGTATAGATGCAAGATATTTACCTGATTGCGTTTTACTCACAGTAACAGTTTTTATTGTCCCATCAATCGCTCTGTGTATTTTGGCTTTGACTATCCCGATATTTCCAGGGAGTTTGACATTACCATCTACAATCTTGACGTTTTGAGGATACTGGATAGACTGTTTTCCTATCCTTGATTTGAACTTAGGAAATCCAGCACGTTTTGCAAAAAAGTTTTTGTAGGCGGTGGTTAGATTTAGTGTTGTAGCCTGTAAAACTTGGCTGTAACAATTAGATAACCACACCGTATCTTCAGCTTTTTTGAGTTCAGGTAAAAATGCGTTGAGTGCTGCACGGCTAAGTCCTTTCCCTGTCTCCTTGTAAGTCTCGATTGACTTATTTAGAGCGTAGTTCCACCACCATCTAGCACACCCAAAAGCTTGCACTAATTGAATTTGCTGCTCAACTGATGGATATAAACGGACTTGCACAACCTTGTGTAACACTCAACGTCACCTGCTTAATATCCGTACCCTACCATAAATATGTATTGTGGTAAAGTAATAAAATAATTGGGGATTCGTCATACATCTGGAATTTGTTTTTGCTCTTGCATTAAATCAATTCCAGATGCAATCCTCATCCCCCGCTCACAATCCCCACCTTATGAGTACATTGAAAGTGGGGACTTCCGCGACACGTTAAATAACGTCTACACAAACTTTACTACAAGGGGCGAAGATTATATTTCGACTTCAAAAAAATATTGAGCATTTTGTGCATTTCCTTTTCTCTGAAGACTTACGCAAAAAATAGTCGAAACCTTGAGTTTCCGGTAGGGGCAATTCATGAATTGCCCCTACCGCGTGTCGTTTTGCGTAAGTCCTATCTCTGTATCTTTGAGGCTTGTTCTCTCTCAAGAATGTTTAAGTCTCGTTAACCGAAAAGTCAAGTATTAAACCTCACTTCTGTGAGGTTTTTCTGTTTACACTCAAATTGAATTTGTCTTGGAAAATAATTTTGATAAAATCCTCAAAAATTTCCCCCAAGGCTGCATAAAAAAATCAAAGCAAACCTATTGAGTAAGTGAAAGGTGAAACTTGAAAAATCTAATCTGAGTTTTTCAATAGATATCACACTATCGCAATTTACTTAATAAGGATAATTTCCATGTCTACTAAAAAAGCTAACCAAGTTAAATTCATTCTCGGTATTCTTGCTATGACTAGCGTTGCAGCTTTAAATTCAGCTGTTAATGCTCAAACTCTAAAGCCAGATGCTACTGTTGATGCTTTCTTGAACCGTGCCAATTTGAGTACTAAGTCTACCAAAATTCAAAACACCACAATTGAAAAAGTGTCTCCTACTGTAGAACGAATTAATAACTCTTCAATACTTCAAAGACAACTAGATGATGTTAATGGTAGCTGTCCTAAGAATGGTGCCTGTGGTGTTAAGAAACCTTCTGAACGAGGACGTGAATTGATTACTGACCCTATCAACCGTAGTGGGTCTTTACTCAACCAATCTCTACCTCAGATCCGCAAATAAAAGCTGGATTCATTAAGGTATATCAATGCTAGCTCAGGAATAGTATGTCTACTTATTAAAGTTTAACTACTATTCCTTCCCTATACATTTTGGAAGAAAATTATGAGTATGAAACTTTCCCATTATCATGTTGCAACATCGCCAATTTTTGATGAATCTGAACAACGGACAAAAAGAGTTATTTTTGCAACACGTACTGCAAGTATACGCATTATTGACGATAGTAGCTGGAACCTTATAGAAGCTGGAGAATTTGAGCAATTTTCCCAAGATATCTTATTTGATTTTGTTGATATTGAACTGATAGTTCCTAGCGATGAGGATGAACTCAAAACAATTTTGGATCGCAATAATGCTGCCAAATTAGATGATGATGTTCTCTCTTTAGTTGTTCAACCTACCGCATTTTGTCAGCTAGGATGCCATTATTGTGGTCAAGAGCATACTAGCAAAATGATGAGTCAAGAAGATCAAGAAAGATTCCTAGAACGTACCCGTGTCAAGTTAGCAACTCAAAAGTTTCATAGTCTTTCTATTAGCTGGTTTGGTGCAGAACCACTAGTAGGATTGTCTGTGATTAGAACACTTACCCCTCAATTAAAATCTTTGGCTGAAAGTTTTGGTTGTAGTTACGATGCCCGAATTGTCACAAATGGTTTAGCACTGACAGAGAAGGTGGCAACTGAACTAATTAAGGAATTCAGCGTAACTTTTATCGAGGTTACTTTGGATGGCGTAGCAGAATTTCACAATGCTCGGCGAATGCAGAAAAATGGCTTACCAACTTTCGATACTATCTTCGCTAATGTTAATGCTTTAGCACATCGAGATGACCTTGATGTACAGTTGAATATCCGTTGTAATGTTGACCATGAAAATTATGAATCTGTTTCTTTGCTACTGCAAAAGTTAGCTGATGAAGGGTTACAAAATAAGATTCGTTTCTATGTAGCACCGATTCATTCTTGGGGAAATGATGCTCATACTCGTTCACTCACTAAAGAGGAGTTTGCTGAGTGGGAAATTAATTGGTTCGGTGAAATGATTAATCTTGGTTTCCCGATTGGATTTATCCCAGAGATCAAACCTATTGTTTGTATGGCTGTAACACCGAATGCTGAATTGGTGGATGCTTATGGGAATATTTTCAATTGTACTGAGGTGTCTTACGTACCTACTTATGGTACACCTAATGAATATGCCATTGACCACCTATCTGGCGAACAGATGCCTGGTAAACGCGATCGCTTAGGCGATTTTAATGACCGAGTTCGTCAAGGCGAATACCCCTGTTCTACCTGCCAGATGCTTCCAGTTTGTGGCGGTGCTTGTCCTAAAAGTTGGCTGGAAGGAATAGCACCTTGTCCTAGTGCAAAACATAATATTGAGCAGCGTTTACTTCTAACTTATGCTTTATCGCGTATTGAGGAAGATGAATCGAGTTTACAGGAGGTTAGTTTAATTAATGCTTAATATTTCTAGTCAACTCTTACAGTAAATAATGCTAAAACAGCATAAAAATCAGTTCAAATATGGTAATCATAAATGAGTTGTGAAAAATATTTTTTAATCTAACCACAGAGGCACAGAGAACACAGAGAGACAAGAAAGAGAGATTTATATAAATGATTTAGGACTGCTATAATGTCACCTATTGGGATTACTAATCGCTCAACTTCAGTCAAACAAACTGCAATTCCTAAATTGTGGCTAATCTTGGTGGGAGTCAATCAGTATCAAGATGACGGATTACCGAGCCTTAGTTATTCAACAGTAGATTGTCAAGGTTTAGCAGAAGCATTGGTAGATGCAGCCGCACAATTTAGTCAAACAGAGGTCAAAATTTATCATGATTTTGCACCGCAACCACCATCTTTAGAAAACATTCGTGCTAGTCTTCAGCAAATTACTACTGCGGCTCAATCTATTGATACTGTTTTATTTTATTTTTCTGGACATGGGATTGTAGAACCAAGTACGCAACAAGCATTTTTGTGTTTGGCAGATACTCAAAAATCCGATCTCCAAAATACTGCTTTAGCTTTACAAGAACTTTTACAATTGTTGGGTAATAGTAAGGCGCAAAATCAGCTTGTTTGGTTAGATGCTTGTCATAGTGGTGGAATGACACTCAGAGGTACAACAAAAGAAACATTGCTGAATGCTACACCAAAAATGGTTGAGGTATTACAACAGTGTGCTACGAAAAGTAAAGGTTTCTATGCTTTGCTTTCTTGTGATACTAACCAGCAATCTTGGGAGTTTCCCGAATTGGGACACGGGGTATTTACTTATTATTTAATGAAAGGGTTGCAAGGTGAGGCAGCAGATAGCCAAGGTCTAATTTATATAGATAATTTGTATCGCTATGTATATCATCAAACTCTGCAATATATAGACAAAAGCAATCAACAATTGCGACTGATGAATCAGCAGAAAAAAAACAAAGGAGAAACTCAAATTTTTCGAGAATATCCTTTGCAAACTCCTAAGCGAATTGTTGAGGGAGTTGGAGAACTAATTATTGGCAAAGGATTAACCAAGGCAACTCTTGGGGTACGTCGAATAGGAATAGTAGTAGAAGGATTATCAGTTAGTAAAACAACATTAGATATTAGCAAATTTCTCGGAAGTGCTGGGGGTTTTGCAGTGGAGTATTTGCCAGCAACAAAAGTCTCTGCCGAGCAGATTAAAGAAGCGATCGCTCGTCAGTTACAACAACCAGCCTCAGAAGTGATTCTACTTTATCTGCGGGGACGAATTGAAGAAACCGAAACAGGTGAATGGTTATTGCTGGGAGAAAATATTAGGATCAAACGTTCCTGGTTGAAACAACAGCTACGCCAATGCAACGCTCAACAAATTATCATCCTCGATTGTCCTCTAGCTAATACATCTTTGCAAAATTGGGTAGAAGATTTGCAAATTGATTCCCACCAAGGACAATGTTTAATCGCCTACACCTCCCCTGCTGAAGCACCAGAACGCTTTGCCCAAAAATTTCTCGATACTTTGATGGCAGCTTCTCAAGCAGATGGACTCTCAGCCGCCGGAGCGATCGCTCAACTACAATTATTCTTGGCAGGTAGCGGTGTTCCTCTTTACATCTGGCTATCAGGCAAACAAGGCATTATAGAAATTCTCCGCGCAAAAACTTACAAAGATACACAAGAATCAACCACAGGATTGGATTTGAGAGTATGCCCTTACATGGGGCTAAGTGCTTTTTCTGAAGAAGATAGTCAATATTTTTACGGTAGAGAAGCTTTAACTCAGCAATTAATTCACCAACTACGCGATCGCTCTTTTCTAGCCGTCATCGGTGCTTCAGGAAGCGGCAAATCTTCAATTGTGCAAGCTGGTGTCATCCCTCAACTGCGATCGGGTAAACAAATACCCAGTAGCGAACAATGGTGGATTAAAAGCATTCGTCCCGGAGCAAATCCGTTAGAAGCTTTAGCGCGGCGACTTGGGGGAGTAGGAGGGGAGCAGGGGGACAAGGAGAATAACAACTATACTCAATTCCCAATTCCCAATTCCCAATTCCCAATTCCCAATTCCCAATTCCCAATTCCCAGTCACCAATCCCCCCATCTCTTGTTAGAGGGAATATTTCACCAAGGGGTAGAGGGATTTGTTTACTGGATACGCAACCAACCCCATCGAGTTGTGGTGCTAGTGGTAGATCAGTTTGAGGAACTCTTTACCCTCGCTCCAACCGCAGACAGAGAGCTATTTTTAGAATTATTGCTGGGAGCGGTGCAATATGCTGGCGATCGCTTCAAATTAATTATTACTTTACGCGCAGACTTTATTTCTTCCTGTTTAGAAGTACCAGCACTAGCTAAAGCTTTGCAGGATTTCAGCGTGTTAGTTCCACCGAAGCTCAGTTTGGATGATTATCGGCGGGTGATTCTAAAGCCGGCTCAACAAGTCGGGTTAAAAGTAGAACCAGAATTGGTGGAAGTATTGTTGCGGGAGCTAAATCACTCACCGGGAGATTTGCCGTTACTGGAATTTGTTTTAGAGCAATTATGGCAACATCGAGTTGCTGGTGAGTTGACTTTACAGGTTTATCAAGAGCAATTAGGTGGAATTAAAGGAGCATTAGAGCGATCGTCTCAAGCTGTTTACGAAAGTTTAGATCCTCAAATGCGCGAGTGTGCTAAATGGATTTTTTTATCTTTAACGCAACTAGGCGAGGGTACAGAAGATACTCGCAGACGGATACATAAATCAGAGTTGATAGTTAAAAAATATCCAGCCGCATTGGTAGAAAAAACCCTCAACGCTTTAACCTCTGCCAAGCTAGTAGTGATGAATTTAGAAGAAGAAGAAGTCACAGAAGGACAAGGTAGAGAAGGCGAACCAGAAAACATTTCTCCCCCTGCTCCCCTGCTAAATATCTCCCCTTCTCCCATAACAGTAGAAGTTGCCCATGAAATCCTCATCCGTCATTGGTCAACTTTACGTTGGTGGTTAGAAGAAAACCGCGATCGCTTGCGAAAACAAAGGCAAATTGAGCAAGCTTCCCAATTGTGGCTACAACGTACTCAACAAGCTGATTTCTTGTTACAAGGAGTCCGACTAGCCGAAGCAGAAGATATCTATATCAAATATACCGACGAACTTTCTGCTGATGTGCAACGGTTTATTGAAGCTTGTTTAGTACAAAGAAAACAACAGCAACTACAAGAGAAAACAAGACTCAAGCAAGCTCAAAGGGCTGTAGTTGCACTCAGTATTTTGGGGTTAGCGGCTGTCTGTTTCGGCTCTTTAGCCTATTGGAAATCTCAAGCAGCCCAATTAAGAGAAATTGAAGCATTAAATGCCTCATCTCAAGCTAATCTCTTATCACATCAGCAGTTAGAAGCACTGATTGCCAGTGTCAAAGCAGGTAAACAGCTAAAAAACACTCTTCTAGCACCAACTGAGGTACAAACTCAAACTCTGGGTGTTTTACAACAAGTAATTTCTGGAACTCAAGAACGCAATCGTTTAGAAGCCCATAGCGCTGAAGTAGTGAGCGTGAGTTTTAGTCCTGACGGCCAAACAATTGTATCGGCTAGTAACGACAAAACAGCCATACTTTGGGGACGTGATGGCACAAAGTTACGAATATTAACAGGGCATACTGCTAAAGTGCGGAGTGTCAGTTTTAGCCCAGATGGTCAAATGATTGCAACTGCTAGTTTTGATCGTACCGTCAAGCTATGGAGAACTAAGGATGGTAGTTTAATTAGAACACTAAACGGTCATACTGCGGAAGTTGTGAGCGTATCTTGGTCTAGCAACGGTGAGATGATCGCCACTGGTAGCGCCGATCGCACTGCTAAAATCTGGAAAGTTAGCGATGGTCATTTGCTGAGAACTTTGAGTGGATATAAGGATTTTGTTAATAGTGTAAGTTTTAGCCCTGATGGGGAAATTTTGGCGATCGCTAGTGCAGATAAAACTGTTAAACTTTGGAGCGTTAGCGATGGAATCTTGCAGCAAACCCTGCAAGGGCATACCGCTGGAGTTTCTAGTGTCGCTTTTAGCCCCGATGGTCAAACTTTAGCTTCAGCCAGTGAAGATAAAACTGTGAGACTATGGCGCAGAGACGGCAGTTTACAGAGAATTATTGCAGCCCACAATGCAGAGGTTCTCAGCGTCAACTTCAGTCATGATGGTCAAACCCTAGCTTCCACTAGCGCTGATAGCACAATCAAGCTTTGGAATTCTCACGACGGTTCTTTAGTTCAAACTTTATTAGGACATAGTATTGCAGTCTACAGCGTCAGTTTTAGCCCAGATGACCAAACCTTAGTTTCGGCTGGCGCTGATAAAACGGTGAGACTTTGGCAGCGAGACAATCTTCTATTCAAAACTCTCACACCACATCAAGGTAAACTCTATAGTGTGAGTTTTAGCCCCGATGGGCAAACTCTAGCCACCGCAGGCCAAGATACTACTATCAAACTTTGGCGGCGTGACGGAAGTTTGCGCCAAACCTTGGAAGGTTATAGTACTTCAATTTATGGACACAGTTCTGATATTTACGCTTTAGCCTTCAGTCCTGACGGCGAGACATTAGCCTCAGCGAGTCAAGACTATTACATTAAACTTTGGCGGACTAGTGACGGCTATATGATTAAAACCCTCCAAGGTCATCGCCGCGAAGTTAATGGTCTTAGTTTTAGCCCTGATAATAAAATTTTGGCAAGCGCTAGTGCTGATACGACCATTAAACTTTGGAATATTCAGACAAAAGCTTTAATTAAAACTCTCCAAGGACATACGGCTGAAGTTTTGAGCGTTCGTTTCAGCCCTGATGGTGAAATTTTGGCCTCAGCTGGTAGAGATAAGAAAGTTTTGCTTTGGAGAGTTAAAGATGGCAAGTTACTGTATACTCTCTCAGAACATACTAATGCTGTGAACGCCATCAGTTTCAGCCCTGATGGTCAAGTACTCGCCTCAGCTAGTGATGATAAAACTATCAAACTTTGGCAAGTTAGCAATGGAGTTTTGCTACAAACTCTTAGGGGACATACTGATGGTGTCTATAGCATCAGCTTTAGTCCTGATGGCAAGATGATAGCCTCAGCTAGCGGTGATGGAAGCATCAAACTTTGGAACCGTGATGGTAGAGAACTCAAAACTCTTCCAGGTCATACTAATGCAGTATTGAGCCTCAGTTTTAGCCCAGATGGTAAATTTTTGGCTTCTGCCAGTTTTGATGGTACAGCTAAACTTTGGCATCTTCTTAGCACAGAACTGCAAACCCAAGATTTAGACAATCTCCTGATTCGCAGTTGTAATTTGCTAAACGATTACCTCAAAACTAACCCTAAGATTAGTAACCAAGAGCGGGATTCGCTATGTTCAGATTTACGGGGCTAGAATTGAGCGTATTTTGTAAACCTATACCCCGGTTGTGGAACGATGTATCTTGATCTCTGCGAGGAGGTTTAGGCCCTGGGCCTTTTACTGGTTTGGTACTACCTGTTTGCCCTGGTGATTCGCTATCGCCTGGGTTCCTGAGTGGATTATTAATTCTGGTTTGTACCAAACCTGGTTGTAAATTACGAACTTTGGGTGTGATAGATTGTATGGGATTTGCCAAAGAGGGTAAGGCAGTGAATAATATTGTTGGTAACGCGATCGCTAAACTTAAAATTTGCTTTTGCATATCAAGTCTTTTTCCTTTTGGATATATACTTTTTAAAGCTGAACTACTAGAGAGTCTATCCCTTTGTAGATACTTAGCTACAAAGGCAAGCAATAGCATTCCAGATTATAGGTTTAAAACCCTTCAGTAACTTAATAGATCCAGTTGAGTTTTTTTATGCAGTTTTATGAGTAGTTCACCATTGCTGTCTGCTGGCCCATAAGAGTGAATATCCACACTATGAAAATCGACCGATTCCAGGAACTTAAGCAAAAATTGACGAATGAATCAGATTTGTCAAATATCTGGTTATTTTTTATGGATCATTTTGCCGATCATCCAGAATTTACTGAACTAGGTCAGGCTGCCTATAATGAATACCTAGATGCTGTCGTCAACAAAACTTGTAAGCATTTGTTTGGTAAAGCAACAAAGATTACTGGTTTTTTTCTGATCTACATTCCAGAGTATCAGTTATTTCATGGACCTTTCCAAGTTGAAGGACGTATTGGGGGTGTGATTTATTTCGAGGATATAAAAATTGGCTTACTTGCAGTGTCAGAGGATTATCCTCTTACTGATATGGTTAAGTATTCACGTTTTTCTGAGATAATTCAACTGTCAGCACCTAATCACAGCGATCGCAATTAAGAGTAGCATTAAATAATTAAGTAGGTGGGCAAGAATAAATCAAACTATGTTACGCAATGTAAAATTAATTAAATTGGCTCGTAGTAAGGGCTTTAGTCCTGAGAATAGGGCTAAAGCCCTTACTACAAACCTTTAATTATCTACGCTCACTTACTTACAGCTTCCTGAAAAAATAAAAAAAGGGGTTCTACAAATTTGAAAAATAATTGCGACAGATGGAATTAAAGAACCCTTTAATAAAAAGAATTCTCAATCCAAAATCTAAAATCCAAAATGGTAAGCTGTCGTGCATTTAATTTGCACAGCTAGGGCGGGCAAGATGCCCACCCCACAAGAGATTTATTTTTTTGAGGATGCAAATTAAAGTATTTTCAGCTTATTACCTTTCAGAACTCCCATTCGCATAAACTTCTGTTTTTGGAAGACTTACCAAGAGAGTTTGCTGCGGCGAAAGACTAATCTCGTAAGTCTCATTCCCAAGTAACACCTGGAATTTCATCGACTTCTCTTTATCTACACCTGCTTTTACAGATTTGTTGCTTTCCAAAGAGGGGCTTTCCCCAGAATGTTGTAGACTAGAATGCTGGCTTGCTTTTGCCCCCTTCTTCTCAGAGGAAAATCCCATATCCCCAACATTTGCATCTTTTTTTGAAACAGGTAACAGCGAGATATCAATCAAAGGTAGGGTAATCTTCAGTGTCGTACCTTGATGAAGTCCCGTACTCTCAAGAGTAATGCTGCCTCCCATAAGTTCGATTAAGTTCCGTGAAATTGCGAGTCCAAGTCCAGTACCTTCAAACTGGCGCGTGGTTGTACCATTCACCATCACAAAAGGGCGAAATAGTTTGTGTTGTTGAGCGGGATCAATACCTATACCTGTATCTTTAACTATTACCACCACTTGAGATTTACCATTACTAGATTGAATTTCTGTAGCAATGGTGATGCTTCCTGTGTCGGTGAACTTAGTAGCATTGCCAATAACATTAATCAGCACTTGCTTCAGTTTTGCCGCGTCTGCCTTAATTGGTATTGGTTGAGGATCTAACTCGCATTTTAATTGCAAGCCTTTTTGTTGAACATTAACTGATTGTAAATTAATCACCTCTAGCAATATTTGTCGGAGATCCAGAGGTGTAATGACTACAGAAAGTTTACCTGCTTCGATTTTAGAAATATCGAGTAAATCATTAATAATATTTAACAAATGAATGGTTGTTTCATCGGCACGTTTGAGGAAGTCCATTTCTTCTTCTCGGTCATCACACAAGCCATCTTCGACCACGCGAATGCAGCTAATAATAGTATGTAATGGATTTCTCAATTCATGGGAAGTAGTAGCCAAAAACTGGCTTTTAATTTGGTTAGCGCTTTTTGCTTCTTTCCATGCTATTTCTAACTCTTCCGCCCCAGCTTTGAGCCGTTCTACCATTTGGTCTAATGCTTGGGCTAGTTGATTGAATTCTCGAATTTGGAAATTGTGCGGAACTGGTTGTGCGGCGTGGTGAGAGTGAATATTGAGAGCGTAGTCTCGCAATTCTTCTACAGGACGTGCCAAGTAAGGAGCTAAATATAGGGATGCAAACAAACTTGCGCCAATCAAACCAACTGTCAAAACGATGAGAATCAGTTTAATTTCTTCTAAACCAAAAAGCGCATTATCGACACTAGTAACAGCTAAGACTATCCATTTTTGCTGCTGTTCTTGGGTGAGCGGATTTGCAATAGCCGTATAGCCAGCGACTAATTCGTTCCCCTCTTTAAAAGACAAATTTATCGAATCGTTTCGTCCGGCAAGGGCATTTTTAATTATGCTCTTAAATTGGGAAGAATTTGGGTGTTGATTGATATTAGTTCCCACCCAGTCTGTGTATGGGTGCGCTAAAATTGTGCCATCTTCAGCAATCACAACCATAGAGCCTGTGAGCGATCCCGGCGGATTTCTAATTTGTTGGTATAGTGCAGACTGAATACTTAAGCTGTAAACTAAATTTTTTCGGCTATCAGAGACTGGTGCAGATACCACTAATCGCAATTGATTTTGTGGGTTTCTTTTTCCAGTCATTCCTGCCTTTGGCGGGAAGATTGCTTTGACATCAATTCCATCACTAGGCAAAGGGTATATCAATTCTCCTATTGCTTGATCCCCACAGCTGCTGGCAATTACTTTCTGGTTTAGGAGATCCGTTAATTGGATGCATTCAATATTGGTTGGAAGTTGTTGCTTTAGCTGCGTGAGAATTTCTTGCTCTTGTATAGGTGAACCAGACGGAATCGCTGTTGTTTTACTTACACTCAGTAAACTAGCTTTTAAGATTGCGATCGCATCGCCAATTCTCTCCCCTTTATTGATGGCACTTTCTGTTAAATTTTGACGCGCAGTTCCCAATATGCCAGAACGTGCCTTATTCAAGGCAATAATCTCGCCTATAAGTAAAACTGGAACGAACACCAGCAATATTTTTGTTACTAAAATTCGACGAAAGGAAGATTGGCGAGAATTAGTCATCGAGTGTCTCACTTTGCATCCGCAAACCACAACAGCAAAGATATGTAATTAGACTGGCTAGATGAGACATTTTATTAAATGATCAGAATTTTATTTTCAATGTTTAAAAATAACAAATTGCTATAATTTAAAAAGAAATCTAGTATACAAAAAATTATATATGCTAAATGCAAAAGTTGTTTGTATTGCATATAAATACAGTGGTAAAATTGTAAAAAAGCAACTTACAGGCATGGATTTTTTTGCGAATCTACACACTAATAAAGAAAATATTCAACCTATGAAATCAATTTAATGTTGCAGCATCGTCCTCATACTACAGTTGTTTTAGCAATGAGTGTAGATGGCAAGATAGCAGATTTTAGGCGATCGCCTGCTCGGTTTGGCTCAAGGGTTGATAAAGCACATCTAGAAAAACAAATTGCTGCCTCTGATGCGGTTTTATTCGGTGCTGGTACTCTCCGGGCCTACGGAACGACACTTACTGTATCAGATCCAACTCTAGTGGAACTTCGGGCAAAAGAAGGTAAGCCTCCGCAGCCAGTTCATATAGTGACTACACACTCTGCAAACCTCAATCCGGAAATTAACTTTTTTAAGCAACCAATTAGACGCTGGCTACTCACGACGAAAGCAGGAACACTTTTATGGAAAAGACGCTTACAGACGCTTCCTTCAACTATAAGAACCGGAACACAAGAGTGTTCTCCAGAATTCTCTCCAGAATTTGAACAGATTCTGGTTTTTGAAACACCAACGCGAGAAATCGACATTTCCGCAGCTTTGAGGCATCTAGCCAATATAGATATAACACGATTGGTAGTCTTAGGTGGAGGTGAATTAGTCGCTTCCCTACTGGGCTTAGATTTAATTGATGAATTATGGCTAACTGTCTGTCCCTTAATTTTAGGTGGTAACACCGCCCCCACACCCGCCGGAGGGAAAGGATTTTTATCTGATTTAGCTCCCAAGTTGCAACTTTTAGAGGTTCATACAGTAGAGCAAGAAGTGTTTTTGCACTATCGCCTGCAACGATCAGCAAATTAGATTACGCTATTTATTGGGAATTGGGCATTGGGCATTGGGAATTGGGCATTGGGTAAATAATCATAAATGGTTCTTCTCCCCCTGCTTCCCCTGCTTCCCCTGCTTCCTATCCCCTGTCCCCTACTCCTCTAATATGGTGGAACAACTTAAGCCTCGCTATTCTGTTGTTTGGACGAACAAAATTGCCGAAGTACCCCAAAATGCCTGGAATGCTTTGGCAATGCCACTCAAAACGCCGTTTTTAGAATGGGAGTGGTTAAACAATATCGAAACCTCCCAGAGTGCTACGGCTAAAGCTGGTTGGTTGCCAAATCACTTGACATTGTGGCGAGATAGAACGCTGATTGGGGCTGCGCCACTTTATCTCAAAGGACATAGTTCTGGTGAATTTGTTTTCGATCACCAATGGGCAGAGTTAGCCGATCGCATCGGAGTTCAATATTATCCAAAATTGCTGGGAATGACACCATTTACTCCAGCTGAAGGTTATCGGTTTTTAATTGCCCCAGGAGAAGATGAGGATGAAATCACAGCGATAATGGTGCATGAAATTGACACTTTTTGCTCCAAAAATAAAATTTCTGGGTGTCATTTTCTCTACGTCGATCCTCAATGGCGGCCGATGCTGGAACGGCATGGTTTTACAACTTGGCTGCATCACAGCTACATCTGGGAAAATTCTGGCTTTAAAACTTTTGATGATTATTTAAAAGTTTTCAACGCTAATCAGCGTCGCAATATTAAGCGGGAACGCAAAGCTGTAGAGAAAGCAGGTTTAAGATTGCAACCTCTGACTGGTGATGAAATTCCCTACTCTTTATTTCCTTTGATGTACCAATTTTATGGTGACACCTGTGATAAGTTTGGCTGGTGGGGTAGCAAGTATCTCACACAGCGATTTTTTGAGCAGCTATACACCGATTATCGCCATCGAGTCTTGTTTGTCGCTGCATATAGCGAGGAAGATAATTCTCATCCTTTAGGAATGTCCTTTTGTTTGTTTAAAGGTGACAAACTCTATGGACGCTATTGGGGGAGTTTTCAAGAAATAGATTGTTTACATTTTGATGCTTGCTATTATGCGCCGATTGAGTGGGCGATCGCTAACAACATCCAAAGTTTTGATCCTGGCGCGGGTGGCCGCCATAAAAAACGGCGCGGTTTCCCCGCTATGCCCAATCACAGTTTGCACCGCTTTTACAACAATCGTCTCGGACAAATTATCCGTCCCTATATTAAAGAAGTGAATCAACTCGAACAGCAGGAGATTGAGGCGATTAATGCAGAGTTGCCATTTATTGAGAAGAATTCTTGAGAAAGCTTTTGCCTACGATCGCCTATTTTTTAGGTTCAGAACTCAAGCAAAATAGCGGAAAAGAAAGATTTTCAAGTATGGGCAAACCTGTAATTCTGAATTAACTGGATAATACTCCTGCAATACTCGTCAATTCCATAATTTTCTCAAACTGAAAGTTTTGAGCTAAATTCTTAATAAAATTTTGCAGCCCCTCATTTTCTGAAGGGATTTGCTTAATCAATTCTAAAATTAAGTCATCGCTACATTGGGCTGCGGCAGTATACACTTGTTGAACCCATTCAGGTGACATTTCAGATAATATAGGCACTAAATCTGTAAGCTTTAAGATAGATTTTGTTATCTGTTCTTTTGAGTTTCCTATCTGATAATTATCTTCCTGATAAATATATTTAACATCTAAATATTCACTCAATTTTTCTAGTAATTCTTCCTCGCGGAAAGGCTTGTTCATATAATCATCACAACCCGCTTGAATCATTGCCTCTCGCTGTTCTTCAAAGGCATTAGCGGTTAAGGCGATGATAATAGTCTTGCAATTTGAAATTGAGATTTCTTCTCTCGTTTTAATAATTTTTGTGGCTTCGTAACCATCCATAATCGGCATCCGCATATCCATTAAAATTAGATGTGGTTGCCATTTCTGCCAAACTGCGATCGCTTCGGTGCCATTTGCCGCTTCTTGGACTACAAAGCCGATAGATGTCAGAATTTTTACCAGCACTAAACGGCTGTCTATGGAGTCATCAACCACCAAAATCCGATATTCGCTTTGATCTGGTGCTAAACTCAGAACTTGCCGTCTAATTTGCTTGATCTGGATTTCGCTGGCTGTGGCTAGACTAATTTGAATATCAAAGGCAAATTTACTTCCCTCACCAATAATGCTGGTAACACTAATATTTCCCCCCATTAATTGCACGTATTTGCGGCTAATTGCTAAACCTAATCCTGTTCCCTGTTGCGATTTTCTTCCAGTTTCAGTTT
Source organism: Nostoc sp. (assembly GCF_036917435.1). GTDB lineage: Bacteria > Cyanobacteriota > Cyanobacteriia > Cyanobacteriales > Nostocaceae > Nostoc. Next base: position 114,073 of record NZ_JBALDM010000051.1, read on the forward strand.
GCCCAAAAGCTTCAAACAACAAGTCAATTTCTTCTGCGGCTATACCGCGGCCAGTATCTGTAACCTCGAAGATTAAGAATTGAGCATTGGACATTGGACATTGGACATTGGATAAAATGTCTTCACCATGCCCAGTGCCCAATGCCCCATGCCCAATCCCCACCCGTAATATTACTCTCCCTGTATCGGTAAATTTCATGGCATTTCCCAAGAGGTTAAGCAAGACTTGTCGCAGTTTACTTTCGTCAGCTTGGATGTACTGGGGGAGGTGAGATGTATATTCAAATACTAATTCTAATCCTTTGGAGGTGGCACGGAAGCACAACATCTCTTCGAGATTTTCTAAGAGGCGAATTAAGTCAAAATTGTTGAGATTTAATGTTATTCTACCAGCTTCGATTTTAGACATTTCCAAAATGTCGTTGATTAAGTTGAGGAGATGTTCGCCAGCACGATTAATGATTGCTAGATTTTGCTGATGTTCAGTAGATAAAGCAAGATCGTGGCTCATGACTTGGGTAAAGCCGAGGATGGCGTTGAGTGGGGTACGTAGTTCGTGGCTCATATTGGCGAGGAATTCGCTTTTGGCACGGTTGGCAGCATCAGCAACGATCACAGCTTCTTGCAATGCTTGTGACTGCCTTTGAGTTTGTGCTAGTAATTGTGCCTGCTGTAAAGCGACACCCAACTGATTGCCAATTTGAACTGCAATATTGATTTCTCCTGGTTTCCATTGGCGGGAATCGGAATTTTGATAACTCGCTAGTAATCCCCAAAGCTGACTACCATATAAAATGGGGACAATAATGTAGGCTTTTGCCTGAAAGCGCTCTAAGAGGTTGATGTAAGCAGGATGAAACTCAGCGTTGTAAATGTCTGGCACACAGAGGAAATTTGCACATAGGGTTGCTTGCAGATAAGGATCTTCTAGATAGTTATCTTCTGTATCCAAGATTTTTGCTAGGCAACGGCCATCTTGTAAGATACCCTCTGTGAGAGAAGGGTCATTGTTATGTTCTTCGATGAGAGAAATCCAACCATTACCTACTGACTCGGAGACAAATTCGCCAGTCCACTGGGGATTGAAACGATAGACAACAACCCGATCGCAATTGAGTACTTGCCGTAATTCTTGGGTTGTAGCTGCAAATATAGTCTCTAAATCTAGTGTTTGGCGCATCCTTTGAATAACTTGGGCGATCGCTCTTTCCCTTTCTGCACTCTCACACAGGGCTTCTTCTGCCAATTTTCTCTCGGTAATATCTGTAATTGTACCGATGTAGCCTTTGATTTCTCCATCATCTCGAAATTCTGGCAAAGCCTGACAAATTACCCAGACGACTGTATTATCATCACGCAAAAAACGATGTTCGTACTTGTACATTGTTTTGTCAGTTTTTGCTTGATTCCATATCAACAGCAACTGCTCAAGATCGTCTGGATGTACGGCTTTTGCCCAACCTCTTCCCAGAGATTCTTCTAAATTATATCCAGTAATTTCACTCCAGCGTTGATTAAAATATAAGGCATTGCGATCGCTATCAGTGTGAAATATACAAGCTGGTGAGGCTTCTGCTAAAAGTTTATATTGCTGTCTACTTGATTGCAAAGCTAGTTCCGCTAGTTTAGCATCATTAATATCTGCCCAATAACCAACACATTCTATCGGTTTACCAGTTTCGTCACGGATTAGCCTCATCTTTTCGTAAAACCAATGATAAGTTCCATCGGCGTGTAACCATCGGTATTCGTAGGAACTGTACTCCTGTTCAACCAACTGAGAAAATTTTTCTGAGATTAGTTGAACATCTTCTGGGTGGACATGATGGAGCCAGAAACTAGGATTTTCCAGAAATTCCCGCGCTTCGTAGCCAACCATTGCCTTAATGTTCTCACTAATAAAGGTAGTGCTAAAGTTGCCTGATGTTTTTTTGCTGCTATAAATTACTACAGGGCTAGAGGTGAGCAGATATTGGAGGCGTTCGTTAGCTAAACGCAGTTCTTGTTCGACGTGTTTGCGTTCGCGTAGCGCTGCTTGTAGTTCGCTAATTTCTACTAAAACCGTACCTACACCAGAGGGGCGATCGTCTTCACCAGGAATTGGAAAATAAGAAACCAAGAAGTGGCGGATAATATCTGGTTGTTTAATTGATGCGGCGCTTAATTCTTGATTTAGAATGGGTTGACCAGTTAACAGAACTTGTTGATAAGTTGGTTCTACGAGATGGGCCATCTGGGGTAAGACTTCATGAATAGTCTTACCAATATGATCTTGCTTGGGTAGTCCATTAATCTCTGCCAGTAGGTGGTTAATTTGCACAAACCGCAGCTGGTTATCTATGATATTCATGCCGACGGGAGCGCTGCTAAAAAAGGCATTGAGGCGGGCTTCTCTGAGTGCTAGTTCTTGTTCTAAGGTTTTGCGCTCAATTAACCCGCCTAATTGAGCAGCAACAGCGTTTACTAGCAAGAGTAAACGTTTATCTATCAATACTGAGCTACGTTTAAAAAACACTAAAACAGCTAATACTTGGTTTCCAGCCAGGATGGGAACACCAAAACCAGCTTTTAATCCTATTTTTGCTGCTTGTTGCGATCGCAAAAAAATTGGCTTTGTCACTTCCGAAACATCTTCTATCCATTCTGGTTCTTGATTCTGCCAAACTCTTCCTGGTAGTCCCGTTCCCAGAGGAAATTTCACTGTTTGGCTTTGGCGGCAAAATTCTTCTAAACTGCTCTCCTCACCGTACCAGCCCAGACTGTGTTCTAAAACAGTACCATCTTCATTAGGTATCCATGCTTCACCAAAATCCCAGCCAATGGTGTGACAGATTAAGCGCAATATTAGGGCTAACGCGCTGTTGACATCACTAGCGCGAGTAATCGCTTGGGTTGTCAATAGTAACAAACGGCTTTCATTTTCTGCCTGCTTGCGTTCAGTAATATCTTTCGCTGTACCGAGTACATACCATTTTCCATCAATCTCGATCATTTCCGCACTCAACAATGTTGTCTTAATTTCTCCTGAACAAGTGCAGACATCAACTTCATAGTTACGGATAGCTTTAGTTTTTTGCAGCATTTGGGTGAGGAAATTATATTCTTCTGGATTCGCCCAAATATTCAATTCTCGATCGGTGCGATTAATCACCTGAGAACGAGAATAACCAAAAAACCGACAAAAGCTGTCGTTAACTTCGACATACTGTTTGTGGGGAAGAGTAATTAAGGCAATTGGATCGGGAGATGATCGAAAAGCTGATGCTAACTTTTGTTCAGAAGCCCGTCGCGCTGCTTCTGCCCGTTGGCGTTCTATTGCTTCCAATACCAGAGAGACTAAATTGCCCAGAGAGCGAGCGAAGTTTTGGTCTTCTAATGTCCAATGATGAGCAACTCCCACTGCCTCCATACATAAAACTCCTACGGTTTTACCCTCCAGCCGAATGGGTGTATCGAGTACGGAAGTAATGTTTAATCTTGAGTAAGATACAGAAAATTCTCTAGTTATGGGATCGTTATAGACATCATCTGTGGCGATCGCTTGGTCTTGTTGCAACGTGGCAAAATAAACTGGATAGTCTGCTGCTGATAAGCAAAGTCCTTGACTATGTTGATTGTAACTGCCTTCAAATAGGTCGAAACACTCGATTTTCAAGCCTGTGTCGTTATACAACCAGATACTGGCTCGTTCCACGCCAATATTTTTGACAGCAGCTTCAGTAATTTTATTCAAAGCTGCTTTTAAGTCACCCTGATAAAGCGTCTGATTTTGTGCCAGTTGGGTTAGCACTAGATTATGATTGCGGAGCTTAATGGCGCTTTCTTGGAGTAATTTTTCTACACCTCGACGCTGTGTAATATTACTAGCAGTGCCTGTCATGCCTATAACTAAACCTTCGTCGTTGCGTAATGCGATCGCATTAAACATTAGATAAAGTAAAGTATCATCTTTAGCTACACAGGTAGTTTCATACTGAAAGAGCGACTTTCCCTGTAAAACACGCTCAAACGCTACTTTATCTTGAGCAATTTGTTTTGGCGAGATGAAATCAGTCCAGGACCGCCCAATCATTTCCTGGGGTTCGTAGCCATAAATCTGCTTAACTGCCGGGTTGACAAAGCTAATTAATCCATCAATATCTACCGACCAGATCATATCCTGGGATGTCTCCACTAGGTGGCGATACTGACTTTCACTCTTTTTAAGGGCGGCTTCGACTAAAAGGTGTTCGCTTTGATAAACTTTTTTACAAAAGGTTTTAGCAAGTCCAACAGGAATATTTTGGAAAATATCTTCTATCTGTTTGTTGCGAATGTTTAACTCAACAGCAATCTGTTGACGTTCTTGAATCTGCTGTTGCAGTTGAGTATTTTGCTCTTTTAACTGTTGTTTTAGCCTGTGGAGAGTTAATTGATTTTGGATGCGGAATAAAACTTCTTTAGTTTGGAAGGGTTGAGTAATATAGTCAACATTGCCTAACTCAAAAATATTGAATTCTTCAGCTAATTCATCTATAAACCCGAAAAAAATTATCGGGATATCTTCAGTTCTGTGGGATGTTTTCAACTTTTGATAAACTTTGTTTGATATGGATAAGTTTAGCAAAAGTAAATCAGGTGAAGAAGTAATTACCATATTGATTACCAATTCTTCAGGCATGGCAATTTGCAACTGATAACCTTGGTGTTGAAGAATGTTTGACAAACATTTTAGATTCTCTAATTTATCATCAACTAATAAAATTTTGATTTTTTGAATATCCATATCAGTTACTAAGTAAATTTTCAATCAGTAATAATTTTTTGAATCCAACTGAACATGAAATCAGAAAGCAAAACTATATGAGAAGAGTGTAAAGAAAATTATCACCACTTAAGTAGATGGGCGTGAATAAATATAATATGTTCGGCGATTGCGAACGTTGGCGCAGCCTCTCGCAATGACATCTTGTATTCAATTATGCCTACTTACTTACCACCATACTTTAGCTTAGGGTATAGAGGTGTCAAGTTAAGCCAAAACCCTTTTAAATGGGGATTGAACTCTGTAAGAACAATAATTACATCTCATGCTTATATAGCCTCTAAGAAACCTCACCCTGGTTTTACTATGTAAAACCTGTCCCTCTCCTTAGTAAGGAGAGGGATGTCTGATAGGAAAAGGTGAGGTGGTTTTTGTTTTGGGTAATTCGATGACTTGTGTGTACAGCGTAGCGGGGGGGTAAATACAGCAGATTGCAACAGGCGTGATGTACAGATCATCGTAGGGGCACAACATGTTGTGCCCCTACCCGTGTACTTCATTTACCCGCAATACGCTGCATATACAGCTTCACAAAGAAACGGTATAAGGAATAAAAATTAAATAACATACAGTTTATGTCCCTGGCTTACCTCACCCTCAATACCTCTCCTTATAAAGGAGAGTTAAGCTAGAGACAAAATGAAGTTTTGCATTTTATTTAATCCACATTCCTAAGCCCTATAGGTCTACTACCAAAATAATTTCAAATATGCTTTTGTAGAGAATTATAAAGCTATTTTGGTCATTCTCTATAAGCCATAAACAATGCAATTGATAATAATCCAACAGTCCTTTGAGAAAATCAAAAAGGCGATGCCTACGATGGCAAGCTAGGTAAAAAATGATTTTAGAGACAAAGATTTTTCGCGTCTCAATCTTCATGCCTTAACTGCCATGCTGCACCACAAGCAGCCCCAGCCCCTGCTAACAATCCGGTACTCATTCCTTGGATAGTTTTTTGGATTGGATCTTGGGTTACACAGTCACTTGTAACTTTACTGTCTTCCAAGCAGAGATTACTTTCTGCCCAAGCAGCAGTACCTCCTAAAATTACACCAGTTATACTACAGGAAATAACTAGCAACAAAAGGCGTTGAGTTTTTCTAACCATAGATAGATGTGTTAGAGATTAAAGATATTAATTGACTCTAAATTACTTTACACATACTTGCTAGCAAATGTCAGCTGGTTTAAAGATAACTAGCTACTATTAAAAACTTAGGCAACTATTGAAAAATCTGATTAGACATCGCATTTAAAAAATAAGCTCTGGGGAAGAGATATAATTTTATTTTTTTAATAAAGACAATTGAATTTACCTCTTTTGAGGCACTAATACAGGTAGTTGACGTGTGCTAGCTACAGATTTCGCGTGTTCTCCAACAGTCAAAACATTAAATTGAGTAGATATAAGTTCCAAACTTTTGTTCACTATTGCCAGCTTTTTGTAAGTGGGGACACTCATTCCAGGAAAGAATGATAGCTCCGGTATATCCTCTTGACTTACAAAGTCTGTAGGATGGAATAGCAAGGAAGGCTGAACGCGGGTAAGTTTACACAGCCATAGAGCAGTTCGCAGGTAAAGTAACGCTACTTCCGAAGAAAATGTACTTATATACATTATGTAACTGAAGTGAATCGGAACCTTGAAAATTGGCATAGTGGTAACGGGAATTTCAGTCAATTTATCTTTACCCATCTTCCACTCAAAAGGTTTTAGGGGCTGTAAACCGTCTTTGAAACCGCCAAATAGGGCTTCGCGTTTTTTGCGTTCTTCTTTGCTCAGTTTACAAGTCATTAAATAATAAGCTCGTGCTATGGGCCCCAAAAATGTGGGAAAAGTCGAAGCATCATATTCGTATCCCCGTCGTGCTAAAACTTTCAAAACCGCAGGAGAAAAACTGTATCCAGGCCCCCGAAAGCCGATAGGATGTTGATGAGTGACGCGCTTGATATGTTCTTCGGCTAATGCCACTTCTTGTTCAATTTCATCCTCTGAATACAGGTGTAGCCAAGGATCGTGGTAGAATGAATGGTTGCCAATTTCATGACCTGCGTTAGCGATCGCTTGTAATGCCTTAGTATTCTTTTCTAGGGCTGCATCTTGACCTACAATGAACACTGTGATTTTCAAATCCCATTGCTGAAAAATTTCTAAGAAACGAGGGACTGCAATATCCAAGTAAGAGGGGAAAGTCTCCCAACCCGGAGCGCCCTGGTTTTTTAGAAAAGACCAAACATTATCCAAATCTAAAGAAAGACTGGCTATTGTTTTGTTTCCTGGTCGCTTCATTTTCATTATGAGTTTAAGTATTTGAATAATTTTTAGTGTAATGTAAATTACTGAGGTTTTATATTTAATTTGACCCACTTACTTATCAGTTCTCAATGTACATTATGAAGCATTTACTGTGCCAATGCGATCGCGCCCAGATGGTTCATCAAGATAAGACATATCAGGCCCATTGGGAATAATCCCACCAGGATTGAGTGGAAATAGGTTCCCATAGTAGTCTCGCTTCACACTCTCGACATCGCAGGTGTCAGCTACACCGGGAAGCTGATATACATCGCGTAGGTAAGCTCCCAAGTTGTGATAGTCTCGAATTCGCTGCCTATTACACTTAAACAACCCGTAGTAGGCACTATCAAACCGAAATAAGGTTGTGAATAAACGGACATCTGCGAGTGTGATATTGTTTCCACACAGATATCGACTAGTTTGCAATGCAATGTCGATCTCATCAAGAGTTGCAAACAGTTCGTTACAAGCTTGATTGTATGCTTCTTGGGTTTGGGCAAAGCCGCAGCGATACACACCGTTATTTACCGCGTGATAAATTTTCTCATTCCACCAGTCAATTTTCTCTTTGAGTGCTTCTGGGTACAGATTGAGTGTGGGATTGCTAGCGAACTCGTTAAACTCAGAGTTCAGCATGACGATAATCTCTGAACTCTCATTATTAACGATAGTTTTTGTTTGGTTATCCCATAAAATTGGAACTGTAGAGCGTCCACTGTAACCAGGTTCTGCCAGTTGATAAAATTCAGCCAGTGTGCGACAACCTTCAACTTCATCGTTGAATATCCAACCGCCTTCAATGGGAGAAGGGGAGACGATACATACTGATATTACCGCTTCGAGCTTTTTTAGCGATCGCACAACCAGAGTTCGATGCGCCCAAGGACAACCCAACCCAACATAGAGTTTGTAGCGCCCTGCTGCTGCTGGGTGGGGATTTCCTTCTTCTGTGCCAATGAACTTGCGAAACTGACTATTAGGACGAATATATGCTCCCGACTGATTGCTAGGAGCAAGTTTTGACATCATTATCTGCCACATACTCGTCCAGACAAACTTTCCTAGCCAAATGATTAGCTTCGGAGGAAGTGTCTTACCCTTTTTCTTGGGAGGATTTTTTTCGTCATCCATTGAAGTTGAGTTGCTCATGGTGACAATCTTACTTTAGGAGCGATTGACGTTATCCATATATCTACTAAAATACAACAATTCATTAATTCCTAAATAATTCTCTGCGTACCTTTGCGTTTACCTCTGCGCACCTTTGCGTTTAAAATTTAGCCCTCAATTCGCCACGATTTTACTATCCTACAGCTTTAACGAACCACAGAGACGCAGAGTCCACAGAGAAATGAAGAAGAGAGAGGATTTTTGGATGTTTTGTAATTTGTAAGTTTTTTAAGCTAATGGTATAAAACTTGCGTTTTCCCTAAGAAACGCATCAAATGTCAACCTATCGGGTAATGAAGTTTGTGCGCCTGATTTTGTCGTCGCCAAAGCACCTGCTGCTGCACCCCAAACAACCGCTTGATGTAAAGAAAGTCCTGTAAAAAGTGCCGCAGTTAAGCCGCCATTAAAAGCATCGCCAGCAGCTACTGTGTCAACCGCCTGAACTCGAAACGCGGGGACAAAAAACTTTTCCTCAGCAGTTGCACAAAAAACACCTTTAGCACCCAGTTTAACGATCGCACATTTCACACCCCGTTGTAATAAAACTTCGGCTGCTTTGGCTGCTTGTTCCTCCCCATCCACAGGAAAACCCACTAACTGCGCGGCTTCAACTTGATTCGGTGTAATAATGTCCACAAATGGGTAAAGTTCATCTGGGAAATCAGATTGTGCGGGTGCGGGATCGAGAATTACCCTGATTTTGGCTTTTTTTGCAGCTTTAGCGGCTGCAATCACGGCAGTAATTGGAATTTCTAATTGTAAAAGCAGTGCTGTAGCTTCTGGTAATAAGTGGGACAATCGTTCTACATCTTCTTCATTGACACACCCATTTGCACCAGGAATTACAATAATTTGATTTTCCCCAGCATGATTTACGGCGATGATGGCGACTCCAGAACTAACAGTTTTATCGACGAAAATATTGTCAATCTGCACACCAGATGCTTGCAAATTGTTGATAAGTTCTACACCAAAATCGTCTGCACCGACACGCCCCACCATTTGGGTAGAAATTCCTAATTTTGCTAAGGCTACGGCTTGATTCGCTCCTTTACCTCCCGAAACTTTAAAGAATTCTTCTCCTAGCAACGTTTCTCCTGGAACTGGTAAGCGGGAGGTTCTTGCTACCAAGTCTATATTTATGCTACCGAAGACGATAATGCTCATTTTTATTGATATTTAAAGTTATTTAGCTAATACTACAGCAAGCGATCGCTATGGTCATCCCAAAATCATTTGTAATAGCAACCAAACATTTAAACTTACGATAACAATAGCAACTAACCAGGCTAAAGATTTTAACCACAAGGGATTCACAAACTCACCCATCAAGCGGCGATTACTAGTAAACATCACTAATGGAATCACTGCAAACGGTAACTGTAAACTGAGAATAACTTGACTGAAAACTATCAGGCTGCTTGTACTGTGTTCACCAAAAATAATGATTGTAATCAACGCTGGAATGATGGCAAGCAGACGGGTTATTAAACGGCGTAACCAAGACGGAAGGCGAAATTGCAAAAAGCCTTCCATAACAATCTGTCCTGCCAGGGTTGCAGTTAGCGTTGAACTTTGCCCAGAAGCAAGTAAGGCAATCCCAAAAATAGCACTGGCAAAACTAACTCCTAATAATGGGGAAAGTAAGTTATAAGCATCTTGAATTTCTGCCACATTCTGATTACCAGAAAAATGAAATGTTGCCGCAGACACAATTAAAATTGCTGAATTTATAAACAGTGCTAATGACAAAGCAAAAGTTGAATCAATTGTGCCAAACTTGATTGCTTCCCATCTTTTTTGAGTATTAGGTTGCCAATCACGGGTTTGGACAATTGAGGAATGTAAATATAAGTTGTGAGGCATTACTGTTGCCCCTAAAATGCCGATAGAGATGTAGAGCATTTCTGGATTTTCTAAAATCTCTTTTTTGGGCAAATATCCCAATAAAATCCCCCCCATATCAGGGCGGGAAAACAGGATTTCTGTTGTAAAACAGATGCCTACTGTTGCTACTAGCATTATTACCAAGGCTTCTGTATAGCGAAAGCCTTTATGTTGTAGGAATAACAATACCAAAACATCCAGTGCTGTGATGCAAACACCCCACACTAAAGGAATACCGAATAAAAGTTGTAGTGCGATCGCACTTCCTAGTAGTTCTGCTAAATCACAAGCTGCGATCGCAATCTCACACAGTAACCACAAACAAAAGCTTACCCTTGGGCTAAAATAGTCCCGACAAGCTTGCGCTAAATCTCGCCCCGTAGCAACTCCCAAACGCACACACAAAGCTTGAAGCAATATCGCCATCAGGTTCGATAGCAGGATCACTGTTAACAGACTGTACCCAAACTTTGACCCCCCAGCGATGTCTGTTGCCCAATTTCCAGGATCAATGTATCCCACTGAAACCAGGTATCCTGGCCCTGCGTAAGCTAGCATCTTGCGCCAAAAGCCGCCACTAGTAGGGACTCTAATGCTGCGGTGAACCTCTGGTAAACTAGGTTTGTTTTCTGGGGGAAGCATTTATTTTGCCATTGAATATTCTCATATTCTTATCATAATCTCATGAAATATAGAATAAACATCAATCTCTAGGTGAGTATGATCGATACATTTGCGTAAGTCCTATATACAACTGCGCTATTATGAGATTTAATAATTAATTAGTTATTAAAGAATTATTGTGCTGACTATTAAATTTTACTATGCCAAAAATTAAGCCAGCCAAGGCCGATCCAGCTGTTCTGGTGGCGGTTGCTGACTACTTCAAGGTTTTATCAGAGGGAAGTCGGCTACAGATTTTGTCCTGTCTCAAGTCAGGCCCAATGAATGTAATGGAAATTGCTGAGGCTACTAGTTTAGGCCAGGCAAATCTATCTAAGCATCTGAAAATGTTAACTCAGGCAGGGGTTTTATCTCGTCAGCCCAAAGGCACTAGTGCCTATTACGAGATTGCCGATCCAATGATTTTTGAGCTTTGTGACTTAGCGTGCGATCGCATTAATGAGCGCGTGCAACAGCAGGCTGAAAGCCTGAAAGCCCTTCGGAGTAGAACAGCAGTTTTTTGAACAACATTATAAAAAACCCAATATTTGGAGGTCGATCGCATTTTGTGGAATCATGGAATGCGATCGCCAAATCTAACGCACAGTTTCCCGCAAAGCCTCAGCATCAACGGGTTTTATCAGGTAAACCAACAGTAGATTCCAAACAATTGCTGCAATCAAAGGTAGTTTGCGAATTAGTTTCACAACTTTGGGTACAGAACTGCTCTCAATCTCTGCAATTTTCATGTTGTAACCCGCACAGCGTTGTAGACGTGGGAAAAACTTCGGATGTTCAGTATTCAACATTACAGGAAAAGCTCGTCCCGCAGTTTCATTGGTGTTACGGACAACTTCCCGGTCAAATTCTGTGGCATCAAGTCCCAATGAGGTGTAAAAACCAGCCCGTTCATGAACTGTTAGGGTGTGGGTAGCAAATACCGATAACAAGAAAAAGCGACTCCACAGCCTAGCTTTCCAGTTATTCCATAGTTGCGGTTGAGAACGTAAAAGCGCCTTGAATATATCCCCGTGGCGGTTTTCGTCCTGACACCAACTCTCAAAATATTGGAAGATGGGGTAAAACTGGTGTTCTGGATACTTTTCTAGATGTCTGTAGATAATAATGTAACGCCAGTAGCCGATTTTTTCTGATAAGTAAACGGTGTAGAGTACCCATTCAATGGGGAAAAACGTATAGGTGCGGGTTTTAGTAACATTACCTAAATCCAGCGAGAGTTTAAAATCGCCCATTGCTTTGTTGAGAAATCCGGCGTGGCGAGCTTCATCACGCGCCATCAGTTGAAATATTTCCGCTAGCAGGGGACTGCGATTTTTCAGCTTGCGGGATAATTCTTTGAATAGCAAGAAGCCGGAAAACTCAGAAATGCAAGAACGTTCCAAATACTCAATAAATGCCTGCCTTGCCTCACCTTCAATATGTTCCCAAGACTGGTTAAACACCTCATCCCGAACAAAATGATGACGATTGTAGTCTGTCTGCATTTCTGTCAGCATTGCCTTTAACTCCTTCTCCTGGGCAGATAAATCCAGGTTGGCGGCAGTTTCAAAATCTGTAGTGTAAAACCGGGGGGTAAGTACAGTTTCTTTGCTGGGGGTTTTAATTTCTGACTTGGGTAAGGTATTAACCATCTGTAATGCGGTAAACGAGTAAATAGTCTTATAGTTATCAAGTTATAATAAATATTATTTTTTTGCTAGACCTTTTTACAATCCTTCAGCAAAGCAGGAAATGCCCTATATACTAGCTCCGCTAAAGCAGAAGAGGACTTTGGTTTAAATTATTTATTAAGTTTTGAAATTTTTACAGCTTGATTAACTACTATATAGCTATAAAATTTTTGATAAGAATTACCCTTACTGAAAAGTTTTAACTGTACCGTCCAGGTCGTTATGCAGAGTCTAATCTGATGTAAGTAGAACGGTGTAAACAATTCAATGTTTGTAGTAAGGACTTTAGTCCTAAGAAAAGGGCTTTAGCCTAGGCTGTTGACTTTGTGGGTTTTTAGTTAATTTTTATCATACAATAATCATGTCGTCTTTGAACGAGGTAAAAGTTAATGGAATTTAAAAGT
>NZ_JBALDM010000052.1:0-62774 GCF_036917435.1 Nostoc sp.
CCCTAAGAATATCGGGAGCCGGATGCACCGAAAGGCGCACGTCCGGTTCTAACAGAGAGGCGCGGAGGATAATACCTCCCACCGACTCTAACAAATGTCCATAATAGCTTTTGGGTTAAATTTTCCATTAACTTGATTACAGGTAGCTCGTAAAATGCCCTAACCACAGTATTGGAAAGAGCAGGCGAAACCGAAAGTAAAAATAACTGTAAATAGATTTGTCACGACTAAGCAACAACTAGGCTGATATATTAGGTTGTGATTATGCGATTTCTCAAATTACCCAGGTCTTTACGTCAACTCAGTAGTTATGTTTTAGCGATCGCGCTAGGAGTTATTCTAACCGTTAGCACATTGCAGGTATTACCCTCCCAAGCGGAACCCGCACCCATCGTCATAGCTAAAGATACTTCACAAGTGGATGCCCAACGGCAATCACCAGTTACGGCTGCGATCGGTAGTACTAGTTTTGTCACAGCAGCAGTAAATCGTGTGGGTTCAGCAGTTGTTCGCATTGATACCGAGCGGACAATTACTCGTCGTGCCGATCAATTTATGGAAGACCCCGTTTTCCGTCGGTTTTTCGGTGACGGTTTCTCTCAACAGATGCCGTCTTCTGAGCAGTTACGGGGTTTAGGCTCAGGTTTCATTATTGACAAGAGTGGGTTAGTTCTGACTAATGCTCATGTGGTCGATAAGGCTGATAAGGTAACAGTTAGGCTCAAAGATGGTCGCACCTTTGAAGGGAAAGTTCAAGGTATTGATGAAGTCACAGATTTGGCAGTAGTCAAGATTAACGCTGGTAACGATTTACCAGTCGCGCCCTTGGGTTCTTCGACTAATGTCCAAGTAGGAGATTGGGCGATCGCAGTTGGTAATCCTTTAGGATTTGATAACACCGTTACCTTGGGGATTGTCAGTACACTCAAACGTTCCAGCGCCCAAGTTGGCATTAGTGATAAACGGTTGGATTTCATTCAAACCGATGCTGCCATTAACCCAGGTAACTCTGGCGGGCCACTATTAAATGGCCAAGGTGAAGTGATTGGCATTAACACAGCCATTCGTCCCGACGCGATGGGTATTGGGTTTGCCATTCCTATTGATAAAGCGAAAGCGATCGCAGCGCAACTGCAACGTGATGGTAAAGTTGCTCACCCTTATTTAGGCGTGCAAATGCTAACTTTAACACCCGATCTTGCCAAGCAAAATAACACCGATCCCAACTCTCCGATTCAAATACCAGAAATTAATGGTGTTTTTGTCATGCGAGTTGTCCCCAATTCTCCCGCCGCATCTGCCGGTATCCGGCGCGGGGATGTAATTCTGCAAGTTGATGGTAAAGCTATTAGCAGTGCTGAACAATTGCAGAACTTTGTAGAAGATAGTCGTCTTGGTCAAGTATTACAGGTGAAAGTGCAACGAGGTGAGCAGACACAGCAGCTTTCAATCCGCACAGCCGAGTTGCAAAATGCTTCGTAGGGGCAATATAGCCAGCCGATTTTAATTGTGTGGAATAGTAGGGGCACAGCAATGCTCATTGGTGTGCCCTTACACCAAGCGATATTATTTTGTACCGTATCTGAATGGGAACCGCTATACCGTAGATCGTACAATGACTCTAAATCACTTACCAACAGTTAATACTAGACCTTCATGGGCTAATACTGCTTGAGGAAAAGCAGATTTAACATCGACTTGAACCTGGTCAAGAAAATCATCATGGTCATCTGGGTGATGATGAGAAATGGCTAGACGTTGTACACCAGCATTTAAAGCTGCATTCACCGCAGCTTGCCAGAGTAAATCAGCAGAATCATGGTTGTGAGACGTAGGGGGAGTATAAGTGGCATTGGCAATCAGCAAATCAACGCCTTTAATAAACTCTAAAATCCGCTCTCGCTCCACTTGCTCGGCATTTTGGTGTAAATCCGTGACGTAGGCAACACTATAATCTTGCCAAGTAACTCGGTAGCCAACTGAGCGCTGAGTTTGATTGATTAATGCGATCGCAATAGTGACATCATCTAGTTTTACATCATTGTCTGGAGTCAGATTGTAAAACTGCAATTCCGACTGCATTACCTGTAAAGGGTAAGGAAAGTGGGGCTGGAGCATCTGATCGTACAAACATTGTTTGATTGAGGCTCCATTTGAGGCAGCTGTGCTGTAAATATGGAAGGAATTTTCTAGAATAAATGCAGGAGCAAAAAAGGGAAACCCTTGAATTCGGTTTGATTGGCAGTTGGTAAAAAATAAATGTGCTTGTATTGGCTGTTGTAGTTCTTGCCAAGTTTTACCCAGTATGCGTAAGCCGGTGCCGCCATCAAAAATCAAGCGTTTCCCACCTACAGACATTTCTACACAAGCTGTATTACCACCATAGCGGTGGGTGCTGGTGTCTGGGGTGGCAATTAAACCTCGTACACCCCAAAATTTAATCATAAATTCATCTGCTGGGCTACTTGGCAGGGTAGCAGACTTTTCAGGTACGTAGCTCTGGGAATCTGACAACTCAAAATTTGACATTTTCTTTGAAATTAGACCTTAACGAGCAGGTCATCGTAGCGTCGAACTTCCAACAGCCTGTTTTTTTCGTCCACAATGACTACCGTAGGAGAGTAATTTTTTAACTCTTCTGGAGTGAACTGCCCGTAAGTCATTATAATCAAGCGATCGCCAATAATGCCTAGACGTGCCGCACCCCCATTTAGCTCAATTACTCCTGAATGGGCTGGAGCCGGGATCGCATAAGTAATAAAGCGCTGACCGTTGGCACTATTAACTACTTGCACTTGCTCATAAGGTAAGATCCCAGCTTTTTCCAAAAGCATTTCATCGATGCTGATACTACCCACGTAGTTGATATTCGCCCCCGTGAGGGTGCAATTATGAATTTTTGCCAAAAGGATAGTACGCTGCATTCTGGTTTGGGATTGGTGGCAGTTTTTGCGATCCGTAACAACTAGAGACGCGATTAATCGCGTCTCTACAACAGGAGTGAGGAATAAAAATTAATAACTCTTAATTCTTAACTCTTAACTCCTAACTTTTCTATTATCCTCTATAAGCTTTAACGGATTTTTCAACTAAAGCTGCAACCTTGTCTACATCTTGCCAACCGAGAATTTCAGTCACCTTTTTTTCCAAATTTTTATAACTACGGAAAAACTCGGCAATTTCATCTAAGCGGTGTGGCGCTAAGTCGTTCAGGGATTTGACCTGAGTGTAGCGTGGATCTTTGTCAGGAACACAAAGGATTTTTTCGTCGCGATCGCCACCGTCAATCATCTCCAAGAAACCAATTGGTCGTGCAGCAATAACACAGCCTGGAAAGGTTGGCTCATCAATTATGACCATACCATCTAGTGGATCGCCATCTTCAGCTAAAGTATTAGGTACAAAGCCGTAGTCATAAGGGTATTGTACCGAGGAATAAAGTACTCGGTCTAGAGCAAAAGCTTCTAGTTCCTTGTCGTATTCGTATTTATTTTTACTTCCGCCAGTAATTTCAATCAGAACGTTGATTAGACCGGGTTTCGGTTGTGCAGGAATACGAGATAAATCCACAAAAAAGTCCTCTGATAACAGTGAATCATGGAAGCAGTAAGTCAGCTTCGCTCCCCGTGTAGAATTTTAGGACAATATGGATCTCTTCCCAAGGTATTCATCTCAAGGTATTCATTAGGTTTATTGCAAAAATATTTTTTGGTATTATAAGCTACTTACATGCTGCTTCAACTTCATGGACATATTGAGAACTAAAATAGCCCAGTAATGAATATGTGTCATGGTATCAACAAAGAAATTAACTGTTCCTGCTATGCAAAAAAAGAAAAAATTTTACCCACCTTGAAAGGGCTAGATATTTGAGAAACTGAAAACGATGCTCAGTAGGATGATGTACCTTATATTCACCTAAAACAAAGTCATCGCTGAGTTCTTGGGTATCAAGGCATTGGTTACTACAATAAATTTTCCGGCTCGTTTGGTTTTGATCGCGATCGCACCCGCAGAATGTGAACTGTAGCCCTTATGTTGGTAAAATACTACTGGTAAGCTTTGTCAGTCTTGACTTCCTTTGACGTTTTGGATCGCTGGTTGCTGGTTATTCTGAACATTAGTTGAAGAATAGTGGGCGATGACAAATACGGGTAGGATAAGAGTCAACAGAGCGATCGCAGTTCCCACAATGTCTGCCAAACGTTGGGAATATGTGTCGGTAGAATTGGCAGACTGGCTATTTGAATTCATACAAAATTGAAGTTCTTCGTAACACTGTATAGGTCTACTCTCTAATTGAGAGTATTAATGGTATTTTAGCTATGTTGAAAATGTAAAATGTGTAGCATTCTACAACTTACAACCAGTTAGACAACTGTCATATTAGCCTTTTTATACATGGACTTCTTAATACAAAGTTACAAGTAAACAAATCATGTTTTATTTTGTAATTAATATTTTTAGATGTTTCCCTGTATGGTGTAACGGTTCGCATACGCAAAGCCGACTTTGACAGCATCATAAATTACATTTTTTCGCTGCTTAAAGATTAATTAGCAAAACATATTTGTCTGATACTTCATGATTATAACATTCTAAAATACCTTTGATAAGGTCATTTTACTAGAATTGCTAATTTGTGATACAGGACACAAATTAGCAATTGTACTGAATATCTATCAGTGCTTTTGATTGTTATCCAGTAGTTATACAGACGAATATTTGACACCAGAGAAGAAATGGTAGGAATTATTTTTGTAACCAATGATCACTACCGAATAAATACAGATACGTGAACTGTATTGTTCAGCATTAATTCAGTGATACTACTAAATAAATATTTAAGAATTTTAATTTAACAAATATTTAATATCACAGCCTTTTTGTCAATCTATATATAGGTAGAGTAAAGAATATTTTAGAAGATGACGTAGAGGGTTATGAACAAAATACCCAATTCCAGTTTCCAGATGCTAAATCCATATAACTTTTGGAATACATCACAATCCCACACGAGAAATTTTATAACAAACTAATCCTTTAAAAAAACCGCCACTAAATATAATAGGGCGGTCTGGTTAAGCAATCGGAGGGTAATTACAGATTAATCTGCTAATAAATGAAATTGCTGTAACGAAGTTTGCACTAAGTTGCGGATTGGGGATTGAGAATTGGAAGATAGAAGGGAGAAACTTGTTAAATAATTCCCCATGATCTCCCTCATCGCCCTCATCTCCCCCCGTCTCTAATTCCTTCCGTAAACACTAATTGGTTCTTTAATAAATCGGGTGTAAAGATGCTTAAAGGTAGACTTAATTACGCGGGGCATACCAAAATCAATGGGCATCAACTTGTCTGGTAGCCGCCAATCTTCTATTTTTAATAAGTCGGGATTTAAATGTGGAAATTCGATAGCAGCAAGTTCTGGACAAACTCCTAGTCTTTGGGAAGCTGCAACTGTAGGTACTTGTTCAGGAGGAACATTGAGGATTTCTACCATTGCCCGATCTAAGGCAAATATATCTGATGCAGCTGCTAAAATTCCCAGTTGGCGAGGTTCACCATTACTCGGGCCATTTCCTTCATGACCGATAATGCCATCTAATATAGTTAAGTTAGGGTTAATAGCCCTGGCAGTTTCTACTAACATTTCACCAAATCTATTCGCATCTTTTCCGGCTTCCATGTGCCACCAAGCTTTCATTTTACCGGGGACGCAACCAAATAAGTTTTTTACGCCCAGTGTTAATGTCAACTGGGCATGTGATTTTACTTTAGGTAGGTTAATCACTACGTCTGCTTCCATTGCTTCTTTAGATAGTCGCAGATGATTAAAATTTTCACTGACGGTTTGGTAACGTTGACCTTGAAAATCGATGATGGGAAGATTGAGTTCTTCTAAAATAGGCAGATAGCCGTTTGCGATCGCTACGCCCTTGGCACTGCCAAAAGCAGGGCTATCACCCAAAAATGGCTTACCTCCAACTTCAATTACCATCTGGGCAACTTCGTAAACTAGTTCGGCACGGGTGATACACTCTTTACCAGGACGCGATCCTGTAAGTAGATTGGGTTTGAGTAAAACGCGATCGCCTTTTTTGACAAATGCTGCTATTCCTCCAAAAGGTTCGAGAAGAATAACTAAGGATTCTCGTAAAGCCTCTCGTTCGTAAGATGTAGCCCGAATGAGACTAACTGATGGGTTTTGAGTCTGCATAGATTTTTGGATTGGGAATTGGGGATGGGGGATGGGGCATGGGGAGAATGAGGGGAAAAAGGTACAAGGAGACAAAGAGAATAACTATGCCCAATGCCCAATGCCCAATGCCCAATTCCCCATAATCTATTATTCTGTTTTGAGCGGTAAGATACCACTCATTTGTTCTAGATTTAACACTGTAGCTAAGTCTGTTTCACTCATCAACCCGCGTTCTAGTACAATCTGGCGTAGAGATTTACCAGTTTCTAAAGATTCTTTGGCAATAGATGCGGCATTTAAATAACCGATGTGGGTATTTAGTGCGGTTACTAAAGCTAAACTACCTTCGGCATAAGCTAAACAACGTTCCTGGTTAGCTGTGATTCCCTTGATACAGCGTTCGGTGAGTGCGGCGATGGTATTACCCAGGATTTCGATACTGTGAATCAAGTTATAGGCAATTAGTGGCATCATCACATTTAATTCTAATTGTCCGGCTTGTGCGGCTAATGCGATCGCACTATCGTAACCCATCACTTGAAAACACACCATTGATGTCATCTCTGCCATGACTGGGTTATATTTCCCTGGCATAATCGAGGAACCGGGTTGCACTGGGGGAAGTTGTATTTCTTTCAAACCAGTTTTTGGCCCCGAATCCATCAGCCGCAAATCATGAGATATTTTGACTAAATCCTGCGCTAAGTTGCGTAAAGCACCGGAGACATTCACAAATGGGGCCATACTCTGCATAGCTGCCATCAGATGGGGCGCAGGTTCTAAAGGTGTATCAATCAATTCTGAGATAACTTCCACTACACGGGCGCGATAAAGAGGATGAGTATTTAATCCTGTTCCGGCTGCACTACCTCCCAAACCTAGCACCATTAAATCACCAGAGGCGGTGTAAATCCGGTTTTGATGTTCTGTAAGAATTTGCGCCCAAGCCCGAAAGTTTTCACCCAAACGCACTGGTACTGCATCTTGTAAGTGGGTTCTACCAGATTTGACGATATCTTGAAATTCTACAGCTTTGTTTTCTAAGGATGCGATCGCACTATCTATTGCTGGGTGTAATGTTTTGGATAATGCCAATAATCCACCAATCCGAATGGCGGTAGGAATCACATCATTGGTAGACTGCCCATAATTAACGTGATCGTTAGGACTAACACGTTTGTAATTACCCTTTTCTTCACCCAGAATTTCTAAGGCGCGATTTGTCAAAACTTCGTTGATATTCATGTGATGAGATGTTCCAGCACCCGCCTGATAAACATCGACGACAAACTGATCCCGCAACTTCCCAGCCAGAATTTCATCAGTTGCTTGGATAATCGCCTGACTAATATCTTGAGGAATGCAATTCAGTTCTCCATTCACAATTGCCGTAGCTTTTTTAATGATTAATCCAGCATCTACGTAAGTATGTAGAGGCTTAATGCCGCTAATAGGAAAGTTTTCGATTGCCCGCAGCGTTTGAATACCGTAATAAACGCTACTAGCAATTTGGCGATCGCCCATCGAATCGCATTCGATACGGAACTGGTTGTCTGTGTGTTCAGTCATAGTATTGTTTTAAGAGAGCTACAGAAAACAGATTTTCCCACGCAGCCACACTCAGATACACTAATCTGCATAGATTTTGCATATTTGCTTGGCTGCTTGTTGCTTTACGCTTGTTAATTTTGAAGTTTGATTTTTGAATTCCCTATGACTCTACCCAACTGGATTACCTTCTCTCGTCTATTGGGGATACCATTTCTGCTTTACGGTTTATATAATCCCACACCTCAAGCTCAGTGGATATGTTTGGCGATTTTTCTTGTTGCTGCATTGACTGATTGGTTAGACGGCTATTTGGCGCGGAAACTCAACCAAATTAGTGAATTGGGTAAGTTTCTCGATCCCTTGGTGGATAAACTTCTGGTACTTGCGCCGTTACTGGTTTTTATTCAACTAGGAAAAGTCCCAGCTTGGGGAGTGTTTTTGATTTTAGCGCGAGAATTAGCGATCGCTGGTTGGCGGGTGAATCAAACAACGATTACCGGGGCGAATATTTGGGGTAAACTCAAAACTGTTAGTCAAATAATCGCGATCGCACTTTTGATTGCGCCTTTGGGTGAAATGTGGCAAACTCCATCTCTGATTGCATTTTGGATTTCTGTCGCCTTAACTTTAATCTCTGGAGGTATTTATCTTTTGCCCCAAAAAGCTAGCACTGCTGAGGAATGAAACCACAATATAGTATTGTAATTCAGTGGTCGATGGAAGATAAAAAATACATTGTCAGCCTACCTGAGTTTGGCCCTTATGCACACACTCATGGAAATACCTACGCGGATGCTCTTAATAATGGTGAGGAAGTGCTGGAACTTTTGATTGAAGATTACCAAGCACAGGGAAAACCACTACCAGAGCCTTTGACTGCAAACGTTTCTTTTCAGTTTGTGCAATCCTCACCCTAATTATAGGAACACTCCGGTAATTTCAAAAATAATTCAATAAAATTTTATCGGAGTTCTGAGGTATAGTTCTTATTCTTAACTCCTAATTCCTGTACAGACTTAATCGCGTCTCTTTTCATGCCATCCAAAATCTTACCACCGCCCTTAAAACCTGGAGACTTAATACGAGTAATTGCCCCTAGTGGTGCTTTGCGAGAATTTGAGGTATTTGAACAGAGTCTAGAAATTTGGCGATCGCGCGGTTATAAATTAGAAATCAGTCCTCAGATAGATGACAAATGGGGTTATCTAGCAGGGACAGATGAAACCCGTCGTCACCAACTAGCAGCAGCATGGCAAGATCCTGATTGTCGTGGTATCCTTTGTGCCAGAGGCGGTTTTGGTAGCACCCGCATTTTAGAAGATTGGAATTGGCAACAAAACTCAGGGCTTCCCAAGTGGCTCATAGGCTTTTCTGATATCACCGCTTTATTATGGAGTCTTTATATAGCAGGAATTTCCGGCGTTCATGCTCCCGTCCTAGTGACTTTAGCAGATGAGCCAGATTGGTCAATTGAGCGATTATTCGATTCGGTAGAAGGTCGTCCTCTTGCGCCTCTCAAAGGTTGCGGGTGGGGTGGCGGCGTGATAACTGGTACTTTGTTACCAGGTAATCTCACGGTTGCAACTCACCTTTTAGGTACACCAATCCTGCCAAATCTCAATGGTGTAATTCTGGCGTTAGAAGATGTCACGGAAGCACCCTATCGTATCGACAGGATGCTGACACAGTGGCGTTTGAGCGGTGTTTTGTCTCAAGTCTGCGGTATTGCTTTAGGCGGTTTTACTCGCTGTGAAGCGCCGCCAACTGTGCCTAGTTTTAGTGTAGAAGAGGTATTGCGCGATCGCTTGGGTGATTTGGGTATTCCGATTGTTTCTGACTTACCTTTTGGCCATGATAGTCCAAATGCAGCCTTACCAGTGGGTCTAGAGGTAACTTTAGATGGAGATGCGGGAATATTAGCGATCGCGCATCCCCATTAAGTTAAAATTAGATGCGCTTTTGATTAAACACTCATAATCCACTCACAGAATAATGTTTTAAATGCTCTGGTAAATCCCAATTAATTTGGGGATCTGGCTGATGTTTTACTGGCTCAACATTCCCGCGCCAAGCAGCACCCATAATTTGCATAGTTTGGTAAACGATTGTATTCCAACCCTTTTGCTTTAAGTAATCTAAGCCTTGCGCTACATCAGGGGAAGTTAAATCATGAAACAAAATTAAAGCATCGTCCTCTGCCAACGGTTCACAAACAATCGTATCATTGAGTGGCGCTGATGATTCATGATCGCCATCAATGAAAATCAATGACCACTTATGTTGTAATTCTTTAGCTAACTCTTCTACCTTTTGTGGACTATAACCAGCTACTAAATTAACTGAGTCGAGAACATTAGCAAGTCGTAAAGAATGACTTATACTTTCATAAACATCTTCTCTGGCTAAAAAAGGATCAATTACATCTAATTCTACGCCACCTAATGCCAAATGGCAGGCAGACCAACCCCGCAAACAACCAATTTCTAAAGCTTTTTTCCCAGCAAATTTGAGTGCTGTATTATATAAAATATGTGCCTCATCTCGATTGAGGAACCCGATAAATGGTTCATCTCTATCCACATACCATTTATGAGGAATATCTCGACGTAAATAAGACCAATAACAGTTGTTAATATCTCCAATAATCATATTGGGGAAAGATGAATCAGGATAAACTATTTTAAATTCAGGTGAAATATAGTCCCAACTAGACAAAGAAATATTTGGAACAACTTCATTAGTTTTTGCCATTAGTTATTTTTCTCTAAAGATTATTAATTATGTACTATTTTTGTTATCTTTACCAATGAAATTACGTAATTTAGGATTAAGACTAACATATTACAGGACTACTATTTGATTTTTGAACAAAATTAGGTATTGTAGGGTGTGTTAGAACGAAGTTCGTAACGCACCATTGTCAAGGATTTGGCGCGTTACGCTGTCGCTAACACACCCTACGTATCTGTTCAAAAATCAAATATAATTCGTATATATAAAATCAAAAATAGCTTATAATACCCAAATCATCTTCTTTATTAAAAACTTTTGAGTGATTAATTATATGCCAAAACAATATGTACCTAACGCCTTTTTAAAAGTTGAAGATTCAAAGTTATATGCAATTTTTGCTTGGAGTCAACGAACAGCAGAAATTATTCCATCAAAATCATGGTTAACAATACTAGAAATATTTATTCACGAACATTCCTTAGAGACAGCTTACCAAATATTTAAAAAAGTTAAGTTAGAACCTATATCAGAGAAAGTAATTCAGGAGATAAAAAAATACGATCAGCTTCTTCAAAACGCCCTAGTTTTTTTAGCAGATGGCAGCCTCACAATTTTTGGTAAAGGCTTTCGGAGTTTTATCGAAAAGGAAATGCAATATGAACTCGGTTCATTAAGTAGAGAAACTTACCAAGTCTTGCCACAATTATTTTCCCAATATCAATTAGAAGATGACCTAGAATCTATTGAGAATATAGAAGACTTCCGTAAATTAGTAGGACATCTAGAAAATCTTGGTTTACTATCCCCTGCTACAGGTTCGATAGATTGGGGAGATTTGAAAAAACCAGTTCCCATTTGCCAAGCATTTGGATTGACAAGAGGTACACCCGTCGATAGATACTATCTCAGCAAGTTTCTGAAAGAAATTCAAACCCAAATCGGTGGCAACATCTTAGAAATAGGAGGGACACCAAAAGATAAAGATTTTTATCAAATTAATCCAGGCACATCATATCAGATTCTCAACTTAGAACCAGGCCCAGGAGTAGATATAGTTGGGGATGCTCATGATGTATCCGTTGTCAAGCCAGAATCTTTTGATTCAGTGATAATTTTTAACGTTTTAGAACATTGTTATGCCCCCTGGATAGTGGTAGAAAACATCTACACTTGGCTAAAACCTGGTGGAAAATGTTTTGCAATGGTACCAAGTGCTATTAGAATTCATGCGACTCCTGTTGATTATTGGCGGCCTTTACCTGATGCTTTTGCCTGGATGTATAAAAATTTCTCGCAACATAAGTTGTATGTCTATGGCAACCCTACCACTGTAATAGCTAGTTATCATGGAATAGCCGTAGAAGAACTGACATCTGAAGAACTAGACGCTTATCATCCAGATTATCCCGTCGCAACTTGTATTGTGGCTGAAAAGTAAATCTAATTGTGTGAGAAAAAATTAAATTATTTATGAAAATTGCTCTTGTTGCTTGGGGTTATATCCCTGAACCTCCATTATCACATTCTGTCTTAACTGTGATAAACGAGTACAAAAATTTTTTAGAGAAAATTGGGCATCAAGTCGATATCTTAAATGAGACAGATGTTAACGAAGTCATAGAAGATATTAATAATAATAATTATGATTTTGTGCATTTACACGCCTACAGTTTTGTGAGCGAATTTAATCGAAGGCTCAAACAGAAGTATTGTTTTACCTGCCATGATGGTTATCTGTTTAAAACAGATAAATGGAACGAAGAATTTAGAGAAGCATACCAACATTACTTTAATGCACCTGGGATAATTGCCCTGTCTCATTTAACCAAAGATTTTTTCTTGAAATCAGAATATTCTGGATATATATCAGTGCAAGTAAACGGTATTGATACTCAGAAAGTAAATTTTCAACCCCAAGGAAATAATAAAGCTATTTGTTTAGGTTGGATTCAACCAAGAAAACAGCAGAAACTACTGGCGAAAATATTAGATAGTAAAATTGCAATGGATTTTGTTGGGCCTATAGACGATCCTGATTTTATTGAAGGAACAACAACAAAACATTTAGGTGTATGGAGTTTAGAGCAAGTTTATTCTCGTCTCACGAATTATAGCTGTTTAGTCTTAATTAGTGAAGGAGAAGTTGCACCCCTTGTAGTATTAGAAGCAATGGCAGCAGGTTTATGTATCGTCGTTTCTGAATCTGCTAGTGCCAATTTACATCATAAAGAATTCATTAGAGTATTGCCAGATAATATTTTAAGTGACACCACACCAGAAGCTCAAAAAATTGTTACTGATACAATTAGCGAGATGATTGAAAAAAATCAATATTATCGCCAAAATATTCTAGAATACGTCCGAGAAAACTTTGATCTTAGTCTTCTAGTTCATAATTATAATGATATTATGCATGAATTTATAAACTTACAGAGTTAATAAGTAATTAACAATTTATCCTTGATTATTTGGATTTTTTTGCTAACAATACGATGATAATTTAATAATGGAAACTGTAGTTTTTGATTTCAATCATGAAGTGTCAATTATCCTCTGCACCTACAATCGAGCAAAATATCTAAACAATTGTATTGATAGTGTAATTGCTCAAAGTTTTAAAGATTGGGAACTAATTATAGTTGATGATGGCAGCCAAGATAATACTTTTGAACTTGTCAATCCTTATATTCAAGAATTCCAAAATATCCGGTATTTAAAACATCAAAATAGGAAGCTATGGTATGCAAAAAATGCTGGTATTCAGGCATCTTTTGGTAAATATATAACATTCTTGGATAGTGATGATGCTTACAAAGTAAATCATCTAGATGCGCGAGTTGAATATATGAAAGCCAATCCAGAAATTGATTTAATTGAAGGTGGATTTGCAACAGAAGAAGAGATTTTGGTTGCAGATTACTTTCAACCAGGTAAAACAATTAATCTCCGAGAATGTGTCTTAGGCCCAACTTTTTTTGGTAAAAGACAGGTATTTTTTGAGGTGAAAGGATTTAATAATATTGCTTATGGAGAGGATACAGATTTTTGGTATCGGGCAGCAAAAATTTTCAGAACTGAAAAAATAAGTGAACCTCAAACATATATTTATACAAGAGCAGAAACTAGTATTACCAAAAGTGTTTTAGAGAATATTTCTTAATTTAATTAACTACTTGGCATGAAGAATCTCCTTTTTCTATCCCAAATAAGCCATTATTATCGCCGGGTTATTGCTTCTGTTTCGCAGATGTTACTTCTAGGGATTGTCCTAAGTTTTTACCTAATATTTTTATTTGGTTGTCAGGGAATAACACAAAAGGACAACGGAGTAATTCATTTGACTCTATGGCAAGCAATCAATCCCCCTACTAATCGGGATGTGTTTGATAAACTGGTAGACAAATTTAATCAGACTCATCCCGATATCCAGGTAGAATCTGTCTTCTTGGCTCAACCCCAATTGCCAAAAATATTAACAGCAGTTGTGGGTAATGCGCCTCCAGATATCCTGGCATTCTATCCGCAAATTACAGGTCAGTTGGCAGATTTAAGAGCAATTATACCTTTAGAAGATTGGCTAGAAAAATTGCCATTAAAGTCAGAAATTAGACCTAACCTACTTGAAGAATTGCAATTAGATGGTCATCTTTGGTCAGCCCCATTCTATACAAGCAATATAGGCATTTTTTATAGACCTAAGCTTTTTGAAGCTGCGGGAATTACACAAATGCCTAAGACTTGGGAAGAATTGAGGCAAGTTGCCAAAAAATTAACCATAGACAGCAATGGCGACAAGCGACCAGAACAGTACGGAATTCTACTACCTTTGGGGAAGAGTGAATGGACAGTTTTTAGCTGGTTTCCTTTCTTATTGAGCGCTGGGGGAGAAGTGCTAACAAATAACCGACCAGATTTAACAAATGCTGGAGCGCTGAAAGCTTTACAATTTTGGCAAGACCTATTAAAAGATGGTTCAGCAATGCTTTCTTCTCCAGAACGGGGTTATGAAGAGGATGCTTTTATAGCGGGTCGTGTTGCTATGCAAATTACGGGGCCTTGGACTTATATCACTAAATCTAAGGTTGATTACGATGCATTTCCCATACCTGCAAATGTTGATAAAGCTACGGTGACAGGTGGTGGAAATCTCTATGTGATGAAGACAACGCCAGCTAGAGAAGAAGCTGCACTCAAGTTTTTAGAATATGTTTTGAGTGAAGAATTTCAAAAAGAATGGAGTATCGGAACTGGTTTTTTACCAATTAATCTTAGAGCTGCTGAGAGTGAAGCTTATCAGCAATTTATGAAGCAAAAACCTTGGTTAAAAGTGTTTATGGAACAAGTTCCCTTAGCTGGCGCTCGACCAATTATTGCTGGATATAGTCGTCTTTCTGACAGTCTTGGTCGTGCTATTGAGGCAACATTAATGGGTGAGTCTCCCGAAAAAGCTCTCAAGACAGCACAAGAGCGTTTAGAAACTATTTGGGAATAAAAAATCGTAATCAGACTAAATTATTTTAGCTTTCCTCCCCGAACTATCAGCCGCAACCACAGCCATCCTAATCCACTCCCAATAAAATAATAGGGGAAATCTGTCCAAGTGAAGACAGTACCAATTAACATTTTTCCCCACCAAAAGGAACGTACCCAATTTAGAAATGGTGGATGCCACAATTGCATAAACTCCAACAAGCAAGTAATTACCAATACCCATAAAGGGATTTGCCAAACTGCTCGGCGAGTGGTCATAAATAGAAAGGCAAACAAGCACCAAAATATTTCATAAAAAATCCCTCCTACCTCTTGGTTCAACCACCAAGTAGAATAGCGATAGTGGCTGTATAAAAGTCCAATAGGGAGAACAATAGCCAGTGAAAGAATGGAACGCCAGCGAATGTTTGTAAGTATTGGTAACATGACAAATTATTTGGTTATCCAGTAATTCCAGTTTTGCGATGTAAATTTCTTTTCAATGTACATAAACCGATTGCTGGTATAGCTCCCAGAATCACTGCTGTTAGCCCTTGTCCACTCCAATATAATATGGCAGTCCGGTAGGTTTCTGGAATCAAATTTTGCACAATAAAAAGTAACCAAACCAAAATAGTAATCAAGAAGAAAGAGATTGAGGGTAAGAAATTCCACCACCAAATATCTGCTGTATATCGCCTCAATACCAGCCACTGGCAAATACCTAGCCAAATACCAGAAATTATATATGCGATCGCAGATAAAAATTCCAAAATAAAAGTTTCTTCAGGCGATGATAAAGCAAGGGTTGAAATGTAGTTAATCCAGGCTGTAGAAACGCCGTTAGCAATCAGCCAACCAACACTAGTTGCAAATAGCCATTGCAAACCAGGTAAATATCGGTAAAGCACAAGGCTCTGGTCAGCAGCAAAAATCACAGCAAATATAACATTACTGAGACTTCTGACCAAAATGCTCAATGTTTGTGATTGGATAGCAACGCTAGATGAAAAACTTTGGAGAATAATTTTCTCTAAGGCGATACTGGCAACGCCACCCACAACCCATCCAATGAGGGTCATTAAGGTAAACTGAATAAAGAACATCTGTCGCTGCGATCGCGGAATCAAAAACTTTACTAGGTTAGGCTCGTTATTAACAGATGCAACACCATCGGGACTGTTAGAGTCAGTTTGCATAGGAAATTAAGGGAGTAGAGAGTGGAGACAACACAAAAGAGTGACGAAATTCTTTTATATTCCACTTTCTTTGTTAATTCTTGTTTTATCCCATTTCCGACCCGATTTCCCTTTGCTGTAAAGCGACTAGCGCTTTTGAGGTAAGCCTGCTGAAAAAGCGTAATCCCGGAATGATAAGCTAAACAGTGGCATAAAAATTGTGACTTAGGATGAAGTGATAAATGGGTGTTTCTTCAACAACTCCTCGTCTCTTACGGGCTGCTCGCGGTGAAGTAGTAGATCGTCCCCCTGTATGGATGATGCGACAAGCGGGACGATATATGAAAGCATATCGAGACTTAAGAGAAAAGTATCCTTCGTTTCGCGATCGCTCGGAAATTCCAGATGTAGCAATTGAAGTTTCCTTGCAACCGTGGAAAGCTTTCCAACCAGATGGAGTAATTTTATTTTCTGATATTGTCACCCCATTACCTGGTTTGGGTATTGACATGGATATCGCCGAAGGTAAAGGGCCAATCATTCACTCGCCCCTCCGCACTAAAGAACAAATCGATCGTCTGCATCCTTTAGAACCAGAAGCTGCTTTACCATTTATCAAGACAATTTTGCAGTCGTTGCGTTCTGAAGTAGGCGATAAATCTACGGTGTTAGGTTTTGTGGGTGCGCCGTGGACGTTAGCAGCTTATGCGGTGGAAGGAAAAGGTTCTAAAACCTATTCCATCATCAAAAACATGGCATTCTCAGACCCGACGATATTGCATCAACTGTTATCTAAATTAGCAGATGCGATCGCCATCTATGCCCGTTATCAAATTGACTCTGGCGCTCAAGTTGTGCAAATGTTCGATTCTTGGGCGGGTCAATTGAGTCCTCAAGATTATGACACCTTTGCTCTACCTTATCAAAAGCGAGTTTTCCAGCAAGTCAAGGAAACCCACCCCGATACACCTTTAATTTTGCTAGTTAGTGGTAGTGCGGGTGTGTTGGAAAGAATGGCACAATCTGGCGCTGATATAGTCAGTGTAGACTGGGCTGTGGATATGGCAGATGCACGAGCCAGATTAGGTAAACAAGTCAAAGTTCAAGGAAATCTTGACCCAGGCGTGTTATTCGGCTCTAAACAGTTTATCCGCGATCGCATTCTCGATACAGTTCGCAAAGCTGGTAATTGGGGTCACATTCTCAATCTCGGTCATGGTGTCCTACCAGAAACTCCCGAAGAAAATGTTGCTTTCTTCTTTGAAACTGCAAAGGAACTGAATCTTGCAGGAGTTAAGAATTAGGAGTCATACAATTTTAGATTTTAGATTTTAGATTTTAGATTTTTACTTAAATCCAAAATCCAAAATTCAAAATCTAAAATTTCCAGAGTAGCTCCTGATTCGGAACTTTTAACTTTATTCTTAATTCTTTAGTTTTAACTCCTAACGTTTTATAAATTCTCTATGAGCCAGAAACGGATTTTAGTGACTGGTGCAAGTGGTTGTGTAGGTCATTATTTAACAGAAGCCTTAATTAAGGAAACAGATCACGAACTGTATCTATTAGTTAGGAACCCAAGCAAATTGCAAGTTGATATCAAAGCCCGT
Organism: Nostoc sp.; assembly: GCF_036917435.1. Taxonomy (GTDB): domain Bacteria; phylum Cyanobacteriota; class Cyanobacteriia; order Cyanobacteriales; family Nostocaceae; genus Nostoc. The sequence continues at coordinate 17,745 of NZ_JBALDM010000052.1, forward strand.
TCAGGTATTAACGTTTTGCAAGGCGATATGCAAAATATTCGCCAGTTTGCCGATTTGCTATCCACAATTGATACGGCGGTACTCACAGCCACAGCTTGGGGTGGTGATAATACATTTGATATTAACGTCGTCAAGACTATAGAGTTGCTGGAACTGCTAGATCCAGAACGTTGCCAGCAGGTGATTTATTTTTCGACAGCTAGCGTTTTGGATCGCGACAATCAACCATTAAAAGAAGCTGGGGAAATTGGGACAGATTACATCCGTTCTAAATATGAGTGCTTACATAAAAAAGAACAATTAGCGATCGCACCCAAAATTACCACAGTTTTTCCCACTGTAGTATTGGGCGGTGATGCCAATAAACCTTATTCTGCTGTCACATCTGGTATTACAGAAGTGACAAAATATATTAATATAATTCGCTTTTTAGAAGCAGATGGCAGTTTTCACTTTATCCACGCACGAGATATTGCCACTGTAGTGCAATATTTAATCCATCGTCCTCCCGAAAAGGATCAACCACGTCGGCTGGTTTTAGGTCAAGCACCATTAACTGCTAATCAAGCAGTGAAACAAGTTTGTGCTTATCTGGGCAAAAAGATTTACTTTCGCATTCCTATATCCATACCATTGGCTAATTTGATTATTGTTCTGTTCCGCATTCAGATGGCGGCTTGGGATAGGTTTTGCATGAACTATCGGCATTTCACTTATGAAAAATTCATTAATCCCGATAGTTTCGGCTTGCCAAATTATTGTGCAACTATGAGTGATGTTTTAAAAATTAGTGGGGTTGAGGCTAGCTCTGACAAATTGCAATAATTATCGTAGCCTTTTCGAGTATAACTTTAAAAAGTTCTTCTAGATACTTAATAATTACCTGGGAGTATTGAATCTACAGCTTAGTTCTCTTTTGCTTCAATTTGAATAATGTCTTCTAAGCTTGCAGGATAACCATGAGAATGAAGGCTGCTAAGAATTTTTTCTAATACCTCCAAGCTTGGGCGACGTGTACCATTTGCTATGGCGTAAACCGTTTGGGGGCTTACTCCATTAACCCACTTGCCCAAGACGTAAGAAGTAATTCCAACAGAATCCAAATATTGTTTTAACGTAATCGTAATTTTTATAGTTTTTTTTTCCTGCACTGCTGGATACCTTGACTTTATACTCTACCTGAAGTAGAGTATTGAATATAAATAAACTAAGTGTTTTAAAGAAATCCCTAATGGAGCAGTTACCATTATCAAAACAAAAACCTTGCCGTGTCCAGGGTGGTGAGGCAACGACAGATGTCATTGTATCCTCTTACATTACTGGGAATGCGGAAGTTTTTGCAAACATAATGAAATTACATGTTCCGAAAAATTCTATTGTTGCTGATGTTACTTATGGCAAAGGTGTTTTTTGGCAACAGGTTCCAGTAAATCAGTATCGGATACTTTTTTCAGATATTGATGCGAAAGTACAGATTGACCCCATTCATGAAGTTCAAGTTAAGACACAAATAGACAGTAGAATGCTTCCATTTCAAGATAATTCTCTTGATTGTATGGTATTTGATCCACCTTATATGGAAGGTCTATTTCGCTCCTCAGTTAGACAATTAGCAGGGTCAGGAACACACTCAGCTTTTAGAGATCATTACTCTAATGGTAAAGCCATAGAAAATGCAGATGACCAACCAAAGTGGCATGATGCTGTTGTAGATTTGTACCTTAAAACTGGTCTAGAAGCATATAGAGTAATGAAACCTAAAGGTATTTTTATAGTTAAGTGCCAGGACGAAGTAAGTGCTAACAAACAGCGATTAACCCATGTAGAGATTATTACAGCCTATGAATCTTTAGGCTTTTACACAAAAGATTTGTTTGTAGTAATGCGAGCCAACCAACCTGGTGTTAGCAGACTAAAAACTCAAGTACATGCAAGGAAAAATCATTCTTACTTCTTAGTCTTTCAGAAAATGAAAACTCGTATTTCTAATGTAGTTACTCTTCGGCAATAAAAGGTAACTTACCTTGTTCTTCAACAATAACAACTTCTTTAGGCTCATTGCTTTGCTCTTCTATTATTTTGTCTAAAAGACTAAATATGTTATCTGTAAATATACCTTTAGGAGGCCATGTAACTTTAACTGTTGTTGCTAACAAATATTGCCGTTGTGCTTCTGTGTATTTTCTCCAGTTAGTTCGAGGTAAGTCTTTGTTTTTAGCGAAAACAAAATGCCACTTATCCTCGAATGTAAAACAATTTACTGCTAATATATCAAACTCGCCTACAACAAGATTAGTTGTCTCAAGCTTTGATCCATCTGGCAATGTTACTGTTCTGCGATCGCTAGCATCAACTTGTGATACTCCTTCAAAAGTTCCATCATTTAAAACTTTATTACGAGCAGTTTGAAGAGATTTAGCTTCAATTTTAAACTCATGACTTTTATATGTGATGCGGAGGTCGCCCTTTTTCTTTCGGTCATGATCATCGTCTTTAACCAAGCTTGCTATAGTCCCAGCACTTTTAAGGATATTACGCAGCTTAATTTCAGCTACATAGCCAAATACCATTCCGCGTAAGCTACCATTTTCAAGAATTGCTTGACTAAGCTCGTCAACCGTAATACTCCAACGTTCTAAAATATTATACATACATATAGCTTTTCAAAAATTTAAACTTATGTGTATTAAAATAACCTTTTTAATAAAAAGTCAATAGCTCTTTATTTTCGTTAGAGTGGGATAACAATCAAAGTGTGAGGATTGATACTACATGCGAATCCTGTTAGTGTATCCAATATTTCCCAAAACCTTTTGGTCTTATGAAAAAATCTTAGAATTAGTCGATCGCAAAGTTTTATTACCACCTCTGGGTTTAGTAACAGTGGCGGCGATTCTGCCTCAAGAATGGGAATTCAAGCTGGTCGATCGCAACATTCGTGCAGCAACAGAGGAAGAGTGGGCATGGGCAGATGTAGTAATCCTCTCCGCGATGATTGTTCAGAAGCAAGATTTACTTGACCAAATCCAGGAAGCAAAAAAACGTGGCAAGTTAGTCGCAGTTGGCGGCCCCTACCCAACCTCTGTACCTCATGAAGTTGAAAATGTTGGCGCAGATTTTCTGATTCTGGATGAAGGGGAAATCACTCTGCCCATGTTTATTGAGGCAATTCAACGGGGAGATACATCTGGAACCTTCCGCGCCACCGAAAAACCGGATGTCACAGGCACACCAATACCCCGCTTTGATTTACTAGAATTGGATGCTTATGACATGATGTCGGTGCAGTTTTCGCGTGGGTGTCCCTTCCAGTGCGAATTTTGCGACATTATTGTTCTCTACGGGCGCAAACCACGCACCAAAGCCCCAGCACAACTGTTAGCAGAGTTAGATTGCCTCTATGAGTTGGGTTGGCGGCGGGGTGTGTTCATGGTGGATGATAACTTTATTGGCAACAAGCGAAATGTGAAATTGTTGCTGAAAGAATTAAAAGTCTGGATGGCAGAACACAAGTATCCCTTCCGGTTTGACACTGAAGCTTCCATTGACTTAGCCCAAGACGCAGAAATGTTGGAGTTGATGGTTGAGTCTGGTTTCTCGGCGGTGTTTTTGGGAATCGAAACGCCGGATGAAGATAGTTTGCAAATGACCAAGAAGTTTCAAAATACTCGCAGTTCCCTAACTGAGGCAGTAGAAACCATCACCAAAGCCGGATTGCGCCCAATGGCTGGTTTTATTATCGGCTTTGATGGCGAAAAAACTGGTGCAGGCGATCGCATTGTCCGCTTTGCAGAACAAGCAGCTATTCCTTCAACTACCTTTGCCATGTTGCAAGCGTTACCTAACACTGCACTTTGGCATCGCCTGAAAAAGGAAGGACGACTACGGGAAAATCAAGATGGCAACATCAACCAGACAACATTGATGAACTTCCTTCCCACTCGTCCCCTAGAAGAACTTGCTAGAGAATATGTTGAAGCGTTTTGTACTTTATACGACCCAGTAAATTACTTGGATCGTACCTATCGCTGTTTCTTGATGATGGGTTTGCCAAGTTGGAAAGCACCAGCAAAAATGCCAGAGTGGATTGTTGTAAAAGCACTACTAATTGTGATTTGGCGACAAGGAATTAAACGGGAAACCCGTTGGAAGTTCTGGCATCATTTGTTTAGCATTCTCAAGCATAATCCTGGAGTTATTGAACATTACATCTCTGCTTGTGCCCACAACGAGCATTTTCTAGAATATCGCCAAATTGTGCGCGATCAAATTGAAAGTCAGGTAGCGGAATATTTAGCACAAGGGGCAGAACAGCCTTATGTGCTAGTCAAGGCAAAAGTAGAAGAAAAAGCTGAAGCGGTAGTTAGTTAAGTGTTTTGACGATAGAAATCGACAAGCGATCGCTCGCATCTTCACCCGTATAAACAAGTATACGGGTGAATTTACATATATGCTTAGTGGCATTTATGAATAAAAGCAGTTCTTGGAGAGGCAAATTTTCCCCTGCCCCCTGCCTCTTCATCTATTCTATCTCCCGCGATCGCGTTCTAAATCATCAATCACTTTTTGCAAATACCACTCGTCTGACATTCCAGGATGATAATCCTGTTTCTGCTGAATCAATCTTTCGGCAATTTCCCAATATCCCCCAACCATTCCTAAAAGTCGTTGATGTAGCTGGTTATATTTTTGCTTTTTGGATTGGGGACTAAATTTTTGGATTTTTTCTAAACTACTTAAGACTTGTTGATAATTTACCCAGTCTTCTTGTTCACAAAAAATACTCGCCGCCCGTTGATAATCTTCCACGGCGTTTTGAATTTCTTCTAAACAAGTATGGGCAATGCCGCGATTGTAGTAAGCTTGAGCATCATTAGGGTTTATTTGCAGTGCTTGGGTGTAATCTTGAATTGCACCGAGATAGTTGCCCGTTGTCCGATAGGCATTACCTCTGGCAATATAGACTAGGGGATCTTGTGGTTGCATCTGGAGTGCTTGGTTAAGATCCGCGATCGCACCTTGATGATCTCCCAATATAGAACGGGCTTTACCTCGGTTGCGGTAGACAATGGCATCTTGAAAATTTAGTCGCAATGCTTGATTAAAATCTGCGATCGCTTCTCGATAATTTCCCATCTTACAACGCACAACCCCACGACAGCAGTAAGCTTGGGCATCTTGCGAATCGGCTTTCAATACCCAGTTTAAATCTGCTAGTGCCTCTTGGGTATCTCCCTTTTCAGCTTTTTCTAATAATTGCGTGAAATAATCATTTGTGGATAAAATTGGCACATTGGTAGAACGCGATTGCTGCACAACAGGTAATTCTTGGGGTTGTAGCTGTTTAATTAGTTCCAGACACAGACGACAGTTTTCTTTATCCTGTTGTCCTAGATATAATTGTGCAGCCTTTTTAAAATTAGCGATCGCATCTTGAATATAACCCTGTTTGCGCCGCACCATCCCTCGTAGATTATAAGCCGCAGCGTAATTCAGATTGAAACGAATAGCGCGTTCAACATCCTCCAGCGCCCCTGGTAAATTTTTCAACGCCACCCTAGCCAATCCACGACAATAATACGCCTCTACACTTTCAGGATTAAGTTTCAGAGCTTCGGTATAATCTGAAACAGCCTTGAGGATTGCTCCTGAGTCATAATATGCCAAACCCCTTTGCAAGTAAGCTTCGGTAAAGTAAGGTGTCAGTTGTAAAGCATGGTTAAACTCCTCAATTGCTCCGGCGTAGTCTTTTCGCCTAGCCTTTTCCAATCCTCTATTGTAGAATTCGTCATTCATAGCATTTCAGTTAGTTGAATTCCAGCAAGCTTGCTTCGTAGCCCAACCTATCCACTCACTCTTAATATTTTAATTATTCAGCATGGCTTTGCTTGATTTCGGATTTGCAATGAATTAAAACGAACACATCCCGGAAATTTTATCAGAGGGATTTACCCAATTGAAGATTTTACACCTCCAGATTGCAGATTTATTCACTGATATGGCAACTTTAGATAAACCACTATCAGCCCAGTTATTTCCAATTCCAAATAAAAAAGCTAGGGAAATGACTAAATTCAATTCCCCATATATTGTAGATTGTAAAATATTTACAGTTAACTATAGCAATTCTAAATCATTCGTGAAAAGATAGATCCCCGACTTCTTTGAGAAGTCGGGGATCTTCGATACCACAGAATTATTCTGAAAGTAAGCTAGGAGAAGTTAGTACAAAAATATCCCAACTTCCTTGAGCATCCGTTTCTGGTTTTATGGGATTAGCAAAGTGGAAAAACTCATGATCGTTAACTAATAAAAGTTCCCCCGGATTTAGAACTTTGCTAAACACAGGTTTTTCTTTTTTAGCAGTATAGAGATGTGTTTCTCCACCTTTAATATTATCTCTATCTACAGAAAATATACCAATAAAATCAGTACCATCTTGATGGATGCCTTCAGGCGCTGGATTACTAAAATTATCTGGCGAACAACTAATTCTAATTTGATGAACTCCGATTTCCGCTTCAGGATGAAGTTTACAGGAATCACTAAATGCTAAGACAATATTTCTAAAAATATCAAGTTCTATGAGTGCATCATCTAATTCTGCAAACTCTCTTTTTATGTCACCAACTAATGGATTATACTCTTTACTTTGAAAGAAGTAGCCATGAGGTAATTTGATTAACTGATTTTCAGAAACTGTGAACCGAGATAATCTTCTGGAACGATAATTGCCTTTGATATAAGGGTCAATAGGCATATTACTAAAAAATGGCTTGAAACCTTCTAGATTGATTGAATTTACTTTTCTTAGAGTAAAGAGAAAAGCATATTCTAATTCTGTTGCTGTCCACACTTTTTGCATAGGATTTACCTCCTTGCACGTTTAAATTCTCCCGTATTTTTCATGGGAGGCTTATGAGACTCAGTATATGATACCTTTTATTACTATGTTGTCAATTTGACTACAAAAATTGACAATCTATGATATGTAAAGTTGCTTGATTTCTGTCACACGGTGGAGTATTTGCTGAAGAGATTTGCTGTTGAGAGTTAGGTGAGTAAGGAATCGACGTATATTTACTAGCAGCAACAAGGTTTTATAATGACAGATTGGCTTTACCGTTACCCACCTTTGTATCCGGGCATTTTACTCAAGCGTTACAAGCGGTTTTTTGCTGACGTTCAACTTACTTCTGGCGAAATAGTGACAGCACATTGTCCCAACACAGGGCCAATGACTGGAGTATCAACTCTCCAAAGTGCTGTACAGCTTTCTAAAAGTGATAATCTTAACCGCAAATTGGCTTACACTTTAGAACTAATTCAGGTACACGACAATGAGCCAACTTGGGTAGGTATAAATACTTTTTTGCCCAATCGGGTGGTAAAGCTAGCTTTGGCAAAATATCTTTTCCCAGAATTGGGCGAGTATAGCCAAATCAAGGGTGAGGTGGTTTATGGGCTAGATAAAAAAAGTCGAGTGGATTTTTTCTTGACGGGGAGTGATGAGGAACGCCCGATTTATTTAGAAGTGAAAAATACAACTTTGTCTGAGGGAAGATTAGCTTTATTTCCCGACACGGAAACTACAAGAGGACAAAAGCATCTGCGAGAACTAATGGCGTTGCTACCTCTAACTCGTGCGGTGATGCTTTACTTTATCAATCGCGGTGATTGTATTGAGTTCTCACCTGGCGATCGCACAGATCCTGTATATGGTAAATTATTGCGGGATGCGATCGCTCTCGGTTTAGAAGTCTTACCTTGCCGTTTTGACATTTCCCCTGAAGGTATCCGTTATTTAGGTTTGGCAAAACTAAAAATTTGATTACACCTCATTAAACAATAAATCCATCTAGACAATATCTAGATGGATTTGTTGTTAGTTGGTGTTTACTAAAAAACATTCAACCAGATTTTAATAACGACTATGGGTAGTCACCGCCCCAGAAATAGCATCCGCTATTCTGAAGTTTGATTATGCAGGAATCAAAACTGTGTCAATTACGTGGATGACACCGTTATCAGCAGCAACATCTGCTGTTGCAACTTTTGCGTCATTGATTTTTACGCCATTAGAAGCGTCAATTTTTACATCTGAACCTTCAACTGTTTTAGCTGTCTTCAGTTTAGCTACATCAGCAGCCAGTACTTTACCTGAGACAACATGATAGGTCAAGATTTTCTTCAGCTTGGGGATATCTTTCAGTAATGCATCTACTGTACCTGCTGGAAGCTTGTTAAATGCTTCATCAGTGGGTGCAAACACGGTGAATGGTCCATTGCCATTCAGTGTACCTTCCAGACCAGCTGCTTGGATTGCTGCAACTAGTGTCTTGAAAGAACCATTATTGGTAGCAGTGTCAATTATGTTAGCCATGTGCTTTACCTAGTTCTGTGTAACTTGTTACAAATCTAAACTATTTTTCCATAAAAGCTATCTATCGTTAGACGTATGTCAAATCATTTTCTTTATTGATATCATGAAAGTTTATATGTATTTTTATACCAACAGAGAATTACTTTATGAGCAAGGTTTATCGCTTGGTGTATTTTCAAGCATCATCGCTTTAGCATTTTCATCGCTCAATAAAGTCTCTAAGGAATAAGAATTAAATAACATACAGGTTTATGTCCCTCGCTTACCTCACCCTTCGGGAATTAAAAATTAAAAATGTAAAATTAAAAACTGGAAATTAATTTTTAATTTTTAATTATCAATTTTTAATTGAAGCGAAGCGACGGTGGTGGGTCTGAATCCCCCACTGATTTATTCTGACTACTGAATTCTTCTTCAATTAATCCACGTTCCTAACGTTATAAATAAAAGCAATATAGAGTATTGACAAATACAGTAGCTATAAATCAGTTATGAGAAAATAATCAGGTTGTGAATGTCACTAAGTATTGGGTGCAAAATGTGGAGACGTTTGCTAACTGAATTGAACGAAGCCTATAGAAAACTTCGTCAAATCAAAAGCGCATTTACACACAAACTTATAAGGTAATTAAAATGACTTACGATTCAGAAGATGTACAAAAAATCCTTGAAATAGCGCTCACTCGTAAACAAAAAGGAGAATTTTCACGAGAACAGCTTTTAGAAATGGCATCTGAGTTAGGCATTTCTTCTGATATTTTAGAAAAAACTGAAAAAAAGTGGTTATTTCAACAAGAAGAAGAACGATTGCGACACACATTTAATACTTTCCGACGCAGAGCTTTTTGGGGACATTTTGTTTCCTTCCTAGCAGTGAATTTATTCCTCATTCTCTTGAATTTAATCACTAGTCCTAGTTATTTTTGGGCTATTTTCCCAGCATTAGGATGGGGGTTAGGACTATTTTTTCATTGGTGGAGTGTTTATCAGAGTAAATCAGAGGATTACGAGATAGCATTTCAGAAATGGAGATCACAAATTTAACTAAAAGTCAAGTGAGATTGCGATAATTTGTTGTTGCGATCGCTTCACTACTCACTGTGACGGAATTTTGCCTACCTTTAATAAGGGGCAAAATCCCCTTGTTTTAGCTAATTGAGACTGATCTGCATAACTTACAGCGTATTGCAGGTAAATGAAGTACACGGGTAGGGGCACAACATGTTGTGCCCCTACGATGATCTTGTGTACCTCACCAAGAAGCCCAGTATATTCAGCCAGCCCTGTTGTCCAAACTTGCGCGTCCTTCCTTCTGGATAAAATTTTCCGTTAAATTCGGGGCATCCTGAAACTTGAGTAGTTCTATAATCACAGGCTGTAATCTCCGTGTTTACTAATTTGCCAAAATAGAGATGTAGGCTAGAAGAACTAGGCTTTTAACATAGCTTGATTGCCTACACTCAGGAGCAAAAGTCGGCTGGTTTGAAATAACGAAGAGGAATATATGGACAACAGCAACTGGTTGCAACAGCTAATGGTGGTTGGTCTTGGCACAACGTCTTTAGTAGCGGATAAACTGCGTCAAGTCAGTGATGACTTAGTTAAAGACGGTAAGCTCAATCCTGAGCAAGCCAAGGCAGTTATAGACGATCTTGCCCAGCAGTTAAAGTCGGAGCAGGGAAACTTCGATGTCCAAATGCAAAGACAAATGCGAAATATGATGCAAGATTTGGGGGTAGCCCGACAATCGGAAGTGGATGAACTGCGGGGTAGAATTGACCGTTTAGAGCGTCAATTGCGCGATTTAGAAAATAAGCTTTGGCGTTAAGATGTCCTTTGTGATTTAAACTAATTGTGTCCTATTGGTAATGTTTTTGCCAGGATACTTAAGTAAGGAGAACTGATTTTGAAACCAATTTTCCTCAGCGTGGCGTTCATGCTGGTGTGTGTTGTGCTTTTGGTTGTGGGGCAAGTAGGCGGTAAACAGAATACTGCCATTGCTGCCCAGTTAACCCAAACGCCGCCAGAGGCCACGGCTGTAACTGAAAACAATATCTTAATTGCGGGTAATACTATGTCTGATGCTAATGCCGTAACCACTCCCTCTGGATTAAAGTATGTTGAGTTAAAAGAGGGAACTGGGGCGACTCCTAAACCAGGACAAACGGTTGAAGTTCACTATGTCGGAACTTTAGAAGATCGTACTAAGTTTGATAGTTCACGCGATCGCGGCCAACCCTTCAGCTTTAAAATAGGCGTAGGACAGGTAATCAAAGGTTGGGACGAAGGAGTTAGCACCATGAAAGTAGGCGGTCTTCGTAAGTTAATCATCCCATCTGAGTTAGGCTATGGCGCTCGTGGTGCTGGTGGCGTTATTCCACCTAATGCAACTCTAATTTTTGAAGTGGAATTGTTGGGAGTTAAGTAGAAAATAGGGCATGGGGCATGGGGCATGGGGAATAAGTAAATAATCTAACTTTTAATTTTCTGCTCCCCAGTCCCCAATATCCAGTCCCCAATCCCCAATTTAATAGCTAAATTTTTAAATTTTGAAACTTTGTAAATTGTGGATTAAATAAAAGTTTCGCAGTCCCTGTAGGCCCGTTGCGGTGTTTAGCTATAATTACTTCTGCAATGCCGCGATCGGGAGTATCGGGAGAGTAATATTCGTCGCGGTACAACATTATTACTAAATCCGCGTCCTGTTCAATCGAACCTGATTCTCTCAAATCAGATAACATTGGACGCTTATTAGTGCGTGCTTCCACCCCTCGACTCAACTGAGATAAGGCAATAACTGGTACAGATAATTCCCGCGCTAAACCTTTGAGTTGACGGGTAATTTTTGATAATTCTTGTACGCGATTATCACCTGCTCCTTCCATCAATTGCAAGTAATCTATTACAATTAATCCTAATTCAGTTCCAATTTCAGCTTGCAGCCTTCTTGACTGACTACGCATTTGTGTAACTGTAATATTCGGCGTGTCGTCAATATAAATCGGCATCTCGGAAAGGATACCAATAGCACGGCTTAAAGGTTCCCACTGTGTTTGACTGAGGCGACCAGTTCGCAGATAACTACTTTCAATTTGCGCTTCACTAGCTAATAGTCTTTGCGTCAGTTGCTCTTTTGACATTTCCAAGCTAAAGAAAGCAACTGGTAATTTGTAAGAAGCGGCGATGTTATGGGCAAGGTTTAAGCAAAATGCTGTTTTTCCCATTGATGGCCGACCAGCGACAATAATCAAATCAGAGCGCTGAAAGCCACTGGTCATGGCATCTAAATCGTAAAATCCGCAGGGAATACCAGGTAAGGCTATGCCTTGATTTCGATCCTCAATATCCTGGAAATTATTAATTAGAGTATCAGAAATATGAACTAAACCCGATTGGGGACGTTCTTGAGTTACACCAAATACTTTCTGTTCTGCTTGGTCTAAAACCTGTGGTAACTCGGTTTCTGTCTCATAACCAAGATGGACAATTTCATTGCCAGCTTTAATTAACTGCCGCCGCAGGTATTTTTCTGTCACTAACGCTGCTAAACCGTCGATGTTCACAGCTGACACTGTGCGGTCTACCAGAGTTGCTAGCTTATTTCTGCCACCAATACGCGCCAGTAAATCGTGGTCGGTCAGCCAACTTGTAACTGAGAGCAAATCTGTGGGTTTACCTTGGGCGTGGAGCCTCACAGCCGCTTGATAAATCTCTTTGTGAGCGCTAATGTAAAAAGCTTCGGGAAGGAGGCGATCGCTAACTCGACTAATCGCTTCTGGATCTAGCAAAATACCCCCCAAAATCGCTTCTTCTGCCTCGATATTTTGTGGGGGGAGGCGATCGCTACCATCGCCTTTAAAATTCAATTCTTCAGCCATAAACGATTTTAGTTTTGACGATTTTGCTAGAGACGCGATGAATCGTATAGGAGAGACGCGATGAATCGCGTCTGTACAGGAGTTAGGAATTTATTTAGTATTATTCACCTTTACTTCTCTTGCTCCCTCATCCCCCTCATCTTTGCGCCCCCTTCTGAGTTAACTAGCGACGACTTGAATATCGACTTGTGCCGCTACATCAGAATGCAGCTTAATTTCGGCTTGATAAGTACCAAGGTGGTTAATATCGGGAATGGTAATTCCACGCCGATCCACTTCTTGACCGGTGGCTGCCTTAATTGCATCTACAACATCTTGGGTAGTGATAGTACCAAAAATTGCTTCGTTTTCACCAACTGGCTTGGCAATTGTCAAGCTACCAACTTTTTCAAGAGATTCTTTTTGCTCAAGAGCTTGTTGTTTGAGTTCTAATTGCCGTAGACGCTCTTGCTCACGACGGCGTTCTACCTGCTTGAGAATACCAGGAGTGGCATTAGTTGCCAATTTCTGGGGAATCAGATAATTACGAGCGTAGCCAGGAGCTACTTCTACTAAGTCGCCAGATTTTCCCAGCTTGCTGATATCTTGATTTAAAACTAACTGTACGCGTTTGGCCATCGTTTTTCCTGTAAAATCTGATTAATTTGGGTAAGGCTTGATAGCTCACAATGTCACTGCTGTATTCCAAGCTTCTTTGCCTACACCCTAAAGCTTACAGATCGTAGCGAAAGGAAGGGTGCGATCGCAACTATTCCCACTAAAAAGTTGAGAATGGGGAATGGGGAATGGGGAATGGGGAATGGGGGGACAAGGAGAATAGCTAGCTATACTCAATTTCCAATTTCCAATTCCCAATTCCTAAAAGTTATTTTTCATTTCCCGTATTCGCGCAAAGGTTTGCACCCCATCGCTACTCTTAACAGTTAATTGTAATGATGGTTGATCCCAACGCAAAAAGGGATTGGTGTGCTTCTCTACTCCCAGAAGCGAGGGGATGGTAGCTTCTCCTCGACTACGGTAAGCCTTTACTTCATCGAAGCGCCTTTGTAAGTCGGCATTGTCGCTATCCACAGTTAGGGCAAATTGTAGATTGTTCAAGGTGTATTCGTGGGCACACCAGATGCGTGTATTATCAGGTAGAGAGCGGAGTTTGCTTAAAGAGTCTACCATTTGAGTCGGTGTTCCTTCAAATAAGCGACCGCAACCGCCAGAAAATAGGGTATCGCCACAAAATAAATCACCTGTCTCACCAGCTTTTTCAGGGGGAAAGTAGTAAGCGATGTGAGCGCGGGTATGTCCAGGAACGAAGATGACTTCAGCTATGCAGTCTGCAAACTGGACGCGATCGCCTTGTTGCAAAAATACCTGCTGTCCAGGAATTCTACCCCGATCCTCCGCTCCTCCATAAACTATCAATTGCGGGAATTTTTCAATTAATTGCTTGTTACCACCCACATGATCGTGATGGTGGTGCGTGTTGAAAATTGCTACCAACTCAGCTTTTAATTCTGCCAGTTTCTTTAATACTGGTTGAGACTCGGCTGGATCAACAACAGCCGCGATATTTTGTTTCTCGTCATGTAATAAGAATATATAGTTGTCTGAGAGTGCTTCCAGACGGATTACCTGCATTACCTCTGCCTCTCTTATAAGTACAACGACTGGGAAAAACCAAACTATCTTAACAAAATTAAATTAGACTAAAACCATCTTTCCTCGTGCCTTCTGCCTAATACTGATGATAAATATTCACGCCAACCTACTTAAAATAGATGTTTGGTATTCAGTAACAAGGCTACTTGCAGAAACTACATCCAGTATTTATACTTTATTCAGTTTAACTGTAATTTACGATCAATTATAATATACATAACTAGATTATTCTAGTAAATACACTTAAAATAAACAAAATAAATTGCAATTTATCAGTGAATTTTCTCTGGTAATAACCGCATATACGAAGTTATATTCATTTTGGAATTTACTGTAATAAGCATGTAAATAAATCTATTCATTTATTAGATATATTTACTTTAATTTATTAGGCTTAATTATATGTAAATAATTTTGTATTTTGAAATCTTTACCCAATATCATTAACTTTAAGTTTTCTAGGTTTTATGTATGTTAGTTATTTCTGCAAAATCTGGACAATTAGGGAACAGATTATTCTTATTTGCTAATTTTATAGCATTTGCAATTGAAAATAATTTCACAGTTGCAAATCCAGCTTTTGAAGAGTATGCTGATTTTTTTGTATCAACATCTAAAGACTTTTTGTCTTGCTATCCTCCTCCATTATTTTCAATTCCAGGAAACAAATTACTACGCAAATATTACTATAATCTAAATCATTTTTTAGCTGAAAGTGGCCGCTTTAACACAATTAATATTAAGCGTAATCAACCCTTTAACTGGAGTAACTCAATTATTACAAAAGAATTGAAATCAGGCTCTATCAACTTTTTTCAAGGATGGATGTTTCGTGATGGATGGTTTGTAGACGATCTCTCAAATCTCCAAAAACATGGAGAAAAAATTCGTGCTTACTTTCAACCTTTAAAAAAGTATCAGCTTAATGTCACAAATCTCATATCCCAGATACGTAGCCAGACTGATGTGATCGTTGGAGTCCATATCCGTCATGGGGATTACCAAGAACATCAAAACGGCAAATATTTTTATTTATTTGAAGATTATTTAAAGGTTATGGAATCAGCTAAAGCACTATTTCCTAACAAAAAAGTGACATTTTTAATTTGCTCAAATCAGAAGCAAAAGGAAGATAATTTACAACATTTATCTTATGTTTATGGCAATAATCATATAATTGAAGATATGTATTCTTTAGCGGAATGTGATTATATTATTGGCCCACCTAGTAGTTATAATATGTGGGCATCATTTTATGGCAAGCGACCTCTCTATATGATTAGAGATGTAAATAAAACCTTAAAAATCGAAGATTTTGTTCACTTTTACCAATGGCAAGGAGTTTTTTATTCTAACGATGACTGGAGTAAAAATTTTTGGGAATGGACACATTAAATTAACTGAACATACTAGGATTAAAATTAATAATTATTTAACTTATTTTATTTATGAAGACAGAAAGCAGAGGTTTTATTACAATCTTAACCGGACTTTACTCTTTTCAAGATTGTATTCATTTTTTAGCGGCAGTTAGAAAGTTTCATCAAGAACCGATTGTTATTTTAATTGACCAGGTTCCGGTATTTCTCTATCCATTATTAAAGGCTTTTAAAAATGTAATTTTAAAGCCAGCACCTGCGAATGAAAATACTGTCTTAGCATCAAGGGAAGCAAAGCTGGCTCTATATGCAGCCTCTGAGTTTGATAAAACAATTTATCTAGATTCAGATATTTGTTTACTTACAGATATCAATGATGTATTTGAATATTTAGATGAATATGACTTTTTGTTAACTGAAGATGTCCAACCTTCTATACTAAAAGCCACAAACTTATTACGTGGTAAACAAGAAGACCTTTTACCTAATGTTTTGCCAATTCTGCAATCGGTAGGTTTACCATTACAAGCCGATAGTGTGCAATACAATGGCGGTTTTATGGCTTTTCGGAAAACAGAAGTAACCAAGGTATTTTTTGAGGAATTTAAACGTTATTTTGAAATTGTTAAAAACAATCAAGATAAATTACTCCTAAAAGATCAAGGTGCTTTTGCTTCTGCGATCGCCTCTGTAAATCCTCATAAGAAAATACTGCCACCCACCTATAATTATCTCAGCAAGTGGCAAGATGATTATAATATTCAGGATGAAATTAAAGTTCTTCACTGTACCTATCCTTCTCGACCTCAATATGCTAAAAATATTACTCGTTCTTTATATACAAGGGTTTTTGACAGATGCGCTAAAGTATTTTTGCCGAATCAAGTTACAAATCCTTGGCGGACTAAATGATTTATAAATAGGGAAATAGGTGATAATGAAAGAAAAATTAAAGATATCTCTGCTGGTCTGGAATTTATCAACTAATGATGGCTTTATCCGCGCATATTTATTAAAAAAAGCCCTCTTAAAGTTAGACTATGAAGTGCAAATAATCGGATTTTTATTTGGTAAAGAATTATATAAAGCGATTTCTGTTGAAGATCGAGTATATTCTGTGACTGGATCAACTTATCCAGAATTTTTTAAATCTATTAGTAAAATTCTCAAAATTATTGATGGAGATATTATTTATGCAATAAAGCCTCAGCCAGCAAGTTTTGGAGTTGCACTTTTAAAAAAGCTCTATAGTAAAACACCAGTTATTTTAGATATAGATGACTGGGAACTTAGCTGGTATGGTGGCGACAAATGGCATTATCATCCTACACTCAAACAGCTAGCTAGAGATTTACTTAAAAAAGATGGAGTTTTGAGATCCCCTAATCATCCTTTGTATTTGAAATGGATGGAAGGTTTGGTGAGTCAAGCTAATGCAGTAACAGTACATACTAGCTTTTTGCAGGAGCGTTTTGGCGGTGAATTTGTTCCTAACGGCAAGGATACCACCTTATTTGATCCTGCTCGATACGATTCTGAAGAAAGCAGAAGTCGTTATGGTTTATCTGAATATCGTATTTTAATGTTTCCTGGTGCGCCAAGACCTTATAAAGGTTTAGAAGATGTTCTCATAGCGCTCGATAAAATTAATCAGCCAGACTTAAAACTAGTAATTGTAGGTGGCAGTCCTTATGATGATTACGATCGGCAACTTCAAGAACAGTGGGGACACTGGATTATCAAATTACCAAATTATCCAGCTGATATTATGCCTGATTTGGTAGCAGCCGCTCACATTGTAGTTGTTCCCCAACGAGATACCCCAGAAACTCGCGCCCAATTCCCCCTGAAGTTGACAGATGGTATGGCAATGGCTAAACCTGTATTATCAACCCGCGTTGGAGATATTCCCAAAATTTTAGGTGAGACTGGTTATCTAGTTGAGCCTGGTTGTCCTGAACAGATTGCTGAACAAATTCAACTGATTTTTCAGAATTTAGAGTCAGCAAACCAGCAAGGTGTCAAAGCAAGAGAAAGATGTGTGGAAAACTATAGCATAGAAGCTATGGCTTCTGTACTCAAGTCGGTAATTGCTCGGTTGTGAATATTAATAGCAGATGGTGCATTTTAAAAGAGAGATTCATTCCCTATTTGTGCAAAATCATCTATAGTATTCTATTTGGAAAAGTCTCTATAAGCTGATGTTTTAGGTCTAGGTGTAGCTGTGTTGTAACGGAGTAGAGATATGAAGTTTATTTAGTTTGATTTGTTTGATTGTTAGCTATTTTAGCAATTAGTTTGTGAATAATATTAATAATAAGTGAAAGTGGCATAAAAATACAAGATGTCTACCAGAAAACTACTAGTTAGATTCGCTAAACCCTATCCAGGTTTGATTTCACTGACAATATTGTTAGGATTTTCTGGAGCTTTATTTAATGGGATTAGCACAGCTTTAATTGTGCCAGTGATTTTAAAAATTGTGGGGCAAGAAGTAGATTTAAGTACTGCACCTCCCATCCTGAAAACGATGATCTCTCCCTTTGATAATACTCCAGAAGCCTACCGTATAGGAGTAATGGCCGGGGCGATTATATTAACAATTTTTTTGAAGAATGTAGCGACTTATGCTAGTTCCTTAGCATCGAGTTCTTTAACCCGAAAGCTGACATCAGATATGCGCGAAACTGGGTTAAACCTTTTACTACAAATTGATATAGATTATTATGCAAAGACAAAGGTTGGTGATTTAATCAACCTTCTTGGCGGAGAAATTGGCCGGGCTGCAAGTGCTATAGGTAGTACGGTTAAAATAGTTATTTTAGGAATCACAATTTTAGTTTTTGTCGGTTTATTGCTGTCAATATCTTGGCAGTTAACAATTGCTGCTACACTTTTGCTGTCGTTGGTGACGTTGATAAATCAGTATGCCATTTCCCGGTCTAGAAATTTTGGGAAGCAGCTGAGTGAGATGTCTAGAGCATATTCAATCTCTGTGCTGGAGACTTTGAATGGAATCAGACTGGTAAAGGCGACGGGAAATGAAGAAAAAGAATATCAACGGATTAAAAAATTAATTCGCGATCGTGAATTAGCAGATTTCCAATCTCAGGTTAATTCAGAAGCAATCGCACCTCTAAGTGAGGTGATGGGTATTACAGCTTTATTGCTGATTGTACTTTTGAGCAAAACCTTCTTTTCTCAACAAATTTCTTCTCTTTCGACTGTACTTCTGACATATTTATTAGTGCTGCTGCGAGTGCTGCCATTAATTTCTCAGTTAAATACTATTCGCAGCACCTTTGCTAGTACCGCCGCCAGTGTGGATATGACGAATGAGTTCTTAAGCCTGCATGATAAGCCGTTCATGCCCAAGGGTAAGCTTCCTTATACAAAATTAAAAGAGGGAGTATCTTTTAATTCTCTTTGCTTTGCCTACCCTGGACATGAAAAGTTAGTACTCAAAGATGTGAATTTATATTTACCGCGTGGTACAACCTTAGCGTTGGTAGGTGGTTCTGGTGCTGGTAAATCTACTTTAGCAGACCTCTTACCCCGATTTTACGACCCGATCGCTGGCAGTATTAGCATTGACGGTACTGATTTGCGAGAGTTCGATCTTGTATCCCTACGGAAGCGAATGGGGATTGTCAGTCAAGATACCTTTCTTTTTAATGACTCGGTGCAGAATAACATCGCTTATGGGCGAGCAGAGGCTACTGACGATGAAATTATTACAGCGGCCAAGCGGGCAAATGCTTATGAGTTTATTAGCAAATTGCCTCAAGGATTTGATACCTTAATTGGCGATCGCGGCGTAATGTTATCTGGTGGACAAAGGCAAAGATTAGCGATCGCCCGCGCCCTGCTGCAAAATCCCGAAATTCTGATTTTAGATGAAGCCACCAGCGCTTTAGATACCGTTTCTGAAAGGTTAGTACAAAATGCACTCGACGATCTGAGTCGCGATCGCACCACCCTCGTAATTGCTCACCGCCTTTCTACAGTCCAAAAAGCCAATCAAATAGCCGTGTTAGAGCAAGGACAGGTGGTAGAAGTAGGAACTCATGAAGAACTTTTGCAAAAAGGTGCTTACTACTCACGCTTGTACTCAATGCAATTTAGCGATCGCCCTAATAAAAACTTAATTCAGACAAAAATTATTAAGGCAATGCGCTTAAACTCAAAGAAATTTGTTGAACGTCCTGAAGCTGCTCCTAAACACAATCAAAGCTTGCTCCGTATCTCTCACGAAATTCGGACACAGTTGAACTCAATGATTGGGTTACTGCGCTTATTACTTGATGATCTCGTAGACGATTCTCAAGAACAGCACAAATTAATTGAAGACTCTTACAAATCAGCCTGGAGAATTCTCAACACCATTGATATTTTTGAGGATGTGATTAACTTACAAATAAAGGGGCAAATTCTCTCCATCTCTGACCAAAATCAAAATATAATCAGCAACTATTATCAAAGCTTTAATCATCTTTCTGTTGAGTTTAGAAATTCTCTTAATCTCATCCTTAGCTCTCTCCGCTCTCTATCAGATAATTTGGTAGATACTCCCCTAGAACCAAATAAATTAATTAGTGAAACTTATGAAGATGCTATATGTCTTATGGATTATTTAGAAAAATTTGAAAATAGTATTAATGTCTAACAATTATGAAAAATCATACTTTAAAAAAGCACTACATTTTTTTTATTAATGAAGAATTACCCCAGCCAGAAGCTCACCTAGTGCAGTCTACAAATGCAGCAAACGCCGCCGCTAACTTGGGATATTCAACAGTTTTGATATACCCTGAAAAAGGAGCAAAAGCTAGCAATCTAGTTAATTTAGTGCGTCCTTTTAAACCGATAAAAACACCAACAGAACTTATTAAGTATTACAACCTCCATGACAAATTAAAAGTTGCTCCATTACCTATGCCTTGGCCGATTGACCATTTTCCGAGCAAATTTACTGACTCTAACACTATTGCGAGCAAGTATTATTTACCATTTCATATACTTCCAACGACTAAACTTGTTCACAGTCGCAACTGGAATTTTATCAAAGCTGCCATAAAAAATGGCATTCCAGCAATTTATGAACACCACCATCATGAAGACAAGCCATTTGAGTCAGAAATTGTCACAAATCCGCTTTTCCAAATTGCTGTCACAGTTGTAGATCCCATCCGCGAAAGCATGATTGAAAATGGGATGCCACCAGAAAAAGTAATTAAGCTACACAATGGTTTTAATAGCTTATTTATGCAAAGACAACCAGAAAAAGCAGCAGAATGGCGTAAAAAACTATTGCAATGTGAAAGCCAACATTTGGTGGTTTATGCAGGAGCTTTACAGCAATTTAAAGGCATTGATGTACTAATTGATGTAGCTAAGGAAATGCCTAATGTACAATTTGCCTGTGCAGGTGGTAAGCCAGCAGAAATCGAATATTATCAGCAATTAGTAACAGAAAACCAGGTTCATAATATTAAATTTTTGGGCTATGTCTTGCATAATGAGTTAGCATCTTTGCTACAAGCAGCTGATGTTTTAGCTCACCCTCATTGTTCGGGAAAAGCGGCAACTTTCACATCTCCCTTAAAGCTATTTGACTACTTTGCCTCTGGGACTCCCATTGTCTCAACGGAAATTCCTTCATTAGTTGAGTTTCAAGATACAAAAGCGATCGCTGCTTGGTGTGAGCCAGATAACCCAAGCAAATTTGCCGAAAGTCTGAAGCGGGTTTTAGAAACTCATCCTAGAAAAATAGAAGGTTATCCAGATAGTATCGAATTTGTCAAGCAGTTTTCCTGGGAAAAGAGAGCCGCAAAAATCCTTAGTTATGTTGATGAATCTCTGCTTCCTCAACTTATTGTCTAAGGAAAAATTGGTGAGACTAAGTAAAATAACAAATGACAAATGACAAATAAAAAAACTGTAGGAATGATTAGCAGCTATCGAGGTTTAGAAACCAGAGCCGATTGGCTTTGGCAGCAAACCCCGCATCAATTTGGAAGTTGGGGCAATATACAAATGCAGGCATTAGCAGCAAAACCAGATTTTCTGTTAATGTATCAATTTGATTTTCCTAAAGCAGCACCGCAACAATCTTGGTTAGATAGTTTTCGTAAAGGGCAGAAAAAGCCAGTAGTAAATATTGATTCTTTACTGCGTGGTGTCAAAAAAGAACGAATTATTTATTTATTAAGAGAACCGCCTTTAGATGAAATTGTAGAAATAAATAATCATAATTATCAACAAGCTCAAAAGTATTGTGGCTACATTTCTGGTCCTGATGATTTTGCTCCCACTCCCGACTATATGCCTGCTATTTGGTATCATTCCAATTCATTTCAAGATTTAAATGAATTGCCACCGCCCCAAAAGGTTGCCCCATGTAGTTGGATTACTTCAGGAATTAACCGCACAGTCAACCATCGGCAGCGTTTAGATTTTTTACAGTCACTACAATCTAGTGATATTAAGTTTGATTTATATGGCAGAAATTTACCAGAATCGGCCAAAAAGTCGGGAGAATTGAGTAACAAGTGGTATGGTATGGCACCATACTATTACAATTTGGCAATTGAAAATTATGCTGATAATAATTGGTATGTGAGTGAGAAACTTTGGGATAGTTTACTTGCCTGGTGTTTACCAATTTACTATGGTGGCCCTGCTGCCGATAAATTATTACCACCGGGTAGTTTTTTGCGCTTGCCTAGTTTGGATGAAAAAGGTATTGCTTACATCCGAGAGGTTACAGCTACCCCTGATGCTTGGTATGCTGCCAAAGATGCGATCGCAGAAGCACGTCAAATCATCTTACATAAATTAAACTTGCTTAACTGGTTATCAAACTTTGTTGCTGAATACTCATAAATTATGAATGGTATTTGTACCCTTGGCAATGACTATGTTTTCGATCAGCTAATTGCTTTACTAAACAGTATTGATGTAATGTTGGGTAAAGAAATTCCGGTTTGTATCTATCCTTTTGATGATCAGACACAACGAATTGCTGATGAAATCGTTAAACGCCCGAATGTATTTCTTTACGATAATCAAGAATCAATCAATCGCTGGGATAAATTCATGCTAGAGGCTAGCCCCGCTAGTATGAACAAAAATAAATACAGAATTTATGGAGGTCATCGAAGATTTTGTGCGTTTGATGGCCCATTTGATCGGTTTGTTTATTTGGATGCCGATACTCTAGTGATGAATTCATTAGATTTGGTTTTTCAAACATTAGATGAATATAACTGTGTAGTCTATGATTTTCAGTTTAAACATCCAGATAAAGTTTATAACACTAATTCAGTTAAATTACTACAAGTTTTTGATGAAAGTCACATCAAAAAAGAAATATTTTGTTCAGGATTTTATGCTTCTAAAAAAGGTCTATTTGAACAAGATAAATTAGAAACCTTATTATCTTATTTGAGAGCAGGTGAGAAGGAAATCCTTTATCCAACAGGAGATCAACCAGTTATAAATTATATGTTTATGAGGTCTGGTATTCCAGTTTATAACTTTGCACATAACTTACCAAATCATCAAATTACAGGCAATGCTGTTATTTCTGAGCATTTTGAAGAAAAAGATAAAATTCTTTATGACAAAGGCAATCGACTGACTTATCTCCATTACATTGGCATTCCTCCTAATATCAATCAAGCAGTCTGCGCTGGAGAAAATATTGAATTTCCATATCGAGATTTATTTCTCCACTATCGTTACTTACACGAACCAGATAAGCGTCCAGTATTTCAAAACCCTCCTAAAAATTATAATGATGCTGCCGTCGTACCAAATTTACTTACCAGAGCTTTGCGAAAATTGAAGTTAATTAACCAAGGATAATTTATGAGCAGGGGAATTTATATTGTTGCTAATGACCGCGTTATCGATAATGCGATCGCTTTACTCAATAGCATTCGTTACTACGATCCAGAAGTAAGCATTTATCTCATACCATTTAATGAAAATTATCACAAGGTAGCAGAGCAACTTGCTACCTTACACAATGTACAAATTTTTCCAGATTTGGAACTTATTGATAAATTTACCAAACGCATCGGAGAAATTTTTGATAGGGATTTTCTCGCCTTACCCAATAAAATGCGTAAACTGGTGGCGTGGTTTGGGCCTTTAGATGAGTTTATTTATATTGATACAGATATTGTCGTTTTTGAAAAAATCGCTGACAATTTAGATAAACTTTCAGAAGTCGATTTCTTCTGTTGTGATTACCATCATGCCAATGACAAGCTAAGAAATATCTTTTCCCCATTTGTGAAAGAACAGCAAATTTTTTCAGATGCCCAACTTCAAGACGTTTTTAATAGCGGTTTTTGGGCTTCGAGAAAAGGAGTTATTACTGAACAACAAATGGATGAAGCTTTGCAAGAGTGTGCAGCACATCGAGAATATTTCGATTTTTCTGAAGGAGTTACAGATCAACCAATTTTAAATTATCTTGTTCTTAAACTGATTGCCAAACGTGGAAATCTCGTTAAAATTCCTGGGGGAGGGCCTGGTAGTTGGGCGGGTTCGCAAAATTTCCAACAGCAAGAATACGCCCTATATGACCGAGGACAACGACTAAAATATCTCCACTGGGCTGGTACACGGATGAAAACTGGTAGTCCCTATTGGCAATTGTGGGAACACTATCGCTATCTCCATGAGGGCAAATTTGCCTTTATCTCTAAACTAACTCGCCGTTTATTTCCCTTTGTTGTTGCCCGCACTTAATATTAGGAGTATCCCAATGATTGATGGTATTTACATCCTAGCCAATGATGTTGTTTATGACCAACTAATTGCGTTGCTCAACAGTATAGAAGCTAATGCTGGTAGGAAAATTCCTATTTGTATACTTCCATATAATCAGCGATTAGACAAAGTAAAAGCAGAGATTGCATCTAGAGATAATATCACTTTATTTGAAGACTCTGATTCCATAGCTTACTGGGATAACTTTGCTACTCAGATATGGAAAAATTATCCTAGAGCGCAAAAAACTTGGCGAGAATGGGGCTTTCCAGAACTCTATGAGTTACCAATGCACCGGAAATTTTGTGCTGTAGATGGCCCTTTTGATAGATTTATTTATTTTGATGCAGATACCTTGTTAATGGGGCCATTAGATTATGTATATGAAAAATTAGCTACATCTGATTGGGTAGTTAATGATTTTCAATATAAGTCTGACTTAAAATTTATTTTTGATAGCTCACCAGAGCAAATACAGCGAGTTTTCAACTCAGAAAACTTGCGAGATAAAGTATTTTGTGCTGGTTGGTTTGCTACTAAGAAAAATATTTTTTCTCCAGCGATAAGAGCCGACTTAATCGACAAATTAATATCAGGTGAAGCTGATATTATGGCTTTTTTAGCACCTGACCAATCTTTATTTAACTACATGGTATTGAGAAGTGGTATTTCATATTATAATTTCGCTTTTCATGACTGCGAACAAGGAACTGGTAATCACTGGAGTTCTCCATTTGATGTGGTAGATAATATCCTCTACGACCAAGGACGGAGGTTAACATATCTACACTATATGAGTATAAGTTCATCAAATTTTACTCAACTTTGCGCTGGTGAAGATGTTAATATTCCATATCGAGATGTGTTTTTGCATTATAGATATTTAAAGTCACCAGAACAAAGACCCAAAAACTTTAAGCGTCAGAGTCCGCTAACACGTCTACAAAAGACTACTACAAGTTTTTTGAATCAAAAAGTCAGTAATATTAAGCTTAACTATCGTAATTTTAAGGATAGAATTACTAAATAATTAAGCAAAATTGGGCTTAAACTTTTTTGCATTTCTAGTAGTCTGTCAAACCCATTTTGACGGTTGGAGAGACGCGATAAATCGCCGTCTCTACAGAAGATTTATTTGTCAATTATTTCTTGATAGACTACTAGTTGCTCTATAGGAATCCGGTTTGATTTCTGAAAATATCCGTAGGATGTGTTAGCGATAGCGTAACGCATCAAACCCTTGAGAATAGTTCGTTACGAACTCCGTTCTAACACAAAACGGAGGGAACCTCCGCAGCGCACTGGCTCCTCTACAATACCTAATTTCGTTCAGAAATCAAATAGTAATCCTATATTGCCTAATTATCGGTAATAAAAGTTAAAGTCTTTCAAAGTTATAATTCTTAAACGCACTAAATTATATAAATACTTAATAATTTTATTGCTTTTAAGTATAATTCTCTCTCTAAGGAAGTGTTCGGGGTATTCTAGCTTTGCTTGTTGTTCAAAATATATTGCCATGTCCTCCATTTTTGACTCTCCCTTTTTGATTCTGACGAATTCAACTTTATTCTTGAAGAAAGATATACCCTCCATTGCACTCCATCTAACAGGTAAACCAGCTTTAGCGGCGGCTAAACCTATTGCATTCCCTTCAGAATCATAGAGTCCATTCAACTCACAATAAGAGGCGATAATTTCCCACTGTTTAAGAAATTCTATTTCCTTCCCAGAGTCTTTTGTCACTGCAAATAAATATTCGTACACAAAGTTAATATCTTCATTTTCTAGTTCTAGATTTAACTTGGAAGCAGCCTTTTTAGCCACATTAAATTCTTTTAAAATTTTGGCATTAGAATTACCTGCTAGAACCTTGGCATACTTTTTAGGCATATTTTCACATCCCCTTGCAGTGATTCCTGGTTTTGAAATCCATTGCGGATATTCTGGAACTGGTGCCAATATTCGCATATCTGCATCAATAAATATGCATGAATTAAATAGAGATAAACCCTTAGCTATTGCAAATCTTTTGTCATGGTAAAACTTAACACTTTGCTGTTTATGTTTAAATGCTAAAACGTTAGACTGTTGGCTAAAGTCGTTAGGACAGTCAGTTAGAACGATAAAAGTAGTATTAGGTGAATATTTTTTGATGTCTTTTGCTAATAACAATGCAAGATCGCGATAGTTCTTACCACATGCTAAAGTACAAAAACAAAATTTTTTTTTGTCTTGATTCATAGCTTTTTACGCTCCTTATAATCTGCAAATTCATAGTTTCTACCCCTTTGGGTAGATATACTATATAATGAATTTTTCAGTATTTGTACGTAGTTTTAACGCAATTAACCCTTAGATTTATGAAATATCAGTAAAAATAAGTTTTACCACTTAGTTAACAATGAGATCCCCGACTTCTCTAAGAAGTCGGGGATCTAAGACTGATCAGAATTTAGGATAATTTCTATGTTGGTGAAGCGTTCTACTATCTAAGAAAAGAATCTAAACATCTAAATCTAAAGATTGCATACCTTCGCGTTCTATAAAGGTCATCATACTTCCCAGTTGCAACCAAACTAGCAAACAAGTAAACAAGCTAATTGGTAGACCAACTCCCAAAGCCAAGGTGGAGGGAAAGCCAAATATTTCTAAGCCTGAAGACAGAAATAGGCAAGTACCGCCAGTTATGCCGATAAATGGCACAATTAATTGTTTTAGTGAAGAACGTGGTTTAGTATTTTCTGCTCGTTCGCTTGGCCAACTCTGCACAATTACTTTCAAAGTGCCAGATAATGCCAAACCAGATGTTAATGCTGTCAAAAAGCCAACAAGTAACAGAAAATAAGGCGGTTGCAGAGGGTAATAATACATTAAAACTCCTGATTTATATTAAATATATTTAGTTGTTAATTGCTGAATGGTTTCCAGTAAAAGGCACTAGGAATGTAGCTTTTGGGAGAATAGCCGCCGCACTTTCTCTAGATAACTCTGTTAAAATGCCGATCGCTACATTTAATAAACGATCCGGTTTTAAGTCATCTTTAATCAGGTTCCACAAGCGTTGGACATCTTCGGTGTGGAGGCGGTCATCTTCGGTGAGAGCCAGCACTAGCTGTCGCCGCAGAAATTTGCCTTCTTCGGACATTAAAAACTGGAAACCCATTTGGGCTGTGGGTAATACATCAAAGTTGTTATCACTCCGAGCGATCGTAATTAAATTCTCTAAACGCTGCCACTGAAATTTACCATCTTTAAATAACACATTCAATAATCGTCGCCGTAATTCGGGCGATTCCCCTGTCAGTAACCGCCGTGCTATATAGGGATAACCCACTTCCACAATTTTGAAATCTGGGTTGAGGCTGAGGGCAATACCTTCTTGTGTCACCAAGGAACGAATAATTAAAGCAAACTTCGCCGGAACTCGGAAAGGATATTCGTACATCAGTTCCGAAAATTCATCGGTAATCGTTTTGAAGTTAAAATCCTTGACATTTTTGCCAATGGCGTTTCCTAGTACCGCTTCTAATGCTGGCACTATCGGGCAAATATTCGTGTCTGGAGTCAAAAATCCTAATTTTACAAAGTCTTCGGCTAAGTCGGTATAGTCTTTATTCACCAAATGCACTAGCGCATCCACCAGTGCTTCTTTGGTGTTTTCCTCCAACTGATCCATCATGCCGAAGTCAATATAAGCCATCCGACCATCGGGTACGGCAAATAAATTGCCGGGATGGGGGTCAGCATGAAAGAAGCCGTGTTCTAGTAGCTGTTGCAATCCTGAAGTAACGCCAATTTGGATAATCGCTTCTGGATCTAAACCTGCTTCGCGGATGCTTTGAGTATCTGTTAGCTTGAAGCCGTTAATCCATTCCAGGGTTAAAACGTGGGTATTGGTATAACGCCAGTAAATTCCTGGAACTTTAACTTGGGGGTCGTTGCGGAAGTTGCTAGCAAAGTGTTCGGCGTTGCGGCCTTCATTTATATAGTCAATTTCTTCAAATAGTTTTGTGCCAAACTCGTCCACGATTAAAGTTAGGTCGTGACCGAGATTGAGGGGCAACCAAGGAGCTACCCAACTCGCTCCCCAGCGCAATAAGTAGAGGTCGCGGGTAAGAGTTGGGCGTAAGTTGGGGCGTTGTACCTTCACTGCAACTTCTTCGCCAGTGAGCAGACGACCACGGTATACTTGACCCAAGCTAGCAGCAGCTACTGGATTAGGCGAGAGTTCGCTAAAACTTTCGTGAATTGGACGGTCTAGCTCGGTTTCGATAATTTTGTAAGCGATCGCATTATCGAAAGGAGGTAACTGATCTTGTAACTTGATCAGTTCTTCTAGAAAATCCTTACGGATTAAGTCAGGTCTGGTGGAGAGGGCTTGACCAACTTTAATAAAAGTCGGGCCGAGGCGGGTGAGCAGTTCTCGCAACTGGATAGCTCGTTTACCTTTGTTCTGCTCAACTTTGTCTAGCCATTCGTCCCACTTGAGACTAAATATAAATCCTGCGAAAGAGGAGATAATTCTCAGCAGTCGCCCCCAGGCTAGCCAAGGACGATAACTATAATAGCGAGCGATCGCGTCTGGATTATAGAGTTTTAGTTGAGCAGGTTGATACTGACCCACGCCTTTTTTTACCTCTTCAACTTAAAAATTTACAATGATTGTTTGTCTCCTCAACCCACAAGTTAGTTGTAGGTAAAAGATAGCGGTAGTTTTTTATCTAAAAGAACTCAAACTCTGCCTTTTCGGGATACTGTTCGAGGTAGTTTTAGCCTATATTACTGCCGAGATTTGTTTATCTTTTTCTTAATTATACTTTATAAAACTACAACTACTTCTCCATCTTTTCGGTGATTTTATCTTTTCTTAACCTTGTTTTATATAAATATAAATATTTACGTGTATATGCAAATTTGAGTAGATGTGACAACTCAGTAACTATGCTTGATATCAGCTACATATACCAGTAGTAAGTAGGGCAATCTAAATTAAACAGAAAACTCTCAGGGTAAAGGTTTACGAATTTTTTGAGAAGTCGGGGATCTTGATATTATGTTTATTTATACCAACTTAATTACGTAATAGTTAGAAAGTTTTATGTGTAAAAAATAACTATTAAAGAAAAATTAACTTTTGTCGGAGAGTGTATATTTAGAAGCTTTTTGAATAATAAAAATTACAGCATTAACTACAATCTTTGGTAATTGGTAGTGGTTTTACCACAATTACCAATTACCAACTTTTAATTATCATTTGCTGTTATTTAGATTTGGCCTCCAAGTTTTCTAAACGGCTTCTCAATTCCTGGTTTTGTTGTTTGAGTTGGTCGAAATCTTCACGCAATTGACGCAGGGTTTTTTCTGAACCGATGTTCTTTTGCACCTTGGAAATTTCTTCTTCAGCAGAACGACGGACACGCCCATCGGCTGATTGTTCAGCTAGCGATCGCAAAATCCCCACTGCTTTGGGTGTTTCCATTTGCCCTAATGCTGATGCTACCGCCACTTGCGTTAAAAAGAAGGTTTCTTTGGCTAGTTCTGTTAATTTTTCTAAAATCCGTTCCAAATTAACCGGACTTTGACCTCCAGAAATCTTTCCTAAAGCGCGAATTGTGGCTAAACGTAAGGGTTGTGGTACACCGAGTTTGGTGTATTCGATTAGCAGATTTAAAGCTGCTTCCGAGGTTTTGAATTCAGCTAAACCTGCGATCGCACCACTCCGCACTACTTCATTCCAACCCGCCTTTTCTTCTAAAATGCCTTTGAGTTGCTTTAATACCTTGTCTTCCTTGGGTTTTTCTTCCAAGTTTGCCGAGGCGATCGCGCCAATCACACGAGAGGCTGTTGCCTCCACGTAGTAGCTAGGATCGCCCTTTTGCAACAACCCTTTCACAACTTTATAGCTTTCAGCAGTTTTAATTTGACCAAGTGCTTCCACTACAGATCGTCGCACGTAAGCATTTTTATCTTTTAATCCCAGAACTAAGCCATCAAAGGCTTGGTCTAAATTAATTTTGGCTAGTTGTTTCGCTGCTTCCACCCGCACACCCCACAACGGGTCATTTTTGAGGGACGCAGATAGTGCTTTTGTCGCTTCTAACCCGCCTTTTTTCGACAAAGCTTCTGCTGCATAGATGCGCGAAATCGGGTTGGGGTCAGATTCTAACTGTGCTTTTAACTCTGCGATTGGATACTCTAAAGCTACTGTTTTCAGGTAATTATTATCAACATCAAAGCTGATAAATTGGGGCTTATTTTCTAGGGGAAAATAGAAACTTTGTTCTCGTTCATTTACTCTTACTGTGAAAGTTTTCAGTTTCCGAGATTCTTCTTCTTGGGTATAGCCAAAACCAATGGGTATTTTTAAATCAAACAAATCCTTACTGCCATTTTGACCTTCAGCAGCTTGGGTTTGAGTTACCGTAATTTTTGCCAAATTAGCATCCCCATCCCAAGAGTAAGCTACTTTAAAATCGGGATGACCACCACGATAAACGTATTGGTCAAAGAGGAACAAAAGATTATGTCCGGTAGCCTTTTCAATCGCCCTGAGTAAATCTATTGTTTCTACAGTTTTGTGGGCATTATCTTGGACAAATGTTTGAATTGCCTGCCAAAATAACTCATCTCCCAATTGGGCGCGAATCATGTGATAAACACAAGACCCTTTTTCGTAGATATGGCGATCGTACAGTTCAATAGCTTCGCGGTAAACATGTGTTACCATCGGGCGGCGATAGCGGCTACTATCTTCGCTAATGTAACGACGAGCTTCCAATAAACGATAGTAAGCTGCTTCCTCTAGACTATATTCCTGTTCTGTCCACATCACCTCAGAATAGGAAGCCATTCCTTCCTTAATCCAAGCATGAGACCAATGCTTAATCACCACCAAATCACCAAACCACTGGTGCGCGAGTTCGTGGACGACTAAACTTTCGGTGTTGCGGTTATCTAAAGCGGCGCGTTCATCCAGCAAACACCTATCTGTTAACAAGGTTGTGGAGGTGTTTTCCATCCCGCCAAAGATGAAGTCATCGACACAAACCTGGGCATATTTCGGGAAAGGATATGGATAACCATACTTTTGGCTCAAAAATTCGATCATCCGGGGAGTTTTGCCCATACTCCGTTTAGCATCTTCCTCCCGTCCCTTTTCTACGTAGTAGGTAACTGGTTTACCGTTCCACTCATCCCGAATTTCGGCAAAGTCGCCTACTGCTAAAGTCATCAAATAGGTAGGATGAATTTGTTGCTGTGACCAATGATAGATTTTGTCATCACCATCTTCTGTGGTGTCAATCAGTTCGCCGTTAGAAATCGCCACGAGAGGGTTGGGAACACGAACGCGAATTTCTGAAGTAGATAATTGTCCTGGATAGTCAAAGCAAGGGAACCAAAAGCGAGAGTCTTCGTCCTCTCCCTGAGTCCAAACTTGAGTTGGTTTGTTTGGATAGTGCTTGTCTGGTTGGATAAAATAAATACCGCGTTGTGGTTTTGACACCGAGTAGGCGATCGCAATCAGCAAGCGTTTACCAATCTGAGTCACCTCAGAAAGTTGGATAGAAAGCTGTTCCCCGTCGTAGTCAAAAGTTTGTGGCACATCGTCCACCTGTACAGACTCGATATTCAGGTTGACAGCATCCAAAGTCAAACGGTCAATGCCATTACGGATTGGCAAGAGGCGAATGCTACAACTGCCCTGATAGCTTTGCTTAGGAATATCTAAGCTAAGATCGAGAAAAATATGCTCCACTTGTCCGGGGCGATCGGGGTTGTAGTGTGGTCTTGCTCCCGGTAACTCAAAAGGTTTGTGTCCGTTATTATCTGTATCAAAATAAGACTTCGACATTGATCCTTACTGACCTTGTAATCCTGAAAAGTCTGGCTTGGCTGGATGTAATTAAGCAAAATAGCGGTGTCTGTATTTCCCAAATCAATCGGGCAGTATGAGGGTTAAAATTCCCCTTGGGGACTGGGGGATTGAAATTAATCTCACCCAAATTTCCGAAGGTCGATAGCCGATCCTTGGACTTTTTTCCATATCCCTCCCGCATTTACCTTTCCTGATGTTTTGCACTTTTTTGTCATCGAGTCAAGTGTCTCTTGCACCTCGGTAGATTAATATTAAGTACAAATACTCCTAATTATTCTTATAACTTAGGATAGCTTGCTGCTGTTGAGCAGGCTATTTTCTTTGAGATGAACAGCATATCATTTGCCGATTCGCTCCTCATTCCCTTAAAGTCTTTTTAGGGTAATTATTTGAGACTGTTAGCTTATAGGACTACTAATTTTATCAGTAAATACCGATCGATGAGCGGAAAATATTAATAAATCCGAAAACTCTACAATGACACTTGTATAAATCTCGGTGACAATCTGAGCAAATGAGGATAACAAAATGCCCGAAAGTAAATCAAAGTTTTTGATTCCTGTTGTTGGTGCTGCTGTAGTTGTAGTAGGAAGTATAGCGGCTTATATGTATTTGAAAGGCCCATCAGGAGGTAGTTCAGACGCTCTCGGCAGTGCTAAATTAGTCCCTTCAACAGCATTGATGGCAACTTATATTACTACTGACTCTCAAGCTTGGGCAAAGTTACAGCAATTTGGTACTCCAGAAGCACAAAAGTTAGTGGCAAAAAGTCTGGAAGATTTGAATAAGCAAATGTTTAGTGATGGTAACGTTTCTTATGAAAAAGACATAAAGCCTTGGGTTGGTGGTGTCATGATTGCTGTACTACCACCGAATTCTGTGAAACCGGCACAATTCAATGTGCCTTCTGGGACACCTAATGCACCAACAAATTTACAGCAGGAATCAAATATCCTGATAGTGGTGGGAATCAAGGATAAACTCAGTGCTTTGAATTTTGCTAATAAATTGAAGTCACAAAAAGGGGCGAAATTCCAGGAATCTGACTACCAAGGTCAAAAAATTATCGAAACTACAGAAAATGGCAAGCCTACTACATATAGCGTAGTTTTAAATAATAGTCACTTGGTATTAGCCCCCGAAAAGCAAGCTGTAGAAAAAGCAATTGATACCTTTAAAGGACAATCTTCTTTTGCGAGTAAAGAAGGTGCAAGCAGCATTCTCAGCAAAGGAGTGGATGTTAAAAACAGCCTCGCCCAAATTTATGTACCAGACTATGCAGGTATGGTACAGCAATTAACTGCCGGAAATCCCCAGGCAAAGCAGTTACCACCACAAGCGCTGGCGCAACTGAAACTGATAAAATCTTTGGTGGCGGGTGTTGGTGTTGATGATGCGGGAGTGCGGGTAAAAGCGATCGCTAATTTAGATCCGCAGCTAAATAAATTCCAGTATCAATCAAGTCCGGGAAATATAGTCGGGCAATTTCCTGCTGATACCTTTGCTCTGATTAGCGGAAATGGCATCAGCCGTGGCTGGGAAACCTTAGTAGAACAGTCAAAAGATTATCCAGAGATGAAGCAAGCCTTGGAACAAGCACGTGGACAACTTAAATTTGTCAATATTGACCTGGATAAGGATATTTTTGGCTGGATGAATGGAGAATTTGCCTTTGGTGCGATTCCATCAAATCAAGGAGTGTTAGCCAGTGTTGGTTTTGGAGGTGCTTTAGTATTTGACACTAGCGATCGCAAAACAGCCGAAGCCACCTTAACAAAATTGGATACCCTTGCCAAAGCACAACAAATTAGCGTCGCCAATAGAATGATCGGTGGTAAAGACGTAACTGAATGGCAAATTCCCAAACAGGGAGCTTTATTGGCGCATGGTTGGCTAGATCAAGACACTGTATTTGTGGCTCTTGGTGGCCCAGTTGCAGATGCAATTAGCGATCGCAAGAATTCATCTCTTGATAATAGCGAAGCTTTCAAAGCCGTTACTAGTTCATTGCAAAAGCCCAACGGCGGCTATTTCTACCTAGATATCGATAAAACTAAAACTGTACCCCTGGTCAATAGTTTAATTTCATCCGATCCCAATACCATCACCATCCTCAATTCCATTCGTGGTCTTGGTTTTACCGCTAATAGCCCCGATAAATCCACCAGTGAATTAGAAATGTTGTTAGCTCTCAAGCCTTCTGTAAAATAGGGCATGGGGCATGGGGCATGGGGCATGGGGCAATTCAATTTTAAATTTTGGATTGACGATAGGGTAGCGTCTTGTATAGATCATCTTTTGGATTAAATTTTAATCTAAAATCTAAAATCTGAAATTCTTACTCCCCTATTTTTCTGCTCCTTCATCCTCCCACTCCCACCCCTACTCACAAAACTTGATTATTGCGAGATTCCAAGGTTTGGTTCAGCCGATCTAAAGCGCCAGTCAATCTTTCGTGAGCTACAAGGTTAGGGTCTGCTAGGGGGTCATCGGCGACTTCTTCTTGTCTCTTGAATTTTTGTAAGGCTCGAATTGCCACAAACAAAACTAAGGCAACCACTACAAAGTCAACTATTGCGCCAAGAAAGTGACCAATCTTGATTCCCGGCCCGATGGCGATTGTTCTCCAGTCTTTGCCAGCAAAACTAATCAAGGGATTAATCAATGGCATGATTACATCTTCAACAAAGGAAGTGACAATCTTGCCAAAAGCACCACCAATGATGACGGCGATCGCCAGGTCAACTATATTGCCTTTAAGGGCAAATTCTTGAAAATCTTTTAAAAAGCCACTTGCTCTTCTTCTTGATCTCGCCATATTTGACTCCAATAAGCTTAACTTACTGTAATTTTCCTTATAAATGGCACTCAGCTTTGTGCCATCCCTGTTAAGACAAATGTTGCTAAGTATCAGAATTTTACCAGTATTGAATAAAATTCTCTGATAAATATAAAATGCAAACCAGCATAATTCACATCTTCTCAGAACTTTGCTGCTCTCCAAATGTCAACCTTCTATAATATTTTTTGTTGCTTAGAGTAAACGACAGGAGGCAAACTGCCGTTATAAAATTCAATTCATTTCTAGACTCCCGTCCAGCAAGTGTGTCATAAGTAAAAAAGCTGTGAACGCAAATTAATTTATGAC
Source organism: Nostoc sp. (assembly GCF_036917435.1). GTDB lineage: Bacteria > Cyanobacteriota > Cyanobacteriia > Cyanobacteriales > Nostocaceae > Nostoc. Next base: position 52,849 of record NZ_JBALDM010000052.1, read on the forward strand.
TGCTGCTGTAAAAACGACTCCTGGCTTCGCTTCCCGCTTGGTAAATGGCGTACTGGCAATCAAGCCTTTAGCCAACCTAGCCAAACATCAAGCCCGCCAAATGATGATTAAACGTGCCGAGAGGATTGGCGTACCTTGGACGCAAGAAGTCGAGACACTACAGGCGCGTGACTGGAAAGACGATCTAGCTCAGGTACAAAATCCTGACCTTTCCTACCCAGAATACTATTTGCGGCCATTCCATGCCTACGAAGGTGGAGACCTCAGTTGGAAAGCCGCTTGGGAGCTAGAAGTTGCTGCTCGTACTGTCCACGCCGGAATTTGGCAGGATGCTGGAACACAAGGAGATGCTAGACTGCGCCAAAGTTACCACGATATCCTTAAAGCACAAATTCGCAATCAACCCCAAGACATTTTAGACTTGGCATGTGCTGTAGGTTTAAGTACCTTTTCCCTGCAAGAAATTTATCCCCATGCCCAAATCACAGGCTTGGACTTATCTCCCTACTTCTTAGCCGTTGCCAATTACCGCGCCCAACAACGTCAAGCTAAAATTAACTGGCTTCATGCCCAAGCTGAATCTACTGGGCTACCAGATGCCTCATTTGATTTAGTCTCAATTTTCTTGATGTGTCACGAATTACCCCAGTCAGCAACCCAACAGATTTTTGCTGAAATGCGGCGTGTGCTACGTCCGGGTGGCTACTTGGCAATCATGGACATGAATCCTAACTCTGAAGTCTACCAGAAAATGCCAGCTTACATTTTGACGTTGCTCAAAAGTACAGAACCGTATTTAGATGAATATTTTGCTTTGGATATTCAGCAAGCTATTGTTGAGGCAGGTTTCCAAACTCCCACTATTACCAACAATACCCACCGTCACCGCACAGTAATTGCTCAGGTGAGTGGTTGATTTTTCTTTACTGTTGTGGGCAGTAATACCACCCTTGCTGCTGCTAGGCTACTACTACTACCGAGTCCCATTTGCCCCACCTTTGTTAAGGTTACTGATGTTCTTTAGCATTGGGGCAATATCTGGTCTTTTAGCCCTTAGACTTGAATCGAATTTTGAAACTGTAGCTAATTTGGTTATAGATTGGGAACGGATCAAGCGATCGCTTCCTGGTGCAGTCTTGCGGCAGCTTGTGGAAGTAGGTTTAATTGAAGAAGGCTGCAAATTAGCAGGGGTTATTGTGCCAACCTACTATTTGCAACGCACGTATCGATTACTTCCTTCAACTGTTTTCCTCTTCACCATAGCCATTGCCCTTGGATTCACTGCTGAAGAGAACTGGATTTACCTTTTTAACGATACAGCATCAATTCCTGGCCGTACTATCAGCACGCCAGTCCATGCGATGTTCTCTGCACCTTGGGGATATGCCTTGGGAATGTATCTTTCGTCTAAAAATCGGTTAAATCAAGACAGGAACTTGATTTTTAGGGCTTGGCTGAATTCTGTAATCTGTCATGCCCTAGTTAATATTCTATCTATTGCTTGCGGTTACTCACTAGCGCTATGTTTCCTTATTTATGGTTTATTTCCGTTTCTATTGTGGATGTTTTGGCGACTAGAACAATTACTGCGAAAAGTGCAAGGTAAACCTGTAATTACCCTAATTTCAGAACGATTGCCCCAGCGCCGTTACTGGCAAAGAAGCTTAGTGCTTTTTGCCCTCGTGCTGGGTGGAAATGCTATTTTTGGGCTGTTTCTCTTAGCCAACAAAATTAGTCCTTTGAGTCCGTCAAAGCTTTTTGACAGTTATATTTTGTGGTTTATACTTAGTCGCTTTTTGCTAAATCTCTTTTTTGGAGTTTTCGCTTGGGGCATTTATCGCTATTTGCGACATTCCGCCCGTCGCCGCTATTTTTAAAATATGATTTAAGAAAATGCTAGGGGGTTTCTATGCAAACAACTCCAGTGCGTTGGACGACAGATGACCTAGATTTCTTCTCTAGCGATCGCAAAAATCGTTATGAGATTATTGATGGAGAACTATTTGTGACTAAAGCACCTCACTGGGATCATCAAACAAGCTGTCTCAATATTGGTACAGTTCTCAAGATTTGGTCAAATGAAACTGGTTTAGGTAAAGCTGCGATCGCACCTGGAATTATTTTCTCAGATTCTGACAATGTGATCCCTGATGTGGTATGGGCAAGTCATGAACGTTTAAAAAACTTACTAGATGAAGCTGGACACCTCACCGGCGCACCAGAGTTAGTAGTAGAAGTTCTCTCACCCGGCGAAAAAAACGAGAAACGCGACAGAGAAACAAAGCTAAAGCTGTACTCAGTACAAGGGGTTCAGGAATATTGGATTTGCGATTCTATACAGAAAAAAGTTGAAGTTTATCGTCGTGAACAGGCTGCATTAAAATTAGCAGTTACTTTATTTAGTGAAGATGAGTTGACAAGTCCTTTGCTACCTGGTTTCACCTGCTTAGTGAGTAAACTTTTTTAAGCTGGGAATTGGGAATTGGGAATTGGGAATTGGCTATCTCGTCCCTCATCCCCCTCATCTCCCCAGTCCCTACAGCTAAACCCGCGCTAATACTGGCTGATTCACGGATGCACTGACTGAATCTGATTCTGACTCCGTGCAGTAAATTTCGCAGGAGTTATTGGGACTTTCAATCAATTTCACCTTGTAAAGTTTAGCTCCCAATTCCTGAATTGGCGATCGCAGTAAATTACTAATGTAAAGTGCGATATTCTCAGCAGTGGGAACAATTTCGGCAAAATAAGGAATGTCTTTATTTAAAAAAGTGTGATCGAATGGTTCCACTACATAATCTTCTATCACTTGATTCAAACCGCCTAAATCAACAATCATGCCAGTGCGTGGGTCAATTTCCCCTTTGACGGTGACTTCTAGATGATAGTTGTGTCCGTGACCGTGGGGACGAGCGCACTTACCATAAATCTCAACATTTTCTTCGTTACTGAGACTAGGATGAGCTAGCCGATGGGCGGCGCTAAAGTGAGTACTGATAGTGAGGTATGCTTCCATTGCGTTTCCTATATAATCTGCCCAAAGTTCAGGATGTTCAAATAACTGCACACGGACTAAAGGCAAGTGTGGTGCTAGTCGTTGCCAGATAATCCGTGCAATATTCTCAGTGGTGGGCAGAGTTTCTTGAAATTCTGTCCACGCATCGTTGATATAAGAGAAATCCAATTGACTGGTAACTTCCTGTTTGATTACGTGTTTCACATCAGACAAGTTCAGCACCATGCCATATTCATCCAATTCCCCAGCAAGAGAGATAAATAAGACATAGTTATGCCCGTGTCCCGGAAATCTAGAGCAAGCACCAAATTTTTCAATATTCTCGGCTTCACTCAGTTCTGGCAACCAATAGCGATGACTTGCCGAAAACTGGGCGCGGCGATTAACAATACATTGCATGAGTACACTATGAGCAGAATTTAAAATTTCTTAATCTTTTACTGTTTCCAGCATAAACTAATTCCTTTGTCATTAGTCACTTGTTATTTGACCATGCCCAATTCCCAATTCCCAATTCCCAATTCCCAATTCCCAATTCCCAATTCCCAATTCCCAATTCCCAATTCCCAATTCCCAATTCCCAATTCCCAATAACTACATAACAGACGCTTGCGCTTCACAGTGTAATCTTGTAGCTATGCGGAATAATTCTTGACCTGTGTGTAAATAACGCTCATCGTAGCTCAAAGGAAAATAAGCAAACTCATCAAGTCCATCCGATACTTGATTGAGGCTGTAATAGAGGTTAGCCGCAATTCCTGCCAAACTAGAGGGATTCGGCAGAGATCGAAAAGTAATTTGTGCCTGCTTGAGATCATCTCGACAAGTTTGTAAGTATTCCTGAAATTCATCCAACAACTCATCATCAAAAGGATCGGCAGCTAATTGCTCTATTTGCTCCTCTAGAGAATAGAGAATGCCACAAAGCAGATGATTGACTGGTTGATAAACTCGGCGCAGCCATTCTTCAACTTGCTCATCAGCTTCTCGTCCTGTTTTTCGTTTTGTCTGGTAATGCTTTTGCGCTGATGCTGTACGCTGTTGGCGATCGCTATTTAATTTTTGAGAGTCATTTTGCAGTTGTTGGTCATAATTGCGGCGATTATGATTATCGCGTAAGACCTCATAAGCTGCATTGATGCGAATAATCTGATCGCGATCGGCTGTATCCTGATTAGTGTCAGGATGAAATAACTTAACCAAGCGGCGATAAGCTTGCTTAATCTCTGCAAGGCTTGCACTTGGACTAACTTTGAGAGTTTCGTAATGGTTAGAAACGTGCTTAGAATTGACCATTAATTCAATTTATCATTAGCTGATAGTAGCGGCTAAACTTGCCTCCAGGTCTTGGAACAACGGTGTACTCAAATACCTCTCACCAAAACTAGGCTGAATCATCACAATTAAACGCCCTTTGTTTTCTTGACGTTGAGCAACGCGAATTGCTGCACATAAAGCCGCTCCACTAGAAATACCAGATAGTAGGCCTTCTTCCTTTGCCAAACGCCGACTGTAAGCGATCGCTTCATCATCGGTGATGGTAATCACTTCATCAATCAATTTTAGCTTGAGAACTTGGGGAATAAACCCAGCGCCAATTCCTTGGATTTTGTGTGGCCCTGGCTGTCCCCCAGATAAAACTGGGCTATTTGCTGGTTCAACAGCGATCGCTTTAGAACTAGGTTTACGTGCTTTAATTACTTCTGCTACACCAGCGATCGTACCACCAGTGCCCACCCCAGCTACGATTATATCTACTTGTCCATCAGTATCTTCCCAGATTTCTAGGGCTGTAGTTTCCCGATGCACTTTTGAATTGGCTGGATTGCGGAACTGCTGCAACATATAGGTATTTGGCGTACTATTAACTATTTGTTGCGATCGCGTGATCGCCCCATTCATGCCTTCCATAGCTGGCGTTAGTTCCAGTTCTGCCCCATAAGCCCGCAACATTGCCCGACGCTCCCCACTCATTGTCTCTGGCATTGTCAAAATTAATCGATACCCCTTAGCTGCTGCCGCCATTGCTAGGGCAATTCCTGTATTTCCAGAAGTGGGTTCTACCAATATTGTCTTCCCAGGAGTAATCAGCCCCTCCTCTTCGGCGGCATTAATCATGCTAACCCCTATCCGATCTTTGACTGATGCCGATGGGTTTAGACTTTCCAGTTTAACCACAATTTCCGCAACACATCCTTCTGTTTGGGGAATGCGGTTCAACTGTACTAAGGGTGTACGACCAACAAGTTCTGTAATGTTACGAGCAATTCGCATAATTATAGTCCTCAGTTATTTAGTCAAGAGGCATTTGTAATCCACATCATAGGTTAATCAATGAAGTTAAAAAGTAAAACTACCGTACTACAAAGGTTTTAGCGATCGCACTAGTGCAACAACTCCGTAGGAGTATCGCGTTGCGAAAAATGATTGAAGAAGAATTCAGAAGTCAGAATTCAGGAGTCAGAATAAATCAGTCGGGGATTCAGACCGGCGCAGGATTTTGAGCTACTGAACTACCGTTCAGTAGGGGTTTTAAACCCAATTATTCATCCACCAGTCGTACAGAATTCATGTCTGTTTTCTGACTCCTGACTCCTGAATTCTGTTCGATAAAGTAGAGTTAAGGAACCTGGATTAAATAAAATGCAAAACTTCATCCTGTTTCTACCTTCCCTCTTCTTTATAAGGCTACGGTGTACACACAAGTCATCGAATTACCCAAAACAAAACAAAAACCTCACCCTGTCCTATCTTTAATCCCTCTCCTTAGTAAGGAGAGGGACAGGTTTTACGCAGTAAAACCAGGGTGAGGTTTCTTAGGGGCTATCGCAAATCCCCTCACCAAAGACTTGTGTGTACACCGTAGCCTTTATGAGAAGAGGGATTGAGGGTGAGATAAGCGAGGGACATAAACTATATGTTATTTAATTCTTATCCATAAGGGTTAAATAACAAATGACAGATGATTCTTGACTAAATGTAGTACATGATATCAAACTGGGATTTATGCATTAAGCTGAAAATACTTTAATTTGCATCCTCAAAAAAATAAATCTCTTGTGGGGTGGGCATCTTGCCCGCCCTAGCTGTGCAAATAAAATGCACGACAGCTTACTCCTACTGAAAAGAAAAACCCCGCCTGATGGCGGGGAGAAATAGATTTCAAAATTGTCAGTCGATAATCAATACTCTAGAAGGTGAAAGTAGTTCTGAGAGTACCGATAATCGCGTCATCATTATTGCTGCTTTGACCAGGAGATGTTAACCAAATTACGCCAGGGGTAACAGAGATGTTATCCGATACGCGGTACTTGTAGAAACCTTCAAAATGATAGGGTACATCATTACCACCAGGAACACCTGTCCGGTTCAAGGCATAGGGTTCTGCTCCCGCGAAAAGACCTAAAACGTTACCTCGTTTACCGAAATCAACTAAAGCAACCCCAGCACCATAGCTCCAAGCTGTATAATCATCACCTACACCAAAGCCGATGACATCGTGGTAAGAGACAAAGCCACTAATTGATAGCTTGTCGCTGGGTCTAAATGCAGCTGATACACCATAGGAGTTGCTAGTAGAACCGGCAGTTGGTAGAGTGTTAGCTCGTTGAGTACCTACTGCAATAACATCGTCGTCCGTAGCACCTGAGTTGAATAAACTACTACCTGCGCCGTTATATCCGTGGACATAAGTGGCAGCCAAAGCCAAGCGATTGCCAACACTAAAGTTCAACTGTCCTAAAGCGGCGTAGTCGCCGTTGGTCAGACCTGTACCAATACCAGGATCATTAGCTTGGGATGCCAAGTAACCCGCAGTAATTGAGCTATTTCCTAAGATGCCAGTACCTTTACCAAGGGGTAGATTGATCGCTATACCTGCACCGCCACCAATCCGATAGATTGGACTTTCAGAAGCAAAGGTAGATAAAGCCCCATTACCGCCATCAGTATTGTCGAAAAAGTAAGGGTTGTTGACAGCAGCATACTGGCTGTGTCGTCCGCCACTGGCCGCCAAGTAAACATTAGCTGGACCGATGGGAACTTCATAGGTCAAACGGTCTATCTTGACAGAATTGTTACCAGTGCTACCAATTTCAAATGTTTGTCTGCCTTCAGCACCACCATTACTACCATCTAGATTAAAGGCTCCTGCATTCCCAGCTGCTAGACGGGTGTGTAAAACGTCTCTACCCGTAAAGCTGGTTTGCAAGTCTAAACGTACTCTGTCTTGGAAGACGGTATTATTGTTATCACCATTTCTACCGCCAAATGCATCAGTAACAGCAAAAACGGCTTCACCTACTAGTTTTGTGGTGGTGGAGAACTGATTCGCTTCCAATTCAGCAGTCCGCGCTTCTAGGGAATCTACACGACCGCGTAGGGTTGCTAATTCTGCGGAAAATTCTTCTTGTAAACGCTGTAGGGTAGCTAAATCTTGTTTAGTCACCAAGTCAGCTGTTGCTGTGGCAATCAACTCGTTAACGCGATCCAAACAGGCGTTCAAACCAGCAGCAAATTCATAACGGGTTAAAGCACGATTACCGCGATAAGTGGCATTCGGATAACCTGCAATACAACCATAGCGCTCAACCAAAGACTGCAATGCTTGGAATGCCCAGTCAGTTGGTTGTACGTCGGAGAACTGAGAAACCGATGTTACTTGAGACTGAGAGTTATTCTGGTTGCCTTCGTTGCTGTAGCGATTAACTTGATCTATCGTTGTTTGAGCCAATATTTCTGGCTGTTGGGCAACTTCAGTCACACCTGCTTGTTTTGCTGGTGATACTTCAGTGGTTGTGTTTGGAGCCGCAATTGCTGTTGTCGAAACTAACAATGTTGCTCCCAAAACTGCTGGGCTAACCACCAAGGATTTCCATAACAGATTAGACATTTTACTTTACTCCTCACACCTTGTTTAGATAATTGGTTTCGTTCCACCTAATTCTCGAAAATGCGACATCTCATTGAAACCTATGGATGAGGCATAATTGCCGTTACTACAATTCTAGTTTTTGCAAAGCTAATAAACGATTAACTTAGGGTTAAAAACCTATGCGATTAACTTATGCAAAAGCATATCTTCATATCATAACATTATAAAACATCTGATCTAGATGGCAAGATTGGAGCGATCGGCTTAATAACTGTCACACATGGTTATCTAAATATCTAAGCAGGGAGTACGGTTTTGGTCGTTTGCTCCCTACTTGGCTAAATTCCCGAAAGCGTTAGATACTTAGCATCTGGTTGGGAAAAATCACTCCTTAGACTTAACTTAGTAGAAATTGCACGCTAGTAGGACTTACGCACTTTACAAAAGAATCATGTTATGTATCAAGGCAGATCCGTCGTTTCAGGCTTTTATCAATCATTCTTTGATGGTAAATAACCACATCTGTCGTAGGGGCAATTCATGAATTGCCCCTACGACAGATGTGGTTTTTCGAGTTATCTGTATTTAATCTTTCCTGTCAATGCGTAAATCCTAACTACTTAAAATACACTGGCTCGGCTATACAACAAGCGCAGCAAAGGATTTCTGCGAGGTCGTTGCCTGGTATAGTTGGAATAAACACAAAATCAGGAATCAAGGTTTTGAAAGCCGCACTCTCCAAACAAAAACCTGTAACATTACTCTCAATCAATTTCGGTACTACTTTTCCCTTATGAGTCCTTATGAGTAAAGATAGGGTGGTGTTGTCTTTGTCGCGGTTGCTTCTAGTCACCTGGTACAAAATGTCAGAAGAAGTCACTTATTGAATTTGGGAAATCGCCTGGGCTACATCAAAGTCTGCCTGGGTTAGTCCACCTGCATCATGTGATGTGAGCGTAATCTTCACTTTGTTGTATGAAATCTCTATGTCGGGATGATGTCCTGCGGACTCAGCAGGCTCCACAAGCTTATTGACAAACTCAATTGCTTGGATAAAATCCTTGAATGTGCGGGTAATATGCAACTTTGAGTCTTCGACAGTCCAAACTGACAGAACCTTTGCCTGTTCTTGAATTTCTGCTTTAGTGAGTAGTTGTGCCATGTCAAAAAATTCCTATTTATATATTTTTTACGTTTTGCATTTGACAAAAACAAACCCTTCTTCTTTTCTACACATAAAGGATGAGAGGGCAAACTGGTATATGATGTGCGTCTATATTTAGATCAAACTTGGTAAATAAATGCTATAGCTCACATCTGGTCACACTCCAAGGTTTGATGCAAGATATTCTTATTTTTAAGAAAAGTTAAACCGTTGGCTTTGCCCGCCGCAAGTATCGCTTATCTAAGTTTTCAAAAGTCACCCATAAAAAACTATCCGCTCTGATTTAGATTAGATAATCTAACTCAGAGCGGTCTAGCGGGTCTTCAGGTTGCAACCAGACTGCCGGAAGGAACTCCGAGCTTGCCTAGCTAGTTGAGCTAACTTAGTATCTCAAAGATAACTAAGGCTAACTTTTAGAGAACAGCCCCGGCACACAGCCGGCTAACTGCAACCTGATGACCCATGCGTATACTACTTTCTATCATGGGCATCACCTCCTTATTGCCTAAACGGTCTTAGTTTCAAAAAGGCAGAGCATTCACTCTGGGTTCATAACCTTTTTATAAAATAACATATTTAAGAGAGATATTAACCATCTATAAAAAAATCTCCCGCCTTTTGGTGGGAGATGAGTGGAAAATCGGGAATATTGACACTTTGTTAGCTTATGCCAAGCAGATTATTTAATCTTACTGATGTCAATTTTCGGCAACTACAACTCTGATTCAAGTCATGGTCGGCTTTGAATATTAGAGAGCGTTACCGCGAGGTAGTACTTCCTCGGGGAATACAAATTGTTCGTGGGGTTGATCTTGAGGAGCCATCCAAGCGCGGATACCCTCATTCAGCAAAATGTTTTTGGTATAGAAGGT
>NZ_JBALDM010000053.1:0-51820 GCF_036917435.1 Nostoc sp.
TGTCGAAGAGAAAAACCCTATTCTCGGAGCTAATTGACGACACATAAACTGTATGAACAAAAATCGCCGAAAAAGGCACAAAGTCAACAGCCTAGGCTGTGCCCCGTGCCGTTAACTTGAATCAGAGCCGGATTTTGCCCCATCTGCAAGCCGATGGGTACACTCATTGTTAACAATGGTAGACTACTCGGATTTACTGCACTAAACTCTGTTCCATCAGCAAACTTAATACTACTTGCCGTTGTGCCCACAAATGAGCCGCCAATATTCAACGAGGCATCTTTACCAAACACAATCCCCGCCGGATTAATTAAAAACAAACTTACCGGGTTACTACTATTGAGCGTGCGAATTAATCCATTAATATCGGAAATATTTCCACCCGTAACTCGACTAAATATAGTTGTAATATTTGGCGTATTCACTAAATTAAAACTAGCAGAACTGCCCGCAGGCAAAGAGAAATTACTGAAACTATGAAATAAATTATTACCTTTTTCAATACCGTTAATAATATTAAAATTATTACCGCTTGGGTTGACAATGGTATTTGTAGTGCCATCGGATGTTACCTGAGCTAAAGCCGATGGTATCATCCCTGGAGTTAATAACCCACTTATTAATATAGACAGAAAAGGTACAACTCTCATGACTAAAATTTTTTTTGCCTGATTTCAATTTATAATTCCCTGAATGGCATGATTGGTAACATGATTAACTTTTGGGAATAGCAACACAGGTTAATCGTTGCTGTAAGTATGTAGGAGATTTATCTGCAACTAATTCGATTCTGCCCTGGGCGTTGCGATGCCAGGAAGTTGCTTGGACTAGAGTTTCTGGTGATCTGGATATTTGTGCTTGTAGTTGCGGTGTTTTGCGGTAATCTGATAAATCTCGCAGATCAGACCAAGTGCGTAGGTGTAGCCCATCATAGACATCGCTTCCAACTTGCTGATTGGGATTTTGCGCCACACCACCCCGCCCCGTTGCTACAAATCGACTACCTTGGTTTACAGAACAACCACTGGCTATTTGCTGGGATGGATCGGTGACATTCACTGGTAATTGAACTAAGCCAGAATTTGGATCGACACCAATGGTATTGACTTGAACAGTACCATTTACACCCAACTCTGAACTTGCGGTAATATCATTGTCTGGTGTGAGTTGGTCACGAAATTTCAGACCAAAGATGCCTTGAGTACTGATTTGGATATTACCACCACGGCCTTGCACTGCATTAGCAACAATATCACTGTTTTCTAATCCGGCTATGATGGGTGCATTGATGCTGATATTACCCCCATTACCATTGCCGCCAGCTGTTGAGGTAATCAGGCTATTGTCTCGTAGAAGCAATAGTTTTGTAGTTTGTAAGGTAATATTGCCACCATTACCAGATTCTGTTTGGGCTTGGATAAAGCCTTGATGATTTAATTGGATCGTATCTGCATTGATCTTCAGATTGCCAGCATTTCCTCTGCCTTGACTAGTGACACTGACTGTTCCGCCATCGGTCAAGGTCAACTTTGGGGTGATAATACTCACAGATCCTGCATTAGCCGTCAGTATATCTGGTAGACCGAATCGCTGCCGCACTAGGGGATCGGGTCGAATAGTGGATGCATTAATGTTGCTGTTATTTGTCTTGCCGCGATCGCTAACTGTAATCGATTCAGTGGCGTTAATGCTCAAATCTCCTCCATTACCGACGAAAAATGCGGTTGCAGCAACTGCTCCTCCATCCAGAATTTGTAAGTTAGCCGTATTCAAGGTTAAGGTTTTTGCATTTCCGGTGGCAAATGCAATTATACTAATATTGCTATAAAACTCTGGAAGGCTTTCTCCTGTTACCGTGGTATTGGTGTTGTGAATCGTTACTTTACCGCTAGACCCATTGCCAAATGTACTCGAAGACAGTGAAGCACCGCTTGATACCATTAGACTATTCCCATTAATTACGATATCACCAGCATTCCCTATACTTAATGTGGTACTGTTTATAATGGTGATAATACTGGGATTAATAGGTGAGAAACCAGACAGATCAATCGCCTTTGCCTCAATTTGAATATTGCCACCAGCAGCCACTCCGATTGTAGAGTTACTCAAACCCGCTCCCTGTGTGAGGGTCAGCTTGGGAGTAATGACCCTAATATTTCCACCATCTCCTCTACCGAAAGCTTCATTACGAACCCCGCTCCGAATTGTGGTATCGGGTGTCGTGCCTATTAGATTAATGGCCTTTGTTGCCTGGAGGTGAATTTCACCACCGGGGAGACTGCCAAAATTTTGTGCTACTATCAGAGACCCATCGGTAAATTGAATTTGTTCGCCCTGAATCTGAACAGAACCAGCATTTAGTCCACTGACATCTAATAGCGATCGCTCTGCCAGCTGAATATTACCAAAGTTTTGTATATCTCCATACCCTAGTGTGTAGCCCCGTGGATTTGGTATGAGACTGACAAATCCTACACCGCTCACACTGCCTAATTCTACTTGTCCTTGTTCGGCAGTTAAGGTTGCTCCATTCAGGTTTAGGTTGCCACCTACTAAGGCTATAGTCTTCCCAGGCTGTACTTGCAGTTTTGTCGAACTGGGAATTCGAGTCAGGGGACCTAGAACCAGTCCACTGTTTATAGTTAAGGAGTGTCCTGTACCTTGAACAGCAATCGGTGCAGGACTCCTCCCCATTTGCAAACCGATGGGAACATTGATACTCAATAACGGGGCAGATTGGGAATTAATAGCGCTAAATTCAGCACCATCACTAAATTTAATGCCCTCAGCAGTCGTCCCAATAAAGGAGCCGCCAATATTAAGTTGAGCATTTGCGCCAAAAATAATTCCACTAGGATTGAGCAAAAACAGATTAGCGCTACCGTTTGCCTGAATTAAACCATTAATTTGGGAAATATTACCCCCAGTCACACGACTGAAGATATTTTGCACATCTGCGGCATTGTTGAAGAAAGCCGAACCGTTAGTGGGAACTGAAAATTGGCTGAAGCTGTGGAAAAGGTTGTTACCAACTCGATTACCGTTGGTGATGGTGAAGCGATCGCCACTTTGAGAGACAGTAGTATTTAAGGTGCTATCAGGAGTTACCTGGGCACTCACACAGCCGCACCAAATTGGCATTACTATCAATGGCATTATTCCACCGCACAGAACCAACCAAGTAGAGGATGCACTCATCGCCAAGCCTTTATTTATACTTTGTATTTTAAAATACCCAAAATAGTATAGTTTTGAAACGATGGCCTCAAAACGGTGAATAACGCACCGAGAAGTACAGCCCATTTTCTTGGAGCGATCGCTTTTCACCATCCACCGAGATTAGGGGAATGCCCCAATCTAGGCGTGCCGATAAATCATCACCCTGTTTCCACAACAGCCCTAACCCAGTACTAACAAGGGTACTTGGTGATGGGTTTTCACTGTTGACGTTCCAGCCTTTACCCACATCAATAAAGGGTGTCAGTTGCAGCACCCCGCCAATCTTGGGGGCGCGGACAATGGGAACTCGAAATTCTGCGGAAAGTAACAGGCCATTATCTGTGAGTAATGCATCTTGACGATAGCCCCGGACACTTAACTGTCCACCAAGCCCAAATTGCTCTAAAGGCACTAAGGAATTTCCTGCTAATTGGAAATCGCCTCTAGCTAAAAATAGAGTGTCTGGTGCTAATTGTCGCACCCACTGCGCCTGTCCCCGCCATGCGAAAAAGCGGCTATCTGGTTCATTATTACTGACATTAGCATCGAACCAATCTACGCCAAAACTAAATTGCGATCGCGCCGCAAATACATATTGGTTACTTCGCTGGGTATATTCTTGAAAAAAGCGCAAAGCTGAAATATTGGTTTTTCCGTTCTCATCTGCACCTGGAGAGAGGCGAAACGGCCCAATGTTATCAATACCCAACTCAGTTTGGCTTTCTTGCCGCGAAAATGACAGCCCAATTGCCAACTCTTGGGTTGGTTTTTGTACCAGTGGCTGGCGATAGCCTAATTCATAAGATCGACTATTTGACTGAATATCAAGAACGCTAAATGGTTTTTCAATAACGTGGTTCCATCCCTGGCTAAAACCGAAGGATACAGTGCCGTTGTGGGCATTAATTGGCAGCGTGTAATTGGCATTGATTGTATTACTGCCATCGGTATTGGCATATCCTACGCTCAGGGTATCACCCAAACCTAATAAATTGGCTTCTTGCAGATCCACTCCCCGGCGAAAACTGCCGACACTAGGCGATCGCCCATTATCTAGGCTTGCTGTCAGTTTAAAGGTGTCTGCTTCTTCAACCTCAACTTGCAAGACATTAGTTCCTGAATTCACCCCTGTCTGCAATTCGGCCGACAAGTTTTGGATACGTGGATCGAGGCGGAGTAGTTGTAGTTTTTCTAGTAAGCGGGGTATGTTTAGGGGTTTGCCAGCACCAAGTTTGATGCGATCGCGAATGTATTTACTACTTAATCGTCTATTACCAATGATTTTGATTTCTTGCAGACTTCCTTCAATCACCTGAATCTTGACTGTTCCAGCTTCTAGTGTTTGCGGTGTAATCAATGCTCCCGTAGTCACATAACCGTTATCAGTGTAAAGCTTGGCGATCGCATCTTTTATTTGCAATAATTCTGCAAATGTCACTTCTTTTCCCACAAAGGGATTTGTAATAGCGGCAAATTGTTCTGGTTTGAAAACTGTGCTACCAAGAACTTCAATGCGATCGACCCGAAATTTAGCATTAGAGTCATCTTGGCTCGGTATTGACTGATCTGGTATTGTTGGTAAAGGCAGCAATAGATTGCTATCTGTTGGCTTTGGCAACACATTAGCAGGTAAGGGAGTGGCAGGAACTTCTTGTAATCGGCCGGGTGGTAAAGTCTCACGATTAAGTGTTTGGGCATTCGCCTGTTGATAATTACACAATACTGCTGCTAAAACAAATCCAAATGCCAGAGGTCGCAGTTCAGAGATAATACTTAGAGGCTTTTTGAATATTCGTTGTGTAGAAAATACTGCTTTAATACTAGATTTTTCAATAATAACTGGCTTCACTGACACCCTCCTCCTTAAGTTTTACTAAAAAAGAATTCAGGAATCAGGAGCGGAGCCGGAAAGTTTTTCTGTATTTTACGGTCAGAATTCAGTTGGTTATTCCGATCGAAAAAGCCGATAGCATAAAGGTAACGAGTCTGTAAGCGTCTAAATAAAGGGGTTGAAGACCTATACTAGATAGGCTGATTTAGTGACCTTGATTTTGACCCTTCTCTGCGAGAGGCTACGCTAACGACAAGCTCAGGCATCGCTCCTGTTAGCAGTAGCAGGGGGTTTAGCCCATTCTGACCTCTGAATTCTTTTTCAACTAGTTGATCCCCCATACCTAAGTGTAACGAGGGATTTATCACTATATATAATGGCTGTCTTTTTTACAGCTATCATCAGAGTAAATACTGATTTTTGTTTTTTAGCTTAAACGAAAAGAAGCCCCACACTCACCCGAAGGGGAGTGTGTGGAGTATGTCACTAAAGCTAGGAGATTATTTACCCGTTTTACCGGATCTGAATCCCTCACTGATTGATTCTGACTCCTGTTAGCGATAGCGGGGCGTTCAGCCCATTCTGACTACTGAATTCTTCTTCAAGAGTTGATTTTTGTCTTACCTTCGTAAGTGCAGGTGTACGTGCAAAATTTCTTGAATTGCACCTTGTACAGCTTCTTTACTCAAGCTGCCATCTACCCGCATAATTCTTGAGGGATGAGATGCTGCTAACTCTGCGTATCCTTGCTGAACGCGTCGATGAAAAGCGATCGTTTCTTGTTCAATGCGATCTAATCCGATTCCATCTCCCCGTTTGCGGGCTAGTCCAACTTCGACATCGACATCTAACCAAATAGTTAAATTACTCTCTAAACCAGCAGTGGCAATATAGTTAAGCTGATGGATTAAACTCATATTCAAACCACGACCATATCCTTGGTAGGCAATGGTAGAGTCAGTATAGCGATCGCATAAAATATATTTTCCTGCTGCGAGATTTGGTTTAAGTTCTTGCTCAACATGTTGCGATCGGTCAGCAGCATACAATAAAAGTTCTGTCACTTCAGCAACTGGCTTACCTTCTGCTTTCTCTAGTAGCAAGCGGCGAAGATGTAAGCCTAACTCTGTTCCCCCTGGTTCACGAGTTACCATCACAGAAACACCCAGACTTTCCAACCACTGGCAACAAAGCTGCATTTGGCTGGTTTTGCCGCAGCCTTCCACCCCTTCAAATACAATTAATTTGCCACCCATGCTTTTTTAAAGTTCGCTGACGCTTGATCAAGAATACCGTGAAGTGTTACAGGCGGGTGAGACAACTACCCCGCAATCAGTAATTGGATATTTTTATCTGGAAGTTTTGAAATAGACAAAACAAGTTTTTGGCAATTTGGCAGATCAACTATTTTTGATGCTGATATTTTTGGGATTGTGCAACGAGTGTAACAGAAGTTGCCATAACCAGGTGGTCGGGATTTTTAATTTACTTCTGTAATTCCTTGAAGACATCAATCGCAGCTAGTTATTTCAACTGGTATGTCAACGTGTCAGTGCATAATCGACTCGTACAGGAAATCAATTATGTCAAAAAATGCTGGTGTTGTGAATATGTTTTATGACTCCGAGCAAAAATTCTCTGTTCAGAACACTTAGAAGATGGGAACTCTAGCTAATAAACTTAATTACGGTATCCCATCCAGCACTGCCAATCATGTCCCATCCTGCTCATTCTACTTTGGGCCAATCTTCTTACCCTCGCTTGACTAGAAGCCTGAGTGCTGTTGAAAGTTGGGGCTTCGGTTTAACGGCTCATATTTCCTGGACAGCATTGGTTCCAGCAATTCATGCTGCTCTCGGTTCCCAAGCTATTTTTGTCTGGATACCTGCGGTGATTTTCGGAATGCTGCTCAACTACCAGGTAAAACGCTTGGGTATGCATTTTATAAATGTGGCTGGAGGAACGCCTAACTATGCTACTAAACTGCTGCAAAACTACCCACGACTAGCTTGCTATGCCGCTATTGGATACCTCCTCAACTGGGTTTCCTACCTGTCAGTTAATACCATCGTTCTCAAAGATTTAATTAAGGTGAATTTGGATGCACTGGGTATTGCCTATCCAGAAATATTACTGAATATTGGCTTTACATTGTTGCCGTTTATAGTGGCGTTTAGTGGGACTCGCGCCCTAAGCATTTTACATCTATTTTTTGTAATTCCAGCCTTTGGGCTATTAATGACCTTCTGTATACAGGGTTTGGGCTGGTTAGCTTTCTCTGATGTTAGTCCTGGATTTTTTCCTAGCAATTGGTCATCTTTGAGCTTTGTCGATTGGGCCAAGTGGTTCTTTTTTGTCACTTATGCTACCTACAGTTGCGAAACGGCTTCTTCTTTTGTCGCCGATAGCCGCCAACCCTCGCAAACGCTGCGCTTTCTAGATGTTGCAGCTTGGATGATGCCACCCATCTTTTTAGGGGGATCTTGGGTAATGATGCGGTTAGCAACCGATTCTAGCCTCGAAGACAATGCTTTTCTGAATCTTGTGGCGGCTTCCCAACCTTTTTGGGGAAAATCAGCAGCTATAAGTGTTTCCTTTTTGCTGGTGGCTGCTTGTCTTTTAGGTTCGGCAACAGTCGTTTCTAATTGTCCTCGGATTTTGTATCAGTTGGCTTTAGACAAACACATTTCACCTGTATTTTCTGTTGTGTCACGTCGGGGTGTGTTTGTGCCAGCGCTGACATTAACATTGGTGTTGTGCCTAATCTATTTAATTTGGGGAGATGTGGCGCGAATCGTAGCCGTTGGCAATGTCGGCTGGTTTGTCTCCTTTATGTTATTGCATTTGGGGCTTTGGCTGCGGCGCGATCGCTCGGAAGTTTTGTTCCCTCGCATATCTTTGGCAATTTTGCTGTTAGAAGTTGTGGTGCTAGTGGTGGGCGGATTTGCCTGGGGTTGGCTCAACTTGCTAATTGGCTTACTATTTCCCATTGGCGTTATGGGAATAGATGCGGTGATTCGCCGTGTAAACTTCCCTCCCTTCCACCCCAGTTGGTGGATGCGGCGATATAAATCGCGCCCTGTGGTAATTATCAAGGACTCAGTAGTTCTCCAAGTGAGCATCCTGATTTTTTTACTATGCAGCGCAGTGACAGTTGGCTGGTTATTTGGTGTCAAACTTAATAAAGCGGCAAGTGCGGGGGGTGAAAACCTATTTGTGGTGCTGCTGATGACGGTAGCATTTGTAGGAGTAGCGATCGCTTGTTGGACAAGTTTACCGCAAGTGGTGGCGATCGCAGAAGCCCGTGAAGCTGCCGAACACCTGTTTACTGTTGCCCAAGATGGTATTTTAGTTGTGGACGATCGAGGCATTATTCAGCAGGCGAATCCAGCTACTGAATCTTTCTTTGGCGTTAACCCATCCGAGTTACGGGGAAATCACCTCAACAAATGGCTAACTGCATTAATCTCTTATCCAGACGAGTGGACAAAACGCAGCGAACAAACCTTACTCCGCAATGGCAAAAACAAAATCTTAGAAGTTTCGATTTCAGACAGGCCCCATCAGGATTTTCAAGAGTATGTAGTCATTGTCCACGACATTACCCAGCGCAAACAAGCAGAACAGATATTGCGATATTCAGAAGCACAATTGCGCCAAGAGGCAAAGCAGCTAGCATCTCAACTCGTCCATAGTGAAAAAATGTCCAGTTTGGGGCAGTTGGTAGCAGGTGTAGCCCACGAAATCAACAACCCAGTCAACTTTATTTATGGCAATATCACTTATGCCAATCAATATATTGAAGATTTACTAAAACTACTGGAATTATACCAGAAAAACTATCCTAATCCAGTAACGGAAATTAAAGAAGAAATAGAAGCAATCGACTTAAATTTCCTGATAGCAGACTTGCCTAACTTGCTAACTTCTATGACAGTTGGTGTCGAAAGAATCACAGAAATTGTTTTATCTCTGCGAAACTTTTCCCGGTTAGATGAAATAGAGATGAAGGCTGTGAATATCCATGAGGGTATAGATAATACATTAATGATTCTGGAACATCGCTTCAAGGCAAAATCTAACTCTCTAACAATCCAGGTTATCAAAGAGTACGGCGATCTGCCATTAGTCGAATGTTATGCTGGACAACTGAATCAGGTATTTATGAATCTTCTAGCAAATGCGATCGATGCTTTAGAAGAGGCTGTAGAAAATGGCGCATGGGGAGCAGAGAAAGCAGCACTATCTCCTCCCGAAATTCATATTTATACTGAACTCACTAGTGAAAATCAGGTAGTTATTCGGATTGTTGATAATGGTACGGGTATTCCAGAACATCTCCGAAAACAGTTATTTGAACCATTCTTTACTACCAAACCAGTTGGCAAAGGTACAGGATTAGGTTTATCTATTAGTTACCAGATTATCACCAAAAAACATCTTGGACAATTACAATGTATTTCTACACCTGGACAGGGTACAGAATTTGTAATTGTAATTCCACTGAGGCAGGAAGCTATCTAAAGAAATAGTCTTAACTCCCATTGAATAATGCACATCTGTCGTAAAAAAAATTCACACTTGAAGTAGAAACTCCCTAAATCCAACTGTTACTCTATCTATAGACTATTAAGGAAACAGAGCAATGTTGAAAGTTTTTGCTGATAGAGGTGGTACATTCACAGATATTGTTGCTATTACTAATAATCAGGCAATTATAGACAGACTTTCAAGGCATCCTGAACGTTTTTTAATTGTTTGTCTAGCTAACAGACAATATACTATAGTTTACAAAATACTTTCAGAAAATCCTGAACAATATCAAGATGCAGTCATTCAAGGTATACGCGATATTATAGGTATTTCCGGCAATCAACCCATTCCTACTGAAGCGATAGAAGTAGTAAAAATGGGGACAACAGTAGCAACAAATGCACTGTTAGAAAGGAAAGGCGATCGCGTCGTTCTTCTCATCACCAAAGGTTTTAAAGATGCGCTGCGAATTGGCTACCAAAACCGTCCTAATATCTTTGCCCGTCATATAGTTTTACCAACCATGCTTTATGAACAAGTAGTTGAGATTGAGGAACGTTATGATGCTCATGGAAATGAATTAATACCGATAAATATTCAACTAACTAAAAATGAATTAGAAGAAGTTTACAACACAGGAATTCGGAGTTGTGCTATTGTTTTTATGCATAGCGATCGCTATCCCAATCACGAACAACAAATAGCCAAAATCGCGCAAGAAATCGGCTTTACACAAATATCTGTATCTCATCAAGTTAGTCCTTTAATGAAATTAGTCAGCCGAGGAGATACAACAGTAGTCGATGCTTATTTAACTCCTATTCTCCGTCGCTATGTCAACCAGATAGCGAGTCAGTTACCTGGAGTCAAATTAATGTTCATGAAATCTGACGGCGGTTTAGTTGCAGCCGAACAATTTCAAGGCAAAGATAGTATTTTAAGTGGCCCGGCTGGTGGTATTGTCGGCGCAGTTCAAACTAGTAAAAGAGCCGGCTTTGACTCAGTTATCACCTTTGATATGGGAGGAACAAGTACAGATGTTGCCCACTTTCAAGGAGATTATGAACGACAACTAGATTCGGAAATTGCTGGGGCGCGGATGCGAGTTCCCGTATTAGCAATTAATACCATTGCAGCTGGAGGCGGCTCAATTCTCTTTTTTGATGGTTCTAGTTATCGTGTCGGCCCTCAATCTGCTGGCTCAAATCCTGGGCCTGCTTGTTATCGCCGTGGCGGGCCATTAGCAGTTACTGATGCCAATGTGATGTTAGGCAAAATTCACCGACAATATTTTCCCTCAGTTTTTGGAATTGATGGCAATTTACCTTTAGATAAAGATACTGTCATTCAGCAATTTAGCCAATTAGCCCAAGATATTCAAGCCGCGACATTGAACCATTGTACTCCCGAACAGGTAGCGGCTGGATTTATTGCGATCGCAGTAGAAAATATGGCGAACGCAATTAAAAAAATCAGTCTGCAACGGGGTTATGATGTCAGCCAATATGTGCTTTGCTGTTTTGGCGGCGCAGGCGGACAAGTTGCTTGTTTAATTGCCGATACCTTGGGAATGAAAAAAATATTTCTTCACCCTTATGCTGGTGTTCTATCTGCTTATGGCATGGGATTAGCTGATATTAGAACGATTAGAGAAGCAGGAGTAGAACAGCATTTAACCCAAGCATTAATTCCTAAATTACAGCAGTTAATGGAATATTTAGAAACTCCAGCTAGAAATGAAATAGATGAATTTCATGGTGAAGTAAAAATAGTCCGAAAAATTAACTTAAAATACGAAGGAACTAACTCTACCTTAACCGTTAATTTTGTCGATGATGTGGTATTGATGCGGCAAGAATTTGAGATTGAACATAAATCTCGTTATGGTTTCATTCAATTAGAGAAAACCTTAATTGTGGAATCAGTCTCAGTAGAAGTAATTCAGAAAATGGACACTCCAGAAGAACCCTTAATTATTCGGAGTCGCTCTTTAGATGAAGATCCTACATCTGTTGAAACAGTAAGGATGTATAGTAATGATAGATGGCATGAAACCCCTGTTTATCGACGGGAAGATTTACAACCAGAAGATATTATTAATGGCCCTGCGATCGTTGTCGAAAAAATTAGCACTATTGTAGTAGAACCTAATTGGAATGCCAGATTAACTGAACGTAATCATCTAATGTTACAGCGTAAATATTGATAATTTTATCAGAGTTCGCCTGTATGTGGAGGATAATCAATATCAGTTACCTTGTAGTAAAGTTAAATAGAAGTTAAATGTCACCTTATGTTTATCCGGTTATTAAAACCGCAGAAATAGAAACTACATTCTCAGAATTAGCAGAACAATGGCGGCGTGAGACAGGAATGTTCTCTGTTGCTTCAAAAATATCAATGCATCCCGCTTATCAAAGAATAATCGGGATGGGACAACCTGTTGTTCCTTTAATTATGCGTGAACTTGAGCGCGAACCAGACCATTGGTTTTGGGCTTTAAGTGCAATTACTGGAGCAAACCCTGTCGAAGCCAAACAGCGTGGTAGACTTCAGCAAATGGCTGTAGCTTGGATAGAATGGGGGAAAGCAAATGGATATAGATGGTAAGTTGGAAAGCTACAGAGAAAATAAATTTCCCAACTTATACCATACTCAATATTCTGTAACTAGCAAGCAAAGTACATCATATAATTGTTTTGCTTGGGCTGCGTGTGAGGATGATCGCTGGTGGAGTCCAATAAACCCAGATAATATGTATTACTGGGTAGAAGGTGTAACAGCAGAATTAACTATGTCAGCTTTTATCCAAGCATACAAAAGCTTAGGGTACGAACTTTGCGATAATTCCGAGCTTGAAGTGGGTTTTGAGAAGATAGCAATATACGCTACTTCTGATGGTGAACCAACCCACGCAGCCAGACAATTATCTAACGGAAAATGGACAAGTAAACTTGGACGTTGGGAGGATATAGAGCATGAACTTGAAGGTTTGACAGGTGAAATGTATGGTTCTGTGCAGCAGATTTTAAAACGTCAGACTGATTAATTCAAAATTAAAATTCAAGTGACTATGGAAATCAAGCTAACTAGGTTGAGCCAAGAGGATTACTTAAAGATGATTAACTTAGCTTTCACAAAGTTATCACAAACAAATCATATTGAAGATGAGCTTATTTTACATTACTGTAAAATAGCTTTTAGAGATAGAGTAGATTGGAAAACTAATTTAGATGATTTAACTTATAGCGAAAAAGTAGTTTTTCAATATTTAATTGATGTGGGACTAGTCGAGAAGCCAAAAAAATCTAAGCAAGCAAAACAGGAAGATTTAGTCAATCAACTGCTAAAATTTACCTTTATTATCGGTATTTTTGGCTTGGGCTTTGCCACACCATTTCTAGCTAATTTTGTAAAGGAGTCTGAGGCTATATCCGACTACAAAAGCAAAATATCAAATTTAGAATTACAAATTGACAATTATAAAAAAGATATTCAAGACTTGACATCCGAAAATCAAGAGTTACAAAAAATCGCTAAACCAGAAGTGATTCAAGAGCTTGAACGAAAGTTAGATAATGCTGAAAGAGCTAGACAAAATCTAAATGAAGAGCTAGCTAAGGAGAAAAGCAAGAAATGTCTAATTAGATTTCCTTAAATGAATAAACTTACTGTTGGTAGTGCAAATCTAGCTATAAAATCATCAATCTAAAAAAAATCTCCAAATGTACACAACATCTCAACCCGATCCCATCTGCTTAGAAATATTCAAAAATCTCTATCAATTTATCGCCGAACAAATGGGAGTTGTGTTACAAAATACAGCAACATCTGTGAATATCAAAGAAAGACTGGATTTCTCCTGTGCTATTTTCGACTCATCGGGATTATTAGTAGCAAATGCTCCTCATATTCCTGTACACTTAGGCTCAATGAGTGAAAGTGTTCGCAGTTTAATTAACGATAAAGGCGACACCCTAAAACCAGGAAATGTGTATCTATCTAATAACCCCTATAACGGCGGAACTCACCTTCCTGATGTCACTGCAATTACTCCTGTTTTTCTAGAGAATTGTGAAAATACTTCATTCCCCACTCCCCTATTTTTTGTCGCTTCTCGTGGACACCAAGCAGATATCGGTGGAATTACCCCCGGTTCAATGCCTCCCCACAGTACCACAGTAGAAGAAGAAGGAATTCTGTTTGATAATTTTCTCTTGGTTGAAGAAGGAAATTTCCGAGAAATCGCATTAAGACAGCACCTATCAAATCATACTTATCCTGCGCGTAACCCTGACCAAAATATTGCTGACTTTAAGGCACAAATTGCCGCAAATGAACGGGGAGTACAAGAACTTATTAAAATGGTTTCCAAATACAGTATTGAGACTGTTCAAGCTTACATGAACTTTGTCCAAGCAAATGCTGAGGAGTCAGTGAGAAAAGCTATCAATCTTCTCAAAGATGGCTCATTTATTTATGAAATGGATAATGGGGCAATAATTAAAGTTCAAGTGACTATTCATCCAGAAAGTCGTAGTGCTACCATTGATTTTACTGGCACTTCTGGACAACTAAATAGTAATTTAAATGCTCCTAAAGCTATAACTCAAGCCGCAGTTTTATATGTGTTTCGGACTTTGGTTGATGATAATATTCCTCTGAATGCCGGCTGTCTTAACCCTCTAGAAATTATCATACCAGTCGGCTGTATGCTGAATCCAACTTATCCAGCAGCAGTAGTGGCGGGTAATGTAGAAACTTCTCAAATCATTGTTGATGCTTTATATGGCGCTTTGGGTGTCATGGCTGCTTCTCAAGGAACGATGAATAATTTTACTTTTGGGAATGAGCAATATCAATATTATGAAACCATTTGCGGCGGCTCTGGAGCAGGAATTGATTTTGATGGAACTGATGGCGTTCATTCTCACATGACTAACTCCCGTTTGACCGATCCAGAAGTTTTAGAAACCCGTTATCCTGTACTTTTGGAAAGCTTTAGTCTTCGTCCTAATAGCGGTGGTAAAGGAAAATATTCTGGTGGTAATGGAGTTGTCCGTCGCATCCGTTTTTTAGAACCGATGACAGCTAATATTCTCTCTGGACATCGGGTTATCCCTCCTTTTGGATTAAATGGTGGGGAAGCCGGAATTGTTGGACGCAACTGGATACAACGTCAGAATGGAATTGTGGAGAATTTAGATAGCACAGCAACAGTAGAGATGAAGACTGGGGATGTTTTTGTGATAGAAACTCCTGGAGGGGGCGGATTTGGTAAAGTTTCCTAGTACTTTTTTAACAGGACTTATGCAAAATTATGAAAAAACGAACCGCAAAGGACGCAAAGGACACAAAGAAATAAGAGTTTCAGAGAGTTTTTGCGTAAGTCCTATTTAAGTTAGTTGTGAGAGTTGGTAGTAAGGACTTTATTCCTAATTGTTTTAAGCACTAAAGTGCTTACTACGATCTTACTTATCTATCAATTGAAAGTTGATGCACTACTATTACCAGTAATTTGCGCTGATTTTAAAAGCTGTCAATATATGTAAATTGTCTCCGATTGTCCCGAAGTGTCTATTTTTCATATTGATTAGCAAATTATTTTATCTGTAGTAACACTTGTCAATCCAAATTCGCATTTCTTCTTCAGAACCAAAACAAGCAGATCGTCCTGTCATCGGATCGTAGGCGTGCCAAGAAGAAATGTTACCACGTCGGTCTGATTCTTGCCACACTTGGAGGTCTGAAGCACTTGCCATCCAGATGACAAAATGTTGCCAATATTTTTGTAAAGTTAACAAAAAATTAAATTTATTCATAGTGAAAGTACCCGATCAACATTGAACTATTGCTCTTACTTTCACGTAATAATTGGCAACTGATAAGGTACAGTTTTGGCAGATTTGATCTAGTACAGTTAAGCTGTATTTCAACTGGTATAGTCAAAAAACTCTCAACTGTACTAGGTAAAGTTGGTAGAAATAGTTTATATTGCCAGTATTGATGATTATTTAGTCATTGACGAGTGCGCCAAAATGAACATTTTATTAGAACGGCAGTCACACAAACCGATTTATTTGCAGATCCGCGATCGCATCAGTCATCTGATTAAATCTGGCGCACTCAAAAATGGCGATCGCCTCCCTTCAATCCGCTCTCTGGCAGAGAGTTTACAAGTTAACAAACTCACGATTATTGAAGCATATAACGTTTTAGAAGCAGATGGGATTGTTTCTGCTCGTCAAGGTTCAGGATATTTTGTCAGCAGCGTTTCTCTTAAAAGCGCTAACCTAGAATCTAAGTTTGCTCCAGCCCAAAATGTCATAATTACAAAACCAGAAAAGTGTTCTTTTTATGATATGTACACTCCACTGGTGCAAGCACAAACACAGCCAGGAATAATTAATTTTGGCTACGGTTATCCTCGTCCACCAAAAGATATTAACCTGATTGCCAGACGAGCGCTAAGACAAGATGATGCTGATATTTTCTTTCCCCATGAAATGCCTCAAGGACAACTAACCCTGTGTAGGCAAATTGCTCAAATGTTAGTACATCAAGGATTAGAGGTTTTCCCAGAGGATTTAATTATTACTAATGGCTCTCAGCAAGGATTGTCATTAGCTATGAGTTATTATGTACAACCTGGTGATTGGGTGATTGTGGAAGCACCTACTTATTATGGTGCAATTTCTATTTTAGAAAACTTAGGAGCTAAGATTATTGGCATTCCTATGACTGCGGAGGGAATGAATTTAGACTTATTAGAGCAATATCTCCACAGCCACCGCCCGAAATTAATTTATACGATTAGTACTTTTCACAATCCGACTGGATTGACGACAACACAAAATCATCGTCAACAATTACTAGCATTAGCTCAAAAATATGAGTGTCCTATTTTGGAAGATAATGCTTATGAAGGAATAAATTTTGATGCAGTGCCAGCACCCATTAAAGCTTTAGATAAAAATAATTTGGTAACTTATTTAAGTACCTTTTCTAAAACTTTAATGCCTGGTTTACGAGTTGGCTATATGGTAGTTACAGGTAAGCATTATCAAGCAATTATTGAGCGGAAGTTACTCCACGACTTGCACACATCCAGTATTTCGCAAACAATAGTTAGCGAATATCTCGCTTCAGGACATTACCGCCGTCACCTCAGCCGACTCCGCACTGATAATCTGCAAAGTCGTAATACTATGTTGCAAGCTTTGGAGCGTTATTTTCCTGAAGAAATCCGGTGGACAGTTCCCACGGGAGGATTGTTTCTCTGGGTACAGTTACCAGATAATTTTCCCATTGGGACAATTCGTAAGGAAGCTTTTGCACAAAATGTCTACTTGGCGTGCGGTTCGGCGTTTTTCCCTGATAAGCAGGGTTATCCAGCGATGCGTCTAACTTTCTGTCTCCCGCCAGAGGAGATTGAGCAAGGTATTTCGATTGTGGGTAAGTTGCTGAAAAAGTATATTTCTAGAGGATGCGTAGATACAGAGCGGCTTGTTGCCAAAGATCGCATATCTCCTTACCAACCACTTGTTCGCAGTTCGTAGGTTAACACAGATTTCCTAATCTACTTCGCGCTGAAGGAGCTTTTTCTGCATACATCAAGATGAGAAGATGAAACTTGAATATTAATGCGATCGCAAACGGTTCGGATAAGATCCCCGCGTCTTTGGCAACTACCTTTTTAAGCAAGGCTGTTTCATTCTACAAAAGCAAGAATTTAGTTCTGTTTCAATAAATCTGCAATTAGATTAAATACGAAGAAGATACTATTAGCTATAGTAATTCAGATATTTGGAGTACTCCTGCAAAATTTCTGCTCAAAAAAGGGTGCTTACTTATTGTCTTGGCATAAAAATGTAATAGTTCTGGCACAGTAACTTCAACACTTTAGTTTACGATAAAATCCGAATTATTGCATTTTGAATTTAACCAAGCAAAGTATGCCAGTTAATCTAATTTTTCAAGGTGCTATTAACAACAGGATATCAAAATTATGCAGCAAGGCGGTATGAATGAAGAGGGAAAACAATACTTAGACTATGAAGACAATAATCCAGCACTGTCTAAAATCATAGAACGGAACATTCGTACTATCATCCGTCTTCGGCTTCAGGCTGCTAACAAAAGAAAGTTGCAAGACCGAATTGCGGATGGGATTACCTCCTTTTCAGGACATATAGTTTTTGTTTATGTACATATAGTCTGGTTTGGAGCTTGGATTATTTTAAATACGGGAAGAATTGGCGTGCATCCGTTCGATCCATTTCCCTACGGACTATTGACAATGGTGGTATCACTGGAAGCAATTTTTCTGTCAACATTTGTGTTAATTAGTCAAAACCGCCTCAGTGAAGAAAGTGAGTATCGCGCCAACTTAAATTTACAAATTGCATTATTGACAGAGCATGAAGTCACACGAGTATTGCAAATGCTTGATGCTATTCAAGACAAAATGGGGATTAATAATGATGAAGACAGTGAGCTTGCTGACTTAGAAATGGAAACGAAGCCCGAAGATGTATTAACTGAAATTGAGCGACTTCAGCAGCTAGCACTTAAGAGAAAAAAGCCGAACAAACGTAACGACAGATAATATCGTATTCGGTTAAAGATTTGTAATTTTATCCTGTGCTGAATTTCACTTCACTTTACCGCCGACTGCGAAAACCCTGCTTTCCATTAATTTGGTCAAAAAGGATATCGTATTTATCAAAAAATGCAATTCCAGTATTTACAAATATAGGTAGTTCTGACTGTGGTGAGATACTCAGATTCCAGCGATTAAATCCGTCGCGGGTTCCTGGTTTCAAACTGTAATCAAAAATGCCATTAATTCCTACCTTCACGGCGTTTGCTGAACCTAATACTCCTGGCTTGAGTTTTCCTGCTGTAGAAGCTGACTTGAATTCAGTCAAACCATTAATAGTTCCAGTATCAGCGATCGCTGTGCCATTACAATTATTTTTAGCAGAACTCCCAGCAATAGTTAAACAAACTTTGCCTAGCCGAGAATCCCACCTATTACCGGGTACACCATTAATTTCAGGTTGTTGACTCCAAGAAGCCATTTTGAAACCTGCTTGATTTTCAGCAGTTAAACCGAGAATTAGGCTGCCATTGTTATTACTACCACCATTTCCAATCACGATAAATCCGTTACTCAGATTGCCTGGTAATTTTCTTAACGGGTTATAAGGAAGTGATTTTTCAAAATAGTTGACACCAATAATACCAGCAAATGGCACACCGTTATTTGCAGAACATTTAGGTTTTTGGGCAGTACATTGGCGACTAGTAACAATTTGTACTGGAAGAGGTTCGGTAGCGGGAAGTAAACCAAATCGGACATTAGTATAAACTAATTCTCCCTCCAGGATAGTACCATCACTTAATACTTCCTTGATATTCTGTCCCGTTCTTTGGATGGGAGCGTTACCTAAAAACTCTTTGGGAACCCTTATACCTGCTGAACCTGTATCTAATAGAATACGTTTTGGCTGACCATTTGCGATCGCTAGTTCCAAAAAATAGCCGCGAATACGTTGACCAAGGGAAGGTTTTGTGTATAAAGGTAGCGAGATAGTATCTAAAGTTGTTTGGTGGGGTATATTTTGAGAGATATCGCGCAACGCTGAGTTTGGGAAAAGAGCCGCAAATGCTGACTGGCGTTGCTCTGCTGATTCAGGTGCGATATCCCAAAGGCTTTCGTAGTAGAAAAAGCCAATACCTAAACCGCGTTGTTGTGCTGCTTGCACCTGGGGTTGAATTTGTGATAAAGAAACTGGGCGATTTCGTAACCCCGCTAAAATACCGATACCAGTTGGGATGATTTTTTGGGTTTCTAAAATTTCTGGGCGGTTAATTTGACTGATAAAACTTGCTAAATCATTACGGTATACCTGCATGACTAACTCGTCTACAATACCTAATCGTACCCAGTTAAGCCAGTCTTGCAGTTGCACCTTATAGGCGTATTCAGAATCAACAGGAGAAACTGAGAAGATAGCGTTCGGTTTTCTCGCTTTCACGCTTTGGTACAGGTTTACCATGAATGCAGTGATTTTATCTGCCCGCCATCTTTTCCAGGCTTTGGCTTGGGGATTAGGTGGCGGAGGATTCCCAGTTTCTTGAGTATATAGATTAATTGTGTACTTATCGTAACCAAAATCTACAGGTAAACTCGTGTGGTCATCAAATTGAATGCCATCAGCATTGTATTGAGTAATGATTTCCATCACAAGGTCGGTGATAAACTTTTGCACTTCGGGGTGAAAGGGATTTAACCACGCTACTTCACCCGCAGCACTAATTGAAGTTTGAGTCCCATCGAGCTTTTGTGTCAGCCACTCTGGATGCTGGGATGCAAGTTCTGAAGTTAGGGGAACCATAAAACCAAATTCAAACCAAGGTATTACTAGTAGTCCTTCTCTGCGGGCTTGGCTGATAATGTCTGCAATCACATCTTGTCCATCTGTTCCTTTGAAGAAGAAGGGAATACCCATTTTTTGCATGATGGCGCTAGGGTAATGTGTGTAACCATCGTTCCAGACTACCGGATAAACAGTATTAAAGTTTAACTGCCGTAGTTGGCTCATGGCTGCAAGCACCTTGGAGCGATTTCTAAAAACGCTAAAATCGTTACCACTTAGCCACACCCCCCGAATTTCTTGACGAGGTTGAGGAGGTAGTTGGGCAACAACAGGGGTAAAGGTGTTGAGTTGCAATACCGCAACGAATGATATTAGACATAATAATGGCAGCAGACGCTTCTTCAAAAACCACCAACTAGATACTACAGATTTAGATAGCAAGTTAGTTATATCTGTATTAATTTCTCTGCTTTTTTCCCAAAACTGACTTGTCATTACTTCTGCTTACTAAATAAGGTTAATTTTAATTTCATATAAGTAGAGCGGCGTAAATAATTAAAGGTTTGTAGTAAGGACTTTAGTCCTCAAATAAGGGCTGAAGCCCTTACTATAAAATAATCTTAAGGTTTTTTACATTACTTAATCTAGTTTGATTTATTTTCGCCTACTTACTTAAACAAACGTTAAATTGCTATACCAGGAAAACTGATAGAGTAATTTAGCTGCAAGTATAGACGACGCAGTTGTACGCTTAGTAGTGCCAAAAGGTTTAGTACTTTGGGGGATGTTTGGTATGGGTGGGTTAGCTGTGATTTATAGCCTGGGTGCGCTATTACCTATATGCTGGTCTTCTGGTGGGTAACTATTTTGATTTTCGTGCTGACTTTGGCGGTGTTCGGTGTGCGCCAAAGTATTTTTCACTGCGGTAACGCAACCACACCCGCAACACTTGCGGAATCCGATCTTTTTGTTCTTTGGTTAGGGTGTTATAAAGGGCTAAGGCGCGATCGCGTTCACCCCGACAAGCTGCATTATTGTGAGCATCCCAATAGCTACGCGCTACTCGAATCCGCCGACAGACTTCTTTAATCAGGGCTTCTCCGGTAAGTGGAGTATCTTGGTTAGCCATACTCAAATGTAATAAATTTCTAATGCCATCCTATCGGAAAATCAAGGTTTGGGCTATTTTTGCGGATTAAAATTTTGGGATGAGGGGGCTAGCACTGCAATCGTAAAAGTGTTTTGACAAATATAATTATCATAATCAATCCCTGTGGTTAGGGATTAATTATAGCGATCGCTCATACGGAACTGCGATCGCTTCTTTAATAATCCAAGTTGCGTGACTCGGCACTTCAAGCTTTTTTCTCAAGAAGTTTAAAAATCTAAGCTTTGCCGAAAAGAGATTAGTATTTCATTCAATGCAGCCATGTCTATTAAAAATGCATCATGTCCGTGGGTTGAATTTAGCCACGCCAGTTGAGCATTAGGGATTAAATTTGCTAATTCTTGTTGTTCTACTGGCGGATAAAGGATATCAGAATCAATGCCCACAACTAAAGTCGGTTGCTGGATGCTTCGCAGAACAGATTCATAATCTGATAAATTAGGAACTGTGCGATCGCCTCCAACATCGTAGCGATCCATTGCGTGAGTCAGAGTGATGTAAGTGTTGGCATCAAATCGTTCTGTCAGCTTTTGACCCTGATGCTGTAAATAACTCGCTATAGCAAACTGCTCAGATGCATCATACTGCCGCCCAAAGCGCATTGTAAAACTATCCCAAGAACGGTAAGTACTCATCGCCATCATCCGCGCCACTGCTAATCCTTGATTTGGAGGCGTATCCTGGGTATAGTTCCCTCCTTGCCAATTTGGATCTGCATAAATTGCTTGTCTTTGGGCTTCACTTAATCCAATACACCAAGCGGAATGTCTGCCAGAAACAGCGATGGGTGCAATACTTTCCACCTTGTCTGGATATAATAATGCCCACTCCAGTGTTTGCATCCCACCGAGTGAACCGCCAATTACGAACCGCAGAGATTGAATACCCAGGTATTCTAGTAGTGCAGCTTGCAGGTGAACCATATCTCGGATTGTAATGTTAGGGAAAGATACACCATAAGGTTTTCCCGTTGTTGGGTTGATAGTAGTTGGCCCAGTTGTACCATAACAACTTCCCAAAATGTTGCTGCACACAATAAAATCGCGATCGGGATTGAAGGCTTTCCCGAAACCAAACAAAGGTTCCCACCAATCATCAGCATCAGCCGAACCAGTTAATGCATGACAAATTAGTACCCCATTATTACCTTGAGCATTTAACTCTCCCCAAGTACGATAAGCAATCTGAACCCCAGTTAATGTTTCGCCACCTTCGAGTTGGAATGGCACTGTAAGCTGGTAAAACTGGGTTTGCGGTGAGATGAAAGTTGAGTAGATCATATATATATGGGAATGGGGAATGGGGAGTTAGGGATTTCCAGAAAAGAAATTATCCAAATAAACGAACCGCAGAGACAAGGCAGCGCGGTCTTGGGGGTTTCCCCCATGAGCGACTGCTGCGCAGAGAACACAGAGTGAAGAGGAATAGAGAGATTTTGCGATCGACTTTGGGATATTTTTATTTGGAAGTCCCTTAGAAGTTAGGAGTTAAAAGTTAACGAACATCGGTAGATAATGCCCAATTCCCAATTCCCAATTCCCAATTCCCAATTCCCAATTCCCAATTCCCAATTCCCAATTCCCAATTCCCAATTTATTAAAATGCTTGCTCAAAATCTTCTTTGATATCGTCGATATGTTCAATTCCCACTGATACTCTTACCAAATCGGGTGTCACACCTGCGGAAAGCTGTTCGTCATCACTTAGCTGTTGATGGGTTGTGGAAGCGGGATGAATCACGAGGGTTTTAGCATCACCAACGTTTGCTAAATGACTCGCCAATTTTACACGATTAATAAAGGCTTTACCTGCCTCCAATCCACCTTTGATGCCAAAGTTTAAAACTCCCCCAAACCCATGTCGGAGATACTTTTTCGCTCGTTCATGATATGGATGATTGGGAAGTCCAGGATAATTAACCCATAATACTTGCTCTTGCTCCTCTAACCACCGAGCCAATTCTAGGGCATTACTCACATGACGATCTACACGCAAAGAGAGAGTCTCTAATCCTTGCAGTAAAAGAAAAGCGTTAAATGGACTCAACGACGGGCCAAAATCTCGTAACCCTTCGACTCTGGCGCGGATAATAAAGGCAATGTTGCCAAAGGAACCACTAGGGCCAAACACTTCTTGGAAATTCAACCCATGATAACCGGGTGATGGCTCAGTAAATAAGGGAAATTTGCCGTTACCCCAGTCAAATTTACCCGAATCGACTATTACGCCACCAATGGAAGTACCATGTCCACCAATCCATTTAGTTGCAGATTCTACTACAATGTCTGCACCATGTTCAATTGGTCGAGCTAGATACCCACCAGCACCGAAGGTATTATCCACAATTAAAGGTATGCCGTTTTCGTGGGCAATTTCAGCTAAAGCGGTAAAGTCGGGGATGTTGAATTGAGGATTGCCAATAGTTTCAACGTACAGCGCTTTGGTGCGATCGTCGATCGCCTGACGGAAACTTTCTGGATCGTCTCCTTCAACAAATTTGACGTTAATACCTAAACGTGGTAGGGATACTTTAAACTGGTTATATGTTCCCCCATACAGAAAACTAGTAGAAACGATATTATCTCCAGCCTGTGCGATCGTAGTGATTGCCAAGAATTGCGCCGCCTGACCGCTAGCTGTTGCTAAGGCTGCTACACCCCCTTCAAGTGCAGCAATCCGCTTTTCAAATACATCCGTCGTCGGGTTCATGATTCGGGTGTAAATGTTACCAAATTCCTGGAGAGCAAATAACCGCGCTCCGTGTTCGGTGTCGTCAAAAACGTAAGAAGTTGTTTGGTAAATTGGTACAGCACGAGCATTAGTTCCAGGAGCCGGCTCTTGTCCAGCATGAACTTGCAGGGTTTCAAAACGATATTGTTTAGACATCAGCAGTTATTTGAGTTTCCAATTATATAAAGGAAGTAATATAAGCTGTTCTGCATTTAATTTGCACGCTCGACGCGGGCAAGATGCCCGCACTACAATAATTTGAAGAAATCAGAATGTGCAAATTACAAGATTATCAGCTTACTATTTGAGCGTTGTATTAGATTAATCAACGGTAATTTGTCAGACTTACAGTATTTTACAGCTATTTAGCGATCGCCTGTTTGAAGAATCGTAGGAAGTTTTCGCTAATCTGGATCAATAATTTCTGCGATGCTTAGGAAACTCAAGACGCAAGTTGAAAAATTGCATAAATCTTCAACTGCCTCCGTTAAGTATTTGGAAACTCAACCACTTTGTTCTGTATCTGAGCTTATGGGCTTTCTATTGCTCAATTAGCTCACCCTTTTGGGTGAGTCATATATCAACCGATCAGATGAACTGACTGAAGGAAGCTGAGATTAATAATAAAGAGGATTCTATTACTAAAGAAGACCGCTTGTATTTTACCTAAGAATATGAAACTCGTTACTTTGATAAATTCTGCACTTATTTTTGCTTCTATTACTTTTGTACCCGGAATCGCTGGCGCTCAAACAGCTACTAGCAATAGTAATGAAACAATCGCTATTAACTCTAACAATTTACCTAGTAACTCTACTTCTGCAAATAACTTTCAGCCCTTCAATCTAGTTACTTTTGCTTATCAAGGAGGTCTAAAGCAGCACGGGATTCCTAGTGGAGAAACACTAATATCTGAAACTCAGAACAAAAAGATTATTGCAGAAGATTTGGTGAAAGCTGCTGTTAATGCAGATAAATTACCATCAGAAGTTTTAAACGACCAAAATTACCTAAGTAGTGTTAATTTACAACTCAACGCATTGCCTGATTATGCTGCTGCTGATTGATTGGTTTTTCTTATATTTTTTATAAAGCTAAATTTGTGAGTATACTATAGTCGTGTGCTTCTTACCAATATAAATAAAAGCCTTTTATATACAGCGATCGCTGTATAAAACAAAGTTAGATATTCACAGAACTTGTACCTATAAGTTTTGTCATTGTATGCTGAAGGCACGGAAAATCGTATAATCAAAAACTTATCAAGTAAAAATTTCGTTTTCTATAGAGAATGGCAGAAGTAATTAGAACGGGGAGCCTAAATAACATCGAGTCCATTGAGTTTGAAAAGCAGTCCTTGCACCAAGCCAGAGAAATAGGCGATCGCAATAGTGAAGTCATTTGTTTAGCAAGTTTGGGCAATGCTTATCACTCCATTGGGGAGTACCACCTGGCAATTGAGTTTTATCAGCAGTGGTTGGATATAGCGAAAGAAATAGGCGATGGCTTCGCCCAAGCCAAGTCTTTGTCTGGATTGGGCAACGCTTATCAATCACTGGGTAAATACCAGCGAGCGATTGAATTTTATCACCAGTGGTTGAGTATCACTAGGAAAATAGGCGATCGCACAGGGGAAGGCATTTGTCTAGGAAGTTTGGGCAATACTTATGAATACCTAGGTAAGTACGAGCAAGCCATTGAGTTTTATCACCAGTGGTTGACTATTAGTAGGAACACAGGCGATCGCACTGGAGAAGGCATTTGTCTAGGAAGTTTGGGTAATACTTATGAATCATTGGGGCAGTATCAACTGGCAATTGAGTTTTACCATCAATGGTTAGAACTGACAAAATTGAACTGCGATCGCAATGGACAAGGCATGGCCCTAAGTGCTTTGGGCAGTACTTATAAGGCATTAGGAGAGTACCAAAGAGCAGTTGAGTTTCATCAGTATTCATTAGATATTAGAAGAAATCTTGATGACCAAAACGCCGAAGCAAACACCTGGTTTAATTTAGGTTTGGTATTAGAAAAAATCAATCGACAATCAGAAGCAATGGATGCCTTTTGCAATGCTCGTGGCATCTATCACACAATGGGAATTGATGCAAGTTTGCAAGATTGTAACCATGCGATTGAGCTTCTTTCTCAAAATGTTTCAACCATAGAATCTCGCGTCTGGTTTGGGAGATGGTTCAGTCATTTGTCGCAGTTAATCAAAACTGATTCTCACTAATAACATTTTCTACCACTGATTCAGCCAATACGAGGATATTTTAAAAGCTTTTTACTATTTTAAATCCTAAATATAGATTAAAATCCACTTTTAAAATATCCTCTGAATCGGTGAGATTATATCAAGAGGATGGGTATTTATTAAAAACCGCAACTGAGTTGTTGTCATCAAAGGCAAACACAGTAAACGGGTCTTTTTGATTTCCTATCTCCATCCCAGGAGTGCCTACAGGCATTTGAGGGACAGATAAACCAGCAATATTTAGTTTTTCTTGCAGCAAGCGTTTGATGTCATTTGCTGGCACGTGTCCTTCGATGACATATCCATTAACAATTGCGGTATGGCAAGATGACAAGTTCTCTGGCACGTTGTATTTTTGTTTAACCGTTTCAATATCAGGCGTAGAAAAGTCTGTAATTTGAAAACCTTGTGTCTTTAAGTGGTCAATCCACCCGCCACAACAGTTACAATCGGGGCTATGATATACAGTGGCATTTAGCGCTGTTGCTTTTGATAGTGTCTGTTTATCTTGGATACGTTTAGTAGTACTTATCAGTTGAGCATTAGCTGCAACAGAAGCAGGAAAAATAGCTTGAGCATTACTTATATCAGCAGTACTTCCTAAGATGCCTAACGTCCCTACTGTTAAAAAAATTATTACCACTGCACGCAAAGCAGTACGTACCAAGATGGGAGGTAAGAATTTTTGCCAGCGATAAATAAATTGTTTGTATGACATTTCAAACTTCCTAAGTACAACATTGCCTAATTTTGTTGTAACAAATTCTCTTCAAAAAAACTCTGCATACTTTGCGCCCCTCTGCGAAAAGAGTACGCCTTGTCAAACAATGGCATTACGTCACCAGACAATAGCATTACATCGCCTAACAATGGCATAGCATCCCTCTGCATTTAAAAAAGCTGCAAACCTTATGCGGTAGAAGTCATTGCAAGAGTGCTAGTATGTTAAGTATTGGCATTTTGTCAGTGCTGAGAGACTTCCAAATAAAAAAATATTCCAAAACTGACATAAAAATCCTCTTAATCTCTCCTCTCTCTGTGTTCTCTGCGCGGCAGTCGCTCATGGGGGAAACCCCCAAGACTGCGCTGCCTTGTCTCTGCGGTTCGTTTTTTGGGATAATTTATTCCTTAGAAATCCCTAAATTGTTGTTTTAGAAGACAAATCTACTACATCAGCCCTCTGTTTTCATATTCTTGTATTGGCGAAGGTACTGAACTATTAACCCATTTGCAACACTTCTAGGACAACAGCAAGCAATAGAATTACTCACTCAGGCTGTCAGACAAAAGCGAGTTGCTCCAGCATATCTATTTGTGGGGCCAGATGGTGTAGGAAGAAGTTTAGCAGCCAAGTGCTTTGTAGAATTGCTATTTTCTAATGAGATGGGAGTGACTGCGGCTTTACAAAACCGTTTGCGTCAGGGGAACCATCCAGCTTTATTGTGGGTGCAACCGACGTACCAATACCAAGGACAACGATTAACAGCAGTAGAAGCGGCTGAAAAAGGACTTAAGCGTAAAGCACCACCTGTAATTCGGCTAGAGCAAATTCGGGAAATTACCGAGTTTTTGAGTCGGCCACCCTTAGAAGCACCAAGAAATGTGGTAGTGCTAGAAGAAGCTCAAACAATGGCAGAAGCCGCAGCCAATGCTTTACTTAAAACTTTAGAAGAACCGGGACAGGCGACGTTAATTTTAATTGCACCTACACCTGAGTCGGTTTTACCAACCTTGGTGTCACGCTGTCAACGCATTCCTTTTTATCGTTTAAATGCAGAGTCTTTGGCTGTTGTTCTCACACAAACAAATCATCAAGAAATTTTACAAAATCACGCAGTATTGAATATAGCAGCTGGCAGTGCAGGAAGTGCGATCGCATCTTACGAGCAATTACAAGCTATTCCCCCAGAATTACTCGAAGATTTGAAAAAAGCCCCTACTTCCTACCGCAAAGCCTTAGAGTTAGCCAAAAAAATTGATAAGGATTTAGATACAGAAGCCCAACTGTGGTTAGTTGATTATCTTCAGCAATTTTACTGGCAGCTTTGGCATCAACCTAGTATTGTTAACCATCTAGAACAATCTCGCAAATACTTACTTGCTTACGCTCAACCCAGGCTAGTTTGGGAATGTCTGCTTTTATCTATATGTCAGAAATAGAATTATCTTTGAAGATTCTAATCCTGACTTATGATCAACTTATCGCAGACAATTCCAGTTATTTTTTTAGGGGCTATTCTGGCTGTGCTTTTCCCTGAAGTTTGTGCTGCTTTCAATGTTCATGAGGTAGAACGGTGAAAAATTAGATCCCCGACTTCTCAAAGAAGTCGGGGATCTGGACACCGCGAGAGTTATACAAAGAGTTTTTAATAGGAAAAAAATATGTCATTATTAGATGATTTAGTAAATAGTTATTCTCGTAAAAACTTAGCAGCAGTCTTTACAAAAGTTGGTATTGAAAATGCAAAAATTACTGATATCAATCGGCAAATTTTAAAAGAAGTTACCCTCGCTCAATGGTTACTAGAGTCTAGCAGAGGTAAAAGCGATCTTGCTGTCAATGCTAACAATTTTGCTGGATTAAAATGGCGAGTTCCTGATATGAAAGGGTATGCCGAACCGTTAAAAATCAAGGTTCCCTCTGAACCACAAGAAGTTGAATTCTGTAAGTTTACAGATATAGACGCTTTTATTGTTGGTTATTGGAAATTTTTAACTCGCACTCCCTATAAAGGCTTAGAAGAGTATACCAATACACCAGAAAACTTCCTTGGCTTTCTCAAGACTAAAGGCTATTCATCCGATCCTAAATATGTCAGTAAAGTTGTAGACTTACTTCCAGAGGCACAAAAGTTACTCACTAACGCAGGTGGAGTTACCATTCCCACTTCGGTGGAACAACTTCAGTTAATTCGTGTTCCAAAAGAAGTTGAATTAGGACAAAACTTTAGGGTTGAAGGCGTAGCACCTTTAACCGACAGTGGCAAAGTTTTGTCGATTATGAGCGATGAGCAATCTCTAGCCGCAAGTGTAACAATTAGTCAAGATGGCAGATGGCAATTTGATTTCATCTTTAAACAAGCAGGCGATCGCCACATAATCATTGCTGTTGACAATCAAACTCTAGAGATCCAGATTAAAGTTATTGTTCCTTTTGATCGCAAAGACGATGAGAACACTCAACAACCTACAGCATCTAGTTTACCAGGAGCGAAGGTAATTAAACTCGCTGGTAGTGTGGGAATTGGCGGAGTTAATAAAGCTGATGATGTTAAGGCTATTAAAGCGCGATTGTATGAGCTAGGTTACAGATGGGTGGGCGATCCTAACAGTGCAGACAGAGACAGGGGACTATTTGACGCGATCGCACTATTTCAGTCAATTATAGCTGGTCGCAGTACTCTTAATGGTGATGGTCGAGTTGATGTTGGTGGCATAACTCATCGATGGTTGCAAGCAGCTAATGCACCACGGTGGGAGTTGATGCCAATAAGCGATCCTAAGAATGGGTTAGTTAACGGTGAATTAGAAGATACCGAAGATAACCACGATTTTGGAACACACTGGTTAGCTGATATCATTAAGAAAATTGCCCAAGATTATCAAAACAGTTATCGTAACACTCACCCTTTAGCTGCTCCATTGGCAATTAACGATGTTAGTCTTCCTCATGGAGGCGATACTCCCGATCATCATGGACATGAAACTGGCATGATGTGCGATATTTACTTACCCCAAAAAAATGGAAGTTTTGGTGGTATTGTTTGGTCGAGTTCTGAATACGATCGAGATTCTGCACGAGCCATTATCAAGTCTATTACTAATCAAAAGCTGGTACGAGCAATCTTTTTCAACGATCAACTACTAATTCGAGAGGGACTTTGTGTTTCTCTAAATGGTCACGATAATCATATTCACTTTGAAATTAACCCACCAGTCAGGAGTTAATTCTTGGTGAGTTAGATGCTTTGAATTTTACAACTTTTGTCCGGCGTAAATGGATCGGACTTCGCCGTTACGCCGGATGACTGCTTCGCCATTACTAACTTCTACCAGCGTCCAACCACTTGAGCCAATGCTTTCACCCATATTGATACGGCGAGTCACGCCATCAATTTTAAACAAAGCGGCAGATTTGTTACCTAATTCTAGCAATCCTTCTAAGGTATTACTCGGAGCAACTGCGATCGCAGCTGCTGGATATACTTGTTCTTGGGTAATAGTTGGTTCTGACTCTGGCGCAAGTGCAGCCCGTAATGGAACCACTGGCAATGCAGGCAGAGGCTTAGGTGTTTGGCGCACGGTAATCGGTGCAGTTCGTCCAGCGACAGGTTTGAGTTCTGCTTGGACAGCCGCAGCCAACATGCTGACGCTTACAGGCTTGGCAGCTTGTTGCACTTTATTCAGAGCGCTTTTCACAATATTAGGTTGATATCCCTGCAACGCACTGGCAACTTGCGGCATTAGCATAGGACTACCAGGAATTGACGGCAGCGCATTATGCATTGGCGACGGCGCTTGATAAACGGGAACATAGATTCGCTCAACAACGCTTCCAGAACGGTTAGGGGCTGCTGGTGTATTGTTAGCGAGAAGTGGAAGTGATGGTAAGTTACTAGTTGTTTGCCCGTTACCAAGGGCTATTTGATTAGTACTTGTCTGACTGGAGAATCTTGAACTGAAAGATTTTTGATTGCTTTTTAATTCTTGTTTGTCTATAACTGCTAGCGAACCCAGCATATAGTCAACCAAATCTGCCTCAATTTCTGTCTTTACAGGCAACTGTGATTGTGATTGCGGTGCTAGAAAAGCTTGCTGGGTCAAGTTGGGATTTAAAAGATATACGACTCCAGACTGCACCAAGTAGATGATACCAGCGATCGCCACACCTAAAGTTGTTCCCACAATCAGCAATCTGCCCAAAGCCCGACTACTTTTATGACGCTTTCTACTAACTGGTTTAATGGTGCCATTATTAAAGACAACGGTACTCAAGTGCTTGTGGTTATCTTGAGTAACTGACTGTCCGTTTGATAATATAGTCTGCGGTATCGTAACTGTATACAACACGTTTTCTGAAGCTTGGGAAGAAACTCCAGCAAAAGACTGGCTCGATTTGTTCTGCCTACCCTGCCTAATGGTTTGAGAAGGCAGATTACCACTAACATCCAGAATGTAGTCGATATCGGCAAAGAGTTCATCCATTAGACCATCAGCATAGTTATCTATCGACCAAGGCTCGTTGGCGATTAAGTCTTCTGATGGTTCCGGTACTATGAGACGGGTGCTGACTTCTTGTAACATAGACGTTCTGGGTTATTGCTAGGACGAGGAAACGCCGCGCCTACTGCCTCTTAATTAGGATTACAGATGAGATATCCAATCCGCCGTCTTCTTGAGACGAGTTGGTTGAGCGTTGGTATTAAAGTCAACTTTAATCTGGGGATTGTTGATGATAGCAGTACTAATATTTATGTCATCTATCATACCAATCTCCCTGCTTACTACTATACTCAGTCTTTATCAAGTTTGTGTTAAGCTAACGCTGAAAACTCTTGCTGGCTCTTGGCTCTACGCAATTCTAAATATAATAATAAAGCGTTAACATCGGCTGGGTTTACACCACCAATACGTGCAGCTTGACCAAGAGTGAGTGGTTTTACGTAATTCAGCTTTTCCCGCGCCTCCTTGGAAAGAGTCTCAATTTTTGCATAATCCAAATCCGCAGGTAACTGGCGGTGCGCTTGGCGGGCAATTTGGTCAATCTGATTTTGTTGCCTAGCGAGATAGCCAGAATATTTGATGTCAATTTCTGCGCCTTCTTTCTCGGCGCGGTTGAGGTTGGGGTTTCCTAGTCCGAACCTGTCGAGGTCAACGTAATGAAATCCCGGACGGCGCAGTAAGTCGTTGAGGGTAATCGAACCTTTAATTAATTGTTGGGTATCAGATGCGATCGCTATTCCTATTTCATCATGTTCTTTGACTCGTGTAGCTTGCAATCTTTGCTTTTCTGTGGTAATATTCGCTTGTTTTTGGGTAAATAGATCCCATCTGCGATCGTCAATTAAACCAATTTCTCGTCCCAAGGCTGTCAAACGTTGGTCGGCATTATCAGAACGCAGTAATAAGCGGTACTCAGACCGACTAGTGAGCATCCGGTAAGGTTCCCGTAAATCCTTTGTACACAGGTCATCAAGTAGCGTGCCAACGTAACTTTGCTCGCGGGCAAACAC
Organism: Nostoc sp.; assembly: GCF_036917435.1. GTDB lineage: Bacteria > Cyanobacteriota > Cyanobacteriia > Cyanobacteriales > Nostocaceae > Nostoc. The sequence goes on from NZ_JBALDM010000053.1 coordinate 32,360, forward strand.
AATCATTTCTTGAGAACTAACAAATCGAGCCGCGTTAATTCCTGCCACAAGCCCTTGGGCTGCCGCTTCTTCATAACCTGTAGTACCGTTAATTTGCCCAGCACAAAATAGTCCCGCAACTTTCTTGGTCATCAATGTGGGGTAACACTGAGTTGCAGGTAAATAATCATATTCCACAGCATAAGCTGGACGCAGCATCACACATTTTTCTAAACCGGGGAGAGTCCGCAACATAAACAGTTGCAAATTTTCTGGCAACCCTGTAGAAAAACCTTGGATATAAAGTTCGGGTATATCTCGCCCTTCTGGTTCAATAAAAATTTGGTGGCTTTCCTTATCGGCAAAGCGCACAATTTTATCTTCAATACTGGGACAATAACGCGGCCCTTTCGCTTCCACCCAACCGCCATAAACTGGCGACAGGTGCAAATTATCTTGAATTAGACGATGAGTTTCGGCGGTAGTGCGGGTGATGTAGCAAGGCATTTGTTCTCGTTCTACCCATGCATCCGGGTCAAAACTGAACCAGCGCACATCTTCATCCCCTGGCTGGATTAGCATTTTACTATAATCTAGCGATCGCTTATCTACCCTCGCTGGAGTTCCAGTTTTAAGCCTTCCCGTTTCAAATCCCAGGCGATTTAAGGTTTGTGTCAATCCTTCCGCCGCAAATTCTCCAGCGCGTCCTGCTGGCATTGATTTGTTGCCAACCCAAATTTTGCCCCCTAAGAAAGTGCCAGTTGTCAAAATGACAGCTTTACATTGGAACCCTACACCAAAATAAGTTTCAACGCCGATGACTTCATCATTAGCACCCAGCACCAAATCTATTACCATACTTTCGCGGATTGTCAAGTTTTCTTGATTCTCGACAATATTCTTCATCACTGCTGCATATTCGCGCTTATCCGTTTGGGCGCGTAATGCCCAAACAGCAGGCCCCCGTGAAGAGTTGAGGATACGTTTTTGCAAATAAGTGCGGTCTGCTACCTTACCAATTTCTCCGCCGAGTGCGTCTACCTCATGAGTCAATTGAGATTTGGCCGGGCCACCCACTGCTGGATTACAGGGTTGCCAAGCGATTTTATCCAAGTTGAGCGTCAATAACAGGGTTCGACAACCGAGGCGTGCAGAGGCCAAAGCCGCTTCGCAACCGGAGTGACCTGCACCGACGACAATGACATCAAAAGCGTCTTGAAATTCAACTGAATTGTGCATGGTCATACTTACAGGATCGGCAAGCTTAGAGTTCTTTTCAATTTTAACTGTTCCAGTGATTTCATGGATGTAACTTTCTAATAAAAAAGTTATCAAATTTACTAGTACTCAAATATAAACAATGCTCTATTTTTTTACTTGAGTATTAAATTAAAATATAATTCTTTTAACATTTGTGACAAGTTTCCGGGTTGTGGATCGCAGCTATTGTTCAGATTGTTAGTCATTAAAACTTTTTTTAATGACATATATTAGATATTTTCGGAACCGATATATAAAAATACAGCTATCATAATTTATGAAAAACATCTAACCACGAAGCCGCTAACATCATTAAGTAAATAAAAAGAAAATTTCATGGACACTATTAGGACTATCCTTATTAAAAAAAAATAAATCAATTATCATTATTATTCATCAACAGCACAGATATCAATAAAGGCATTACTTAAATTTTTTAATCAACTAAAGAATTATTTAAAAATGAAACTCACCATCAAGAAGCAAAGAGACATTACTAGATTTATTAGAAAAGCAAGCTTCATTATTATAGTTATCGGGATGATTTTTGTCTTAGTAGCTAGTAATGAGATTACCCACCACCAATTTGCTAGAACTGCTCAACCATTAAATGTATGCTCTACAACTGGTTCATCACCTTGCATAGATACCTCTAAAGAGATAACATCAAAACCATTTATTCCCAACCCAAAATTAAATGAAAAACAGCGTTTTTTATCTGCGGTTAGCCAGAAATTAGCCACAATTCCCCAAGCTGGGACTTATGAATATACTTTGCTACGAACTTATGGGGCAGTTTTTGTAAATCAAGATGTTGGAATTAAACTACCGCCAAAAAATATCCTTATTAATGAACAGGAGACTCAAGAATTTCAATCTACTTTAACGATGCTTCATGTTGATGGCACTAATGATTGTTATTTACAAAAATCGGCGGCTGATGCTCTAAATAAAGCGCGAGTTAAACAACATATACCGCTAAAATCTGGTTATGGTTCTGGTGATTGTACTCGCACTTTTAACACAAATTTAAGATTTTGGCAAAAATATGCTAACAATCAAACTTTGGCAAAAGTTCAACAGGGTAAAGAAACAAAAATTCTCGGTTTAGTTGCACCTCCAGGAACTTCACAACACCTATGGGGATTAGCAATTGATTTACGTGTAGGTAGTAAAGAACAAAGAAAAGCTCTGAATCAAAATGGTTGGTTTCAAACTGTAGAAAATGATGTTCCACATTGGACTTATGTGGGTTTAACTGAAGATAATTTACCTCTATTTGGTTTTACGAAACAAGTTGTTCAGGGCATTACTTATTGGATTACGCCACTTTAATTGTTAGATACAGCGTATTGTAGGTAAATGAAGTACACGGGTAGGGCACAACATGTTGTGCCCCTACGATGATCTGTACCTCACCAAGTTGCAATCTGCTGTATCATAGAGATTTTCGAGTGAGGTACAGTTTTGATGACAATGAATCTTATAATCGCGTTTTATATAAATTCCAAGTATTTTGGATTTCTAAAGCCATTTCTTCTCTTAATACCCAAGGTAATAAAACTTCTACTTTTGACCCTAACGCCCGTAACCATCTGACAACATAGTAGTCTGTTACTCGGTAATCTACTTTGTAGTAAGCATCAGTGCTAGGACGAGATTGGAGAATATCTACAATAGCCTTTCTAGGTTCAAGGTTAAGTGTATATTGTTGAGTTAATTTGACTGTTTGATCGTAGCTAATTTGAGTAAAAGTATCATGAATGCTAATTCCCTCAATATAGGCTTGATGAAAATCTTGCTCAAACCGCAATACCATTAATGCTTTTTCTTTATAAAAGTCGCATCCCCACGCTTCTTTTAACTGAGAATTGACAGTTTTAGGAGTTGGTAGCTTATTATCTTGATGTTTCTCTCTCAATAACTGAGGAACACGAGGATCTTGCCACTCTAAAATTTCTAAGTGTTTAGAAACAATCCTGTCTAAACGATATTTGTACCAGTTAATATCACCTTTTGGAGTAGTGCCATACGTACATAGATATTTAGCGCGTTCCATGAAATAAATACAAACTGGATAAACAACACACTCTTTAATTTGATTTTGATGAGCGCTATGATATGTCAGTAGTAGAGGTTGAACGTGTCCAGTATTCCAGATTTCTTGTAATTCACTTTGAATTTCATCAACTCTATCTTGAATATCACTTGATTCTGGTACGACATAATCAACATATAAAAAAATCCGATGATTATCTTCATCTACTTCTTCTGAAAACTCTTCAGCTAACAAAGGATATGTGGGATCGAGAAAACTAAATATCCCCAATGCTCCAGCTAAATATGCTTGTTTTTTAAGTGTTAATTTACTAAAAGTATCTTCTGATTTACTGAAATTGGGTAATTTGTCTACTCGACAATAATATTTGCTTCTTCCACTGAAGTTATTTAGTCGTTGCAAGCAGTTTCGATTGACTAATAAATCTAAGTCACTTTGAAGGGATTTGCGAACTTGAGCAAATAACGGTTCTTCCAAAAGCTTATCTAGCTCGGAATTTGATATTGGTATTTGCTTTTGTAGTGAATTCTGCCATTCATCTATGGGTACTTCCCATCTTAATAACCATTGTTTCGTTGTTTTGATACAAGCGCAGTTGGCATCTTGATGGTTAAGGATGTCTACTTGCTTTTCATCCTTGTGAGTCTTAGTAAAAAAAGCTTGTCGCCAATCATTATAAGTAAAACTGTTTTCTACAGTAGTGTATGCTTCGTCACTATAGAGCCAACGTAACAATGCCCATAGCCGTATAGCGCGAGTCAAATTATGACTTTGGTTGAGAGAGCCATTGGCTAGCTGTTGTAAAAGTTTAGGGTGTGGGTAGTTAGTGGCGACTGCATTCACGATCAGTTAGAGTGTCTCAAGTGTTCTTACTAAGTTAGCAGGTATTGGAAAGGGGTACTTCCGATGCTGTGCAATACTGGGTATGCCGATATAGAAAGTTATATACATCTACCACATGAGTACATCTGAGTTCGACAAATACAAAGTAGACCATCTGTTTTTACTTATTGGTGAGAATCTGTTACCGAATTATGTTGCAGCGAATCTCCTAGTCAACAAAGGTAAAAGTCTATACTTAATACACACAACAGATACAGAAAGACAGGCAAAGCGGCTGCAAGAAATTCTTTTAAACGACGAGATAAATGGTTTGAAAGCTGTAGAATTGCGATCGCTAAATGATTATGAGTCTGATGCTTATTACATCCAAAAAGAAATTAGAACAAAGTTAGAAACCATTAAAAGCGGAAAAATAGGGCTAAATTATACAGGCGGTACAAAAGCGATGTCCGCGCACGCCTACCGAACATTATTTTATGAAGAGACTAAAGATAAAACATACAGGCAGCGTGCAGATATTATTTTTAGCTATCTCGACCCCCGCAGATTAGAGATGTGCATTGATAAAGAAGATAGCGATCGCATCCGCTTAAAAATAAAACCAGATACCTTATCAATTGAACTTGTAAAAATATTCCAGCTACATGGGTTGGAGTTGAAGAAAAAACCTACACAACAAGTACAATTATCAAAATTGGCAACAGAACTTGCCAATGTCTTCAAGGAAGAGACAAAATCAAAGCAGTGGTTTGATTGGTTCTATAACGTTTTTCGAGAGCAAGCTTATCAGCAAAAATCAAACGGTAAAGGAGATTGGAAAAGTAATCCATCTTTGATGAAAGTATTAACACCTGTAGAGAAATTACCGCAAGAAATTATTGCAGCTTTTAGTCAAGAAAACTTTGTTACAAATGATGATAAACTTTCGCTACAGCAATTACAAAAAACCGGGTCTTTCAAAGATATAAAAAATTTTTGCAAGTGGATAGATGGTGTATGGCTAGAGCATTATGTGTTAGAGCAAGTTAAAAATATTGCTGAAAAACAGTTAATCAGAGATTACGGAATGGATTTTGAAATTCCTTTACAAGGAACTCAGTTTCAGTTTGACATAGCGTTTACGCGTGGGCATCAAATTTTTGCTATTTCTTGTACAACAAGTAGTGACAGAAAGTTATGCAAGAGCAAGCTTTTTGAAGCATACCTTAGAGCAAGACAAATGGGAGGAGATGAAGCTAGAGTGGCTTTGATCTGTTGCTTTAACGAACCAGATACCCTGAAGGCTGAAATTTTGGCATCGACTAATGATAAAAAAATTGCTGTATTTGGACGCGAACATCTAACAAACTTATCTGAAGAAATTGCAAATTGGATTGCCCAAAATGACCGGGAGGCAAAATGACACAATTTACTATAACTGTAGTTGATACGACAGGTAAACAGAATTATATCTTCAGCAGCAACCGTCTACGCGAAAATATTGGAGCCTCCTTTCTCTTATCTCAATCTACAAAAGAATGGGTTGAAGAAACATTAGTAAAATTAAATTTTCCAATAAAATGCCAAGATAAAGCAATAGAAACTAGTGAATTAAACGGAGAACTAATATACGCGGCTGGAGGGAATGCACTTGTATTGTTTAAATCACGCGAAATTGCTGTTAGATTTACTCAAATATTGAGTAGGCGAGTTTTAGAAGAAGCGCAAGGGGTTAACCTTTTAGTTGCTCATGCCGATTTTGATTGGGAGAGCCAAAATTTATATTCAATAGTTGAAAGTTTGAAAAAAAATGACATAGAACGACAAAAATATGAGCGAATTCCTTCTGTTCCACTATTGGGATTGGGTGTAACTGCTAGTTGTAACTCAACTCAGCTTCCTGCTGTAGATACAAGCAATGATTATGTAAATTATGGCGATGAAGAAGAAACAGATAGTTATTTGATTTCTACGGAAACCAAGCAAAAATTACAAGCAGTTCGCAAAGCTAATCAAAAGCTGCAAAACTTTTTTGCTGAAGTAGTTGACCAAAAGATTTATCAATTTCCCTATCGAACTGACCATTTAGGTCGTTCTGAGGGCGAATCTAGCTATGCTGCTATTGTTCATGCTGATGGTAATGGTATGGGAGACAGATTTAAGAAATATGGAGAGGGAAGAAAAAATCGAGATTACATTAATGCCATGCGAAAGTTTTCTACAAGTGTTGAGCAAGCTGGTATAAACGCGCTGAAAGAAGTTGCACAGGCAATTATCAAGTCAATTCAACAAGGAAAGGTTGTAGGTAAACTTGGAGAATTTAATTTAAATGCTAAATATTATCTTCCTTTTCGTCCTTTAGTTTATGGCGGTGATGATATTACCTTTGTTTGTGAAGGAAGATTAGGGATAGAATTAGCGGCTTTATTTCTTAGAGCATTTGAAAAACAGCCTGTAGCTGATGGGAAAGATTTAACAGCTTGTGCTGGTGTATGTGTTGTTAAAACCCACTATCCTTTCGCACGAGGTTATCAAATCAGTGAAGAATTATGTAAAGAAGCTAAGAAATATGTTAAAGAAAATAAAGAATTTGAACCAAATGGATTTTCTGCTATTGATTGGCATTTAGCAGCTAGTGGTTTGCTTGGTTCAATTTCCGAAATCCGCAAACGCGAATATCAAGTTGAGATTAATAATAAACCTGGGGATTTAGTGATGCGTCCTCTACGGTTGCAAAACAATAACAGGGAGTGGCGTACTTGGGAAGGTTTTACTCAAGTTATGAAAGAGTTTAAAGAAGGAAAAGACTGGAAAGAACGCCACAACAAAGTCATGGCTCTGCGAGAAGTTTTACGCAAAGGATCTATTGAGGCTACTCAAGACTTTTTACGTGTTTATAAATTGCCACAGTTACCATTATTCCCAGAGTCTAGCGGTCAAAGTGAACAATTAGCTAGAGGTGGTTGGTTAAACAGTAAATGTGGTTATTTTGATGCTATTGAAGCTATGGAGTTTTACATTGGACTAGGGGATTAGATGATTATCTATCAACTTAAAATTAAATTACTAAGTGATACGACTTTCGGCAGAGGCGATGGTGTAGCTGGTTTAATTGATCAGGAAGTTGAGCATGATTCCTATGGATTTCCTTACTTGCGCGGACGCACTCTTAAGGGTTTATTAAGGGAAGAATGTGACAATTTAATTGCAGTTTTGCAAGATGATAATCTCGCATATTGGAAAAATATTGCTTGTGATCTTTTCGGTACACCTGGCAGTAGTCTGGGAACAATAGCAGCAATGCACGTAGGGGATGCTTCCTTGCCAGATGATTTACGCGAAGCTGTTGCTTGGCAAATTAAAGATGAAACATTGACAAAGGAAGAAGTTTTAGAATCTCTAACTACTATCCGTCGCCAAACTGCGATTGATTCTCAAACTGGTACGGCAGATGAAGGAAGTTTACGTTCTTTCAGAGTAGTTATACGCCAACTTGAATTCAAAGCTGATTTGCTGTTTGAAACTCAACCTAGTGATGAAATGCTGTCAATTTTAGCAGTGGGAGTATTAGCACTTCGACGTGTAGGAAGTGGACGCAACCGAGGTAGAGGATATGTGCGATGTACGCTACATAATTTACATAATAATGTGGGACAAGAAATTACACAAGATTATGTAAGCCTGTTTAGTAAAGTTCGGGAGGCAGTTACGTGAAGATAATTACTTTTTCATTGCATACTCAACAGCCACTCCTTGCTACTTCGTTTCAAGGCGACCCAAATAGTGATGTATCTTATAGTTTTATTCCCGGTAGTATGATTCGGGGTGCAATAATTGGTCGCTACATGAAGCAGCATCAATTATCAGAGCTTGATTTGAGCAATGATGCAGTCAAACACCTATTTTTTGATGCTAAAAGCACCCGCTACCTTAATGCATATCTGTTAAGTAAAGAAAAGAGACGGACACTACCTGTACCCCGTTCTTGGTTTAAAGATAAGGATGCAGAATTAAGAGATGAATCACCTGAAATAAGGGTTTACGATTTCAGTGTGAATAGAACAGATGAAGTAGAGACTCCTAAGTTTGTGGGTGAAGGTTTTTGGACAGAAGAGGGTGGCTGTGTAAGATTCTACAAGGAAAAACGACGGATCAACATTCACAATCAACGCGATCGCAAACAAGGACGTTCTACCCCAATCAAACGCGACTCTCAAACAAAACAACTCAAGGGTGAAGGAGAAATCTTCCGCTACGAAGCAATTGATGCTGGACAAGCGTTTCAAGCTGTCATCCTCTGTGAAGAAGCAGATGCCGATTTTCTGAAAAAATTACTCCATAAATCAGAAGATTTGTGGTTAGGTGGTTCCCAAAGTGCTGGTTATGGACATACAAAAATTTCTGATGTAAATTGTCATGATACTTGGGATGAAGTAAGTATTCCAATTGAAGACCGCATTGATACAGACAGTTTTACAATTACGCTGTTAAGTGACATGATTTTACGTGATGAGTGGGGACAATATGCCGTAATTCCTCCATCAGCACAACATAAAGTACCAGTACCATTAATAGAAGAACTAAAAAAGTTTTTAGGTGTAGAACCACAACCAAAAATAAGTTTTACTACTAATACTTTAGTCGGTGGATTTAATCGTAAATGGGGTCTTCCTTTACCTCAAGTTCCAGCACTAGAAGCAGGAAGTGTATTTGTTTTTGAGAATATTTCCTTAAATTTAGAGCAGATTCAACAACTGGAAACTCAAGGTATTGGAGAACGAAGAGTAGAAGGTTTTGGCAGAGTTGTGGTGAATTGGTTAGAAAAAGTAGATTTTCCTGCAAAGCAACCTGACACAACTATAAATACCATTCAGCCGACATTAAGACATGAAGCATCATGTAGTCTAGCAGCAGAAATGGCTGAAAGACTTCTGCATCAAAAACTAGAACAAGCTTTGCAAAAGCAGATGGGATATCCTGGAATACAAGGCGAAATCACTAATAGTCAACTATCGCGCTTGCTATTAGTAGCGAGACAGGCATTAACAACAGGTGATTGTGATTTAGTACTGTCACTTTTAGATAATTTACCAGCTAATGCTAGAGGTCAATTTGAAAGAGCAAAAATAGGTGTAGGCAAAGATTCTCTGAAGCAAAAGCTTAATGAATGGCTGCGCGATCCTATGTCTTGGTCTTGGATTAGCAATCCACAGGATTTAACAGTCAAGGTTGCTGAAAAAAAGCGAAGTATTACAGATGAATTTGCCATACAAAATAGGCTCGCTGAAAAATACACTCTCCGTCTAATTATGGCGGTTACTAAAAAGGCAATGAAGGAGAAAATATAATGAGTAGCGATCGCCTCATAAATCGCAATCAGCGCCATATTATCGAACGCATTATAGTAAAAGGCACTTTAGTTTTAGATACTCCAACTTGTTTGGGAAGTGGTGATGCTGATGGTGCTACTGATTTAGTTTTGTTGCGAGATAGTAAAGAAGATAAAGCTTTATTGATGGGTTCATCTATTGCCGGAGCGTTACGGAACTATTTACGAGAGTATAAAAATGGTTATGGTGCTACAGAAGAATCTTTATTATTTGGCGGTTTGCGTAGTGATGAAGAGGGTGAGCAAAGTCCTTTAATAGTAAATGATGCACTCAGTAGAGAAAATATCAAAGCAGAACTACGAGATGGTGTCAAAATTAATAGCGTTACTAGAACAGCCGAACCTGGGGCAAAATATGACCTAGAGTTTTTAGAAGCAGGAATAAAGTTTGACCTTTATTTTGAATTGTTGATTGATGCAGAAAATAATAAGGAGCAATTAGTTAGAGAATTAGCGATCGCACTTCAAGGTTTAGAAAATGGCGAAATTAGTCTTGGGATGAAAAAGCATCGTGGCTTTGGTCGCTGTAAGGTTAACAATTGGCAAGTACAGCAATTTGATTTGCAGAAATATGATGAGCGTATAGCATGGTTAACCTTTGAGCATTGGTCTACAGGTTTATTAGCTAATGATCAACCCTATGACTCAATAGAAAATGCTCTCGGTGTATCTGTGCATGGAGGAGATAAACGCGATCGCCTAACCATCCAAGCCACATTCACCCTCGTTAGTCCACTATTAATTCGTTCTGGTCAAGCTTCTGCTGATAAATCACCTGATGTAGTACACCTCAAATCTAGACGCGATGGCGAACTCAAACCCGTTATATCTGGTACGTCTTTAGCAGGAGTGTTACGCCATCGAGCAGAGCGGATTATCAATACAATTAACAAAAATCTTCTCATTGTTGAAGATATTTTTGGGTCATATTTAGGTAAAGACAAAAATCAACAAGCAAAAGCTAGTCGCCTAATTGTTAATGAAAGCGTTCTCAAAGAAACTACAGATTTGGTGCAAAATCGTATAGCAATTGACCGTTTTACCGGTGGCGCTTTACATGGTGCGTTATTTAACGAACAGCCTGTATTTGCTAGCGATAAAACAGAGTTTGATTTAGAAATTGAGTTGCGTAACCCAAAAGATAATGAAATTGGCTTACTTCTGTTGTTACTAAAAGATTTGTGGACAGGTGACTTACCAGTAGGAGGAACAAGCAGTATTGGTAGAGGCAGATTACAAGGAAAACACGCAACTATTACTTTACGAAGAGAACAGGAAGATAAAATCAGCACTATTTTACAGTCCGCACCAAATGAATCTTTAGTTTTAAATAATACTGAGTCTTTAGAAAAATTCGTTGCTGCATTATATGAAGAGGTAATTGAATGAATAAACCATTATGTCAAACTTTGGAAATACCAGATAATTTTGATTTAAAAGAATGGTTAGAATCACAAGCAAAAGAAAATCAATTAAATTATGTTTTAGCTCACGCAGAAGATGGTGTAATTTGGGGTAAATTCCAAGATGGTAATTTAATTACACCAAATGAACCTATCGAATTATTTCCTAAATGTAAATTTCCACAATGTAATTTCCCATTTTTGAGAAAAGAGACTTTACAACAATGCCGAGTTTTTGGTCAAAAATCAGAAGTCATGATCTGGAAAACAGATGGATATTTTAAAGCTCGTCTGATTAAAGATGACAATATGAAACTAGAGGAATATATTACTGAAAATCAAATTCTTTGGGGAACCAAATCAGAGTCAGAATTAGGAGAATTTACCTTGCTTGCAGATGGTCAACAAGGTTTAAAACACGCTGTTCCTCTGACTGGAATTACCTTCAAGGATAACGAACGTCCTTTGCGTTTAACTGTTCATCACTATATTGATGACGATGATTCAGGTGTAGCGCGTATTTACCTGAGCCGTCTAGTTAAAGTTTACTTTTAAGGAGGTTAAAAATGAATCCAAGACATATTGCTAAAATTAAAGACGACCGGAAAGCGATCGCACCCTATAATTTTGTAGAATTACCCGAAAAAGTTGTTGAAGTATCACCAGAATCTCTACCGAAAGAAAACCGTTATTATTTACAAAGTGAAAAACGCTACACTGGTAGAATTGAATGTAGTTTAACCACTGAATCACCACTTTATATTCGCTGTGGATTAACAAGAGAAGAATTTGAATGTGGTGCAGAAACAAAAGATTTGCCAGATTTTTTTTACACTAATCATTTAGAAAAATCTACAAAACCTGTTATTCCTGGTAGTAGTTTGCGGGGAATGATACGGAATTTAGTTGAGATTGTTAGCTTTAGTAAAATTGAACAAGTATCGGATAATAAACGTTTATTTTTCCGTGCAGTAGCAGCAAATCCTAAACAAGATTCTTTAGGAGAAGCATACAAACAATATGTTTTACCGAAAAATATTGAGGCTGGATATCTAAAACAAGACAGTGAAGGATGGTATATTAAACCAGCAAAAGTCATTAGAGATAAAACATTTGCTTGGGTTAGAGAAAACGACATTAACTTTAACCATTTAAAAAGGTTTAACGATGATGAATATCATCCTCAATATGTTTCTGTAAGCTATGAAATGGTAGATGTAGAAATAAATGATAGAGCTAAACGTTTATTCGCTTGGAATATTGATTTACCAAATATTTATCAAAACAAAGGAATTTTAGTTACAAGTGGAAATATGAAGCAAGGTAATGAGTCTTCACCACGCCGGAATCATTGTATTGTCTTTGAAGAAAATTCTACTGCTTTTAGATTAAGATTAGATAATAAAGTTATCGATCATTATTGTAATGCGCTCACAGATTTTCAGAAAAAACCACCTTTTGATAAAAGATGGGGAATGTTAAATGAAAATTGCTCAGTTGTATTCTATTACCCCCCTCAAAACGGAAATAAAGTAGGCTTTTTTGGTCAAAGTCCTAACTTCCGTATTCCTTACTCTCTTGAAGGTGATGGACAGGCTACTACTGTTGTTGATTTTATTCCAACAGCTTTAAGAAATTCTTTACAGCTTGATTTAGCTGATGCAATTTTCGGTTGGGTTAAAAAAGATGAAAAAGATGAAGATAAAAATTTACCTAAAGATATGCGTCAACGGGGTAGTCGAGTATTTATAACTGATGCTCAATATAAATCTAATGAAAGAGGTATCTGGTATAAAGGTAATTTTAATGATACAGTCATTCCTCAAATTCTTAGTGAACCAAAACCAACTACTTTTCAGCACTATTTAGTTCAACCAGAAAAAGATAATCCTCAAGCTGATAAGTCAAAAATTAAACACTATGCTAATCAACCAGAATCAGAAACAGTTATTCGTGGACATAAACTTTACTGGCATAAAGGAAGAAACCCAAATATTCAAAATCCCAATCGGGATATTCAGGATAGTCAAACTACTCAAATTAAACCAATTAATCAAGGTGTTAATTTTGAATTTAAAATTTACTTTGAAAACTTAAGTGATATTGAATTAGGAGCATTATTGTGGATACTAGACATTGCACAAATACAAGATAAGCAATATCGTCTTAAACTTGGTATGGGTAAACCTTTAGGTATGGGTGCTATTAAAATTGAGCCGCAGTTATATTTGAGCGATCGCACCTCTCGATACAGCAAGCTATTTGAAAAGAATAGATGGGCAATTGAGGAAACTCAGGTTGTGAACGAATATTATAATACGGCTTTTGTAGAGCCATTTCAAAAACATATTCTTGATAATATTAGTATAGAAGACTATCCACAGGGAAAGAATCGAGGTGAAATAGATAGCATTTCACATTTACCTCGGATCGAAATGCTATTAGCTATGTTGACTTGGGATAAACCTCTTAACATTGATAAAGAAACTCGATACATGGAAATTGAGCGAGATGTTAATAAGTTCAATATTGGTAAACCTAAACCTAAAGATAAGACTGTAAATGAATATCAAGAACGTCCTATACTACCAACTCCACTTCAAGGAATGGGATGGGTTGATAACCGTAGAATGAATAATCCTCCTCCTTTACCATTAAATTCTGCTAATCTTATTAACACTACAAAACCTAAACTTAAAGGCAGTGATAGACCTAAGCCAATAAAAAAGGATAAGCAAAATCAACAACTGCAAAAACCAAAGGATGACTCTGAAGGAGGTAATTTTAATGTTTTCGCTAGACCAAAAAAACCAAAATTCTAATAGAGATAGTCAAGCAATAAAATTGCGATCACTATATACCTGTAACTTAACCGATTCTAATTTAGAATATAATTGCGTCTCATTGAGCGGAGGTAACACTATGACTATTGAACAAACAGTTTTAGAAAACTTCCGAGAATTACCCACAGATAAACAACAAGAAGTTTTAGATTTTATTCAATTTCTCAAATATAAATTATCAGGTCAAAAAACAATTTCTATATCTGATAATCAAAAAGTTAATGATTTTTGGTCTGCTTTACAAGAATTTAGACAAAGAGTGGACTTAGAAAGTATTGATGATGATATTTTTGAAAATCTACGGGATAAGTCACCAGGGAGAGAAAACCAATTTTTTAAAAAAATAGTATGTTTAAGGACGGAATTTTTTAAACTTGCGGAATTTGATGATTTATGAATACTTTCAAACCCTAAACATTTTCCCCGCGCAACTTTCAACGAGAAGCGATCGCTAAACTCCTCAACCACCAAGACATCCTTCTGGGCATACCTACAGGCTCAGGAAAAACAGAAACAGCGATCGCACCCTTCTCTTCACTAAAACTCTCAACATCGACAAGTGGACAAGGGTAAAAACAACTCATACCCCTTGTCCACACGATTTGAAGAAGACTGTTTTAAAAGGTAGTCGTTTATAGAAAGATTAAGGTAACACTCAGTTCCTTTTCGTCGCCTCAATAAATTACTTCACTTCACTGGGTTCAAATTTTGTCACCTTACCTTTCTTAATCGCTACAATCACATCGTAGTGAGAACAGTAAGCAAATGTAACATCATTGGCTTTGTTATAAAGGTTAACTACGTGACCTGCACCACCTACCTGGATACCGATTGGCTCCAAGTCACCAAAAAAGAAACGACGTAGTTGATCGCCACTACCAATTTGCCCCTTACTCTTAGTAAGCAAATCTATTTTTTGGGCTACAGACATCTCTTCGGCTGCTGATGCCTGCACTAAGGAAGGATTGATCGCTTTTAATGGTACGTCCCAAACTGTGAAAAAACCAACCAAAGCAAAAGTTGTAAGTAAGGGTGCGAGTTTCATTTGTGACTTCTCTTTTTTGTTTTATCCTGAACATCTAAAGCATCTCAGGTAGGAGTGAGAGCTTATTGAAACTAAGCCACTATTTTCATGAATTTATTCTTTAAGAAAACTTAGTTGATTCTCAGCACTTTCTCAGGCAATGATGGTGGCTCAAAGTCACAGCATAATTTAAGTATTTTCTCAACAAAACCTCATTCAATTCAGAATGATGGCAACTTATAATGAGCAATGCTTTCATTGCAGTGGTGTTATTGTGACTAGACCCAAAAGACCACATCGCTTAATCCATAGAGTTTCAGGACAAACATATCTCTGGCTAGCAATGCTAATTTTTGCTGCATCTGGCGCAGTTACCCGGAAGCTAACAGAAATTGGTGCTGAACATTTTATCGGGGAACGCAATCCGATTTCTTTGTGTAATGTTTTATTTGTGGGAAACCTTTGCGCCTTGATACTTCTGATCCTCATCTATGGAAAACAGTGGAACAAAGCTACTTTGAAGCAACTCTCAAGGAAGGATTGGGTTAGTCTCACAGCAGTCGCTATTTTATCGGGAGCATTGGCTCCTGGCTTAGTTTTCCAGGCACTTGCACTCACAGGGGTAAATAATGTCATCTTGGTAGGACGTTTGGAACCGCCTCTAACTCTGGCTTTATCAGTCTGGTTATTGAAGGAACGAGTAAATATTTGGGAATTTATCGGCGCGATCGCAGCATTTATCGGTGTTATCCTAACTATCATCCTTCAGCCTCCGACAGAAACCATGATGAATATGGGAGGTTTCGGTTTAGGCATCGGGGAAATTTTAGCAGCAGTAGGATCTGTAGCTGTAACTGCTTCTACGATTATTGGTAAAAAATACCTTTCGCAGATCCCTTTGGGAATCTATAGCATTTTTCGGACTGCACTAGGAACCGTAATCTTTTTCTTCATTGCTTTACTCCTCTATGGCAAGGATCATTTTGCTGATGTCCTCTCACCATTCTTGTGGCAATGGATGTTTCTCTATGGAGGGTTGATTGTGGTAGTGGGCCAGTCTTTTTGGATTAAAGGGTTGAAAACGTCTACGATATCTATGGTTTCCTTAGTTAGCTCATTTAGCCCAATTGCGGGCATTTTTGCAGCCTACTTAATTTTGGGTGAAGCCCCTACCCTACCTCAATATATTGGCGGTAGCTTAATTTTAGTAGGCTTATTCTTGAGCCAGCTTGGAATTTGGCGTAAGGCTTCTAATGGAGTTGGGTCTGGTAAGGTGAGTTCTACTCCAGCACAGCAACAGGTAGAAACGGGCATGGGATTCAAGGGGATTTAAAGAAGGCGGAGGAATTTTAGATTTGGATGGACAGAAGGGAAGAAAGCTTATACTTTAAGCCTTTACGTTATTTTTAACTGTACGTTATTACTGCCCTGCTCCCCTAGTATGTCAAAATAAAAATACCCGATACCTCAAGGTGAGCGATCGCTCCAAAAGCTAGATTAAAGGATTGACCTGAGCAATGGCAGACCCAACCAATCACAATCAAGCGGGAGAAGTAGCTCCCAGCACTGTTAACAAGCAAGCTCCCACTGTGGCTAAAGAAAACGCTCCTAGTACAGATTCCACCGAAGCCACAGATTCCAAAGCTGCTAAACCACCCAAGCAAGAAAAACCCGCCACCGCCGCAACAGAAGAAAAACCAGCCGCAGCTAAAGCCGCCAAAAAGGAAAAAGCCCCATCTGTTGAAGATAAGCCATTTGTAGAGTTCATCGAGCAAGACTACTTGCCAGCTTTACAAAAAGCGATCGCTCAACAAGGCGTGCAAGATTTACAGGTGTCTTTTGCCAAGCAGAAATTGCCAATTACTGGCTTTGAATCTGCTGAGGAATGCTGGCAAATTATCGGCAGTTGGAAAGAAACAGGTCTGCGTCAGTTCAACCTGTATTTCCCCGACGAAGATATTCAAGGTAAAAAGGGATTTTCTTGTAATGAAGGCAAAAAACCTAGCACTCTTGAGTCATTCTTAATCGATGAACGCAAAATCACACTCGATTTGTTAGTATTTGGCTTAGTTCAACGCTTAGATGGTCAAAAGTGGCTAGGTATCAATTAGTCGTTGAGCATTAGTTTTTGACAAAGGACTAATGACCAAAGACATTTTAGAGTGTGTGGAAATGATAAGTAATATCATGTCCGCTAGACATCTCCAAAAATGATTGTAGAGACGTTGCAGTGCTGCGTCTTTACAAGAATTCTGGATAAGACATATTTAATTTCTGGAGATGTCTAATCTAAAAAACACTCGATTACTCACTAACACTGCAAAGAGAGCAAATCTAAATCCTCAAGTCCTGTCCCCTTGTGGGCAGGATAAATCCAAAATCTAAAATCCATTAACTGCTTTTAACTCAATCAATTATTTGAAAAATTAGCTGCGACAGCTTCTGATTCTATAGTATTACTTTGATTTTCTATATCATAAGTAACTACTGCTTTGAATCGATCGTGTCCTGTATATCCGCTTTTGTTAGTCAATTTCACAAGAATCTCCGAATTTTCTAAAGGTTTTAACTCAATTTCTTTGTACTGAGACTGAAAATTTTGTAATTTGCCATCTAAGAAATTGCGGATTTCAACTTTAGAAATTTTTACAGTGACACTCTTAGTTTGAGGATTCTCTAAGAGGATAAAGACAGAAGCAAGACCAATATTGCGTTGTGGATCGTGAGCAATACCCAAAGGTGGTAAATTTTCTTGTCTAGCAATCAGAGTTACTTTTTTAATCAAATTATTGTTATTTTTCATAGTTTTTCTATAAGATACAGAATGAGTTTGACTTTGAGCATGGGTAGAAGCAATAACACAAATATTAGTTGACCCCGGTATAACCAGTAAAGCAATACAAGTCATTAAAGATGCTTTAATCATACTAAAAAATGGTGGATGTTAAAATTCGGTAAAGATTAATTGCTTCATCTTTACCGAAAATTAGAAGAAATATCATTCCTTAATCAGAGTTAAGCATTTGACCAGGCAAAATATGTTTTTAGATTGAGCAATTGTTCCCATGTTAAGCTCGCGTCTTGAGATCCCCAAGGATTTCTGAGTTTAAATGTTCCATTTGTTGCATTGTAACTACTAACGGTATAGGCATGATTATTAACTACGCCGTAATTTGCACCATTAACAAACCCAGCAGTTAATACTTTGTTGGAATTTACTAAATCAATTAGCTGAGTTTTGCTCATACTACTAACTTGTTGCATAGTTGCATTCAAGCCAGTTACTTGACTGGTTACATAATCCATCCAGCCTCCCTCAATAGAACTGTAAGCATTGGTGGTATTATCAGGACGACTCCAACCTGACTCACCTAATTGAGCATAGGCTTTTTCTGCTAGTCCTACCCACAATTCATTACTAGAATTATTGTAAGAACTACCTTTACTAGCGTAAATTAGCTGTCCGTAAGCATTGGTGGGTAAATATTGATCAACTGTGACGTAGTTTGCCACAGCATTATTAAAGAAACGAACGGTGAAAGTATTATCACCATTGTCAATAAACATATTTTGGATGTAGTTAGGCTTTTCCTGAGCTATGGAAGACAAGGTAGCCATATAATAACAATCTCCCAAATCACCTTGCTTAATATCATCTGCACTGATACCATTTTGGAATAAAGAGCCACTGATTGCTTGATAATTGGCACTGTTGGATGCTGTGGGGCGATCGCTTCCTAAGAACCACTTACCAATCAATTTTTCCATTTGTGCAGTACTACTACCAGCAAAAAGGTTTCCAAGTGTTGTTTTACTTGTGCTACCTCCCGTCCAATATTGGTTCGCCGTATTCCCATTCACTACATTACCTGAGAGAACACGAACATAATCTAGCATGGTAAAGCGGCTGGCATTACTAACAATAGTCCGAAGATCAACTAATTCAGTAGCATCAATAGCACTATTATCTTCAGCATCACGGAACAGAGAAATCATATCTTTTCTACTTAAATTTCCGTCTGCTGCCAGAGAGCGAGTTAAATTAATCAATCCTCCGTCTTTCAAATTTTGACTATACCAGTCATTATTAGTTCCTTGTACTGTAATAGCACTAGCAAAAACATTATTGATTTCATTGCTTTCAGCGACGTAAGCATAACCATCTGCTTGAGAAAGAAGATAATAATTACCAGCCGCAGTACTACTAGCAATGTTAAGTGTGACTGATTTTGAACTAACACCACCACCGCCAATGTTGTCTACGTAATCATAGTTCAAAAACACATCATCATTGCTGAGAGTGGCATCTTTGGAGAGATAAAACTTGCTGTAGCTATAACCTGCACTAGCATTACCTTGGTTCTTGACTTGATAGTTAAGTTGAATGCTACTACCAACTGTTGTGTTACTTGGTGCAGAGACATTTTGAACTATTAAGTCTGGTGCAGGTGTCGTTAGAGAAATCGCACTAGCAAAAACATTATTTATTTCATTGCTTTCAGCTACGTAGCCATAACCATCGGCTTGAGAAAGTAGATAATAATTACCAGCCGCAGTACTATTAGCAATGGTAAGTGTGACTGATTCTGAACTAACACCACCACCGCCAATGTTGTCTACGTAATCATAGTTCAAAAACACATCATCATTGCTGAGAGTGGCATCTTTGGAGAGATAAAACT
>NZ_JBALDM010000054.1:0-80052 GCF_036917435.1 Nostoc sp.
AGCGTATTGCAGGTAAATGAAGTACACGGGTAGGGGCACAACATGTTGTGCCCCTACGATGATCTGTACCTCACCAAGTTGCAATCTGCTGTAATGTTATTGTAGTACTTGATTGACTAGTGTGATTTAACTCACAAAAGGCTATTTAATTGATAAACGCTTTGTAATCTTCAATTAACTTTGCCAAGCGAGATGCAAGAAACGGACTTGCATCCTGTAAAACTTCGTAAATCTGAATACCTTCTTCTCGATATCGAATAATTTTGTCTTGAGTCCAATAATGTGGTGGTGCTTGTAGATTGGTGATTCTATCTGCTAATTTCACCATCCATATTTCTTGTGGTTGCTCTTTTATCCTTTTTAAACTATCTGCCATTTGCAGATGCTTTGCTAAACTTTCGTCTTTTGTCAGTGCAAGTACACCATTAGCTACTGATTCACCAAATTCGGTTTTTATATCCTCAAATGTTGTATTAGTATCTTCAATTGTGTCATGCAAAATAGCACATTGAATAGCAAGATTTCCGTCATGTTCGGTTTCCACACTTAGCGCTGCAATTACTTCCATGCTCACAAGATTTAAGTGCATAAGGTAAGGTATTTCTGAACCTGGTATTTTCTGACCTAGATGTGCGTGGGCTGCTTTTTTTAAAGCTTTAATGTAAGTTGCTTGTGACCAGTTTTTTGGACTGAGTTGATATTGTTCCATTTATGTATTTTTCTGACGAAGTGATGTAATGCTGTATATCATAAGTAGGTAGGCGTAATTAAATATAAGATCAAACCTCACCCTCAATCCCTCTCCTTAGTAAGGAGAGGGAAGCCGGAGGCAGGATCAGGTTTTATATTTAATTTGACCCACTTACTTAATCCAAAATTAGAATTACCGTAGCAGAAGAAGTACTTAATATCAATCAAATCTTTGAAAAGTAACTATAGGTAATTGAACACTCACGATAGTACCTGTTAAGAGGTCAGAAGATATTAACAGTTCTCCATTATGAGCATTGATGATGCGTTTGGTAATAGCAAGTCCTAGCCCAGTGCCACCAGGTTTTGTAGAGAAAAATGGCTGAAAAATCTTGGTGAGAACTTCTGATGGAATTGGCTCACCGCCATTGTGGACACTAATAGAGATTTTATTTACATTGGAACAATGTACTTTCCACTTAACAATATCTCCTGGTGCAACTGCCTCGCAAGCATTACGAATAATGTTGATAAATACTTGTTTAAGTTTGTCTTTTTCCCCTAAAACTTTTACCGTAGGTAACACCGGAATAAATTCGATTTGTCGTTCTAGAGCTTCTGGCATTTCATGAATGCATTCGAGTAATTCGTAAATTAGTTCATTTATATCTAATTCACAAAGCTGCAATTCTTGGGGTTTGGCATAGAGCAAAATTTCACTTAGCAAACGCTCTAGACGACTAGCTTCGCTCAATGCCAACACTAATCTTTCTTGAGCAGATTCAGTTAAAACAGTTTTTCGGAAATACTTTAATCCCATAATCATTGTAGTTAAGGGATTACGAATTTCATGCACAATCATGGCAGCAAATTCACCAATAGCTGCTAGTCGCTCTTGTTCTAAAAGCTTGGCTTGGGTTGTTTGTAATTCTATGGTACGTTTTTCTACCTCAGCTTCCAAAATATGATTAAATTTGCACTGTTGTTGATAAAGATGATAGTTGTCAATTGCTGTTGCAGCTCGTTCAGCAAATAATTCCACAATTTGGATGTCTTCTTTTGTAAAATCACGTGGTTCGTGACTAAATGAACAGATAGTACCAATAACCTTATTTTCAGCAGTTCGCAATGGTATCCCTAAATATGCACAATAACCTTCTGGAGCCTTTCCATACTCTGGGTTTTTTTGAGCGTCTTTCACAGCTAATGATTGACCCATTTGGATAACAGTACCAGTTAGTAAACCATGTAGTGAATAAACATGTTCCCCCTCGCCCATTTCGAGATTACTAGCTAGAACAGTTTCAAACCCTTCTTGGCAAAAGGTAACAACTGTCCAATCAACTTCAATAAGTTCGCTGACTCCGCAGGCAATATTATGCAAATAGCTACCCAGTTCGCCAGTTCGATAGTTTAAAGAAGACAAACGTATTATGATTTGCCGCTCACGTTGCCAAGTTTGGTTGTGCAACAATATTTTGTCATCACTAGTTTTGCTCATGGATACTTATTACATGGGTTATGAAAATAATTTCAAAAATAAGCTGTTCTATTTCGAGAGAAAGATTCTACATACAACAAACTGATTATTTCATAGAGAATGCAATTACCTAGCTTTAGTCCCGCAGATATGGAAAAAGAAAGTGTTGGCGGCTGCTTCAAAATATGGTCTGGAAATTATTCAGCCGTCTGCTGCATCTTTGCAGGTATAAGCTAATATAACTACAAACGATCGCAGTTAGACACCAAATAATAGTACTGGAAAGTCTCAGAGGTGCGATCGCGGTTCCCATTCAGATGCGGTACAAAATTATATCGCTTGGTGTAAGGGCACAGCATTGCTGTGCCCCTACCGGTGTACCTCACGCTTGTCGAGAAATATCATCGTTTGCCATCCCTACTTACTTGAGGGTAATAACGTTAAAAAATCGTTTAGAGGCATTTTAGCTTCTACTTACAGAAATGTCTTACCAAAGATACTAGTGTTTAATGTTACTTAAGGTAAAAGATTTTATTTAAGCGCGATCGCCAGTTAAGATTTTAGAACTCTTAATACCATTCTCAGCAGACTAGAGGATTGATAATCGATAATCCAAATATTGCTCCCAAGGAAAAGTTTTGAGTTATGTCTATAGAATTTGGGCGGGAAATCTGCGGCAATCTTGACACGGCAGAGTCACGGGAATGGTTAGTTACTAACGGTATTGGTGGTTACGCTTCTGGAACTGTGGCTGGTTTATTGACGCGTCGCTATCACGGACTACTGGTAGCAGCATTGAAACCACCTTTAGGTCGTACTTTACTGCTGACAAAACTAGATGAAAGTGTCCTGTATGACAATCGCTCTTATTCTCTAGACACCAATCGTTGGGCAGATGGGACTGTTAGCCCCCACGGTTATCAAAATATTGAACATTTTTCTCTGGAAGGGACAATTCCCTTATGGCGTTTTGCTGTTGCCGATGCCTTGTTAGAAAAACGGGTGTGGATGCAACAAGGTGTTAACACAACTTATGTTCAATATACTCTGCGTCGGGCTACACAACCTCTCAAGTTGACGCTTAAAGCAATGGTGAACTACCGTGACTATCACAGCGACACCCAAAGCAATGGCTGGAAGATGTCTGTTGAGGAAGTGGAACAGGGGATTTGTGTAACTGCTTATTCGGGTGCTGTACCAGTCTATCTACTGAGCGATCGCGGTAGTGCATCTGTTGCTGATGATTGGTATTATGGCTTTGACTTGGCTGTTGAACGCTATCGGGGATTGAGAGATAGAGAAGACCATCTCCACGCTGCGACTTTTGAGGTTACACTGATTCCTGGGGAAGCGATCGCATTTGTAGCCAGTACAGAAAAGCAAACAAATTTCAATGCCGAAGTTGCACTTAAGTTACGTCGCGCTCAAGAGCAAAAGCTAACGGGATTTTGGAATAGTAACCTACCCCTCGATACTAAGGAATCACCTATCTGGATTAAGCAACTAATATTAGCTGCTGACCAGTTTATTGTTGACCGTCCAATGCCAGAAGAACCCAACGGCAAAACTATCATTGCTGGTTATCACTGGTTTAGCGACTGGGGACGCGACACCATGATTAGTCTACCTGGGTTGACAATTTCGACTGGTCGCCCAGAGGTAGCACGTTCAATTCTTCGCACCTTTGCCAGATACGTAGACCAAGGAATGCTGCCGAATCGCTTTCCCGATGTGGGCGATCAACCAGAATATAATACTGTTGATGCCACTCTCTGGTATTTTGAAGCAGTCCGCGCATATTACAGCGCTACGGATGATGATAATTTGCTTGCTGAACTCTTTCCAATACTTGCAGACATCATCAATTGGCACTGTCGCGGTACACGCTACAACATTCATCTCGATCCGGCGGATGGTTTACTTTTTGCAGGTGTTGCAGGTCTACAACTGACTTGGATGGATGCCAAAGTTGACGATTGGGTAGTTACGCCCCGAATTGGTAAACCGATTGAAGTTAATGCCCTCTGGTATAATGCTTTACGGACAATGGCTAAGTTTGCCCGTCACCTTGGTAAACCACACCAAGAATATGAGGCAATGGCAGACCGGGCGAAGTATAGATTTTCTCGCTTCTGGAATGAAGAGACAGGTTATTGTTATGACGTTTTAGACAGTCCTGATGGTGATGATGCGTCGTTGCGTCCTAACCAAATATTTGCTGTTTCATTACCAGAAAGCCCGCTCACACCTGCCCAGCAAAGGAGTGTGGTGGAAGTTTGCGGGCGATCGCTGGTAACTTCTTATGGGTTGCGATCGCTAGCCCTCGACCATCCCCAATACAAGGGTAAATACGGAGGAAATCAGTATCAACGCGATGGAGCTTATCACCAGGGGACAGTTTGGGGTTGGTTGTTGGGGCCGTTCGTCTTAGCACACCTGCGCGTCTACAAAAATCCTGAACAAGCTCGTCAATTTTTAGAACCAATGGCTAATCATCTCACAGCATACGGTCTTGGTAGTCTCAGCGAAATTTTTGATGGTGATGCCCCGATGACTGCACGCGGATGTATTGCCCAAGCGTGGACAGTCGCAGAGGTTTTGCGTGCTTGGTTGGCAACAGAGAGTTGATGCGGGGAATAACTATTGACTACTTACCTGTCACCCCAGCCAAATTTCAGCAAAATATTCAGAAAAAGGAAATCATAATACACAACATGTTCAATTTAACTTCAATAGCTTTGATTAACTTCTAGTTACATACTTATAAATTTCCCCACCAATTTACTTATCAATATTGAGATATCAAGTAATTCGCACTTCATCAAAAATCTGATGTATAGTTGTTAACTATGAAAATATTCAAATAGTCAGTTAACCTTATTTCCTCTTGCGTTGTCGCCTGTTTTATCGCTTCTATAGCTGCGGTAAGTAGGTAGGCGTAATTAAATATAAGATCAAACCTCACCCTCAATCCCTCTCCTTATTGACATCCTCACCGACCTAAAGGCGCAATGCTTTAAAGTAATGAGTAATAAGTAATAATTAATAAGCAAATACCCATTTTTCATCCACTCATTACTCCTTACTCATTACTTTAAAGCATTGCGTGAAGCACGGGGCTTTAGACCCAATTCTTTGGTAAGGAGAGGGAAGTCGGAGACAGGGTGAGGTTTTATATTTAATTTGACCCACTTACTTAATTACTCAACCAAAACCTTCACAAATCAATAAGTAGAAAATTTCAGGTAATTCTCATCTGAAATTAATTTAACTACTAGTAAATTAACTTATGCTTAGAGAATAAGTTGCAAAGTTTAAAAATAGATGAAATAAAAAATTTTACGATGTTTTTGGAATGGCTGCACTTTTCACTGTAAGTATGCAAGAAAGGTAAGTTAAAATCATCTATAACTAAAGATGTAGTTGTTGATAATAACTTTATATTTAGCAGTCTGATTTTATTAATATAACCTTATTTAACATCTAAAAAGTAATCATAATAGTGAAGCAAATCAGAAAAATTTGGATAAATATAGACCCATTTTCATTACAGTCACGCCTCACGATTGGTATTGCTACATTTTCAGCTTTGATATTAGGTAGCCTTGCTACATGGATTAGTTGGAAAATGCAGCAAATATTAGTTGATAGTCATAAATATAATATAGAACAAATTGCCAAGCGTTTGCCGCAAGATATACAAATTTATAGTGAAATGATGCAACCTGAAACTGGGTTGCAAAAGTCTATTAATAATTTGGCAAATACTAATATATTGTTATGGTTAAAAAATCCTGATAATAAAATTATAGTAAAATCTGCCACTTTAAATTTATTATCTGCTCCTACTGTAGCTGAGTTAATGTCCCTGACTAAGATGCCGATTAAACCACAAATTTATAAAATAAACCAAAGCTATTTTGTTTTATGTAGTACTTCTGTGCAAGTTCAAGGTAAGGTACTCGGTGAGTTATTTGTAGTCAAGGATATTACCCACGAACAAAAAATGTTTGTGGCAATGGTGCAGAATTTAGGTATTACTACTATTTTGGCAATTATTATTTTAACTGCTGCGATCGCGTTTTACATCAAACGTTCTCTGCAACCTCTTCGCCAGCTAAATCAAATGGCTTCTGTCATTTCGGCTGAAGATTTAGGACAATCACAGCTATCTGTTGATAATGCACCCAGCGAAGTTAAAGAATTAGCTCAAACTTTAACCATGCTTTTATCTCGGTTATCCCAATCTTGGCAGCAAGAACGAGAATTTGTGAGTAATGTTTCTCACGAATTACGTACGCCTTTAACCATTGTACATGGTTACTTACAAAGTGTCTTGCGAAGGCAAAATAACTTAACCCCAACCCAACAAGAAGCTTTAGAAACTGCGGCATCGGAAGCTGAACGCACTATCCGTCTGCTACAAGATTTACTTGATTTAGCCCGAGCCGATAATGGTTACTTATATTTTCAAATGAAATCTTACGTGCTGAATGATTTGGTTGAAGAAGTAGTCATAATGGCAAAAAAATATAGCGATCGCATAATTCAAATCGATTCAAAACTCGATCGAATTGAAGTGAAAGCAGACTATAACCGTCTCAAACAAGTATTATTGAATTTGATTGATAATGCCATTAAATATTCTGAAGCTGATACACCCATAGTTTTGAAATTAAATCAAATTCAAGAGCAGGCAATTGTTGAAGTTTGTGACAAAGGTTATGGCATTCCTTTACAACACCAAGCACGGATATTTGAGAGATTTTACCGTGTAGATGAATCACGTTCTCATACTACTGGGGGTTGTGGTTTGGGTTTATCTATTGTCAAGACACTTATAGAAGGTATGGGAGGTAGTGTCAGTGTGCAGTCGAAGTTAGGGGAAGGGAGTACATTTACAATAAGTTTACCTACATATAGCAGTTCTATCTGATTAGGGAAGTGTGGGTAGTTCAAAATTGCACCATAAACCAATACACAAACTTATGACAGTACATATTCTTTTGGTGGAAGATGAAGTCAAACTGGCGCGATTTATCGAATTAGAGCTTAGTAGTGAAGGATACAAAGTAAGTGTAGCCCATGATGGTATTGCTGGTCTAACTCTGGCGCGAGATTCATCGCCAGATTTAGCGATCGTGGATTGGATGTTACCAGGTTTAACAGGTTTAGAAATTTGTCGCCGTTTGCGAGCAACGGGTAGTACAGTACCAGTGATTTTACTGACAGCAAAAGATGAAGTGAGCGATCGCGTCGCAGGTTTAGATGCAGGAGCCGATGATTATGTAGTTAAGCCCTTTAGCATAGAGGAACTTCTAGCTAGAATTCGCGCTCATCTGCGCCGCACGCAAGAAACAGAAGAAGATTTGTTGCAATTTGAAGGTTTAAGCTTAAATCGCCGCACTCGTGAAGTTTTTCGGGAAAAACGAAGCATTGAGTTAACAGCAAAAGAGTTTGACTTATTAGAATATCTCCTCTCACATCCCCGTCAGGTGTTTACTAGAGATCAAATTTTAGAGAAAGTTTGGGGTTACGATTTTATGGGTGATTCTAATATCATTGAAGTATATATTCGTTATCTCCGACTCAAATTGGAAGAGAATAATGAAAAACGTGTGATTCATACAATCCGTGGTGTAGGTTATGCACTGCGGGAGTAATTTTAATGACTTGGTGATTTCGGCACAAAGCAACACTTTAAAGACAAAAGACAATTATGAACAAAAAATGGGCTGTTAAACGACTAACAGTAAATCTGACAACCGAGGAAATGAAGAAACTTGAACAGTATTGTGCTTTGACAGGAAGACCAGCAACAGATGTAATTCGAGAATTGCTCCGAACTCTTGAGGTTCACAACTCTGAAAACTTTGAAATGGGAACAGCAGACTCAAGAATGACAGTTGGCAGTTCGTCAAAATCACAGTAACTATTCACCAGAATATCCTGCCAAATCTCATAAATCTGCTATTTTGACTTGCCGATAGGACTAAAAGCAATACTTCCGGTTAAAGGGAAAAGGTAAGGGATGAATTTAAACCCCTACACTTTTCCCTTTTACTTTTCCGAGATCGCTCGCTTAAACTAGCGCGGGCAAAGACCTCGGTTTTCAATTCAAGGTGCGTTAACTCACGACAAAACACACCTTACTTCTACTCACAATTTATATTTCTTCATATACATTAAATTTTTTCCGCAGACTTACAGCAGATTGCAACAGGCGTGAGGTACAGATCATCGTAGGGGCATAACATGTTGTGCCCCTACCCGTGTACTTCATTTACCTGCAATACGCTGTACTTACTCGCAAACAATACTAATTAGGCATTCAGGGGACAGCCTTATACCTATAAAAGCAAGCCTTTTTCCTTTGCTATGTCTTAACAAGCATATATTTTGGGCATCATAATCCCAAGCCGAATACATCAGCTAGCTGCCAGAAACTTTTTGGTAGCGAGTTTTTATTTACAACTATAAGTAGTGACCGATGGTAAATGACTTTATAGTATATCTCTTTATTTCTCGACACAGTTCTTACACTAGGTTAATTTGGGGATGCCTACAGGTTCAATTAGGAGTAATCTGTAGCGTCGGTATTTGCACATTCTCAGAAGCTAAGTTACAAGCTGCCCAAACACATCAGACCTGGAAATCACCTTCAGGATTCACCGAGGGAACCACCAAAGTAAATCCTGAACCAACACCTATTTTGATGGCAGCCCCCGAAAACTTCAATCCTGATTTGCAAATACCGCCAGTCATACCTAAACCACCGCAGAATTCTAGTCCACCAACACCTTCCACCAAACCCAAAACGCCGGATGCCGTTTTGGAAAGCATTGATACAGACTATCGCTATGACACAGATAACTTTGGGCAAACCAATTTCTTTTTTGAACCAACGGCTCAGTTTCGATTGAGGAATGGCAATAAAATATTTTTCAAGACAGGTTTTAACTTTTTTGAGCAACGCGGTGTGGAATCAATTACGAATTTTCCCTTGCAAGTTGGATGGCAAGGGAAAATTGGGCAAGTTACTCTGCAAACAGCAGCCGGAGTCGATATCTTCAATCGTTTACCTACAGCTATTAATCTCAATGCCAAGGTGGAGGTTCCCATTGTGCCACCGCGAGTTTCGTCATCAGGTCAATTGCTATCGGTAGTGTCACTATCAGGTAATTTAGAACAAGGGCCTTATAAATCTAATGCTCGAACTTTAGAAAATCAAATTACTGCTTGGCGATTTGGGCCTGATTTATACTGGCAGATTAACCGTAAAACTAGCTTGTTTTCATCATTGCGTTTGGGTAGTTACAACGATGGTAATTCCGAGGTGCAATCATTTAGTAGGCTAGAGCGCAAGTTTGGACAGTTTTCTCTGGCAGCTAACTTATTCACTTGGAGTTTCGATCGCAATTTAGAACGCACAAGTGGCTATTTTTCCCCATCAGATTTTCTAGTTTACAACGCTGAGGTGGGTTGGGAAGGAGATGTTGCTAATTTCTTACGCTGTCGTCTCGCTGCTAACTTAGGACAGCAGCGACTTAACGGAAAATTTGACAATGCCAATACCTATCAAACGCGCTGTACGGTAAAGTTTTCACCCAGTGTAGAGGCAGACCTTGGCTATACCTTTAGTAATGTCCGCAATCAAGAAACTGGGGGAAGTACCTACGGTGGTAATTCCTTGGCAGGACAGTTGCGGGTAAAGTTTTAGTTCGTAATTCGTAATTCTGTAACAACAACTTTAGCCGTAGATAATGCCAAGTTGAAAAATGATTACGACAGATGAATTCACATCTAGCTAGATGCACTAAGGCAATTCCCAATCCAAAATCTAAAATCCAAAATCCAAAATGGGATAAGGCTTAAGAATGAAAGCACCATTACCTGATAATGAAAAACAGCGAATCGAATCTCTTTTGGAGTATAAGGTTCTTGATACTCGCTCGGAAGCTGCCTTTGACGATCTCACCCGTCTAGCCTCATATATTTGTGGAACTCCTATTGCCTTAATTAGTTTAGTTGATAGCGATCGCCAGTGGTTCAAATCCAAGGTTGGTATAGATGCCCTCGAAACACCGCGAGATGTGGCATTCTGCGCCCATGCCATTCTGCAATCTGAAGTTTTTATTGTGCCTGATGCAACACTTGACGAAAGATTTGCGACAAACCCGTTAGTTACCTCCGATCCAAATGTTCGGTTTTATGCTGGTGTACCGCTAACTAACCCTGAAGGATATGCATTAGGAACGCTTTGTGTAATTGACCGTGTAGCAAGAAACCTTTTGCCAGAACAAGTTGAAGCGTTACGAATCATTGGTCGCCAGGTAATCAAACAACTAGAAATGCGGCGCAACTTAGCAAGTTTGGTATTGGCGAGTCATAGTCACAAACAGACACAGAAGGCAAGCAAACAATTTTTCAAAAAAGTTGCCGCCGGGTTTGGGCTGGCGTTAGCAATTTTAGTTCTGATTGCCACGCTCTCGTATCAGAGTACAGAAGTGTTGATTGATACGAGCAAAGGGTTGAACAATACTCAATTAACAATCAACAGCTTGCAAGAACTGCTGTCTAATATCAAGGATGCTGAAACCGGACAACGCGGTTATATACTTACCGGAAATCCGGGATATCTAAAACCATATCAGACAGCACTTACTAATCTTCCTCCAGAAATTAAGCAGCTAAGAAAATTAACCCTAGATGCTCCTCAACAACTGAGTCAACTTTATACCCTTGAATCCCTAATAGTACTAAAGCTGAAAGAACTCAAAAAAACTATCGACTTGCGTCAGAATATCGGGTTAGATGCTGCATTAGAAGTAATAAATGCAAATCAGGGAAATAACTTAATGAGTGATATTCGCAATATCATTCGTGAGATGAAAAACGAGGAGAGGCACGAGCTTCAGCAGCAGTTAACAATCACAAAAACCAGTGCCCGCAATACTATTTTGATGCAGGCGATCGCTATTTCCCTAAGTTTTCTGATTCTGGCCATAGTCTACTACTTCATTTATCGTGAAGTAAAAGAACGGAAATTAGCAGAGGAAACACTGAACCAAGAACGCAACTTTATCTCAGCAGTCCTTGATACAGCCAGCGCTTTGGTAATAGTTGTTGACACACAAGGGCAAATTATTCGCTTCAATCAAGCTTGTGAACAAACAACTGGTTACTCATTTGATGAGGTGAGAGGAAGGCATTTCTGGAACTTGTTTCTAATTCCTGAAGAGGTAGAACCGGTTAAAGCAGTTTTTGAACAGTTGCGAACTGGTGAAACACCGAGAGAATATGAAAACTATTGGGTAGCAAAGGATGGCACTCGGCGGTTGATTTCATGGGCTAACGCTATTTTGCAAGACGAAGACGGCAGCGTTAAATACATCATTGGCACAGGTATTGACATTAGCGATGCCTCCGAGGAGCTTTGCTTACGCAAACGAGCAGAACAGCATCTCAAAGCCCAGTATTCTACAACCCGCGTCTTAGCAGAGTCAACTACAATTAGCGAAGCCATGCCCCAAATTTTGCAAGGAATCTGCGAGAGTTTGGCATGGGATTTAAGTGAAATTTGGATGGTAGATAAACAAGTAAATATACTGCACTTTCTAACATCTTGGTATAAAGTATCTGACGAAATCCAAGAATTTGAAATCTTCAGTCAGCAGACCACCTTTGAACGAGGAATTGGTCTGCCTGGTCGTGTTTGGGCTAGTGGTGAACCTGTTTGGATCGTTGATGTAGTTACAGATAACGATTTTATCCGTTCTCAAATTGCTGCTCAAGCAGAACTGCATGGAGCTTTTGGTTTTCCGATCCATAGTGGTAAAAATATTCTTGGTGTCATTACCTGCTTTAGCCATGAAATTCAGCAACCTGACCCAGATTTGGCAAAAGTGATGAATTCTATTGGTGAGCAAGTAGGGCAGTTTATTGAGCGCAAGCAGGCAGAAGAAGAACTCCAACGCCAAAATTTGCGATCGCAACTATTTACTGAAATCACTCTGAAGATTCGTCAGTCTCTGCAAATCAAAGAAATTCTCCAAATCAGCGTTACCGAAGTCCAAAAAATTCTCCATAGCGATCGAGTTTTGATTTATCAACCCTTGACAGATGGATCTGGAAGTACTGTGGTTGAGGCAGTAGTTTCTGGTTGGCTGGCAATTAAAGAAAAAAAGCTCACTGATGCTTACTTTCAAGCGGAATATACACAGCAGCACTATTTACAGCAGTATCGTCAAAAACGGAATCTAGAGCTTGCTGACTTAGATATAGTGGAAATCCAAAAAAGGCATATAGAGTTATTAGAACAATTTGGGGTTAAATCCAATTTGGTTATACCCATTCTTGTTAAAGAAGAACTCTGCGGTTTGCTGATTGTCCATCAATGCGGCAGTTCTCGCCAATGGTCTAGCTTTGAAACTCATCTTTTACGACAAATAGCCGATCAAGTCGGTATTGCCTTAGCCCAAGCCCAAATGTTATATGCAGAAACTCAACAGCGAAAAGAACTTGAAGTTGCCCGCCAACAAGCTGAATTAGCTTCTAGAACCAAAAGTGCCTTTTTAGCGAACATGAGTCATGAAATTCGGACTCCGATGAATGCTGTGTTGGGGATGACAGGCTTAATGTTAGACACTCCCCTAAACTCGGAACAACAGGATTTTATCGAAACAATTCGCATTAGTGGAGATGCTCTTTTAACCCTCATCAACGAAATTTTGGATCTATCCAAGCTTGAAGCTGGGGAAATGGCACTCGAAACTCTAGATTTTAACTTATCTACCTGTGTCGAAGAGGTATTGGAATTATTGGCTCCCCCAGCCCATAATAAGGGATTAGAAATTGCAGCGTTAATATATCCCAACGTCCCCACCCAACTCCAAGGCGATGCTGGCCGCCTGCGGCAAATTTTGATGAACCTGATCAGCAATGCGATCAAGTTTACCAGCAATGGGGAGGTAATATTAAAGGCGGAATTGCGATCGCTTTCTTCTAATACAGCCACCATTCATTTTGCTATTACAGATACCGGTCTTGGGATTACTCCTGAAGACCAATGCAAACTTTTTATGCCATTTACCCAAGTAGATGCTTCCATCACCCGTAAGTATGGCGGTACAGGCTTAGGATTAGCCATCTGCAAGCAACTCATCAGCTTGATGGGAGGAGAAATTGGCGTAGAAAGTCGGTTGGGACAAGGATCTAAATTTTGGTTTGAAGTAACTTTTGCCCAGCAACTTCACCCGATTTCCTTACAAAGTGATGGCTTTGCCAAAGCTAAGGGCGATCGCGAACTTTTGCTAAATCGACGCTTGTTAGTGGTGGATGATAACACTACTAACCGCAAAATTATCCACCATCAAGCTACTCCTTGGGGAATGGTGGTAGATCAGGCTGCTTCGGCTGCTATTGCACTCATTGCTATTGAGGAGGCTGTAAAGCAAAAAAATCCATATCACATTGCTGTGATTGATATGCAGATGCCAGAAATAGATGGCATGACTTTAGGAGAACAAATTAAGGCAAACTCAGCGATCGCTAGTCTACCTTTGATTATGCTTACCTCTACTAATCAACGCGATGAAATCCAACGAGCGCTAAAAATAGGATTTGCCGCTTATTTAGTCAAACCTGTTAAGCCGTCTAGACTCCTGGATACCATCATGACTATTTTAGGAGCACAGATACAAGAGGAGATAGAAGTCAAAATTCAGAATTCAGAATGGGCTGCGCCCCGCTTTGTTAACACGAGTGAGGATTTAAAACTGAAAAATAACGAAAACAACAGCAAATATAATTCTCCTGGCTCCCATGACTCCCATAAATTAAGAATTCTCTTAGCTGAAGATAATCTGGTGAATCAGAAAGTAGCCTTGAAACAACTTCAAAGCCTGGGTTATAGCGCTGATGTCGCTGGTAATGGTAAAGAAGTTTTGCAGTTATTAGAAAAAATTCCCTACGATTTAATTCTGATGGATTGCCAAATGCCAGTTCTCGACGGTTTAGAAACTACAAAAGAAATTCATCGTTGGCAAGAAAGCAACTTTGTCAGCAGTCGTCGTCCTATAGTAATTGCCATGACAGCTAATGCGATGAAAGAAGATCAACAAATGTGTCTAGATGCAGGAATGGACGACTATTTGAGCAAGCCAGTAATGAAAGAGAAATTGGCTGCGGCACTACAGCGTTGGGGAAGTGTGATATTCGAGGCAAAAGAAATATATGCCTTAGAACAGAAACTTTCTATAACAGATGCAGGTACAGTTAACCTCCCAATTGATTGGGAACGCTTGCATCAACTCTCAGAAAACAACCTAGAATTTGAATTAGAAATACTGCAAATATTTGTTGAAGATATGCAGCTTCGGCTAGAGGTAATTAAAATAGCGATCGCAACTCATGATTTTGGGCAAATAGGTCAAGAAGCCCATCAAATTAAAGGTGCTAGTGCCAATATTGGAGCTACAGCCATGCATCTGGCAGCAGAAAAACTAGAACAACTAGCATCCAATCAAGAACGTCGAGGTACTGGTAACTTAATCTTGGAATTAGAAGAGTTTGTAAAACGCATCCAAGAATTTTTGGAGTGTAAAGATCATAACTCCAAAATCTGAAAAATCAATAATATTTATTAACAAATTAAAAATGATAGTTTTTTAGTAGTAGGCATGAAAAATACTTATTCTACATTTAAGTAATCAGACAGAATTAATTACACAAGTTTTGTCCTGTAACCTTTAACCTGTAACCTGTTCCCTATCTCCACCAATGAATTTAATTGTGTCCGACTACTTATCATTACTCATTTATTCTTTTTAAGATAGAAATTATGAATAATTGGGAATAATAACTTTGATGTACTAAAAGTAGGTTCGGTGAGTTAGCTGCATCTGATGCTGAGAATATTTAGCCTAAATGCCAGTTAAATCCATACCTCCTATCCCCAATAAATTCCCGAAAAGTGAGGTTTTCTGATGAGTCAGATGAGTAAAGACGATGTACGAGAACGGCTTGGTAATATCGATCAAATCCGCGATATTATTTTGGGAACGCAGGTAAGAGAGTACGAAAATCGATTTAACAAGCTGGAGTCAGACATATCTCTACTGCAACAACAAATGCGATCGCATGTCGAACAACTCAAATCCAACTTTTCGGCTGAACTAAAATCAGGATTTGAGACGTTGGATAAAAAGCTGAAGTCACTCAACCTGACAACTCAAGAAGAAACTCTTGACTTACGGCAACAGGTTGATAGACTCAATAAAAAGTTCTCTAGCAGTGTTCAGTCCCTTGATGAAACATTAGATAACCAAACTACCTCCATTCGAGATGAAATATTTCAAACTAAAGTCCATTTACAAGATGATGTCACAGCGTTACGGGATCTGATTTTAGAAGAGATAGATCGGCGCTTCTCGCAGTTAACAGATACTAAAGTTTCTAAAGACGATATGGCTGAAACTTTGTTTGCCTTGGGAATGCGTCTAAAAGAAACTGAATTTATTCCTAAGTTGCGAGAAGCAGCCGATGAACGCAACGACAACTATACTGCTGTACCACTTCTAGAAACTACAAAGTTGTCAAAAGTGTTAACTCACTCTAACAGCACCGCAGAATTACATTCCTAATGAAAAACTCCACCCACAAGGGGGATGGAGTTTTTGGGCATGGGGAATGGGGCATGGGGGATGGGCAAGAGCCTCTAATGCCCAATGCCCAATGCCAATGGCCAATGCCTCAATTGGCGGGGCGGCTATCCCTCTCCACCCGCAAGGGGATGGAGTTTCCCGCCGCTTTCAATAAACTCAGGAGGCAAAGGGAAATAAGGGAGAGAGATGCGATTTATCGCGTCTCCCACCTTTTATAAAGACGCGATCAATCACGTCTCCTAAATCAGCACATTTAAAGACAAGAATTACTAATATGACTCAGGTGAAAAATTTGATTTCTCAATCTGTTGAGTTTAAGCCAGAAGAAGCTGTACAGCTTGAAAATTTATTGCATCTACTCGTTGAACTCAACATTATCGAACCACCTGAGCAATCTGTTTCTTCATTTCCATCCGAAATCGATCTTAGTAATCAGTATATTACAACTATTACAACAGAAGTTGGAGCATGGGAACTTACTCCAGTGACAATGGAAGTATGTGAAGCTTATTTAGAGTCGGCTTTTAATTATCGTCAAAATGCATCTAATTCAGCGAAAGTTGTCGGAGAAGAATTAGAAAAAAACATTGAAATCGTTGCAATTTTTGAGGAAAATATAGACAACTCAGAAGATGCATTCCAAAAATTAAAAGATATATTAGTTGGATCTGATTTAGCAGAAACAAACAATATTATAGCCAAACTGGAAGAAAAATTATTAAAATTAGAGCATCAAATTTACGATCCTAAAGAGCTAATAAATCTACTCCTTCCGTGTATTTCTGAGCTTTTAAGACTGAAAATTGTAGAGTCTAGAGAAGAATTTGTACAGATAATAGCCCCAATTATCGATCATACTATCCGCAGTCGCACTGAACAGGATAGAAGTAGCATGAGTTCTGCGATCGCACCTGCTATTCCCCTGGCGATTACTCAGCAGATTATTGTTGCTCCAGAAGAAGTTTCAGATGCGATCGCTCCTGCAATGGGACGAGCCATAAAAAAGCAAATTGAAATTGAACAGAATATTGTTGTGGATGCACTCTACCCAATTATTGGTAGTACCATAGCCAAATATATGGCAGAGACAATCCGTGCCATTAACCGACAAGTTGAAGAAACCCTTAGCGTTGAAGGGATAAAACGTAAAATTAGTGCCAAATTACAGGGAGTTTCCGAAGCAGAATTAATTCTTAAAGAAGCTCTACCATTTACAATTAAAGCTATTTTCTTGATTCATAAAACATCTGGTTTAGTTATCTCAGACATTCAGCGTTCTGATGGACAACAACTAGAAGCTGACATGGTAGCAGGAATGCTCACGGCAATTCGCAGCTTTGCCAATGATTGCATCAATGAATCTGGAAGCGTGACAGAATTAGACGCAATTCAATACGGTACATCCAAAATAATTTTAGAAGTTGCCGGATACTGTTATTTAGCGATCGTTGTGCAAGGAGAAATGAGCAAAAAATTTATTTTGCAAATGCGGCGAACCTTTAGAAAAATTGTAAAGAATCATGGTGATTTAATTGAAAAATTTGACGGAGATCCTGATACAATCCCGGCTGAGATTCATACAGTTTTAGAAGAACTTAAAGGTACAGATATTCAGCAAAAAAAGAAAAGCAATCAATTATCACCGTTACTGATATTAGGCTTAACCATTATTAGCACAATTTTCGTTCCTTGGGGTATTTGGCAACACCATAGTGTAGCGATCCGTTCTATTGAAAATAAAACTTCGTTGGCTCTAACTTCTGTTCCAGAACTAGCCGTATATCGGCTCACCGTGCAGGTAGAAGACAATAAATTAAAATTAAAAGGACTATTACCTAATCAACTTCTTCGCCAGAAAGCCGAGCAAATTGTTAAAGTAACCTCCCCTAATTGGTTGATTGACAATCAAATTTTATTAGTAGAACTACCAGCAGATCCTGTATTAGCTGCTGCTGAAGTCAAACGAGTCACAGCAGTTTTAAATCAGACGGATGGTACAGGCATTTCCGCTCAATATAATGCTGGTAAAGTAGTTATCGAAGGTAATGTCAAGCGGATTGCAGATGCTCAGATTATTACTCATGCATTTGAGCAAATTCCAGGCGTAAAATTTGTATCTAGTGCGGTACAAGTGCAACCTCTGCAAATTGAAGTTCGATTTTACTTTCAACCCGACTCGGCGGATTTAATCAAGGCAAATTTAGGGTACAAGGTACAACAGGTGAAATTTTTCCTCAATCAGCATCCAAATCAACATTTAAAAATTATTGGTTATAGTTATAACCGTACTGGTACAAACAAATCTCAAAAATTAGCACTGACGCGAGCAAAAGTTGTACAACAAGCACTTATTAATTTAGGTATCGTGCCATCTCGTCTAGAAGTAATTGCTAGGACAAATTTACCACCAGGAATTGATGCAACTCACCCCTTATGGTTAAGCCGTTGTGTAGTTATAGAAGCGATAAACAAAGAATTTTAACTTTAAAATATATTTGGTATATACAACACTACTTATTTTTAAAAACATGTCTACAATATCTAAAAAAATCTGCTTATTTGGTGATTTTGGTGTTGGTAAAACAAGTCTAATTCGCCAATTTGTAGAATCTCAATTTAGTGATGAATATCTTTCTACTGTCGGAGTCAAAATTTCTCGTAAATTAATGAATCTTTCTTCTAAAGACCTGGATAACGGTCAAAACTTACAGTTACTAATTTGGGATATTGAAGGTAGCAATAAATTTAAGGCAGTTGCTCAAAACTATTTTCAAGGTTCTAAAGGTGCTGTGATAGTTGGTGATGTGACACAACCGGAAACGCTCAATCATATCCGGGAGCATATTCAAACTTTTTTAGCTGTTAATCCTAAAAGCTATATTGTTGTCGCACTCAACAAATCAGATATGATTGCAGCCGAATATTTAGAAAAGATCCGCCAAATGTATCAATTTAACGATTTAACTAATATATTAGACACATATATAACCTCAGCTAAAACTGGCAATAATGTTGATGAGATATTTCAAACTTTAGCGACTCGTTTAATTTAGTAAAATGAACTCATTGTTGACAAAGATATTATCTGTATGTCGGATTGAATATTTGATAATTGACGAAAACTTGAAGGTTGTAGAGATATCTCTGGGACTAAATCATTTTGCCAACATTCCTGATGAAGTCAAGCAAGGTGAGGATGTTCGGATTGCCTTTCCAGAATTAGAGGGACTTGAAGATGTTTTTGATGCAATTCGACAAGGGGAGAAAGATAACTTTGAATTAAAGGGAATTATGCGCTCCCAATATCCACCTTCTCCTTTATATATTGATATTTGTATTACTAAGAATATACAAGAAAATTCTTCTAGCAATCCATTCATCATTCTTGTGGAAGACTCAACAGAAAGGATGGTTCTTGAGCAATCTTTGTTTCAAGGCGCAAATGAAGCAAATCTTTTGTTACGCAACTTAAAAGCTTCTAAACAATATATCGATCAAATTGTGACATCAATGCCAGATGCATTGTTAGTAACAACGCTGTCAGGAAAGATAAAAAAACTAAATCCGGCTGCACAAGTATTGTTAGAATATGACGAAACAGAACTCATCGGTCAACCTATCACCAAAATTCTTAGAGAAGTCAATAGCTATAAATTAGAAATAGAAAATACTGAAAGTATTGATATTTTCCAAAATCAAGACATAAATCCTTTAATCCAAGAGATAGAAACTGTTTGTTATACCAAAAGTAGTAAGAAAATTCCTGTAGCTTTTTCATACTCAATTGTGAAGACAGAAATTGAGCATTTCCAAGGTTATGTCTACATTTTGCGAGACATGACTGAACGGAAACAAGCAGAACTTGCTAAACAGGAATTCTTAGCAATGATTAGCCATGAGGTTCGGACTCCGATCGCATCGGTAATTGGTATGGCCAGTTTGTTACTAGATTGTGGATTGAGTGTTGAACAGCAAAACTTTGTTGAAATCATTTACAGCAGTGGAAATTCCTTACTCAAAATCACTAACGATTTTCTTGACTTCTCTAAAATACAATCTGGCAACTTGGAACTAGAAGAGGAACCTTTTATTTTGCAAAGTTGCATTAATGAGGCTTTTTATTTGCTTACGCCTCAATCTAGAGAAAAAGGTTTAAAACTCACATTTTTAGATACTCTTAAATTTCCGACTACGATTGTGGGGGATATCACCCGACTACGCCAAATCTTGATTAATTTACTCAGTAATGCGATTAAGTTTACCGAAACTGGAAACATAGAAGTTTCAGTTATAATCCACAAGAATAGGGATATTAATCATTCTTCTGCTGCAAATACTGACGAGATTCAGTTTAGTATTAAAGATACAGGCATCGGGATTCCCCGCGATCGCGTTGAACGTTTATTTAAAGCCTTCAGTCAAGTCAACTCCTCCACTACTCGACAGTATGGCGGTACTGGCTTAGGTCTTGCCATTTGCAAGCAACTTTGCGAGTTAATGGGTGGCAAAATCTGGGTTGAAAGTGAACTCAGTATAGGTAGTACATTTTACTTTACGATTGCCGCTTGTATCATTCCAGAGGAGTCAGCAGAGGCGCAAGTCGTTGCACCCATCCAGGAGTTACCAGTAATAAATTGTGAAAATAACTGTGATTATCGTGTTTCTGATTTACCTAAATTAAGAATTCTCTTAACTGAGGATAATCATGTGAACCAGGTAATAGCCTTGAAGCAACTCCAAAGCCTGGGTTATAGCGCTGATGTTGCTAATAATGGCAAAGAAGCTTTACAACTATTAGAAAAAATCCCCTACGATTTAATTCTGATGGATTACCAAATGCCAGTCCTCGACGGCTTAGAAACCACAAAAGAAATTCATCGTTGGCAAGAAAGCAGATTTCTCAGTGGTCGTCGTCCTGTAGTAATTGCGATGACAGCTAATGCGATGAAAGAAGATAAACAAATGTGTCTAGATGCTGGAATGGATGACTATTTGAGCAAGCCAGTAATGAAAGAAAAATTGGCTGCGGCACTACAGCATTGGGCAAGTGTGATATTCAGACTAGAAGAAATAGATGCCAAAGATCAGACAGTTTCTACAACAGATGTAGATTCGGATGACCTTCCAATTGATTGGGAACGCTTGCATCAACTCTCAGAAAATAACCCTGAATTTGAATTGGAATTATTGCAAATATTTATTGAAGATATTCAACCTCGTCTAGAAGTAATTAAAATAGCGATCGCATCTCATGATTTTGGGCAAATAGAGCAAGAAGCCCATCAAATTAAAGGTGCTAGTGCCAATATTGGAGCTATAACAATGCATCTGGCGGGAGAAAAACTAGAACAACTAGCTTACCATCAAGAGCGTCGAGGTACTAGTAACTTAATTTCAGAGTTAGAAGATTTTGTGAAACGCATCAAAAGATTTTTAATCATAACTCCTAACTCCGCTAAATCTAAAATTGAATGACTCCTAACTACTGCCGTAACTTTAGTAAGATTTACTAATAAATAAACAGTAACGATTATCTACTGTCGGCTCATAACTCAATTTGTCAGCTATAGCAGACATAATTTTTAAACCCCGCCCACGCTCTTGCTCATTGTCCTCAAATTCAGATGTTTGTTGCAATTGCTGCTCTAAGTCAAAGGGTTCACCTTTAGACCAAATGCGAATTTCTATATATTCATTTAACCGCACAGCTTCTATTTCAATAGGAGTTTCAATAGGCAAATTTCTGTGAGCGTGTTCAACAATGTTTGTAAAACCTTCTATCATCAGTGTTTGACATTGCCACCAAATTTGTTTATCGGCAATAGGCGGTTGATTCATCTGCTCGAACCAAGATAAAACTTGAGGCGAGGCTGTAAGGTCTGTGTTGACTTTTAGACAAATTGTATTTTTCACTTCTTAACCAAGAAAATATTTTGAAACGATCATATTCGGTAACTAATTTATTTAATTTGAGTATTTTCACTATACATTTCAAACTAAATTGCATATAAGTTGAATTAGAGCTATTACTTCCTTTTGATTTTACTTAGTAAACTTTAATTTATGTTGAAAATTTTAGTTATTGATGATGACCCTATAGTGCGAACAGTACTGAAAAGAACCCTCCAAAATCAGGGTTATGATACCAGTATCGCCAAAGGTGGAGAGGAAGGAATTGCACAAGCACAATTACTACGTCCGGCTCTGATTATCTGTGACTGGATGATGTCCCAGGTAGATGGGTTAGAAGTATGTCGTCGAATTAGAGCAAATCCAGAGTTGGCAACTACTTTTTTTATTCTATTGACGGCTAGGGGAGCAGCTAAAGGAGAAGAAGAAGATCGAGTTAGGGGACTTGACGCTGGAGCAGATGAGTTTATCTCTAAACCAATAGAGATGAATGAATTGAAAGCACGGGTAAGAGCAGGACTCAGGTTACACCAGCTAAATCAGGATTTACAAAGTCAAAAAGAAGTTTTGCAGACACTAAATCAAGATTTACAAACGCAAAAGCAAATTTTGGAAGCAGAATTAGCTGAGGCTGCTGATTATGTGCGATCGCTTCTACCCTCACCGCTTGTAGGATCAGTAACTACAGAAAATCTGTTTATTCCGTCGGCACAGCTAGGGGGTGATTGCTTCGACCATCATTGGATCGACGAAGATAATTTGGCAATTTATTTGTTAGATGTATCAGGTCATGGGGTGGGTTCAGCCCTTCTATCGGTATCGGTGTTGAATGTTTTGCGATCGCAATCTCTCCCAAACACTAACTTTTGTCAACCCAGTGAAGTCCTAAAAGCACTCAATCACGCTTTCCAAATGACGAAGCACGGTGATAAATACTTCACAATCTGGTATGGAGTTTATCACCGCCCTAAACGTCAACTTATTTATGCTAACGCCGGACATCCACCAGCTTTACTCTTATCTAAGACCTCTAAAACAGGCATCCAAGTTAAACAGCTAAATTCTTTAGATTTACCAATTGGTTTTTTACCCGATGTTCAATTTGAGGATGCTGTTTTGGAGATCGAAGATAACACCACTTTATACATTTTTAGTGATGGTGTTTATGAAATTAATCAGTCAAATGGCGAAATTTGGGGAATTGATGCTTTCATTGACTTGCTAACTAAATATAGCTGGGAAGATACCTGTAATTTAAATCAACTATTAGAGAACATTTTCACCTTAAATTCTCAAAATAATCTTGATGATGACTTATCTTTGGTAAAAGTTAACTTTGGTTAGTATAGCCAAATATACACATCCAAATTTTGTATTATCTGACAGCCTATTGCGTTGCCAATATTTGGCTATTGAATTCATCTTGATCTGCAAAGGTTTGAAAAATTCTATCCATTTTAGTCAGTTCAAACAACATCCTGACTTGAGCGCTAATGGAACAAACAAAGAGTTTAGCATTAGCATTTCGCGTCATTTGCATTGCTGATACTAAAGCACCTAAACCAGAGCTATCGATAAAGTTTACTCCTTTCATATCAATCAATAAAATCTCAGTTCCGTTTGCTAGAGCATCGCTTACTTCACGACGCAGTTCATTACCTCTAATACCATCTAAAATCCCAGATAATTCTAGTATTTTCACACTTAAACTCATTGTTTTGTCCTATTATTTGCTTGAGAAAGATGTATTTATATTTTGGCACTGACATCAGGTAAACTGCAAGACAGATAGCAGTATTTTTGTGATTATTATGCAATCAACTATGTTGAATTGCTTG
Organism: Nostoc sp.; assembly: GCF_036917435.1. Classification (GTDB taxonomy): domain Bacteria; phylum Cyanobacteriota; class Cyanobacteriia; order Cyanobacteriales; family Nostocaceae; genus Nostoc. Next base: position 23,583 of record NZ_JBALDM010000054.1, read on the forward strand.
TCGATTATTAGCTATTGCAGTAAAAAAACTAGCATCTACACATTGACGAGAAATTTCAAAAGCTTCAAAATAGCCATCTTTCTGACCTAATTCTCGTGCCCAGAAACGAGATAAAACTAGTATGGCATCAAGTTGCATAAATGCTTTATTCATTTCTGACTCATAACAACCGATAGCTGCAACTTTTTCTTCAATTACAGAAGTAATATCCACAAAAAAGTTGGGTTCAAAACCACGTAAAAAAACAGGTGGGGCTGAATACCATAAAGTTATATTTTTGCGCGTGGCAACATTAGAAACTGCGATCGCACACACTTCATGATCTCTATGTCCATATTTTTCAGGTTGTGGTGCATGAGTAATAATAATATCCGGTTGCCAACGCCCAATAGCTTCTTCAGTAACTTTAATTACTGCTTGGGTTGAAAAATTGTACTCCTCAAGTGCATAAAACTCGTAAGTTGCACCGATGATTTTACCTGCTGCATCTGCTTCTTGATGACGTGTACCCTTAATAGATGAACTGGAAAGACTGCCATCTGTCAAAATTAAGCAACGAATATTCCACCCTGCCTTAGACATCAGGCTGAGAGTGCCAGCAGCAGGTAGAACTTCATCATCAGCGTGAGCATAAATTGTTAAAACAGTTCGCCCTGCAAAGTTGTTTGAGTGTGAATCAATGTTCATTGCTGTTTTCTTTTGAGTTAGGAGTTATGAATTAGGAGTTAGGAATTAAGAGTTAGGAGTAGAGACGCGATTAATCGTGTCTCTACAGTTATTTTCATTTTCCCTGTGTCCCTCTTTGAGGATGTTTTAAAAGTCGTGATTGATGTATCAAATATTTTTACCCCACCCTAACCCTCCCCTTATAAAGGGGAGGGAACTTGATTTTATTGTTTCCCCCCTTTACAAGGGGAGGGAACTTGATTTTATTGTTTCCCCCCTTTACATGGGGGGATTAAGAGGGGTAAAAAATCACACCGTATAACTTTTCAAACACCCTCTTAGACTTCTTTTGGAGGCTGCCAAACAGATGCACGGATAATAGCCCACAAAAGTAACAAGTTATAGATAGCCCATGCACCATTTATTAGGTGAAGCCAAGGATTATTTAGATTACCAATTGTAAATTTGTAAAGGCTCCATAACATTCCTAGAATAGTCAGGATAAAGATAATTAATTGAGGCCAAACTAGTTGGATATACATTCCAGATTGCCTCAGCTTAGGTGTTACTTGAAATTTGAGATGACTCCCAAAAAATACGGTTAATATGGCTTGAATAAATAAGGGGAATAAAGAGATCGTGTATTGTTCGGATCGCCAAATTTCTCTAGCAGGAATGCCCCAAGTAGCAGTCATAGCAGTCAAACGATTGATAATAAAAACGGGGAAAAAGTGGATGGCAAAATCATACCCGTAGCTTTTAACTGGAACGATGTCTGTGAAGAAATAGATGATTGGGCAACAAAGAAAAACAAGAGTAGAAAAACCACAAAAATAGCTATACATTGTCTTGAAGTAATGCAATCTTTGCCAAAATGTTAGCCCTGCTTTTGTGAATGGACTTTCTCTCAGTAAGACTTGGATAGTACCTTGTGCCCAGCGTAGTCGCTGTTTTAAGGTAGATTTTAAGTCATCTGGTGCTAAACCTTCTGCTAAAAGTTCACGGTGATAAATAGATTTCCAGCCAGCACTATGTAGACGCATTGCTGTATTCATATCTTCTGTAATACTGTTGCTGGATAGACCACCAATTAATTGAAATTCATCTAAACGTTTTTCATCTTTGACAAACTCATCAGCAAAATGTTGTAGTCCAACACTAATAAGTGCTTCACGCCTCAGAATCGCATTTGTGCCTGTATAAAAAGCGGCATTCATGCCATCTTTGCCTTGCTGAAGTGGCCCATAAAATAAATTTGCTCGATGTCCAAAGGGATCGCCCGTAGGAATATTGTAAAAATCTTGGGGTGTCTGGACAAAAGCAATTTGATTTTGTTCGTATTTCCCTATGAAAAGATTATAGATAAAGAAATAAGGCAGAACTCGCTTGAGAAATTGTGGCTTGGGAATATGGTCAGCATCTAGGGTAAGAATAAACTGTCCTGAAGTTTCTCCAGAAAAAATCGCGTAATTGAGGTTCCCAGCTTTAGCGTGATGGGGTACACCAGCTGGTTTGGGACGAGCAATGTAGCGAAAACGAGCGAGTTCAACTAGTTCTAGTTCTTTCTTGCGGATCGCTTCTTCTAAGGCTTTCTGTTCGGTAGTTAGGCGATCGCGTAACGTCTTTACAGGAGAATAGTTAATAGTATAATCTTCTGGTGTTAGCCAAAGAATAAGCGATCGCAAACTTTGCACAAATCCAACCGCAGGCTCATTAACTACTGATTCTGATGACGCTTGCAGCCATTGTTCGGCAGCTTGAGTATTAGGTGTCAGATTTTCTAGTTGCTTTAAGCGCTCCAACAAACAAGAATGTTCTGCATCAATCCGTTCCGCTTCTAGCTGTAATTGTGGTGACTGCAAATCCTCAATACACAATCTTTCTGTCATCGCTCGCATATCAGCCGAGTTACCATCATCCAGCACATAAACACGTAACTTTATTGGCGGATAATCCATTGCAAGAGCAGCTTTGACAGTTTCTTCGACAATTTCCGGCGGCTCGTTGTAGCAAGTCACAAAGACATCCACTGTTGGCCAGTCGGATCTCGGTAGAGGTGGGTTCATCTGGTCGAGAGACTTAACTTGTCGCTCTAAAGGTCGCCATAACCCAATCACAAACATCACACCGCCGAAATAGCTATAAATTTCTGCCATCAGCAAAGGAATAGAGATCCACAGCGCATCAAAATTGACGGAATTGGTGATCCGCCATTGTAAATACCAGATGCCAAAAATTAAATTTATTTCTGCTAGATAACGAAATAACAGCGTTCTTTTTTTGAGTGATGAGCGACTGTTACCAGAAAAATTTGAGGAATTATCGCTAATAGAAACTGAAGTCATTTTAGTACTAGTAATTGGTAAAAAATTCTGAATTGGGAGTTAGAAGTTGTTAATAATTTTCTTTATTTCTGCTGCCTCCCCCTGGCTCTTGGCTTCAAGTACAAGTGGATGTCTGCCTCTGGCTTGGTAAAGCAAACTTTCTAAAACGATCGCATTTGTATTAATGTCAACTGAAGCATTAACACCTAGTCGGGAATTTTCATATCGTCCTGAAAAATAGCCGCGATTTTTATCGGATAAATTTTGAGCAAAGTCTCGTAGCCTTTTCGTGTAAGGGTCATCTGGCATGAGCGCAAACCAAGAAAATGCTGCTTTCGTACTAACAAACCGCAATTGGGGATAGGCTTTTCCGCTAGTGTTAACGGCTTGCCAAGATTGACCATTGGAGTAGACGCTGTAATACAGAAAGTAAGGGGGACGATCTAAGGAATCTTCATTTACAGCAGTTAAAATTCCAGTGCGCTTAAATCGTTGTAACTGTACTTTGAAAAGATTTTGCACTTGAGATTTGACAGCATCATTCCAACCCATTTCTAAACCCCAGAGTAAATAAGGATCGTTCGTTAGGTAGTTAGTAGCCCCAGAGCTTTTGAGATTCCGTTGATCGACTTGGAGAGTAATGCCATCCACTTGAACCGTCTTGACTGGTGGATTAGAGAGAGCATTAGTAGCTTGAATACCCCAAAGCTTTAAACTCTCGGCAGCATATTGCTCGTAGCCTAATCGCCCTTCCTGCACTTCGAGAAGTTTACCTGCTCTGGGGATAGCACCATTTAACCAACCATCTTTGACAAGTTTCGATAGATTCCAGCGAGCAACGATGTGATTAATGCGTGAAGCAAAGCTGTCGCCCTTAGGCGAATCGCTATATTCTGGATAATGCGATCGCATAACATGCAATCCTAATAAAAATCGCGCCATATCTAAAACTGACCAACCACTTCTACCTTTGGGATCTGGGGTGTCATTGAGTTGGCGCATTTGGACAGTCCGGGTGCTATAAGCTTTGTTGGGTAAACCTGTTGCTGGTAGCGGTAGTTTTTCCAACGTCTCTAGCAATGTGTTCATCCGCTTTTGAAAAACATCTTTCGGCAATAACCCTAACTGATAAGCCGCATGAATTCCCAATAAGGCGCTACCCTGATCCCACCAAGTTGTCCACGGTAAGTTGTCTACCGAATTTACTAAACCTGTTTGGGGATTCCAGTTACGCTCAAAATATTTCCAAGCCCGTTTAGCAGCAATTTGATCCGCTTCTTCAGTCAATCGTGGTAAAGAAGTTGTTGGCGAAGGAATAACAGGTTTTTCTGGTGTAGCTGTTGGTGTCGGTTTTGGTTTTAGCGGTAGTGGCGTAACTGTGGGAACATTCGGTTCTGGAACGGTTTGTGACGATGGTGTTTGAACATCTGAGTTAAAGTTATCAGGGGCAGCAATAATCGTAGATGGCGTAGGAGAGCATTGCCACGTCGCCGTAATTGGACAAAGCAGGGGTTGTTGATTTGTCGTTGCGTACAAAACTGATTGCAAAATCATGCTTTTGATGCCGCTTGTTGCCATTTAAATTTTTTTTGCCAACTCAGTAGGCGATAAATAGCCGAAAGCCGGATTACTTACCGCTTCTTTATAACCAGCAGATTTACCGCTATTACTGTTAATTGCCCAATCACATTCTTTATTAATATTGAAATAAAGGATGGCTCTTACACCCATCCCAGCTAGCTGAGTATAAGAGTCTCGTAACCATTGGTCTTTGGCACTGTTTTGTAAACCATTTTGCGTATTACTTGTACTAGCTGTTTGAGCGATGAAAATCGGTTTACTGCCAGCCATAACCTTCATCCGCTTGATATATGGTTCAAAAACTTCTTTCGGAGTATTCCAGTGTTTCCAAGAAGAATTACTACAATACCCCCAGTTGTACGAACTAAAGGCAACAACATCTACCGACTTGTCCCCAGGATAGTAGTTTTCAAAACGATGTTCATTGTTTTGACTCCAACCATTAGGTGCAAATACCCAACGTATTGCTTGTGAAGATACACCAGCCTCTTTAAATATCTTTTGGATGCGTTGATAAGCTAACTTGAAGTTCTGCGGGTCTTGGCTGTATGCTTCTCCAGGAATGTTCATCTCTTGCAACGGCGCGATAAACGCTATCCGACCCTCTCCTTTATTTACCCAATCAGCGTAGGCTTTCGCTACTTTTTGTAGAGAACTATCTACATCTCCCCTAGCAATCTCTGCTGCTGAACGAGTGGATTTGAGATTAATAAAAGCTGTGTATCCGTTGTTTTTCAGTTGTTCTAGGGAAATTGGAACGTTGTAGGCAGGATTTGAGTCCTCGATATCCAAGAACAATCCAGCAATAGAATGGCGCTTACCAACCCATTGATCGACTTGACGTAATTGGCTGTCAATTGTACTTTGATTTCCTAGATAATCTGGGGCATATAGTCCCAGTAGTACAGGAGTCTTGGAAGCTATTTGGTTGCGAACTTGCTTTAATTTCAGGTTTTCGAGTTGTTTTGAGGCATCAGCAACTGCCAGATTTTTATTCGCAAAGACGCTTCCTAGTAAAATTAGCATCATCAGCGCCAGCCGTACCTTGTCCATAGATTTGAACGAATAAACAGAGATTTTTAATCTAGATGTCTGTTGCTGGTGAAAGCTACTGCATCATGTACAAGTATTCCCAAATACAACTGATTAATAACAAACACGACTTGGTAATTACAGAAAGTCGGCGTGAAAGCCCAACTCTTAAAGGGTTGGGCTTAAAGTAAATTGCGTTTCAACTTATTTTGTGACTGTTGTACCAGTTACTAGCGGAGTTTTTTGGCTATCTGAAATCCAGTAACTTCCAGAACTATCAGAAATTAACTTGGTTTGTTGTTTGGCAATGTTGGGTAAACCTCGCCCAGAATTTCCTTTACTAACTTCTTGCCACCAGGGAGATTTCATGTTATTAGTCGGACGAATTAAAGGTTGTTGATTCATCACCTTGTACAGCAAGGATTGCAAAATTATACTGTTGGTGCTACTGGTGAAACCAACTGCGGTTTTACCCGTGGTTTCATAGAAGCCCTCATAAAATCCGGCTGATGGATTATATAAATCAGTCGTTCCTTGCAGTAACTCTTGACTATACTTATTTTCTGGAAGTAGGGCATGATAGGCAAAAGCGACTGCTGTACTTACCAATCGACCCTTTGGTACAGTTTGCCCATTATCTGCTAAAGCTACCCAAGGCTCACCTTTGCCTGTAATTGTGCTGTGGACAGTGTAAGGCTTGCGATCGATCGAGGTGGTAGCTGAGGCTGTGAGCGTGCCGGTGCGACGGTAACGTTCAGCTTGCGCCTGGAAAATTGGCTCAAAGAGCGATCGCATTTGTGGATCTAATCCAAACTCCAGCGCATAGAGTAGGAAAGGATTGCTAACTGTGTATTGGTTAACTTTTGAGTTGGTATCTGTGCGGTGGCGTTGAATTGGCACTTTCACTCCCTCTACTAAGGCAGTTTGATATTCACCACCAACCGCAGAATTTTCAACATTAAAGCCCCATAATTGAAAAGCACGGGCTGCATATTCTTCATATCCCAAGCGGGTTTCGGGGTTGACGCGGGTAAGCGATCGCCCATCTTGCTCTTTGGTAACGGTAGCACTAGAAAGAATACCCTCGCGCACCACACGCAAGTATGACCAATCCAGCACAATTTTATCTACCGCAGCCGTGTATTCTGGATGAGAGGTTTTTAAGTTATAAAGCGCTGCCAGCATTCTACCTAAATCTAAAGCTGACCAGCCGTTCCCTTCTGCAATTGCATTTCCACCATAATCTATTGATTGCAGCGATCGCGTATCATAACCCCGACTCGGCAATTCTCTAGCAAATAATGGTAACTTTATCAATGCTCCTAAAAGATGTCGGGTGCGCTGATCAAATTCCTTGGGGGTAATTATATCGAGCGATCGCGCTGCATGGAGTCCTGCAAGATAATCTCCTAGTCCCCAGAGGGTTGCACCTTTGAAATCACTGCGATCGTCAATTAGCCCATTTTTAGAGTGATAATTCGCTTGAAAGTATCGCCAAGCCGCCTCTGCATAACGCCGTTCAATCACCGTCAAGGGTCGATCTAGTTTGAGGTTAGATGATGATTCGGGACTATTCACTGGTGGAATAGGTGCAACAGCCACTTCTATAGGTTTAGAAGTATCCGCAGGGGTTGCGATCGGTGTCTTAACAGGAGAATTCGGTTGAGTTGAGGGTGTTGCAGGAGAAGCATTTTCACTGGGTTTGCCAGTAGACACACTTGCAGAACCAGAAGAAATTAAAGGGTGATTTCCCTTAGCTTTGTAGTATAAAATCTCCAAAATCAGCCCATTAGTATTACCTGTCAAAGTTTTATTAGGCTGTTTTGATTCTTCATATATCCCAGCATAGTAACCACTATCATCAGGACTGCGGAGATCGTTGACTGCATCAAAAACTTTTTGAGCATAAGCATTATCTGGAAAAAGATAACGCCAGCCAAAAGCCGCTTTGGTGCTGATGCTGCGAAACTGGGGATAAGGTTGATTAGCATCCGTGATAGTTGCCCAGTTTGCACCGTTGGCGTAGACGGTGTTGTAGAGAAAATAAGGCGCTTGATCTATATTATCTTCTGTGACAGCAGTTAACTGGCCTGTGCTATCGTAACGCCGTTTTTGGACATCTAAAACCCTGGCAGCAAAATCAGCTAACTCACCTTGTAAACCAAATTCAATCCCATCAAGGATATAAGACTCACTAACAACATAATTATTAGCGTTAGTGCTTTGAAAGTCACGGGTATCAACGGGAATTTGGACACCATTAATTTCGACTAACTTAAACGGTTCTAAAGAAATAGCCTTGGGTGCAGAGAAACCCCAGAGTCCATAACCTCTAGCGCCATATTCTTCATAGCCGAGTCGTCCTTCTTGTACCAGTAACGTTTTGTTGTCTGGGAGAACAGTAGCGCCAAAAAGTTCTCCATCTTTTAGCGATCGCGCCACTTGCCACTTTGCTACAATTCCTTTGAGCCAATCATTATATTGTGGATGACAGGTGCGGATAACATCAAATGCCGCCAGGATTCGCCCAACATCCAAAGCAGACCAACCAAGACCCCGTTCAACGGGATTGTTGCCATAATCAACCATTTGTGCATTGGCTGCGTTATAGACTTTATTGGGCAAAGTATCCTCAAATAACTTCAGGCTGTTGAGAGTCGTCAAAAACTTGTTGATGCGGGTATCAAAGTCTGCTTGGTCAGTAATATTCAACCAGCGTGCAGCATTCAACGCCATTAAATAATTACCCATATCCCAGAGTGTACCAGAAGGATAACCCCCAGTAGAATTGGTAAATCCTGTTGCTGGCTGATAATTTTTGACAAAATACTGCCAAGCACCACGAGCGTAAGTTTGTTCTTCAGGGGTAAGCGGGGCTGTAATATTGCTACAGCTATTAGAATTTTGGGATAAGACTGGTGTCGGGATGTAAAACAATAATTGCAGAAATGTTCCAACTAGAAATAATGCAATCCATCTCAACGGCTTGTGTTGATGGGGTTTGTATCTCATAATAATGCGAGGCTCTTTAATACTTGACTTTGAATTGATGCAGCGACGTTTTTTTTACAGCTAAATGTCTTAATAAGGCTCTTATTTGCACACTCACCATATCTTTGGCATAGCGCTGATTGTGAAAACAGATGTAACGCCTAATCAAGTCAATGTAGCTTTTTTCTGTTTGGTAACAATGATGCTGAAGCCGAATTTTCTTCTGTACCCTTTCTAGTAGGTTATTTGAATATTTTTCCATAGAGTAATATCTAGAAAATTTACGTATAATGTCCTGATTCGGATATTACATGGAAAAATCTTGAATATCACCAAGGAATATACTTAAAGTCAGGTGTTTAAAACCAAAATTCGGTATTTATACGGGTATTTTCGGTCTAATATCTAAAAGAGTTTATAGATGGAAAATTCTGGATAACTACACCAAATCAGATACTCTTGACGAGATAATATCTCAAAGCATTCTGTATATATTCCACGCCAGTCATTCGTTTCTAACCTACGGTGGTTATTGGAAATGGTGCAAAATATCAGATTTTTCCGGTTGAGGCAAAATATAAGTGAATAATTACTTTACATTGAATATATATAGCTAAAACTCATGGAAATACCCCAGCGCGTATCAGTCCGCTACAAAGATGCGTCTTTCAATAGCAACGAAATCCGCTTAAGAACCTTCCGGCTTGGGTTACAAATATGGGAAGAACAAACCAAACCTAGAAAAACAGAGCTTTATCAGTTTATATCCTCTTGCTTAAAGCAAGTTGACCGTCAAGATCGTTTTATGTTTTCTCTGTTATTCATAGAATTAACAGACCTCATACGCAATTCTTCCCTAGAAAGGGGAACGAAAGAGGTTTTGATTAAAACAGCTTTTAGGGAATTTGCTTGTGCAATAACAGACTTTGAAGACGTTACCAAATAAAATTAGTCATGAGGTGTTGGTATTGGGTAGGCGTAGCCCAACCGAAGCATCGCCTTAAAGTTAGGTAACTCAATCCAGTAGGATATCTATAAAGTAAACAGCTTTCCGATCTCATTAGTTTTTTCGCTAATTGCGCGGATAGGTAGGTGTTGGATAAGGGGGGACTAGAAAAATGGCTGAATTGTCCTATGTGCAAGAGCTTGAGAGCGATCGCATTTCTAAACCATCCGCGCACCTTATGGAGACTAGCTTTCAGCCATTTGCCTCTAGCCAAATTACAACTCCTCATGTTATGCTTTGTCTATTCGCGCAACCGAACCTTGAAAACCAAATAAGGCAATACTTTCAGAAGCCAGCGATTGCAATTATCTAAAATCCCTATTAGGGATTGAAACTAAGTGTTTTTGAATCTTGCCATACAAAGTAAGGATTGCAATTATCTAAAATCCCTATTAGGGATTGAAACAAGGTGATTTTGCACTGGCTAGCACATCCTACTTATTGCAATTATCTAAAATCCCTATTAGGGATTGAAACGTTAATATGCTGAGTTTACTAGTTGCTTTAAATCATTGCAATTATCTAAAATCCCTATTAGGGATTGAAACTCAACCCAGGGAATCTAAACGCTGGTGGACTAACCATTGCAATTATCTAAAATCCCTATTAGGGATTGAAACGGATTAGTATCTTTTGAGTATTCCATTGCTGCATTGCAATTATCTAAAATCCCTATTAGGGATTGAAACGCTTGCATCAAGTGCAAAGGTTCCGGTATGCCCATTGCAATTATCTAAAATCCCTATTAGGGATTGAAACTTATCTAAATATTCACATAGCCATTTAAGCTGGCAATATGATTGCAATTATCTAAAATCCCTATTAGGGATTGAAACGAAGGTAATCAGAGCTTTCGCGGATACTTTGACATTGCAATTATCTAAAATCCCTATTAGGGATTGAAACGATTTACCGTAGCTTAAGCATGGTTTTGTAACAAAACATTGCAATTATCTAAAATCCCTATTAGGGATTGAAACAGCAGCTTCTGGGAGTTTGTTAGCCGCAGAAAAATTGCAATTATCTAAAATCCCTATTAGGGATTGAAACTCATCTATCAAAAGCCCTGCCATCTTATTGGCGGATTGCAATTATCTAAAATCCCTATTAGGGATTGAAACTATTGTTGCTTCAATGATATTTGTGCTATCAGCCTTCATTGCAATTATCTAAAATCCCTATTAGGGATTGAAACAAAGTTTCGGTAATATTTAATAAATCTAAGGTTACAATTGCAATTATCTAAAATCCCTATTAGGGATTGAAACATCTTTCCCTGGCTCCGTATTTGATGCCAGCGATATATTGCAATTATCTAAAATCCCTATTAGGGATTGAAACAGCAATTTTCCTGCTACCCAGGCTATAGCGGGAAATTGCAATTATCTAAAATCCCTATTAGGGATTGAAACAGTTAATTTTGTAACTTAGAAGCGATCGGATTATAATTGCAATTATCTAAAATCCCTATTAGGGATTGAAACATAATTGGATTAGTTTAGAAGGAAATAATTTATGCTTGCTAATTGCAATTATCTAAAATCCCTATTAGGGATTGAAACTTGTCTCCAACCAACTTTGATTTATCAGCTATGACATTGCAATTATCTAAAATCCCTATTAGGGATTGAAACATTTTACTCAGTACATATAACACCTCGCAATGCCACAAATTGCAATTATCTAAAATCCCTATTAGGGATTGAAACAAAGAAGGTGAAAAGTTTGGTATTCAAGTGAAGTATTGCAATTATCTAAAATCCCTATTAGGGATTGAAACAGCCACTTTTTGAAGCGCTTTGCTTGCGGTTTACGATTGCAATTATCTAAAATCCCTATTAGGGATTGAAACGTACCTACGAAATTTTTAACGACTACCCACACTTCATTGCAATTATCTAAAATCCCTATTAGGGATTGAAACTCGTTTCCTCTGCCCGTGTAACGGTTTTCTCATCTTATTGCAATTATCTAAAATCCCTATTAGGGATTGAAACCTTGTATTTGTAACATGAACACGGGTACTGCTACAATTGCAATTATCTAAAATCCCTATTAGGGATTGAAACATTAATCTTCATATGAAAAATGAAGATGCATCTTATGCGATTGCAATTATCTAAAATCCCTATTAGGGATTGAAACGTTTCTGGAGGCTTAATACCTTTTAAAAAATCCGGGATTGCAATTATCTAAAATCCCTATTAGGGATTGAAACGAATGCTATCTTTTTTAGATGCAATATCATCATGAAATTGCAATTATCTAAAATCCCTATTAGGGATTGAAACAGTACTACCACGAGCAGGAATGTATGCACCAGATTCAATTGCAATTATCTAAAATCCCTATTAGGGATTGAAACCAGACTGGTATTGACACTGCTAAAGCTACTGTAGAGATTGCAATTATCTAAAATCCCTATTAGGGATTGAAACTTATGCCGATTCTGATGACGGGGTTGATGTCAGCGATCGCACTATAATTTTTCGCCAAAGCTAAATTCCTAATTGACAGACTGCGATCGCCCTTATGGTGATGGGGTTAATGTGAGCGATGTACTAGCACACTCAACGAGGAAGAATATCATCTAGGCGAAGTTGAAGATAGGGCAGAAGTGGTGATTTTATTAATTGATTTAATCGATATTGTTGTAAAATATAACTGTCTTCAACTAGTTGACAGACAGTGAAAGTAGGTTGTTTCGGTTTACCAATAAATGCGACTCCACCCAACCCTCGATAATCTACAATCCAATATTCAGCAATGCCTAAAAGTGCATACTCCTCAACTTTACGAGCATAGTCAGTTTCCCAGTTAGTACTAACAACTTCAACCACCAGCTTAATTGAGCGTCCCAGCGTAATTACGGGTTTTCGCTCCCAAAGTAGTTCGCGGTCAAGAATAGTTTCATCAAGAACCACAACATCAGGACGACGAACTGTGGCCGCATCCGCGAAAGGGTAAATTAAACAAGTGCGAGGAATAAACCAGGGGAGTTGTTGTGTAACAATTTGTATACCAATTTGGGTTGCAACTTTGCCACTCACCGTTTCGTGGGGGCCAGTGGGTTCCATATTAATTAGTTCTCCGTCTGCTAATTCATAGTGGGTATTCTCTCGGTATTGGGACAGAAAATCTTCTGTAGTGAGGGTTTTTTGGGAGATATATGTCATTGAGCCAATCTCCTGAAAGTATGTTGTTTTAATCTTAAAGTATCTAACTTCTAACAGAATGCAGGGACTTGCCCAATGCGCTTCAGTTAGAAGAAAACCGGAGTTACATTGAAGCCGGAAACGGTTATTTGCTAAGATTTCCAGTGCGACAACATTGAAACAGAGCAACTTCTCACCACCATGCCAACATCTACAATCGACGATAAAGACGCAGCAGCTATCGAAGCCGCCAAATTTGGGGTTGCAATATGCGATCGCACCGCCTGGGGACGCATCAAAGTAGCTGGCGACGATCGCCTCAATTTTTTACACAACCAAAGTACTAATAATTTTGAAATACTCAAGCCTGGACAAGGTTGTGATACCGTTTTCGTCACCTCCACAGCCAGAACAATTGATTTAGTAACCGCCTACGTTAGAGAAGATGCAGTAATCTTACTAGTTTCACCCAACCGCCGCCAATATCTCATGGAATGGCTAGATAAATATATTTTCTCTGCCGACAAGGTGGAATTATCTGATATCACAAAATATACCAACACCTTCAGCCTCATTGGCCCTGGAAGCGACGCTGTTTTAGAAAAATTGGGTATTGGCGAACTCATCGGGCAACCTTATGCTAGTCACAAAGTATACACCATTGCTCCCGCCGAGGGAGTGCGGATTGCTGTGGGTAGTGGATTAGCTGCACCGGGATACACTTTCACTTTCCCTTATACTGACAAAGCGACGGTGTGGAATAAATTGTTAGAAGCTGGGGCAGTAGAGATGAGCGATCGCGCTTGGGATGCTTTGCGAATACTACAAGGTCGTCCAGCCCCAGATTCCGAACTCACAGATGATTACAATCCTCTGGAAGTTGGTTTGTGGCAGACAATTTCTTTTACTAAAGGTTGCTATATTGGGCAAGAAACCATCGCTCGGTTAAATACATACAAAGGTGTAAAACAACACCTTTTAGGTATCCGCCTCAGTGCCCCTGTAGAAGTTGGAAGTGCGATCGCAGTTGGAGATGAAAAGGTCGGCAAACTTACCAGTTATACAGAAACGGCTGATGGTTATTTTGGACTAGGTTACATTCGCACCAAAGCTGGTGGCATAGGCTTAAAAGTTAAAGTAGGAGAAACTGAAGGTGAAGTCATAGAAATACCCTTTGTTTCTCATGAGTACCCCTGAGTAATTCAAGTCAAAATATCTTCTTCTTTATTCCTAGTGCCATAACAAAATTCATCTACCCAAGAAGCTAGACTACGGGCATTAGTGGTTGGTATGACTTTGCTTTTAACATCTTGTGGTTGAATAATCGTTTTTTTGATGTTGCTTTTAAACTCAGTAGTAATTGCTAGCGATCGCACTGGTTTACCGTCAGTGTTAATCTCAGTAGTAATTGCAAGCAATGCGCCTACTGGCATTCGGACAGATGGCGCGTTGCTTTTAACCTCCATAGCTAACGCCACAGATGGCATAGTTTTGACCTTGCTGTTCATTTCACTGCTCATTCTCAGTGCAGAGTGCGATCCTATTGGTTGATATTCCCTTATAAAACCGGAAGCGGGCGTTTTTACCGGAGTATCTGGAGCAATTTTAGTAGCAAATGCAACTACCAACTCAGGTTTGCGGGTGCGAACTACCTCAGTTGTAGCTGTAAATGATGGCGCAAGTTCATCGCCGCGTAACAAGTTAGAGTCTAAAGTTTTGGCAAGAGAATGAAGCGCAATTTTACTAGCAGTTACAGCCGATGATAGATGTTTATCCTCAAAATGCTTCTCATCTGGCGACTCGCTTTCAACTTGGTTGATAGCAATAGAATCCTCTGATTTTGTTAAACGTAACTCTTGATCTGGATTGAAATTAAGACCTAAAGCGGTGACTATTTTATCTGGATCGTTATTCAGATCCAGCATAAAAGCAAGTATTTCATCAAACTGGGGTTCTAAAACAGACAGTGTTGCCAAAATAAAGCCCGACAAAGGACGGCGCAGACCATCATAAGTCCCCCAAATCCGCATTTTGACCAGCCAGGTAATATTTTGCTGGTAGTAAATAAGCCACTTTTGTTTTAACGATTGACGCAGCTGTTGAATATTCATTGGATGCCTCACTTCAGTCAACAAGATTACAGACCCTGATATTGTTAATTAGCTTTCTTTCTGGGGATGAAACCGATAATAGAGCATCTGTTCGACTCTTTGACCACCTAGTAAATGATTTTCTATCAGTAGAGATACTTCATCGGGTTGAACGCTGCTATACCAGGTCATATCGGGTAATATCAGCACCATCGGCCCATTGCCACATTGTCCCAAACAGCTGCTAGCCGTTACTGTTACATCAGGCATTGGGAAAGCCGCAAAAGCTGCTAAAACCTTGATTGCACCTTGCTTTTTGCAGGTGCGATTTTGACAAACCCGTACACATTTAGAAAAAGAAGGTTGGTCTATTGTGGAGAAGTTTGATGGTTGAGTTATGTTTGACATTTTTTAACAAACCACAGAGACGCAGAGGACACAGAGGAGAGGAGAGGGAAATGCAATCCATGCCCAATGCCCCATGCCCCATGCCCAATAACTAATCTACTGAAAATCCTTTTGAGGCTAGCCATTCAGGGTTAAATATCCGCGACTGATACCGGGAACCACTATCACATAAGATGGTGACAATGGTATGTCCTGGCCCCAACTGCTTCGCTAGGGCGACAGCTGCGCCAACATTAATACCTGTTGAACCGCCCATTAACAGCCCATCTTTCCTCAGTAATTGGTAAACTACCCGCAAAGCTTCTTGGTCATCGATTTGAATGGCATCATCAGCAGGTGCGCCTTCCATATTGCCTGTGACACGACCATTACCGATGCCTTCGGTGATGGAATTTCCTTCTATATTGATTTCGCCAGTTTTGACATAGCTATAAAGTGCGCTACCCAGAGGATCGGCAACAACGCATTTAATCGCTGGATTTTGTTCTTTTAAGTACAACGCCACACCAGCATAAGTACCAGCAGTACCTGTTGCAACTGTCCATGCATCTATTTTACCATCTGTCTGTTTCCAAATTTCCGGCCCTGTGGTTTCGTAGTGGGCATGGCGGTTGGCTAAGTTATCAAACTGATTCGCCCAAATAGCATTTTCTAACTCAGCAGCGACTCTGCCAGATAGTTTGACGTAGTTGTTTGGGTTTTTGTAGGGTACAGCAGGAACGCGACGGACTTCTGCGCCTAATGCTATCAGTGCATCTATTTTTTCTTGTGATTGGGTATCGGGAATAATAATTAGGCATTTGTAGCCTTTGGCGTTGCAAATA
Organism: Nostoc sp.; assembly: GCF_036917435.1. GTDB lineage: Bacteria > Cyanobacteriota > Cyanobacteriia > Cyanobacteriales > Nostocaceae > Nostoc. Next base: position 39,660 of record NZ_JBALDM010000054.1, read on the forward strand.
TGCGCCAGTCCAATGCCAGTATTACCAGCAGTTCCTTCTACAACAGTACCACCGGGTTTGAGTAAACCTTTCTTTTCGGCATCTTCGATGATGTAAAGTGCAGCACGATCTTTGACGGAACCGCCAGGATTGAGAAATTCAGCTTTAGCGAGGATTTCACATCCTGTTTGTTCACTGAAGCTATTTAAGCGAATTAGGGGTGTGTTGCCAATAGCGCCAACGAAGCCATTTTTAATATCCATTTTGACTATACCTGTGTGACTATCTATAAAAATTTTGGCTTATAGCGATCGCATGATTTACATCTAATTTCCCTAAAGGGGATGTAAACATGATGATTTCCTCTAGGTTTTGCTGTCTACGCAACTGGCTTGTATTTCTTATTCTCACCCATTCTTTTAGTGAGATAGTAAGAGATTTCCAAAAAATAAATTAATTATCCCTCTTGTGGGTTGGGCATCCTGCCCGCCCTGAATATAGGACGGGTGAGGACACCCATCCCACAAGAAAATTTGGGATGTTTTTTTATTTGTCAGTCCCTAACATTCGTTTTCGCCACAAATTTCCGATAAGCAAGCGCATTTTTTGGTATTTAACTCCAGCTTCAGTTTACCAGGCTATGAAAATCAAAATAGTAAATTTACTGGGGTTGCTAAATATTTACGTAAGTTAGTATACAGCATAAATGATAAGTAAATGCTGACATTTTTTCATTGTCTTAGACGGGATGGACACTGATGACATCTGAAAGGGATCGCCAAAAAGAACTTGAACACCGGGAACGTACATTACGCGAACGAGAAGTTGAATTGCGACTCCGGGAAATGGAAACTAACATCCATGCGACTGATGCAGCTTTTCATCAAACTGTGAAGCATCAGCCAGAAAATTCCCAGAAACCTTGGATGAAAAAACTAATTCTGGGTGGAAAGCTTTTTGCTCTTGGTGTGGTAGCGCTAATTGCAGTGAAAATAGCCTCAGTACTGGCTGGGTTTATTATTGTTGGTGTGCTGGGATGGGTGTCTTACAAACTATTTTTGGAATCTAAAAAAAACAATCTTTAATTAAGGTATAAAATTTATGACAAATCAGGTAGTAACTGACAGATTTATCCAAGATTTAGAGCGGGTTGCTCAAGTGCGATCGGAGATATCTGTGTGTTTGACCAAACTGGCTGAAACAATTAATCAAGCGGAGCTAGCTGGCGATTCTTCATCAGGAAAACTCAGTTTAGAACGAGATATTGAAGATATTACAGTAGCTAGTAAAAACCTTCGCCAAGGTGTATTTCGTCTTTTGGTATTGGGCGATATGAAACGGGGAAAAAGTACGTTTCTTAATGCCTTAATTGGTGAGAATTTATTACCGAGTGATGTTAACCCTTGTACCGCACTTTTAACAGTTTTACGCTATGGGCCAGAAAAGAAAGTTACTATTCATTTTAATGATGGTAAAAGTCCACAAGAGCTAGATTTTCAGAACTTTAAATATAAATATACTATCGATCCGGCTGAAGCAAAAAAACTAGAGCAGGAGAAAAAACAAGCCTTTCCCGATGTTGATTATGCAGTAGTTGAGTATCCCTTAACGATACTAGAAAAGGGAATTGAAATTGTCGATAGCCCAGGATTGAATGATACAGAAGCACGAAACGAATTATCTTTAGGTTATGTAAATAATTGCCACGCAATTCTGTTTGTGATGAGAGCTTCTCAACCTTGTACGTTGGGTGAGCGTCGCTACCTAGAAAATTATATCAAAGGTCGAGGATTGACAGTTTTCTTCTTAGTTAACGCTTGGGATCAGGTGCGGGAATCACTGATTGATCCTGATGATGTCGAAGAATTACAAGCATCTGAGAATAGATTACGGCAAGTATTTAAGGCGAATTTAGGAGAATATTGTACTGTAGAAGGTCAGAATATTTATGACGAGCGCGTATTTGAGCTTTCGTCAATACAAGCCCTCAGACGACGGTTGAAGAACCCCCAAGCTGATTTAGATGGGACAGGCTTCCCGAAGTTTATGGAAGCCCTTAATACATTTCTTACCAGAGAACGTGCGATCGCAGAACTCCGTCAAGTCAGAACCTTAGCAAGACTTGCCTGCAATCATACCCGTGAAGCAGTTGCAAGACGCTTACCATTACTCGATCAAGATGTAGATGAATTAAAAAAACGGATTGATTCAGTGGAACCAGAGTTTAACAAACTCACAGGTATTCGAGATGAATTCCAAAAAGAAATTATCAATACCAGAGATACTCAAGCAAGAACAATTTCCGAATCTTTTCGCAGCTACGTTTTAAACTTAGGTAATACCTTTGAAAACAACTTCTTACGCTATCAGCCAGAATTAAATTTGTTTGATTTTCTCAGTAGTGGGAAACGAGAAGCATTTAACACCGCATTACAAAAAGCCTTTGAGCAATACATCACTGATAAATCTGCTACTTGGACATTAACTGCTGAAAAAGATATCAATGCAGCTTTTAAAGAACTTTCTCGTAGTGCATCACAATATGGTGCATCTTACAATCAAATCACAGACCAAATTACAGAAAAGCTCACCGGACAAGACGTAAAAGTACATACCACTAATACTGCTGAAGAAGATAATTCTCCCGGCTGGGCAAAATGGGCAATGGGATTATTATCGTTGTCTAAAGGAAATCTTGCTGGTTTTGCACTAGCTGGCGCTGGATTTGATTGGAAAAATATCTTGTTAAACTACTTCACTGTAATTGGAATTGGCGGGATAATTACAGCAGTGACAGGTGTTTTGCTTGGCCCAATCGGGTTTGCACTGCTAGGCTTAGGGGTAGGATTTTTACAAGCAGATCAAGCGCGTAGAGAGTTAGTTAAAACGGCGAAAAAAGAGTTAGTAAAACATCTACCACAAGTCGCATACGAGCAATCTCAGGTTGTAGACAAGGCCGTGAAAGAGTGCTTTGATTCTTATGAAAGAGAAGTGAGTAAGCGGATTAACGATGATATTATCTCTCGTAAATCTGAATTAGATAATTTAGTCAAGCAGAAACAAACCCGCGAAATAAATCGTGAGGGTGAGTTCAATCGTTTAAAAAACTTACAGGAAGATGTAATAGCTCATTTGCAAAAAATAGAGGCGGCGTATAGCAACTTATTAGCTTACTACAGCTAAAATTTCTAAATGCCTATAGGGAGGCTTTGCCTCCCATAAATATAAGTAGCTCAATGCAAATAAATCATAGTTTGTAGTAAGGACTTTAGTCATAATAAACTTTGCTATGAGCGATAAATCGCTCACTAAAAACTAGAATTTTATTGTATGTTTAATTATACCAATATAAACATAATAGAGTGAGGCAGTAGCCCCAAAAATCTGCATTACCAGCTACAAGCTGAGAACGAGAAACTATGCAACAACAGCATGAAGGTTATAAGAATTTAGCAGATTCTCTCAAATCTGCATCTGGTTTACTGAATTTAGAACGTAAATCACAATTACATCAAGATATAATTACCATTTGTAATCATCTAGTTAATCCTAGCTTTCGCATTGCGGTATTTGGCCCTTTTAATCATGGCAAGTCTACTTTACTGAATGCCATGCTAGGAAATCGCACCTTACCAATTGATTTAATCCCCACTACCGGCGCATCGATTACCGTTAAGTATGGATCTGATGTGCGAACTCGAATCATGTTGGTAGATGGTACAGAAGTCTATCGCAGTGGCACAGAGATTTTACAACAATTTGCAATTCTTGATGGCAATAGACAGATGCGAAAAGATGTAGCATCTGTAGAAGTTTTTTGCCCGCATCCATTCCTAGAAACAGGCGTAGAATTTCTCGATTTACCGGGAACTAATGATAGAGATGAACAAGATAATTTAGTCAGAGAACAACTTTTAAGTGCAGACTTAGTTATTCAATTACTAGATGCACGGAAGTTAATGACTTTAGGTGAGCGGGAAAACTTACGAGATTGGCTATTAGATCGCGGTATTAAAACAGTTATATTTGTTGCCAATTTTCTTAACTTGCTAGAACCCGACGAGCAAAAACAAGTCCAAAATCGCCTGCTGTTTGTTGCAGAAAGCTTTCGAGCCGAATTACCTCCAGGTTTTAGTAATTTATATCGCGTTGATGCTTTACCTGCCTTAAGAGCCAGATTAAAAGGTGATGTTGCTGCTGCAAATAGTAGCGGGTTAGCAGCTTTTGAAACAGCTTTGCAAAATATTGTAGGGATTTTGCAACCAGATCGTGGTAGTGTGCGTTTGCCTAGAGTGCAAGCGATCGCTTCTCAAATCCAACTCTCATTAAAAGCTAAAATTGACCCAATTGCTCTTGAAATAAAATCTTTTGACGATAAACAAAATAGTAAAATTGAAATTAAACAAAAAGCAGCTAATTTAATTTATAAAGGTTTCACTACTAGTATAGAAGAATTACGCGATTGGCTAGCGTTATCTAAGCTACTCACAAAATATCAAGCTGATGCGGCAGTTGCATTGGCAGAAAATAAATTTAAAGATTGGCAAACAAATACTCTAAAAAAAGACGTGAATAAATTACAATTAACTGCGGTAAAATGGCTCTATCAAGCTTACGAGTTTTTCCAAGAAGAACGACCGCAAGATTTATTAATTCCCTTTCCTAGCGAACCACAAGTAATACTACCCCCAAAGCCAAACAATACTGATGATTTGAGTGAACCTGGTTCTATAGCTGTTGGTGGTGGCATTGGTTGGTTATTAGGCGGCCCAGTAGGTGCTGCTGTCGTCGGGAGCATTTCTTATTTGTTAAACAAGAATATCCAAAAACAAGACGAACAATTAGCAAAGGAATCTTATCATCAGGAAGTTGCTAAACTTTGTATAACTGCAAGTGAAGATTATTTTTCTAGTTTTAGCAGTCAAGGTTTATCAATTTTGGCTGAATATGAACGGCGATCTGAAAAAGTAATTTGCTTTGTTGAATTCAACCAAGAACCACTAGAAATTAATAAAAAACGCGAAAGTTTACAACAATTACAAAATGGTTTCAATCTGTTGCTACAAGAATTAGAAAAAGTCAAAATACTCTCAAATCATCAACCTTATAAAGAAATACCGAAATACACGAATACTAATAGAAAATATTCGCCACAGCCAGAGAGAGTTAAAATTTCCCCTGAAAAAGATCCTGTTGTTAAGCAACAACCGGAAAATACTGTAAAGAATAGTGGCACAAGGGTAGAATCTGTTTCTCCACCGCCAAAAGCTTCTCCGTCTCCGAGAAAAGAAGAGGTTGAGGCGAAATTTCGTGATTGGGAACTCAATGAGGAAATAGCGCGGATGAAAGCAGAGATGCAATCGCCTGGTTCTCAAACTGGCAAACAGCAAAATACAACTCAAAGTAACAAAGCACCCAGTCAACCCAAAAGCCAGACGGAAAAAGATAAGATTACTCGCGCCTACGGCATTTTAGGATTGCAAACTTATGCTTCTCAGGCTGAGATAAAACAGGCTTATCGAACTTTAGTTAAAAAATGGCATCCAGATTTGTTTGTAAATCAGCCGCAACTGCTAAAACAAGCACAAGAAAAAATGCACTTAGTTAATGATGCTTACACAATTTTGAGTGATAAATAAAGAACCAGATCCCTTTAGATTTCATCCTAATTTCATTTCTGGCTGCCAAGCTAGTAAGTAAATATAGAATTAGGAAACTATGAGGTGAGACTTATGCAACTGCTATCTTTGAGGAATGGGTTTTTAGTGTTAACCTTTAGTGCGATCGCCTCATCTGGTGGGTTAATGACAGGGTGTGCTAGTAATGCTTCCCAGAACCAAAGCCAAGTGCCAAAGGCAACCACCACCACTAATGCTAACGACAAGCAGATGATGAATCACGGTGGTGGCATGATGAATCACAGTATGGGAATGGATTTAGGCCCAGCCGATGCTAATTTTGATTTACGATTTATTGACGCGATGATACCGCACCATCAAGGGGCTGTGGAAATGGCGAATGTTGCACAGGTGAAATCAAAACGTCCTGAAATCAAAAAGCTAGCAGACAATATAATCAAATCGCAAAACCAAGAAATCACTCAGATGAAGCAGTGGCGACAAGCTTGGTATCCCAAGGCGGGAGATAAACCAATGGCTTACAACAGCCAAATGGGCCATACGATGGAAATGTCGTCTGATCAAATGAAAACTATGATGATGAGTCAAGATTTAGGTGCAGATGATGCTGAATTTGATTTGCGCTTTATCAATGCGATGATTCCTCACCACGAAGGGGCTGTAACAATGGGGCAAGATGCCTTAAGTAAGTTTAAGCACCCTGCAATCAAGAAATTAGCCCAAGAAATTGTTAAAGCCCAAGAGATAGAGATTAAAGAAATGCAACAGTGGCGAAAAGCTTGGTATAACAAGTAATTCGTAATATGGTTTGGCAAGTAAGCCTTAATGCAGACAATCTCAGTATTATCTTTCAATGCCTTTGATGGCTAGCGATCGCCTCTTTCTTCCTGATTTATTTCATGCATTCTCCGCCTATTTTGTCAATGCGTAAGTCCTGCGTTAATCAAAAGTTTAGGACTAGCTATCATTAAGCCAAATATTTGGCATTTCATGCGACGGTGAACAGCCCATCGTAGATATCGCTCAAGCACGTTACAATAAAGAACTAATTGTTACTAATTAAGCGGTAATTTACTTATGAGTCAACTTGAAGACATTCAAGCTGAGTATGAAAAATTTCCCAAAGAATTTGAGAGTGTAATCATTAGCACCGTGAGCGGACAGGCAATACCTAATGCTAGTTATGCTCCCTTTGTAATGGATGATTCTAAGAATATCTACATTTACGTCAGTGGTCTTTCAACTCATACCAAAAATCTCTATGCCAATCCTCATGTAAGTGTCTTGTTTATTGAGGATGAAGCCAAGAGTAATCTAATTTTTGCCCGTCGTCGTTTGAGTTTTGATTGTGTTGGAACTTTGATCGAGCGTGAAACCGACAAGTGGAATCAAATTGTTGAGCAATTTCAAGGGCGGTTTGGTCAAATTATTGAAGTTTTACGCGGCTTGTCTGACTTTCGCATTTTCCAGCTAACTCCTAGTGAAGGTCGTTTTGTAGTTGGTTTTGGGGGAGCATATCACATCAGTGGTGATAATCTCAATCAACTTGTTCAGATTGCAGGAGATGCTGACAAAAAGTAAGGATGAATTATTCTTGTAATTTTGGTAAGCGTTCAGGGAATATAAAGAAGACAAAAGACAACCCCCAAAATTAAGCAATAAATGTTTAGGGCTACAAGCAGTAAAAATTTTAATAGTACTAACTAACTGTGGTACTTAAGAATGGCAATTAAATAACATACAGTTTATGTCTCTCGCTTACCTCACCCTCAATCCCTCTCCTTTCTAAGGAGAGGGAAGCTAGAGACGGGATGAAAAGCTATTGAAAAACCTGCTAATCTTTTGAAAAGAGTAGCAGGCATGGCTTATCATCAATCGGAGCGGCGGGATTCGAACCCACGACCTCCACTACCCCAAAGTGGCGCGCTACCAAGCTGCGCTACGCCCCGGTCAGAATTACTATTATATAGCAAAACTCTAATATAATCAAGAGGCAACTTTAAAAAACCTTAACCATTCCAGCAGCTTGCAATAAACCTGGAACAGCAGAAGCATCCCATTTACCCTCTACACATCGCCCTGTATTCAAGATGAAGCGGAGAGTGTAATCATGAGGATAACCTTCTACCTCCATCCATAATAAATTGCTTTCGGCTTCACAAGTAATTTTTTCCTCTTCCATTAATTCAGTTGCGAGTTGCTTCATGGTGTCTGCTAACTGTGCTAAGAGACGACAAAAATCATTCAACTCGGCTTCTGTTAACTCAATTGCCCAATTATCTGTACCGACTAAACCTTGAAATTCAGTTGCATCAGGATTCCAGCCAATACGCCAACCAGATCCGGTTTTTATGACACGTTCCATAATTAGAGACGCGAAAAATCTTTGTCTGTACAGGAGTTATGACTTTACAAATCATAATTTCTAACTTTCCCACTATCTCAGTAGTTCAGCACCTCCTCGTTGGGGTAATTGTGGGGTTGCTGATGTACTAGGAATGGGGGTAGTGTTAGGGTTGGGGGATTGGGTATTTTGGGAAGTAGGATTAAATATATTGACTAAGACTTGCACTAAGGCATCTCTCTGACTGCGAGTTAGTCGTGCGATCGCAGCCTTATCGCCATCAATAGGATTTTGACGTAGTGAATCATTCCCCGGATAGGTAGTATCATACATAATTTCATTCGCGCCCAGGTAATCAGCTAAAGTCAGCTTCCAATCCAAACGATAAATTGGGGCACGCCCTTTGGTATAAACGTGATATCTAATTAGGCGATTTGCTAGGGTGTTGTTTTCATCAACTTTCCCATTTTCTTTACTGATATACTTGTTTTCCCGTGGCAAATCTGGCAATTGCTGATAAACTAGCTGCCAAACATCGCCAGGGGTGATTCTCTGAGCATAAGCAGGTTGGATACTAAATAAATTTCGATGTAGTGATTTATCCACCCCTGAACCCAAAACAGTTACACTCATTACCATTAAGGCAAGTAGTAGTACTCTTAGCGGATAGCTATGGTTTACCCCGTGCTGAGTTACGAGTTTTGAGAGGATTGATCTAGGTAGAATTTTTTTCTTGCTCATAGAACGATATTTTGAAATGAGAGTGCTATCAAACTGCATTTTTACTCAGCCGTCGCACTCTCAACTCAGTAGCGTTTTTATAGTTCGCCAATGATCTCTGGCTGAGTCAATTCATCGGACATTTCAATAATTGCCCTTAGCACTGGCTTCATCATTGCATCTTCGTTATTTTCAAAGTCTTCATAACGCCGACGTTTAGCACGATTTGCCACCTGAACCGTAATGCGATAACGATTTGAGGCTGCACCAATCAGTTCCTCAGCACGCTGCATAATCTGAGACTGAGTTGTCTCGAACTTAGAACGCTTTAGCATAATTCAGTGGTTCTTGGGGTCATTCCCTAGTGTAGCAGTAGTGATAAATCTGCTGCTTTGTATTTAATCGCCGGCAACCCGTCTGTTGATAGAGGCTAAGAGCCTTCTAGTCAATTTATAAGTTACTTAATAATACTACCTGATACATCCTTACGGCTGACCTTGTGGAAACTGCTATCAATGCGGGAAACTTTAATTTCCCATGCCCTCTGCCTCTTTCCTACTCCTGTCAGCATCTCATGTCTCTAAACAAATGGTGATTTTCTGGGAGACACGATCCCTAAAAAATACAATCAATTAATTTTTCTACACAAAACTTAATATTTAGCGATTTTAGCTAGATATCCTCTCAGGCGTTGCTCTGTGAGGGTTTGTGTTATTGTTTTAAAAATCTAATCTATAGACGATGCTTGATTATTATTAACAAAACCTATGAATAGCCTCTACCCTTTGGTAGATTTAACATTGAGAATAAATTCTTTTATACAATACGTAGATTATACGGACAATGCCCCAGGTAGTTTTAGTTAACCCACAAATTCCTCCTAATACAGGTAATATTGCTCGTACTTGTGCAGCAACAGGTACGGAGTTGCATTTGGTAGGGCCTTTGGGGTTTGACATTAGCGATCGGTACCTCAAAAGAGCCGGCTTGGATTACTGGCCTTATGTCAAACTGCACTATCACGAATCCCTAGAAGCCTTTAAAATCGTACATCAAGAGCGGGGAGGCAGATGCTTAGGTTATACCGTTCGTGGAAATTTTAATTATGTCAGCTTTCAATTTCAAGCTGATGATTGGCTACTGTTTGGTAGTGAAACTACGGGCTTACCACCAACAATTTTGTCAGATTGCGATGCTACTTTGTATATTCCCATGAGCCAACCAGGGGTTCGCAGCTTGAACTTGTCAGTAAGTGTGGCAATTGGCTTATTTGAAACCCGTCGTCAGTTAGGCTATCTACAATAGTTGTTTACCTTGACTAGCTAAGTATATTTACTTGTAATATCCAAAAATATCTATCTAAACTGGAGAATAGTGGCAGCAATTTTTTTTGGTTACGGCAAAAAGTGTAAAATAATATACCAAAAATTTGTTTTATTCGCTAATTGTAGTGGAAGATACTTACAAAGAGACGAAGGTTATTATAAGAAATTTATATATAAAACTTGAGATAATGCCAAATTTGAATGATAGATTTTGATGAATTCAAAGCATCTTAAATGAGGAACAAAAACGCTAGAATCCCTTCATATCTTGTATTTGAGCTAAAATAGCTCAATGAAGGCTAGAAAGCAGCTAAAAAGTAGCCAATAGTTAATACGGTTGTTTTTTAGGGAATAATCAACGTAAAGTCTCGTGTTGAGAAGACTGATGAAGTAGAAATATCTTGAAGATATCTACAGTAGGGGGCATCACTTTTCCAGAAGTCGCAGCAATTGAATTCTCGGCAGCGACTATGGACTTGGCAAATAATTTGTCTAGTCCCCGCAATTGACGCAAGACAAGCGCGGATAATGGTAAAGAGTAAAACGTCCTAAGTGGTGTTAGGAGTGGTTCAGACAAGTAGACACAGCAAACTTTAAGTTTTGCTAATCCATGTAAACTTGTCTAAATCAGAGAAGCGGGTTAATCTTGCGTAAGCATCTCTGGTGAATGTGATCTCGATCTATCGTTCGTTGCGATCTAAGTCATTGACTAGTATCCAACAGAAAAATCGAGGTCAGTTAAGCGCTAGTGATCATAGGAGGTCGTCTTTGAAACGAGCATTAAAAAAGAGAGTAAAAGCTGTGTTGAACAATAACCCTAACAGCGATGATGCCCCGGTAGAACTGCTAAATGTGATGAATCCAAAAGTTAACCGCCGGGTGCGGACAAAAGCCGCCATGATTGGCTTGGCAATCTCTATGGGAGCAACCAGCCTTTTGGTGACTCGACAAAGCGATCAAGCCCAAGCAGCGGTGCCAGTAGGCAGCCAAAAGGCAACCTCTACAATTCCTGCTGTCCCTGACACTGAGGTGAAATTCGCCTCCACAAAGCTGGAGTCCAAAGCAGTCTCATCAGCGAGCGTGCCGGAAAATCCTGTCATCGTGGAACCAACGGCAGTCTCACAAGTGCCTGGGCTTGAAGCTAAATGGCAAGTCGCGGCAAATGGAATGTCTTTGCAACTTCCGACATCACAAACATTTTCCCCAGCAACAGCGAGTTATAAAAATTCCACCAACCCGAAGCCACAACTGGCACAGGGATTGAGCAACACATTAGCTGAGACTAGTTTCCCAACAGTCAAGAATTTGTCTGACTATAGTGCTAATGGTGCTGGCAGTACAAATGTATTATTGAATGCCCAGCCACAAACAGTGGCAACATCTGGTGCAGTCAACAGTGAAATAAATGCACAGCTTAAGGCGCAACAAGAGTTTGCACTGAATCGCTTACAAGAAAAATCTAATCGGTTAAGAAAAAGTCTGGCACAGTTGCAGTCTGGGGAGACTGAAAACTTATCACAAGCTGATATTGGTTTAGCGCAGCCGACGACTGGAGTTGAGAAAACTGCATTAGCCCAGCCGCTTACTTCTGACGATGCAAGCAAAGCAAACTTGATATCGAAGTTAAAACAGAAGAATCAAACGACTGCAATTGTACCAGTACCAGCGACACCAACAGTTATTGCGTCTTCGGCCCGAACCACCTACGAAGTTAAGCCTGGAGATACACTAGCAGCGATCGCCAGCAGATACAACACTTCAGTCTCAGAACTAGTTAAAGCAAATAGACTCAACAATCCCAATGAACTGAAAATTAGTCAACAACTAATTATTCCTGCTGCTCAAGTCGAGGTAACTGTAGCGAGTCAACCCACTATAGTGAGTAAACCCACTGTAGCGAGTAAACCTATTTTTGTAGAGTCCAGCAAAACTCCAAAAGTAGCTACCTCCCCTATGAACATTGGTAGTGCCAACTCATATCTACCTACTCCCCAATCATCATCTATTGCCGACAACAGTAGCGTTGCCGTCCCTACACGGGTAATTGCGAACAATGAGATTCAGGCGAATAGTGCAACCAACTTAGAAGTAGCCCCTACCACTGTTAGGTCTTATGGTGTCGGTGGTGAAGAGCCAGTGCCAACAGCTTTTGCCGAAATGCAGCAGCCTAAAACACCAACAGATAGAGTAGCACGGGTAAATAATAATGACCGTTTGCGCGGCTTGCAAGGGGAAATTCAGAGATTACAGCAGAAATATCGCGCTCAACAGTCTGGTAGCTTAGTTGTGCCAGCAGCTAGGGAAAGTAATAATGCTGCAATGCTCACTCCTATTTCTACCCCCAATAATTTCATTGTACCTAACTTTGCTGCTCGACAAAATAGTGTAGCGATACCAATTCCAGTTCCTACACCTATTAGTAGAGCTAACTATAGCGCTCAACCAGTTAAGCCCCAATTTAATGCTGCTGTACGCCCTACTGAACCAGTAAACTCAGAGTTCTTGCCTAATCTCGGTTCTGCTAGCAAGTGGACTCCCTCTGGTACTCAATCTGCCACAAGAGTTACAATCCCTCTTGGAAAAGTAAATGCCTCTGAATCATTAGGAATGATGCGGGGAAGGACAGTTTCTCCACAGGTAATACCACCTTTGGCAGCAGTGGATCAATATTTGCCAAGACCTATTGACGAACTGACACCACCTCCATCTACTTCAACCTTAGCTTACATTTGGCCAGCAAAAGGCACCCTAACTTCTGGCTTTGGTATGCGCTGGGGAAGACCGCACAAGGGAATTGATGTTGCTAACTCTACTGGTACGCCAGTAGTTGCTTCAGCTGATGGGACGATAGAAAAAGCTGGCTGGAACAACGGTGGTTACGGCAACCTCGTTGAAATCCGCCATCCTGATGGCAGCACGACTCGCTATGCTCATAACAGTAAAATTCTGGTGCAACCTGGTCAGCAGGTGCGTCAAGGACAAACAATTGCTTGTATGGGCAGCACTGGTCACAGCACTGGCCCACACAGCCATTTTGAAATTCATCCAGCAGGTAAGGGTGCTGTTAACCCAATAGCCTTTTTACCACCAAATCGCGTGTAATTCTTTGACTGTGTGTAACTAAATCGTTACCTTGTTTTGTTGAGGGAGTTTACCTCCCTCTTTGCTTTTTATTAATTCAACAGGGATGAAAGCTGTAAAAAAATTGCAAAATGGGCTAGTATGAAGCAGATTTGTATGCTATACTAATAAGTGATTTGATAAAATATGGCTCAGTAGCTCAGTTGGTTAGAGCGCGGGACTCATAAGCCTGAGGTCGTTGGTTCAATTCCGACCTGAGCCACTTTAAATAATTCGTAATTCGTAGTTAAGAGCTTGTTTTAAAACTGTCTTTTGATTTCTGCAAGCCTCACACTCTTCAGAAGTGCTGAGTAACCCCATAGATAAATCTAGCGAAAAGTTTGCGCGTCCGGGTAACAGGCAGCAAAACTTTTCAAGACAGGGGATTGATCTTGGACGTATTAAATATACGCTACCCATCGCACTTTGTGCCGCTACGCTAAGGAACAAGAATTAAATAACATACAGTTTATGTCCCTAGCTTACCTCACCCTCAACCCCTCTCCTTATAAAGGAGAGGGATCGTGAGACAGGATGAAGTTTTGGATTTTATTTAATCCACGTTCCTAACGAAATAAATATTTTTTTCCATGACTTTTAAACAATTGCTCTCAGACCTTTTGTGCTGTTTCGGTGACTGGAAGTTATGAGTTAGGTGATTATTTTTGTAGGTGGCGGATTACTTCGGCAACAGACCAAGCTTGAGCGATCGCTCCTCTGGGTGTATGAGGTGCATCGCCATCAAAAATTTCCGAAATAGAGCCAAGACAAGCGCCAGATAAAAAGTGATCTAGCAGGGGTTGCCAATCAAAAGGCAGCGATTGTTGTGGATAAAAACGTTGCCAAGCCCGAATATATGGCCCAATTAGCCAACCCCAAATAGTGCCTTGGTGATAAGCGCGATCGCGTTGCTCTTGGTTTCCCTCATATCTGCCTTTGTATTCGGGATCTCCTGGATCGAGGCTGCGAAGACCATAAGGAGTAAGCAAGCTGACAGTTGTCAAATCTAGTATCTGACAACCTTGCTGTGCAGAAAATCCACAGTGGTAGAGTGACAGCGCCAAAACCGCATTGGGACGAATTTGAAAATTCCGGCGATCGTCTGGCTCGATAGTATCGTACAAATAACCCAGTTGAGGATTCCAGAACTTTTGTAGGGAGATTTTAACCTTTTGTGCTTGTAAAGCATAACGTTGTGCTTGTTTAGTAAGACGCACTGGATCGCCAAATTTAAGCTGGCTTAAGCGTTCTGCCCACCGATTTAGCCAACATAAGGCTGAATACCATAGCGCATTGGTTTCCACTGGCTTACCGTAACGGGGAGTAACAGGATGTACCCCAATGACCACATCCATCCAGGTAAGAGCTACACCATGAGCATCCCAACTAATTAGCCCATCAATAGCATCAACCTGGATATTGTAGCGTGTACCACCAACAAAGGCTTTGTGGATTTGTTGGACTATGGGGAATTGCTCTGCCAAAAACTCCCAGTCTTCGGTAGCTTCTAAATAAAGTCCTAAAGTTTCAATCCACCATAGCGCCACATCAATGCTGTTATAAAGTGGTTCGCCATCGACATCAGGAAAGGCATTAGGCATCAAACCGTGGCGACAGTAATGCCCAAAAGTTCGTAATACTGCTTTTGCCAGGTCAAAGCGCTGTGGAACTAGTGCTAACCCAGGTAAGGCAATTAATATGTCGCGTCCTCGTTCATTAAACCAGTGATAACCAGCAATGATTGTGGGGCCTGTAATTGAGGCTCGATGGACGATAAACCGATCGCTTGCTTTGAGTAGTTCTTGCCAGATTGTAGATTGGGCATAGGGCATGGGGCATGGGGCATTGGGCATGGGTAAGAGGACAAGGGGACAAGGAGAATTGGGGACAAGGGGAAAGACTTGTTTCAAGTTCTCACTTCTTGTTCCCTTGTCCCCTTGTCCCCTTGTCTCCCCTGCCTCCCCTGCTCCCCCTGCTCCCTGCTCCCCTACTCCTCTGCTCCCCTCACTCCATCCAAAAATCTGGGAGAGTCGATCTTGCTCTGCTTCCACGGCTTCTGCAAAGCTGTCGGAGGTGAGAACATCTGCCATCGAGTCTGGAAAACCTACTTGTGCTTCTAGAGTGACCGTATCTCCTGGTTGCATTGTAACTATCAAGTAACCAGGGCTATAGAGGTCTTCCTTGTCACCTAATCCACGTTTTGTCTCCTCAGACAATCCATAATTCCAATACCAAACTGCATCTGATTGATATTTTCCTTGTGTCCAGCGCAAGTGCCAAGGTATACCGATATTACCCAATTTTTTTGCTTGTAGACAGACTTGCTGTTGCCCAAGCAATTCTGAGAACTGTAATCCTGAGCTAGCACTTTGCTGGTGGTGAAAATCACGTTCTGCTATCAACAGTCGCAACCGCAAAATTGCTGTCTCACTTCCGTCATAGCGATATTGGATTAAAATTCGATTGGACAATTGGGCATTGGGCATTGGGCATTGGGCATTGGGCATTGGGCATTGAGAAGTATTCTTTCCTATTTCCATTTCCTCGTTCTTAGTCCCCAGTCCCCAATCCCCAGTCCCCAATAACCCATAAGGCATCACCAATTGTCTGGTTAATTGCCAGTTATCCCGACCCCAAATCCACTTCGGAACTGGGTTAATATCAAAGCAGCGCAACAGTTGGTAGCCTGTCAGTTCAATCTGACCGTTACCCCAAACATTTGTCCCTAGTGCTACAACGCCCCCCGATACTTCTAAGCTAGCGTCTAGGTGTGAAAACAGCAGAGTCCGTCCAGAAGGTGGGTTTGTAGCAGTAAATAGCCAACCGTGATAAGTGCGTGTGCGGACATCAGAAATCGTTCCACTGGCAAAACTTCCTAAGCCATTGGTAAGCAACCATTCTCTTGTATCTAAATCAGGCATTGGTTACTCAAAATCGTTATGAGTATGATATAGTCGTAACAGATCGTAATTAAACTGTGAGAGCGTGGATGGGCGAGTTTGACTTGACCCGAATTCCAACGCTAATAAACCAATAAAGGAGAATTAGGTTAATGTCCCTTACTTACGGAACCGAAGGAAGCCTCCGCGTTGGCCAACAAGCTCCCGATTTCTCAGCAACTGCTGTGGTAGATCAGGAATTTAAGACAATCAAACTTTCCGATTATCGCGGTAAGTATGTCGTCCTATTTTTCTACCCACTAGACTTTACCTTTGTTTGTCCTACTGAAATCACAGCATTTAGCGATCGCCATGAAGAATTCAAGAAAATCAACACTGAAGTCCTTGGGGCTTCCGTTGACAGTGAATTCTCCCACCTCGCTTGGATTCAAACAGATCGGAAGTCTGGTGGTGTCGGCGACTTGAATTATCCTCTAGTCTCAGACATCAAGAAAGAGATTAGCGCCGCTTACAACGTTCTCGATCCAGCAGCTGGCATTGCCTTGCGTGGTCTGTTCATCATCGATAAAGATGGTATCATACAGCACGCTACCATCAACAATCTAGCTTTTGGTCGCAGCGTTGATGAAACCCTGCGGACATTACAAGCAATTCAGTATGTTCAGTCTCACCCTGATGAAGTTTGCCCAGCTGGTTGGAAACCTGGTGACAAGACAATGAATCCTGATCCAGTGAAGTCTAAAGTTTACTTCTCTGCTGTCTAAATTTCGTCACAAAACTCTAATCCAAGTTATTGGAGTTGAGAGCAAAATCAATGAAAACCACAGATAAATAGAGATATACATGAAACCGTGTCAACCTCTGTATCTATCTGTGGTTTTTTCATAAAATAGTATTTAAATCATCAGGGTTAATAAATATGTTGACTTCAACTGATTTTAGTGGCTTATTAAATAAACGTTTCTTCCGCAATTTTTTACCAGTTCCAGCTATAAATAAACTCAGGTTGGGAGTAGGAACGCCTGATTTTCAACTTCCAGATATTACCAATGGAACTTTAGTAAAATTGTCTTATTATAAAGGCAAGCAACCAGTATTACTCGCCTTTACTCGGATCTTTACTGAAAAACAATATTGTCCATTTTGTTTTCCTCATATCAAAGCTTTGAATGAGAACTATGAACAATTTAAAAATCTTGGTATAGAAGTTTTAATGATTACTAGTACCGATGAAAGGCAGAGCCAAATTGTCGTGAGAGATTTAGGCTTAAAAATACCGTTACTGAGCGATCCTAGTTGTCGATTGTTTCGTACCTATCAAGTAGGACAAGCACTAGGAGCGCCTTTACCAGCCCAGTTTGTATTAGATAAAGAAGGGAAACTTAGCTACTGGCATTTATTTTCTTTTTTGGATCATAATGCTAGTATCGAGACTTTGTTAGAACAATTTAATTTAGTATAAAGTTTAAAATTGGCAATGTTTACCCTAATTATCAAGCTGTGAGGTTTTCTCTTGCTGACACTTTACCACATGCCGATTTCTCCCAACTCACGCCGCATCTGGATTACTCTACTGGAAAAAGGACTTGAGTTTGAATTGGTAGAGATAAAACTGGATGGGGAACAATTTAAACCAGATTTTTTGGCAATTAACCCCTTCCACCACATTCCAGCTTTGGTGGATGACGGTTTTAATGTAGTAGAATCTTTAGCAATTCTGGACTATCTAGAGGCAAAATATCCCATACCTGCAATGTTGCCTAAAGATGCCAAGGATTTAGCGATCGCCCGCATGGTACAACTGGTAACTGTAAATGAGCTTTTGCCAGCAACCACCACGTTTTTACCTCAGTTACTCGGCTTGCCTGGAGGAGATCCAGAAAAAATCAAGAAGGCACAGCAAAAAATTCCCAAAGTCCTGAAGTTTTTTGAAGATTTACTTGACGATCGCCCTTACTTTGCTAGTTACAACCTCACTCTTGCCGAAGTTGTGGCTGGAACCGTAGTAACTGTACTACCAAGTGTAGGAATTTCTTTAAATGATTATCCAAAACTCAATGCTTGGCACGATCGCTTAATTGCACGTCCATCGTGGCAAGCTACTGAGGCTACGCCAGAGGCAATGGAAACGTTGAAATCTGTAATAATAGCGAGAAATACGCGGTAAATTCATACTTAAATGTAGAGACGGTAAATTTACTGTCTCTACAATCTAAAATTTTCACAGCTTGACTTGCTGCAAATGACTGCGGGGGTTATAAGTACGGATAGATTTTTTCTGAGGTCTTTTGGTGGTGCGATCGCCACCTTGACTGTTTGCCACATAAAGATTTTGTTAGCTTAGAACAAAATTCATCCCACGCTCTATTTGTACTCAAATGAGCGTGGGATGAATTTTGGGTAATGAGGAAATGACCAACTAGCTTTTCTTGAATGCAATTCAATCCGCGATGTTGTTCGGTGAGGTTTTATATTTTATTTGATCCACTTACTTACATGTTGAGTACTTCTTAAAGGCTAATTCAGGCTACACATCTAGATTCTTATCTAGCTGAGGTAGGGAATGATTTTATCTCAAGATATAAAAATAAGATCGTTCCCTTCTATCTTTTGGATATTACTTAAATTCTTGAAGATGAACTTAACCTTTAAATAACTATGTATAACGGACAAAAATATTTTTAATAAAAATATCGTCAGATAGAAGAATTAAAACTTTTGTAAAAGTAATATATAAACATTGCAACGCTTTATTAGCAAGCAATAAATAATCAATAATTAACATACTTAGGAACAAAGTAAATGAGTATCGAAGATAAAGCAAAAGCTTTTGCTAAGAACGTTGAAGGAAAAGTACAAGAAGTGGTTGGTGAAGTAACTGGCAACCCTAATGATAAAGCTGAAGGTAAAGCTAAACAAGCTGAAGCCCAAGTCCGCAACACTGCTGAAAATATCAAAGATGAAGTAAAAAAGGCTTTAGAATAGGTTGAACTTGATTTAGGAAGAAGATATAAGTAAAATAATTATTTACTAAACCTTCTGCATTTTTTCAATCTGTACCAGGACTGGCACGCCCAGTCTTGGGCTTATTCGCGGATAGACTGTAATTATTTAGGAGATATTTCATCCAAATTCTTTAAAATAAAATTCATTGATTTCATGGCGACTGATTTAACACCCACTTCAACCACTGTCTAAAAGAATTTATAGTATTCAAACGATGAACTCCAGGGGCACGAGTGGCAGCGAGTCCATCAACGGCGACTAATGCAGCATATTGCAAGCCTAAAAAACTATCAACTGCGGCATAAGGGCCACCTAAAGTAATAGCCCCAGCAGCATACATTTGACCTTTGCCACTACGCATTTCTACTAGTTCAAAATTGTTTGCTACAGTCAATCGTCCCAGATGATTCACTGGGAGGTTGTAATGTTTTACCAAATCTGCTATTAGGGTATTGGTATCTACTTTAGCGTCCAATCCAGTAGCATCAACAATAAAATCAGCTAGCAATTTCATTTCCCCAAAGCTTTGCTCTCGGATATGGGTAATAGTCCGGTTTTGCGCATCTCGTTCTACATCCAAAACCTCTCCGAAGGTAATTTGATACCAGCCTTCGCTGATGCCTTGGGCAGTAATTTGCTGCCAGTCTTGCCGATCGGCGGTGGTAGTTCCACCCCAGTCTGCTAGCAAACGTTTGCGTTCATCGGGGGTGGCTTTTTCTAACATTGCCCGGAGTTCGCCGCCCCAACAGGCTTTAGGCCAGTTAAAGGGTTGAAATTCGTAATGATTTTTGACTAGGCGCTGGGTATTTTGAAATTTGTTGCCTTGGGGTTTAGGCGATCGCATTAAATGCAAAACTGCTATATTCTGATTTCGTTTTCTGGCTTCATAAATGCGCTGAATAATCCGCGAAGCCACAATTCCCCGTCCACGAATTAATACCGTACCACCTTGTCGCTCTAGTTGCTCATAAACATGATCGTGTGCTTCATAAGCATTGACGACAGATTTAAAATCTTGATACTTTTCTCTATAAGCTTGCAAATCTGGAAGAAACTGAATTGCTGGATATCCAGTAGCTAAATGTAAATAACGAGTAACGAAAAAAGCATAATTTCCTGGGGCCCGAGAATAGGCTACGCAATATCTGCCATCATCAGTTTTGCGAATTGCCCTAACTCGTCCATAGCGATACATTTGATTCCAACCAATACGCTTCGCTTCCCTGTCTATGGAATCAAATACATTACCCGCACGGGGTGTATAAGTTTCGGCAAATGTTGGTTCAGCAAATACTTGCCACAAATACTTGAATGCTGAATTTATCTGTCCCTTCCTGCAATCGTGCCAAGCCTCGCGCAAGGCATAACTTGGCCAGCCCCAAATATTATCAGGACATGAGTCAGAATTCGATCGCAGTCTTTCATATAAGGGAATTTGCGAATTTAAACAAAGGCGCTTGTAACGGGCATAAGGTTCGGCCTCTAATCCCAAAGCTACAATTTTGTCAGGATGCACACCGCTAAGTCGCAGAAAATCAGCCCAAACAAAGCTACCCAGTCCCGCCCCGATCGCTAGATAATCAGATTCATCTACCGATAAACCCGTAGCATGAAGGGCTTGCACGGCGACATTTTCCGCCTGAAATGCCAGTGGCGGGAAGTTACTTGCCAAAGGCGTTAACGGCTGGGCGACAGGCAATGTGGGGTCTGGACGATTGGTATTTGCGTTGAAGTGAATCGTTGAAGGTGGGCTGGTATCTGGTTCAGAGATGCTAGCACCAAATTTCACTGTGATTACATAAGGGCCAATTTGCAATGTATCGCCATTAGCTAAAACACTGCGCTTTTGTGGTTGACCGTTGATATACACACCATTAACGCTGCCTTGGTCAATCACTACGAGATGGTCTTGTTCCCAGTCAATTAGGGCATGGTAGCGAGAAACTTCGTTACTGTTAAGCAGCATCCGAGAAACGCGGACTCCCCTAAGTTCGGCAGGTAAGCGAGGGAATTCTCGACCAAAAGCGATCGGCATATTCAACCTTGGTTCTCGCCGTTCTCCTGTCGCTGGTTCTTCCCAACTCAATTGAATTTGTAAGTCATTTGTCATTGGTCATTGGGCATTGGGAATTGGGCATTGGGCATTGGGCATTGGGCATTGTATTGCTTATTTCTCCCTCATCTTTCTCACCTTCCTCAACTACCTGGTGCTACTAACACACTGACAGCTGCGGCTAAAGATGTTCCACACCAACGACAGCCAATTTGTAGATTCTCTGGTGGGGAAACTTTATGACATTTGGGGCATTCTAGACCATAGATTCCTCTCGGCGGTGCGGGAGGTGTTGGTGAATGGTGATGATGTCCGGGATGTGGTGGCATTAAAATTGTTGCTGGAATGCTGCCTGTGGAAATGCTAGTAACTTTGAGTTTTATTTGTCCCAAAGAGATCCTAGTGCCCTCGGTTAAAGGCATTTCACCTTGGACTAATTGCCGTCCATCAATTAGGGGGGGATTTTGCGATCGCAAATTCCTAATATAAAAGCCCTGTTGCTGGTGATGAAAAAATATTTCAACGTGCAAACCAGAGACAGTGGGGTGACTCAGAATAATATCGCACCGCAGTGGATCGCGGCCAATGCGGACAGTACCAGGATTTTGACTTGGCTGTTGTTCGTGGATGTTCTGAGTTTTATCTTGACCTGCATCGTGCCACTGTAAAGTTAGTATGTTCATTGTTCTAACTTCGGAAATCGTATTTAGTTACATCAACTTTCTTCTGTGCGATTCCTAACACGATTGCGTAGGTGTAAGCAAGTATTTAGAAAAAACTTCAACAAGCTTTATTTTGCCGACGCTAGTTTATCAGCGATGCGTGTAGTTTCTGGCAGCCGATATTTTGGTGTGCAGCGTAATACATAGTCAATTGCTGTCGGTAAACTAATTCGATGACCACTGGAGATGTATAGAGGTTTTACTCCGGTGCGCGTAGGCGCAGCCCGCCGTAGGCATCGCAAAACAGCCCCAACGGTTTCACCCTTATATATCAGTGGTTGCGTGCTGCCTTTTGCTTCTGGCAATTCCTCATACTTACCTACCAATCTGGACTTGGCTACACCAATTGTCGGGATATCTAACCAATTGTCGGGATATCTATAAGTAATCCTAAATGGCAAGCTATACCTAATCTCCGGGGATGGGCGATTCCCTGACCATCACACAGGATAATATTTGGTGTTGTTTGAATTTTCTCCAGGGCATCGAGAACAGCTGGAATTTCCCGAAATGAGAGGAACCCAGGAACATAAGGAAAGGTCGTAGGACGGTGTGCTAGGCTTGTCTCGATTACTTCCAAATCGGGAAAACTCAGTACTGCCACAGCTGCACGGCTAATGGTTCCATCAGCTTCAAAACCCATATCTACTCCAGCAACGTACTGGATAGGTTCTTCTAGTTGATCTTCAGTAATTACCCGATCTCGCAGCTTTTCTTGGATAACTATGGCTTCTTCCAGGGTTGAAGCCCAAGCATGATCTCGATAAAACTTCATATTGAAAATGGGAATTAAACTGATTAATATTAATCCTGTTAATTTGACAAGCACAAAAACAAGAGTTTTTGATGTTGATACAGGGAAAATATATTTTTTGCAAAAGTCTGTGAAAGACTATCTTTATACTAAATATTTTAACGCAGGTTAGCTGATATTCTGCATCATAATGTTACTTAAGGCTGTCAAGAGGGAATCCTAAGAATATAAGTTTATTTTCCTAGATTTTCTCTTTTAGTGGTTATGACACAGCCGAATATTCTAGAACTTGCAAAACAGGGAGATGTAGATGCGATCGCATCTCTGATGAACCGCCATCTATATCCCAAAGGGATCACTGCAAAAGTTGCCTTCAAAGATGTTTGCTTAGAGGTAACGCTAGAATCTGATCAAGTACCAAATCAGCAAATTTTAGTTGCATTTATCCGCAAAGGTTTAACTGGTTTAGGGGCTGTATCTGTTGAAAGGGTGAAAGTTTACGGACAACAAACTGGTAAAAAGTTTCCAGCTTGGAGTAAAGAGTTTAATCTCGGTATAGTAGTAGAAGATGAATTAGAAGCAGCAGATAATGAAGAGTCTTCTATTGAACCTCAACTTCTCACTATTTTTATTAACTTAAGTGGAGATACTGCGCGGGGATTAACAAACCAAGACTTTGAATTTATTGCTAATCAAATAAGCAGTGATATTTTATCATCTTGTAGTGAAGTTTTTATTCAAAAAGTAAGTATTAGTAATGGTAGTTCTGTAATTACAAAAGAACGTTATGATTGAGCCTGTCTCATGTAGAGGTAAATAGCGATATTCCGGCACTATTGTTGCCTTAGATTAATAATTGCTTTTAAAGCTGACAAATTGCTTTTAAAACTTGTAGCAAATGGCTTGAACGCTCTCTTTCCATTAAATTTAATTCTGGTAACAGATAATAAATAGGCGGATTTCCTTGTTCAATATAGACAAACTGATAACTTCTACCATTAGTCGTTAATCCCCAAACGGATTTTTGATTATCTAAATTTTTATAAGCATACGTGAGTAACTGAGGTAAACCTGTTGATATATCAATCTGACTATTTTTAGATTCAATTAACAGTACCCAAAAATATGTTTGAGGTTTTGTATCTTTAGCTTTACTAATAGCTAAAATATCAAATCTTCCTTTAATTTTGATATCTTCATCTTCAACTTCAATGTCAGCAATATTCTCTTCCAAAACAATCTCGATAGGATAGCGATAAAAACCAGCTAATCTTAGTAAAGGTGTAACTGCAAGAAACTTTACTTGACCTTCAGAAACTTTACCTGCTGTAAGGTAGCGTCGAAAGTTATTTCTAATTTGCAGAAGTTCTTGTTGTTCGACTTCGAGGAGAGGTTCTAGAGATAAGTAGTTAGAAAATGAGTCACTGTATTGTTCTAGAAAGCCAAACGGACGATGAACTTCTTCTAAGGATAAATTACGAGCATTGAGAATTGTCATATATTTTTACTTGATTAAGGTGCAACCTAATCCAAATATCTATATAAAATCTATTTTACCCCCTACTTGACTGACCAAGTTTGTTAAGCTGCAACAAAAAAGATTTGTCAGTTAATCAAATTAACTTCTTGACTCTGTGTCGCGCCAGTTGCTACAAGTCGGGGAACCGCAAGGGCGCACTGGCTTCTCTGTGCCTCTGTGGTTAAATAAAAAGATTTTGAACCGCAGAGACGCGGAGGGCGCAGAGAGAAAAAGAGATTTTAGAAGTATATTAGCCAAGCCTTCTTTTAACTTCTTCAGCTAAATCTACAAGTAACACTTCTACTTGCTCACCTGTTTTCAAATCTTTGAGCGAAGACTTTTGCGCTGCTGCTTCTTCAGAACCAATAATTACACAAAATTGAATTCCTTGTTTATCGGCTAGCTGAAATTGCTTACCCAAGGGACGCTTATCAAAGTTAGTGATGACGTTAATTCCAGCCTGACGCAGATTTTGCGAAACTTTTAAATAAGTTGGCATTAAATCTTCTTGCATATTCACTACCATCACCTGGGCTGGTGTAGCGGCTAAGGTATTAAGAATACCAGCTTTTAACAAGCGACTAATTAAGCGAGTTAAGCCGATAGAAATGCCGACACCAGGCATTTTTTCACCCAAAAATACCCCAACTAATTCTTCATATCTCCCGCCAGAACAGATACTACCTAAAGCTTCATGTCCTAATAAGGTTGTTTCGTAAACCGTGCCAGTATAGTAATCAAGTCCACGGGCAATGGATAAATCAATACAGAAACGATTTTCGGCAACTCCAAGATTACGCACACCTGCAATTACCGTTTCTAATTCGTTAATTCCCAGGCTTAATTTCTCGGTTTCTGGCAGGCTTTTGGCGAGATGCTTAAGCTGATCTAATACTTCATCAATGGAACCATCAATTTTAATAAAATCAATAATCTTTTGAGTTTGTTCTCCTGAAACTCCCTCTTTCTCTAATTCTTGTTTGACTTTACCTTCACCAATTTTTTCTAAATTATCAACAATACCAATACACGATTTAATTTTATCCTCGGTAATTCCTACTGATTTAAAAAAGCCTGTAAGAACTTTTCGATTATTGATGCGAATCAGAAAATCACCAATATTAATTGCTTCAAATATCTCTGTGATAATTGCAGGCATCTGAGCATCATAGAGCAAGCTGAGTTCCTTACGAGCGACTACATCAATATCACACTGGCGGAACTGACGAAAACGCCCATCTTTCGCACGTTCTCCCCGAAAAACCATATCTGTTTGGTAACGGGCAAAGGGAAAGGTTAACTCATTTAAGTGACGAGCAATATAAGCCGCTAAAGGAACTGTTTGATCAAACTTTAATGCTCTTGCTTCCGAACCAGTTTCACCAGATTTATCTCTCTCGGCTTGTCGATTTGGTGGCAGGATGGGATCAATGCCATAAATGATATTATCACCTTGATTTCCTTTAGCTTGTAGCACTTCTAGACGTTCTACAGCAGGTGTTTCTATGGGCGTAAATCCATAGCTTTCAAAAACTTTACGGATGATATCTAGCAAATATAATTCTAGACGCTTTTCATTAGGCAGAAATTCTGGGAAACCGCTAGGAGTAGAGAAGTTTATTTTGTCACCTTTTGCCATGCATATACCTTACTAAGTTTAAATTTGAGATGAAAGTCTAATGTTTGGAAGTCGTGTCTACACAAACAAAGTCCGCCTGCGCGGACTGAAGAATAATGAATGATTATGTTTGAGAACAGAGATTACTATCTTAGCCGTTCTTCTTGAATTAGGGTACGTTGAAAAATTTGGTTGTTTTTAAACCAATGCCAAGTCCGGGCACGATTGTTATTGTCAGGACTAATGTAGATCATTTCGTATAAACTCATTTCTGGGTTTGTTTTATAAGTGAACCACAAAATCACAATTGAATCATCGGCTTCCCAAGCTTTACCTTGAATGCGATCTGTGTCAAACCAGAGTTTATTATCTTTATAACTTCCTGGAAATTCATATTCTTCTTGTTTCCCATCAGACCATTTGTAGCGATTGATTTGATAGTAGGGATGAGGGCCATTTTCTGGAAATTGACAGGTTAAATGAGACTCGTAACTGTCGAGGATTTTTCCTGTTGTATCAATTACTGTATAAGTTCCTACCCAGTCTCCCTCGTGACGGACAAGTACAGGCATTTCTTCTCGAATATTCGACATTGTAATTTACCTCTCAACTAATGTAGGTAAGACGCACAACACAAGGTAAAAGAACAGTTTAAGCAGATAAGCATTGCTCACTCTATAAACACTGCTATAGCGGTTCTCAGTTGAGTAGGTACAAGAACCCCACCCCCAACCCCCTCCCCGCAAGCGAGGAGGGGGCTATGACGTAACTCATGTGATTAGGAAACGCTATAAGTATTAGCATTGTTAGTCAAAACAATAGCATTGTGAAATGATGCATTAAACTGCGACTAAAAACTTACCTTGTCTTTGTTGACAGTACTTATACTTCATTATCAAACCACCAAGGGTCATTAATAGCATTAGTTTTAATTAAAATGGCTTTTTTCCGCATAAATCGTTTCAACGCTGCTGCACCCATGCGTGAGCCTCCCATACCGGAGAATTTGAAGGCGTTTTTCTCTCCCTCGTGCATGATGGCGGTGAGGGCTGCATCGTTGATACTAATAGCACCTGCATCTATCTGCTGGGCAATTTCTAAGGCTTCAGGTTCGGAGGCAAAGACAGCAGCACTCAATCCATAAATCGAATCGTTTGCTAAAGATACCGCTTCCTCAATTGTGGAAAAAGGCATTATTGGCATAATGGGGCCGAAAGTCTCTTCGGTCATCACTTTCATGGAATGATTAACCTGGGTAAGAACTGTCGGACGACACCACCAACCCCCACCTAAATCTTCAACTACACCGCCGCAGTGAATTACTGCCCCCTTTTCTACTGCATCTAGGAGATGATCGCTAATAATTGCTGCTTGTTTTTCGGCAATGATGGGGCCAATTTCTCCACTTTCAACGGTAGGGTAGGCTAGCTGGAGACAATGGGCTTTGGCTACTAATTGATGGTAAAACTTTTCAAATATGGATTCAGCAACATAAATTCGCTCAATTGATAAGCACGATTGTCCGGTGTTGACGACAGAACCCCACAAGATTGCTGAGATTGCTAATTCTAAATTGGCTGAATCTAAAACGATCGCAGGATCTTTTCCTCCTAATTCCAAAAAAGCTGGAATAAAGCTTTTTGCAGCCGCTTCTGCGACTTTTCGCCCTGTGGCTACACTGCCCGTAAAGCACACTAAGTCTACATTGTCAATCAAAAGAGATCCGGTTGCGCCTGCTCCTTCAACAAAAGTTAAGACATCGCGCAATTTCGGAACGGCGTTGATTGCTGTTGTCATTGGTGCGACGAAGCGGGGAGCAATTTCACTCGGTTTGACAATAACAGCACAACCCGCCAGCAATGCCGGAATGGTATCAATGGTTGACAGCAGCAGTGGAAAGTTCCACGGGCTAATGATCCCAACAAGAGGGTAAGGAACAGATGTTTGTTGCAAAGCGATAAATGGAATTGCTGTGTTTTTTGCAGAGTCTTGGAGCAATTCCGGTGCTAACCTACACCAGCGATCGATGCTAGAGAGGAAGGAGTCTATTTCTAATACTGAGATTGATAATCTTCCCGTATCATTTACCAAAGCTTCCGTTAAGCGATCGCGCCCTGATACTATCGCTTCCTTCCACCTCTGTAAAGCTTCAATCCTCCCCTCTAAACCCAGTTGTTGCCAGCTAACTTGTGCCCTGCGCGATCGCTTACACTGTTGTGCCAGCAACTTTGGGGGCGGCGGGACAATTACGTAGTCAAATTTGCCAGTTCGGGGATTACGGACTTCTATTGGTTTTGTCATTTGTCATTTGTCATTTGTTATTTGTTATTTGTTATGGGTTATTCTCTTTGTCCCCCAATGCCCAATTCCCAATTCCCAATTCCCAAATTCAAATTATCCCCAGTTTGGCTAACCGCTCAATGGTGGCTTGCTGGGTTTGGAGGAAGTGTTTGCGGTCTATTTCTCCCTCCAGCATAGTATTAGGTGGGTAAAAGTGTGACTGATGATAACTTTCGGCGTATAGTTCAAAGCGCTGGCGAGCAAGTAAATTATGTAACCCTGGGCGGCGGCGATCGCGGCGTAATGCTCCTAAATCAATTTCAGCAAATGCTGCCATGCTTTCGCCTGCACCTGTTTCAGCTAAAACGATTCCGCGATGATCGATGATTTTAGAACCACCATCAGCCGAAGCTATGGGGATAGCAATATTGGCGATACCTGCGGTATTAGCTGAAACTACGTAAGCCATATTTTCGACGGCACGAGTGATTTTTGCTGCGTCTTTGGGGGTAAGGTTTTTGTTGTATACTTCCGAGGTGGAATGGACAAAAACTTCTGCTCCTCGCATCGCCAGACACCGCGCCACTTCTGGATACAAAATCTCTTCTGATGCTAAAGCTGCCAAGTTACCGATCGCAGTTTTGGCTACAGGGAAAACTCCCTCTAAACCATAGCAGTCAAGATATTTATCCCAAACATCATGGGGGGTGGGAGCAAATAAGGAATTCAGCCGCCGATATCGCAAGACGATTGAGCCGGAGGGGTCAATAATAAAGCAGGTTTGGAAGTAGAATCTGGGAAAGTTGGGATCAACTTCGTAGGCATTCCCAGCTAAAAATATTTTATGCTTTTGAGCAATTTTACCAAGCGCCTCATACTCAGCACCAGCCATTTCTATACAAGCTTTTTCTGCCCATCCTGAGATAGAATCTCCCATCGGGAAACCAGTGAGGAAATATTCTGGTAGAACAATTAAACGACAATCAAAGCCTATGAAAGCGATACTGGCAGCAATTTGTTGTGCTAGGCGGTTGATGGAGTTTTCCATGAGCGATCCCGCTTCGTGGCGATCCTTGGCTTGATTGACTGCATGACAGGTAACTTGCAGTGCTAAAGCGCGGAACGAGTTGAGATTATCGGTATTATTGTCCAAAATTCCCTCACCAAATTCTATAAAATGCGATCGCCACCCCACAGCGATCGTACAAGTTTATGTGACAATTCAGAACAAAAGTGAAATGCTTTCTAGTTTGAATTTGCGGCTTTTTTATAGGCTTAATATAATGTATTTAAAAAAACAATATAAAAATGCGCCTGCCTTACAAACTGAGATTTGTTGCTTCTCAACTAGTAACTGTAACAGTCCTGCTGACATTACTCTTGTTTATTCCTCAAATTTGGCTCAACTGGCAAGTATATGATAACTTCAATAGTATTATTAAACATGAATTTAAACTACAAGTGATGAGTGATAAAATTACTTATCTTGATGAAGTATTAACGATGTCAGCCCGTATGAATGCTGCTACAGGTAACTCTACCTGGGAAAAACGGTATCGCCAATTTGAACCTAAACTGGATCTTGCAATTAAAGAATCTATTAAACTGGCTCCTAAAGCATATAAAAATGAGGATGCCCACAAAATTGATATTGCTAATCAGTTATTGGTTGCAATGGAATATCAATCTTTTGATTTAGTTAATAAAAATCAAAAAGAGACAGCACAACTACTACTTTCTAGCCGAGAATATGAAACTCAGAAGCACATTTATGCTGATGGTGTTGCGAAAAGAAACCGTAATATCTCACTTCAGTTACAACAAAAGTTTGATGAATATTTTAGAAGAATATTTTGGGCAGTCTTAGAATCTGTTATAAGTTTAGCACTGCTGATTCCGGCATGGTTTTTAGTATTGAATTTATTGCAGCAATATTTAAAAGATAAAAAAATTGCTCAAGCGGCTTTAGAAGAAACGAATTGTATGTTGGAAATGCAAGTGGCTGAGAGAACAGCAAAATTAGAACACAAAAATCTTCAACTAGAACAGACGTTACAAGAATTGCAATATACTCAAGTACAACTTGTTCAAACTGAGAAAATGTCCTCATTAGGTCAGTTAGTTGCTGGTGTTGCTCATGAAATCAATAATCCAGTTAATTTCATTTATGGAAACCTGATGCATATTAGAGGATATAGTCAGCAATTAATAACTTTAATTAACCTGTATCAGCAAGAAAATTTTAATTACAACCCAGAAATAACTAATCTCATTCATAAGATAGATTTAGAGTTTATTATTGACGATATGCCAAAAATTTTATCCTCAATGGAAGTTGGTACTGAGCGCATTTGTGAGATTGTGCTAACTTTGCGGAACTTCTCGCGTCTTGATGAAGCAGAAATGAAACCTGTTGATATTCATGAAGGAATTGATAGCACACTATTAATTTTACAACATCGGTTCAAAGAAAAGAGTAAACAGCAACCGGAAATTGCAGTAATAAAAGATTATGGTAATTTGCCTCTTATTGAATGTTATGCGGGAGGATTAAATCAGGTATTTATGAATATCTTCAGTAACGCTATTGATGCTTTATATGAACAAGAAGGAAAGTCTTTAACAGGAGAAAAATATATTTATTCTATTACTATCAAAACTAAAGTTGAGAATGAAGAATATGTAATTATTAGTATTAAAGATAATGGGGCAGGAATAAAAGAGGAAGTTAAGACTAGATTGTTTGACCCTTTCTTTACTACTAAACCTGTAGGGAAAGGCACTGGTTTAGGATTATCTATTAGTTACCAGATTATAGTAGATAAGCATAAAGGAAAAATTAAATGTATTTCTGCACCTGGTAAAGGTACAGAGTTTGTAATTGAGATTCCTATCAAGCAGGCACGGTAAGCAAATATATAGACTTCACACCTTTGACATAATCTTGCAATGGCTTTGTCAATATGATGTGCAATAGTTTACTCATCAAACTGTTTAACGGAACTGGGCAGGTATTTACCTGCCTTTTTTAATTATGGGCGATTCCCCCTTACCTGAGAATTACTAATAGAAAATCCTCGACGCGTGGGTTTAATATTAGCTAATTCCACCTGAAAACTTACCTTGTCCGTTATTTCCCCACTTCTTGCTTCCAAAGTCCACTTACCAGAACGCAAATTCCAAAATAAAGAATTAGCTGAGTTGGTATCTAATTTTTCCCCATTTAACCACCATTCTACAGGCATAGATTTATTTCCTGCTAGCTTAAATTCGAGTTTTTGCTTCCCTTCTTCACCTGGATACAGTAAGAATAAATCGCCATGATGGGGAGATAAAATTCTAAAATTGCTAGAAACAAGACTTGATTGCTGTTGTTTCGCCAACCACTCGTTATACTCTGGTGGTAAATTGAATTGATTGTCACCTTCGTAGGCAATTTTATCTTCTGGATAGAAATATTCCTGCACCACTGAGGTACAATTTGGTGTTGGTCGTAATCCCGAAATTGCACAAATAGGTAATTGCACTAAACCTTCTGGAGACGGAAAAGCTGTTGGTTCTTGATGTTCGTGCAGGTGTAGCATAATCCGATTCCACAAAGGTGCAGCCCCTGTCACACCTGAAACTTGTCGCATCGGTTCACCGTTAAAATTGCCTACCCAAGTAGCGACGGTGTAATCGGTAGTGAAGCCAACTGTCCAAGTATCACGAAAATTGGAAGAAGTGCCAGTTTTAACGGCAACAGGAAAAGGTAAATTTAATACTGAGTCTACACCAAAGGCTGTGGCACGAGCATGATTATCACTGAGAATGTTAGTAATTAATTGCCATATTGTCGTTGATTTTTGGATATTACATCGCACATTTGATGCACTTTCAGCGCAACTTGAATTTTGGATTGAAGAATCGGAAAATGTGCTGACTATTGGGGTAGCATCTCCAAATCGTGCCATAGTAACGTAAGCTCTAGCTAATTCCCATAAACTGACTTCGCCACTACCGAGAGTTAATCCTAAACCGTAATGTTCTGCGGTTTGATTGAGGTTTTCAAACCCAAGTTGATGCAATCGTTCTAAGAAAGTTTCCACACCTACTTTTTCTAAAACTCTCACTGCGGGTACATTCAACGAATTTGCTAAAGCGATTCGCACCCGCACAGGGCCAAGAAAGCGTTCGGTGTAATCTGTTGGGCTATAAAGTCTTGCACCAGGAATTGCATAACGGGCGGGGACATCTGCCAAAATGGTATTTGGGCGAATTAAACTTTTTTCTAAAGCTAATTCATAGACAAAAGGCTTGAGGGTAGAACCTGGTTGACGTAGCGCTTGCACTCCATCATTACGTCCTAGTTTTGCTTGATTAAAGTAATCAGGTGAACCGACATAAGCCAATACTTCACCACTATGGTTGTCAATTACCAACGTAGCTGCATCATGAACGTTATTAGCAGTGAGTGAGGAAATTACCTGCTGTACCTGTGCTTCGACAAACTGCTGTAAAGGGCGATTTATAGTCGTGCGGATGGGGAAATTTTCTGCTGTTTGCGGCTTATCAAACTGATTGGCTAACCAAAATAAAAAGTGTGGTGCGGCGATAATTCCCTGTGGGCGGGATTGAAACACAACTTTTTCGGTTTGTGTTCGGGCTGCGTAGCTTGCCGCCGTAGGCATCGCACCACTAATATACTTTTCCTCTACCATACGATTAAGGACGTATTTTTGTCGCTGCTTCAACCGTTCCCAATGTTCATAAGGGTTAAAGTATGTGGGATTATTGGGAATAGCCGCCAACAAACTAGCTTGGGCAAGATTCAAATCACTTGCTGGGATAGAAAAATAAGTCTGCGCGGCTGCTTCCACACCATATATATTCCCGCCCATTGGTAGGCGATTAATATATGCAGAGAGAATTTCATCTTTATTCATCCCTGCTACTAACCGCCAAGATAGCCAAATTTCACTCAGTTTACCAGAGAAGCTACGAGGCACAGGATCTAACATCCGCGCCAACTGCATAGTAATAGTGGAAGCGCCGGAAACAATTCGTTTCGCGTGGATGGCTTCTTGGCTGGCGCGGATAACAGCTTTCATATCCAACGCCCCATGATGGTAAAAGCTGCCATCTTCGGCGGCTAAAATGGCATGGATAAAGTGGGGCGAAACTTGATTTAGCGCGACGACTGATGTATGTTCTTGGTCACGGGTGAGTATTGTTCCTAATGGTAAACCATTGCGATCGCTAAATTGCATTGCCAGCTGATTTTGAGCAATATCTGTAGCCCGAACGGGTGCAAAATAAGGTAGTAAGCGTATAATTAGGCAGATTACCAGCACAGCGAGGATAAATTTGCTACCGTGCTTAAATTGGAATAGCGATCGTAAAATTAGTTTCATCAGGGAATGCCCTGTCTCAGAAAATTTACCTTAATTTGGACGCTGTGATTACATCTACATCAGTAAATATATCAAATCTTTAACGATCCATTTTCCATAACTTAGCAGATGTAAATTAATGTTTGCAGAAGTTAAATACTTCTTCATAGTTAAGAATTGTAGTGATTTTTCGGAACAATCTCACAGGATTAGTTATCTATGTAAATAAACATAGTTAAATCTAAAATCTCAGTAAAAAATAGTCATCTGACATCCTTCATTAGTCTTGGCAGTTACCAACTCAATAAGGTATGCAAACTTTTATTATCTATAATTTGTAGTTTTTTATTTTGAATTCCTAAAAAATATGATTATCAAATTTTTACGCAGTTTCCACCATAGAATTCTCTATCTCTTCCTTAGCGTCCCTAGCGTCCTTCGCGGTTCGTTAAAAAAAATTACCCATTCCTCACGCCAGAAAAGAAGAATACAGTTTATTCTTCTCTTTACATTCATGCTAGCAATGACAGGGTGTAATTTTTTTAGTATCAACTCAAGCAAAGAACAACTCCCAGCAGTATCCCCACTCACACCACCAAAATTACCAGACTGGATTGAACAAATAAGTCCCATCGGCGATACCAAGCCTCTCAACCAAATCCGCATCCGTTTTAAAGAAGCTTTAATCCCAGTTGAAACTCTCGACAATCCAGAACAGCAGAAAATATTACAAAAATTTACCCTCTGGCCGCCTTTACCCGGTCAATTTCGCTTTTTGACACCGCGCATGGTAGGTTTTCAAGCCGAGAAAGCATTGCCAATAGCGACAAGATTTCAAGTTACTCTCAAAGCAGGTTTAGCCGACTTAAAAAATCATCGCTTAGACAAAGATTTACCTTGGACTTTCAACACCGAATCTATCAACCTCACTAATTTACCCGGTGTAAATCCCATTGAAAAAGCTGATATTGAACCAATTGATTTACAACAAAAGCTACAATTTACCTCAAATGTAGAATTAAATTTAGCTTCTGTACAAGAACATTTACAGTTAATTCCTGAAGGTAAGAATAAAGGTATAGGTTTTAAAGTTGAATTAGACAAAGAAGAAAAACCAGTAAAAGAAAATGAAGACCCTTTAGAAAAATTAGACCCTTCAGCCCGCAACTGGATTTATAATCTTATCCCACAGCAAAATCTCGAAAAGGCAACCCCTTATCGCCTAGTCTTTTCTCCCGGAATACTCCCTGCTGATGGCAATCTCCCTACAGAGAAAGAATTTGCTAGTAAGTTAGCGACTTATTCACCTTTAGCATTCCAGAAAATTAACTTTTACGGACAGCCAGATTCAGGCGGAACTTTTGGAAGATTTATTAAAGGCAGTCCTCAGCTAGAATTTAATAACATCTTACTGCCAGATTCAGCTAAAGAAAGTATTAGCATTAATCCAGCACCGAAAGATATTTCGAGAATCATCCAAATAAATGATGAAGATAAGATTGTCGGTATTAATCCTTATGCACTAGAACCTGCCACAACTTATACAATAACTATCGGCGGAAATATAAAAGATAAATTTGGTCAGACTTTGGGTAAACCCGTAACCCTTAAATACGATACTGGAGATTTAGCTGGGGATATCTGGGTACCATCGGATTTAAATATTTTCCCCACAGACAAAAATTTGCAGCTAAATATTAGTACAGGAAATCTGCCAGAATCTAAATATAAAGCAGCTTATCGAGCAATTAAACCGACAGATTTAGTTTATTTTAATAATAGTAATGATTTATTACCCCAACCTTCTGATTGGCAAAGCTTTCAGGTATCGGGTAAGAAAAATCAATCAGTTGATATTGCTGTTCCTCTGCGGGAAAAAATAAGTGCAGCTACGGGAATGTTAGCTTATGGAGTACAAGCCCGCACTAATAAATATCAGGAGAATGGTAAGGAATTATGGCGAGAACCTACCACTTATGGAATGGTTGAATTGACGAATTTGGGCGTATTTACTCAGTGGTTTCCTGACTCAGGTTTAATTCGTGTCAATCATCTGACAGATGGTTCGCCAGTTCAAGCGGCTACTGTAGAAATTTATCAATCAAAATTACAAGCAAAATCTCGCCCTGAACCAGTACCTTGTGCAACAGGTAAAACTGATGAAAATGGGATTTTTAGAATTGTTCGGGAAGGATTACAGCAATGTTATTCTGGAAATGAGAGTTCTAGTAAATCACCACAATTATTAGTAATTGCCCGTGAAAACCAAGATTGGGCATTTGCTAGAACTGAAGAATATAGCGGTGTTTATGGCTATGGTATTGATGCAGCTTGGCGAGATAGTAAGCCAGAATCACGCGGAGTAATTTTTTCAGATAGACAGTTATATCAACCAGGTGAAAAAGCTTGGTTCACTGGTTTTGCTGGCTTCTTGCAAAATGGCACAATCCAGCAAGATAAAAATGCTGTTTACCAATTAACTTTGGTAAATCCTGATGGACAAAAGACCAACTTAGGTACGCAAACTACAAATGAATTTGGTACGTTTTCTCTGGAATTGCCAATTAAAACTACTCAGCGCTTAGGCTACCATACAATTCAGGCTAAGGGTAAGAATGGACAAGAACTTTCTGGAGAATTTCGGGTAGCTGAGTTTAAGCCACCAAATTTTAAAGTCGAACTCAAACTAGATAAAGAATTTGCTTATATTGACGATAAAGTTGATATTAATGCTACCAGCAATTATTTATTTGGTGCGCCTGTAGAAGGTGGAGAAGCAAAATACTTTATTACTCGTCAACAGGCTAATTTTCTTCCCAAAGGTTGGGACGAATTTACTTTTGGTAGACAATGGTTATGGCCGGAAGAATCTCCTAGTGTATCTAGTGATGTGTTGCAAAATAATGCCCAACTAGATGCTAATGGTAAAAGTAGTCAAACTGTTAGTGTGGATAAGGATTTACCATATCCCATGACTTACCAAGTAGACGTGCAAGTTGCAGATGTTTCTAATCTATCTGTAGCGAATTCCAAAACTTTTACAGCTTTACCGAGTAATCGTTTAATTGGGTTAAAAAGTAATTTTATTACTGATGCTGGTAAGGCTTTTCCTATTGATGTGATTGTTACTGACCCTACAGGAAAACCGATAACAGGTCAACAAGTCCGGCTGGAATTACAAGAGATTAAATATAGTAGCGTCACTCAATTAATTGAAGGTAGCCGAACGCCAAAAAATCAAGTTGAATATAAAACAGTCGGACAAGCAGAAATTACATCTGCTAGCAATCCACAATCGGTAAATTTGACAGCACCAGAATCAGGTTCATACCGGATTAGAGTTAATTTTAACGATGCAAAATCTGAATTAAGCGCCACAGATTTACAAATTTGGGCAACTGGAGAAAATCCAGTATTTTGGGGTTCCAAAGAAAAAGATGTCTTAGAAGTTAAGCTAGATAAAAAAGAGTTTAAACCTGGTGAAACTGCTACTGTACTAATTCAATCTCCCTATCCAGATGCAGAATTGTACTTTGCTGTGATTAAAGACAAACCCCTTTATCAGCAGATTACCAAAGTTCAGGGAGGCACACCACAAATTCAGTTTAAAGTTACGCCAGAAATGTTACCAAATGCAGCCATCGAAGCTGTATTAGTCAGACAAGGTAAACCTATAAGCCAAGTGGAAGCAGGAAGTTTAGATAACTTGGTGAAGATTGGTTTTACACCTTTTAAAGTTAACTTAGAAGATAAGTATTTAAAACTGCAAGTTAAGCCAGTACAAGCATCATTAGAACCTGGTGCAGAGGAAACAGTACAACTGGAACTAAAGGATAATCAAGGTAATCCCACCAAAGGACAGTTTACAGTCATGGTGGTAAATGAAGCGGTGTTACAACTTTCTGGTTATCGTCCGCCAAATTTGGTAGATACAGTTTATGCAGAACAGCAAATATCTACCCGCTTTAGCGATAATCGCCCGGATGTTATATTACAACCACAAGATGTAGCTAAACCCAAAGGCTGGGGTTATGGCGGTGGTTTCTCAACTGGTGCAGCAAATACTCGCACTCGCACAGATTTTAAAGCCTTAGCTTACTACAACGGTTCTATCCTCACCGATGCAAATGGAAATGCACAGATAAGCTTTAAACTCCCGGATGACTTAACTACATGGCGAGTGATGGCTGTCGCAACCGATGGAAATCTGCGTTTCGGTAACGGGGACGCGACGTTTATCACCACAAAGCCACTGCTAACTAATGCTATTTTGCCACAATTTGCCCGTCCAGGCGATCGCATCCTTGCCGGTTTATCCGTCACCAACAACACCGGGAATCCAGGAAATCTCTCAATAAATGGCGAACTTAGCGGTAATGTCAAGTTTGCTGACAAAAACTCTACAAATACTGCTTTACAAACCAAAGCTGAATCTGCAACTCACGCTTATCGCTTTCCAATGTTGGCGGATAGCGTCGGAGTTGGCAAAGTTCGCTTTACCACTCAGCTAAATGGTACAGCCGCAGATGCTTTTGAAGTACCTTTGGAAATTAAGCCAATTGAAATTACAGAACAAGTTGTCGAATCCGGTGTAACTCAAAAAGAGATAAAGATTCCTTTGAATGTTGATAAAAATACCTTCCCTGATGCGGGAGGTTTAGATATTCGGTTAGCGAGTAGCTTGATTCCAGAAATTCAAGCACCAGCAAAGCAAGTTTTAGAAGATAATGATTTGCCGTTCACAGAACCGGCGGCGAGTCAATTAATGATTGCAGCTAATTTGCAAACTATCGCCCAAAAATATGGTCAAAAATTTGTAGAATTTAATCCTAGCAAACAGGGAAATCAAGCAATTGAAAAATTACAAAAACTCCAAATAGCCGATGGTGGTTTTGCTGCTTTCCCCGGACAAGAAAAATCCGACCCTTGGGTTTCTTCTTACGCGGGTGAATCTTTGGCTAAAGCTAGTAAGGTGTTCCCTAATTTAGTCGATTCTGCAATGCTGTCTCGCCTGAAAACTTATCTGCAAAAAGTTCTGGCGAATCCTGGAGAATATGACTTTTGCAAACAACTACTCTGTAAAAGGCAACTGCAAATTAACGCTTTAATCGCTTTATCAGATTTAGGAGATAAACGCAATACCTTTCTCGCAGATATTTATGAACAGCGCAATAATTTTGACTTAGTAACTCAAATTAAACTAGCGCGGTACTTATCTCAGTTCCCAGAATGGCAAAATGAATCTCAACAATTAGTAAACAAACTGCAACAGAATATCTATGAAACTGGTCGCACAGCAGTTGTAAGTTTACCCAGTAGTTGGGGATGGATGAGTTCATCTACGACGACACAAGCGCAAGCTTTACGTTTATTTATTGCCAAACAAAGTAAACCCGAAGTTATAGATAAGTTATTCCAAAGTCTTCTGGCACTGCGACGGGATGGCACATGGCAAACTAACTATAATAATGCCCAAGCATTAACAGCTTTAGTAGATTATAGTCAACTGCAATCAACACCAACTAATTTTGTTGCCACTGTGGAATTAGCTGGTAAGAAATTAGGAGAAAATCGCTTTGATGGGTACAAAAATCCTAGTTTACAAATCAATGTGCCGATGAATCAATTACCTCGCGGTCGTAATGATTTAACGCTGCAAAAATCAGGTAATGGCACTTTACACTATCTGGTTGCTTATAATTATCGCTTGCAAGGAAATCAACCAGGTAGATTTAACGGTATACGCATAACACGAGAAATTAGTCAAGTAAATCAAGAGAAAGTTTTACAAAAAACCGGGATTTACGCTTTCGATAAACCCTTGACTTTAGCCTCTGGACAGGTGTTTGATATTGGTTTAGAAATCATCGCCGATCGCACCGTGGATCATATAGTAATTAAAGATCCGCTACCAGCAGGATTTGAGGCGGTGGATGCAAGTTTTCAAACTACCACAGCTGCACTACAAGCAAAAGCCGATAGCTGGGAAGTTGGCTTTAAGAATGTGTATAGCGATCGCATTATCGCCTACGCCGACCATCTGGAAGCAGGAGTTTATAGCTTGCATTACTTAGTCCGTTCTGTCACTCCTGGTACATTTTCTTGGCCTGGTGCTGAAGTTCACTTGCAATATGCACCAGAAGAATTTGGGCGTACTGCTGAGTCTACATTGATATTGGAGGATAAGTCGTGACAATTTAAGATGTAAGAAAAGGAATCTAGAAATGTTCAAACCCTATGGGAGAACAAGGCAGTGACACATATTCTCAAAGTCAACGAACATGGTAACTATATGGACAGAATTAATTTTCATCCATCGGTGACATAAAAGTAGCATTGCCAGCAGCAAACAATATCCCATAAAGGTTTAAATGTTTCAGCACTGTGGTCTCCTAAAACCCAAGCTAAAATTCCTTTACGAAAGTGGTTTACTGCTGTCCATAGCCAAACTTTGTTTTTTTTGACCCCACGAAAGTCTCTAGCTCATCCAATTCTTCCACTTCGGGAATCTCCTTGGTTGGTGGTGCATCTGGCAATTTTTCACCAATTTGTTTTAGCCAATAAATTATAGTTGTGTGGTGAACACCTTTGGATCGCTCAATAGCTCGGAATCCCTCACCATTAACGTATGCTTTTAAGCATTCTTGTTTTACCTGATCTGAGTATCCTTTTGGTGGACTGTATACATCTATAAATTGACGACCACAGCTTACACAAATGTGATTTTGTTTACCTCTTCGTTTGCCATTTTTTCTTATCTCCGTATACTTATAGTATGGACAATGCACAGTACTAAACCCTAATTCATCCCTTTATTATGCAACGCCGATTTATATATGCCTAAGCATAAGGCTGAACTTATACTAGTTATAGAGAATGTTTACAAAGCAGACAAAAGATTAAAAGCTGAAGCCAAGCAAAAAAGACTCGCTGCTGGAATTCAGTTGTCAGCATTCTAAATATGATTAGAGTAGCCACTCCAGATTCATCTGAAACAGGACTATCTATTGCGATCGGATTATCGGATTATCGGATAAGCCGA
>NZ_JBALDM010000055.1:0-15238 GCF_036917435.1 Nostoc sp.
AACAAATGAGTACTCCGAAATAACAAATGAGTTCGCCGAAATAACAAATCAGTACTCCGAAATAACAAATGAGTACTCCGAAATAACAAATGAGTTCGCCGAAATAACAAATCAGTACTCCGAAATAACAAATGAGTACTCCGAAATAACAAATGAGTACCCCGAAATAACAAATGAGTACCCCGAAATAACAAATGAGTTCGCCGAAATAACAAATGAGTTCGCCGAAATAACAAATGAGTACTCCGAAATAACAAATGATATCAAGTTCGCATAATTAGTTATAATTCCCACAGTCATTGCACCCCACCCCTTAGTCCCCTCCCCGCAGGCGGGGAGGGGAGACAAAGCGTAGCTTTGGCGGGGTGGGGTTCTTCGGGTTTAATAAGTAATCAAGCGAACATGATATGAGTACGCCGAAATAAAAAATGAGTTTTAGCTTTGTTACGCCAGCGTAACCACCGTAAATCTTTGGTGGATCAAGTTTTTCCGACTTGTGTGTACACCATAGCTTTATAAGGGGAGGGTTAAGGTGTATTGCATTCACACAAGAAGCCTAAAATCTCAAATTCAAAACGGTATTAATTTAAATAACTGATATATCTGGATGTGAGGCATCTAACATAGAGGATATCAACATTTGTTCAAAGACTTTAGAAAGAGCAGTTTGAAAACGCTGACGATGCTTGAGTTTGAAAAAAGGTCGAACTATTTCTACAATCGCACCTTTACCGTCTCTATTATCTATGACTCGAATTGTCCGCAGAGTCCCTAGTTGTATTTCTTTTTTTACCATCAACTCAGAAATTCCGATCGCACCGACACCATCTTCGATCGCTGCTTTTGTCATCTCTCCACTATTGAAGACTAAAATTACATCCAGTTCACTGAGATTAATTCCCCAATTTAGTAAGGCTTCTTCAAACCTTTGCTGGGTTCCAGAACCTGGTTCGCGCATCACCCAAGGGGTTTGAGTCAATTGGCTTAAGTCAATTTCTCCCCACTCAAACCAAGGGTGTTTTTGACCTACGACAATTTGTAAGCGATCGCTCCCCACTATTTCATACTCTAGTGTATTCTGAAGCGCCGGCTTGATATCTCCTTCCACCAAACCTAAATCAAACTGTCCTGTGGCTGTTCCGAGACAAATATCTTCTGTATTGGCAAGGCTACAGTTAATCTGAATACCAGGATATAGGCTCTTAAATTCACTAATCTTACTTGGTAGCCAGTAGTTACCAATAGTTAGACTCGATCCTAATTTCAATTCACCCCGTTGCAAATTGTTCAATTCTCGCAATCCCCTTTCAGTCAAGGAAACTTGGTGGAGAATTTTCTGCGCTTCTACTTGCAATAATTTACCCGCCTCAGCAATCTCGATATGGCGGCCAATACGGTGGAATAGTTTCACACCGTATTCTTGCTCTAAGTTGTGGATTGCTGCACTGACGGCAGGTTGTGTAATATAAAGCTCCTCTGCTGCACGAGTAAAGTGTAAGTGCTGTGCCACAGCTAGAAAGATTTTTAGCTGCTCAAGCGTCATTCCTGCCATTTATGGTATCCCTACAACTGGGTGTCAAAAGTTTTAATCACTTTCATTTATCATTTTGACAAACAAAAGCATTTGATTCTATCGGTTACTTTGACTAAAGTATAAATCAGAGCTTTCTACGTAGTCATTGGTCATTAGTCATTGGTAAAAGCGCCATGCCCAATGCCCAATTCCCAAGGATGAAAATAAGGACTTCCACAAATGAGCGATTTAGTAACTGCAATTACCACAGGGATTACCGCATTCACTGCCACCAACATCGATGATATTGTCGTTCTGACGTTGCTTTTTTCGCAAATCAGCAAAACGTTTCGCAATCGTCACATCCTTGCTGGTCAGTATCTCGGTTTTGCTGCATTGATCGTTGTTAGCCTTCCCGGTTTTTTCGGTGGAATGATTATACCGCAAGACTGGATTAGACTACTTGGTTTAATGCCAATAATCATTGGTGTGAGTGGTTTACTAAAACGCGAAGAAGATTCACCAGAAGAAGCCGAGCCATCTTGTCCCTCTATAGTTAGTAGTTTTCTCTCTCCGCAAACTTGCAACGTAGCTGCGATCGCCTTTGCCAATGGTAGTGATAATATCAGCGTCTACGTACCCCTGTTTGCCAACTCGGAATTAGATAGTCTGCTGGTGATCCTAAGTGTATTCTTTTCCCTAGTGGGTGTATGGTGTTACACCGCTTACAAGTTAACCTACTTGCCTGCGATCGCAAACTTCTTAACTGAGAATGGCAACACTTTTGTCCCTTGTATCTTGATTGGTTTGGGCGTATTTATTGTTACAGAAAATGTTACCTGGACTCTTTTATCTGTAGTTTCTAGTTATATATTCTCATTAATATTAGGTTTCAATACTCAGTCTTCAAGTGAAGAACAAGAAAAGTTAAGTATCTAGAAAGATGTGCATAATAAATTTTCTTAGCAAAATGAATTTAAAACTACAAAATATATTACCTATAAACAGGAATCAAAACATGAAAGTCTGGAAATCTCTGCTAATTGTCTTAATGATTGTCGCTAATCTAGCCTTTGCTCAACCTTCTTTTGCTGATAGACCAAAATTTAGCAAAAATCCTGACTACATTGAAGTGACGAAAGCACTTAACGAACTGTCTCAGACAAAAGATGCCCAAACTGAAGTTGGAGGTCTGACACCAGAAGAAATTCAAAAAAGAACTCAGGAATTAACACTGCAAAAATATGCTTTAGAGACGGGAATTAACTGGGGTAAATGCGAAAACCAAACAGGTAAGACCATCGCAGTATACGGCAAAAGACCCAACGATGAAGACAATGAAGATGCGGTATACGACAATGGTCTGTATTTTCTAGCTGATGGTCAGTCTACAAAAAATAACTGGGATTGTGATGGCATCTATCTACCGAATGATCTCAAAGTAGCAAATTTTACTTCTAGTCCTAGTGGGCAAGGTGAAGAATTGACAGGGCCTGTGGCTCTGAAGATCCTGGATGGAACTCAGTTGGTGATTAAGACAAGTCTAAATACTGGTGCGGTTGAATTGAATGTTCCGACAGTGAAAGTTCTTAACAGCAATAAAGCTA
This sequence comes from Nostoc sp., assembly GCF_036917435.1. Lineage (GTDB taxonomy): Bacteria > Cyanobacteriota > Cyanobacteriia > Cyanobacteriales > Nostocaceae > Nostoc. Next base: position 3,121 of record NZ_JBALDM010000055.1, read on the forward strand.
ACTGGTTTATCCCAGAGATATCGCAGGATCTCATAGATACACGAGTTCCTAATGCGCCTAGCAATCAGTCTTGAAATAGAACTGCATAGTCCATTTTTGAATGATTGTTCTCAATTTAAACAGGGTAACAGCCAAGATTAGAGAAAAAACCTGATTTGCACTGGTGAAAAATCTCTCTAATTCTTGGCTGTTTTTTTATCACCCATTATTACTTACAGTTGTTCTATATCATCAATTACGAATTACGAATTATCCTGTCGCGCTTGTTTTATTTCGATATCTGCATTAAGATAAATTTTGAATAAAATGTACAATAACAATAAACATATTTCAGTAGCGCAACTATTGCGCTGGGTGCGAGTCATCTGGAAAGATATTTCCTACTACTTCCGCATTTTTTTAATAAGAGCCGCTTTGGGTACAAGGGTGTTATTGATGCAGTTAAAATTGAAATCCACAGAAAAGGATAAAGATCAAAAAAAGCCAGGACGACTCAATCCGTCTAGAGTCCGAGATCACTTGGCAAATGAGCGTACCTACCTGGCTTGGATGCGAACAGGGATTGCTCTTTTAGGTTTTGGTGTGGTTATTGTGCGTTTGCGTGCCTTCCAAGTACCTTTGATACCCCGTCCTGGTAATGGCTGGAAGTTAGGTTTAGTTTTCTCGCTGGTGGGTTTGATTACGGTGTGGCTCTCAACCAGTCACTATTTCGCTGTCCGTCGTGATATCGAAGAAGATACTTATGAACCGACGGACAGATGGGTATTGCTTTTCAGTCTTGCTGTGATGATTCTCGGAACTGGGGTAATCTATTTTGTTTTTACAACTTCTTTAGATCCAATGAGTCCACTTATTCCTGAGTAATGAGTGCTGAGTAATGAGTGCTGAGTAATGAGTGCTGAGTAAAAAGAAGACTACTTAGGACTTTCGCACTCAGTTTTTTCAAAACCGCACCTTATACAATTGGAATAATTCCCCTGGTTTCTGCGAAATTATTTTAGCACCAGCCGCTTTAATAGTTTTTTCCCACTCAGCTAAAGGCTCTAAAAAGACCTCAGCCCCCAGATAAGTTTCCAAAACTGCCCAATCTTCTGCTAGAGGCTGTTCTGGATTGAGGATGTCGAATACAAAATGTCCACCTGGTTTTAATACCCGCTTAACTTCTGCCAGTACTGCATTCCAGTATTCTAGTGGAAAATAGCAGCTAAAGCCTGTTGCGATCGCTAAGTCAAACTGCTCTGGTGAATAGTTTAACTGATGGGCTGCTCCTAATTCAACACCTTTGAACAGCTTAGAATTCAACTGTGGCCCACGAGAATTAAGGGTATCGCGTGCCACATTACTGATTTCTTGCCCATGAAAAAATGCTTGCCAATCCCGCCAAGGATAGATTAAAAAGCTGATCCCACAGCCAATATCTATACAGTGCTGATTTTTTTGAGGTTGAGCAACTTCCCAGAAAGGGGAAGCAATTCTCCCTGCAAAACTGCCTCCAATCCACTCGTGGAATATAGGCATCGCCTGGACTTCAGTTGGGAGTTCAAAAGTTTCACGTTGATATTCTCGGTTAAAGCGATAGGCTATTTGGCCTAATCTTTCGTCCCAGTTGCTTGACTTGGGTGAACTAAAGAGATTTTGGAACTGCGAATCGGACTTTTTAGACATTAGATTTTTGCTACTCTTTCTAAGGATTGTAGTCAAATTCGCTTTGCAATGTCTGTTAACAAGGCGAACGTGTCTACGCACCCCCATCCAATCTCCTGCTGGAGTTTGTCATTAGTCATTGGTACTAATCACCAATGACCAATGCCCAATGCCCAATGCCCAATAACTAATAACTACTATTCAACTTTTTCATACCAGATACCTACTTTCTCAAAAGCACCATAAGCAAGCTTCAAAAAATTCATTACTCTCTGTCTCCCAATTATCCCAAATTCTCTATACTCTCTAGCCTCTGCAAACGTCAGACGATTTTGGTCAATTATGTTTCTTTCTCTATACGCTAACTTCGGAAAATCTATAACTTTTATCTGATATTTACTTACTATGTTCTGAAAGTTGGAGTCTGACTCTACATGCTCCCAATCATCACACAGCCCTAAATTCTTCACCAGAACATGAGGGATTCTCTCACCGTAAGTATTCACTGACTGAGTAAACAGGTTAATGCTGTCGTATCCTCCTGTCGATACAAACCATTTGCAAAACATCACTCCCTGCGAACCCCCTAGCTCAAGTAATTGATTAGATTCAATCCACGCTTGAACTGCTCTATGAGATTGTGAGGCTAAATTTACAATTACTGGCTTCTCTATCGCCCACTCAAATATTCTATCTGCCTTATTTGCCTGTCGTTCATTCTCACTAAACACCGCATACTTACATATTTCCTTATATACCCCTGCCACATCTGGATTCGATCTATCTGTCTCCACTGGTACGAACGGGATTTTCTTATCCAGACAATACTGAATCATTGTCCTGGCAAAGAGAGATTTTCCTACCCCGCCTTTTTCACCATCCACAAAATGAATCGTCGGCATTACAGCCACCTCTAATAGTTATTAAAGTCTGAATATATCTTTCCCAAACGAAGAACGTTTTGGCAGTTGTCGCCTAGTTGTTTTGGTAGTTTTCTGAGACAGTATAACCTTCTTCAGAGCCGATTGAAGTCGATCTCGCAGAAAGTAAACGCTCTCTAACCCTGATAGTTCTTCTTTAGACCTCTTACATAAATGAAAAATATAAGAACCTCACCCCGCCAAAGCATCGGCTACGGTGTACACACAAGTCATCCAATTACCCAAAACAAAACAAAAACCTCACCCTGTCCTCTCCTTAATCCCTCTCCTTGAATAAGGAGAAGGACAGATTTTGCACAGCAAAATCAGGGTGAGGTATCTCCAGGGCTGCGCGATAAATCTTAAAACGCCGTCAACAACTACTTGTCTGTACACCGTAGCCTTAGCAAGGGGAGGGGTTAGGGGTGTCCTTCTCTTGTAGCTTTTATATTTATTTTTAGCTAAAACAGTAGAAGCCTCACACTCACTCTTAGGGGTGTGAGATAAATGCGCGGGAGTGGGGAGAAATGGTGATTAATATTTTTTGGCGTAGCTAAAACAGTTAATTGCTATATCGAGCCATTTGCGTAGACACGTACTCCTACAGAGAAGCAAGCTACGCGGAGCGTCTGCAAGAGTTGTGGCTTCTCAACAGACATCGCAAATTCTCCAGAATCAGCAGAGTGTTTAATGGGAACCACCACTTTTAACTACATCCTTTCCAGGGTATATTGGAATCTCAATCACAAACTTTGCACCATCTGATGTAGAACTGTACAAAATATTGCCACCATGTTTTTCTACAACAATTTGATAACTAATAAATAATCCCAGTCCCGTCCCCTTACCTACAGGCTTGGTGGTAAAAAATGGGTCAAACAACTTCAAGCGAATTTCTTCGGGAATACCCCCGCCATTATCGGCAATTGAGATAGACACTATATTGTCTGATTTTAGCTGAGTTTGAATCCAGATGCTGGGTGTTTTCTGTTGTCCGTTAATTTTTTCGACCGACTCTTCTAAAGCATCTATCGCATTCGTTAAGATATTCATAAAAACCTGATTGAGTTCTCGTGCATAACACTGAACCAAAGGCAATTCACCATATTCTTTGATAATTTTAATTTCAGTAGCATCTGCTTCTGTCTGAAGGCGGTGATGCAAAATTATCAAGGTATTATCGATACCAGAATGAATATCCGCTTTCTTAAAAGAAGCTTCATCCAAGCGGGAGAAATTTCGCAGTGACACAATAATATCCCGAATGCGTTCTGTACCGACTTGCATCGATTGAAGGATATTGCTAATGTCTTGTACAATAAAGTCGAGTTCTATAGAGTTAAGTAGTTTTTGAAGTGATGGTGGTGGGTTGGGATAATGCTGCTGATAAGCTATCACTAATTCCGCTAAGTTTTGAGTATATTGATCTATATAGTTAAGGTTGCCGTAGATAAAGTTGACAGGGTTGTTAATTTCGTGGGCTATTCCTGCTACCAGTTGCCCTAAGCTAGACATTTTTGCTGTTTGAATGATTTGTGCTTGGGTTTGTTGCAGTTGTGAAAGTGTATGTTGAGCAAGTTGAGCCTTCTCACGAGCTTCGGTATAAAGTTGTGCTTGTTGGAGAGCGATTAGCAGTTGACGATGAGCGTAGATGTAATCGAGAATTAGTCCAGCCAAGGGTACTAAATAGGCAACAATTTTCAAAAAGTGAGCAATGTTAAAATGATTATCGAACAGAGCCGTTGAGCCAAAAACCATGTGCAATTGGGTAGCGACATTGGGAATAGTACTAACTATCAGAGCGTGAGAGAATAAACTAGGATACTTGCGCCAAAAGCGTGGATAAATCAGAATGCCAGCTACTAAAAAAAGGATCAAGGGTATGATATCCCAAGGTCGAGTAATAATTGATTTAGGGAAGATAGTTTGTGGCAAGGTTTGACTAGTAGCACAAATAGCAATTATGCCGTAACAAACTAACCCAAAACCCAAAGTTACTGCAACTATAAACTTGATACTGCCTTGCCACCTTTTCGGTTTGCTAATCAGAAAAATGCTGACACCAATTATCGTCACTAACGCATTGCAAAGTCGGCAAAGTGCCCAAGTAAAAGGGATGAGCTTACTGTTATCAGCAACGGCTTCAATTAACCTATCGGCAGCTAGGGTGTGGAAAGCATCTATTAGCCCAGCACACAACAAAGTTACCCCAATAATTGGTGTAATAATATCGCTTTTTATATAGAAGTGAGCAAAAGCTAGAATAATAGTGAAAATGGCAGTACAAACAGCACTCCATTCTAAAATTGTATGGACAAAGCTTCCTGCCAATGTTTGGTAAATAACTTCTTGGCAAGATCCTGAATTAGTAGGATTACAAACAATCTCTAAATTCCGATATACCTGACTAGAAGCAAAACTAACTCCCAAAAAATTTAATGCTGATGGCAATAAGCAAATTAGCCATATTACCCAAATTAACTGAACAGGAAGTTTTAGTGTTTGCTCTGTTGATGTCGTAACCACAACCACCTCTGGAGTAGAAACTAATAGGTAGGAAAATAGAACAAAGTGCCTTTGACTGTATTATGAACAGAAACTTCACTTTTTTCTTTCTCTTAGAATTCCCAAAAACCATTCGTCTCTAACTACCTTAGTATTCTAGTGGTAATGTTACAAGCAGTAATGCCTGATTTTGGCATCTCGTCCAAACTGGAAGCGAAAAATTCAGTTAGTGAAACTATTAATTAAAAAACTTTTCAATCGACTTAAGTGGATTTGTACTAAGTAAGTAGGCGTAATTAAATATAAGATCAAGCCTCACCCTCAATCCCTCTCCAAAGAATCGGAGAGGGAAGCCGGAGGCAGGGTGAGGTTTTATATTTAATTTGATCCACTTACTTATCAGCCAGAGATTTAAGTCTCTGGCTGATGAATAAGTAAATACAAAATTCTGAGTAAAAGGCTCATTTAAAAGAGCCTTTTACGCAGATAAATGGAATGTTAACCCAAATCGAAAAGCAAGATTTCGCCGCCAATGTTGGTGCTAATTTCTAGCTGTTCTTCGCCGTTGATTTGCACTCCATCGCCGGCTCTTAGTTCCTCACCATTCAGGTTAACTATGCCTTGGGCTATTTGTAACCAGGCGTAGCGATCGCTTTTGACTTGATAATTAACAACATCACCTTGTTCTAAAACAGATGTATATAAATCAACATCTTGGTGAATTGTTACGGCACCATCGCGCCCATCTTTAGAAGCAATTAAGCGGAGTTTGCCACGCTTTTCTTCTAGAGGAAAAGCTTTTTGTTCATATCGTGGCGTTATTCCTTCTCGATCGGGAAGAATCCAGATTTGTAGTAAGTGTAGTGGTTCAGTTGGCGAGGGATTAAATTCACTGTGGCTGATTCCAGTTCCAGCGCTCATAATTTGGGCATCACCGGGGCGAATTACCGAACCAGTACCTAAGCTGTCTTTATGCTCTACAGCACCTTCTAAGACATAAGTGAGGATTTCCATGTCACGATGACTATGGGTAGGGAATCCAGCGCCGGGGGCGATGCGATCGTCGTTAATCACGCGCAGAGAGCGAAATCCCATGCGGTTGGGATCGTAAAAACTACCGAAGGAAAATGTATGATAGCTATCGAGCCAGCCCATTTTAGCGTGACCACGGGCGTTGCGATCGTGAATTAAGTGGGTAATTGTATTTTGAGACATAAATTTACCTCTTTGTTAATGAGTATTTATTTAGGGAATGAGGAGTTAAACATCAGAATGGAAGGAGCATACTTTTTCATTAACCTAATAACTTCTTAAACTTGAGTAAGTAGGTAGGTGTAATTAAATATAAGGTCAAACCTCACCCTCAATCCCTCTCCTTACTAAGGAGAGGGAAGCCGGAGGCAGGGTGAGGTTTTATATTTAATTTAACCCACTTACTTATTAATCTTGATGGATCGCTTGTCGAAGATATTTTTCAATTTCTTGGCTTCGTTTTGAACTATTTCAATAGTAAAGTATATACATACAAATGAAAAGTACGCACTTAAAAGTGACGTACTTACCAAAAAGATACTATTAGATTTAAGAAAGACTACTTTTCTCAAAAGTGCTTATTTTACAGCAGCAGGGATCTTTTGAGTTTTAGTAGTAGCCGCTTTGTTATTGCCATTCTCTTCCTTAATTTCTGCTACTTGCAGATGAGCTTCTAAGAACCAGAGTCGTTTGTCAATGGTGCGAGAAATTTCGGTGTAAAGATCGGCGGTATCAAGATCGTCTAAATCATCAGTTTTAGCGATCGCTTCTCTGATATGTTTAGCATAGAGTGCAAAGCGGTCTGCTAAAGCTGTCACGTGGTCTTTACCATCCAAAATATCTAAGGGATATTCTGGCAGAATTGAATTACTAGCTGCGGCGCGGGCTGTTCCAAAAGCGTATCCGCCTAAAGCTGTAATGCGTTCAGCTACCAAATCGATGAACTCTTCTAATTCCCCAGCAAGTTCATCAAATAATAGGTGTAGTTGGTAGAAGTCAGTTCCCTTAACATTCCAGTGGGCTTGCTTTGCTTGGGTTTTTAGATCCGAAGTAGCCGCTAAGGTTTGGTTGAGAAGTACCACGATTTGCACTCGCGCTTCGGCGGGAATGTCGATGCGGGTAGGGTACAGACGTGATGTAATGCTGTTGTCGCTCATGAGTCTACGTTGTTAATGCCTTTTAAATCTAACTTTACAGATATTAGTTGGCTGCGCGAAACTCTCTGACGATGGATTGTATTAATGGCTGAATGTGTTACTGTTCATGGCTTATACCATTTTAGATTTTGGATTGAGAATTTTTTCTAAGAAAGGGTGAAATGAAATTTAGATGCGGTGGTTTTCTATAGTATTAAATGTACCACCGAAAAGGCGATCGCGAACCATATCACTCTGCAAAAAGTCATGGGGAAAACCCAGTTCAATTTTACTAACTTCATCTAAGCGTTGTAGATGTTCTGGCGAGAGGCTGACATCTATTGAAGCTAAGTTATCTTGAAACTGCGTTAATTTACGTGCGCCAATGATCGGAATTATCACACCACTTTGAGCTAGTAACCAAGCTAATGCTACCTGTGAAGGTGTGTGTCCAATTTCTGCTGCAACTTCACTGACAACTTTAGCGATCGCTAAATTCTTCTGTGAAATCTCTCCCCCAAAAGTTTCGAGTCGTCCTTTTTCACCGCCTGCTTGAGGAGGTTGATTATATTTACCTGTCAGCACACCACCACCTAAAGGCGACCACGGTGTTACTGCTAAATCAAAGGCTTTTGCCATCGGTAGCAAATCACGTTCTGGTGTCCGTTGAATTAAACTATACTCAATTTGCAAGGCGACAAACTGCGTCCATCCTTGGTATTGAGCGATGGTATTTGCTTGAGAAACAATCCATGCGGGTGCGTCAGAAATACCGATGTAAAGTACTTTACCTTGACGAACTACATCATCGAGCGATCGCAATACTTCTTCAATCGGTGTTGTGAAATCCCAAGCGTGCAACCAAAACAAATCAATATAATCGGTATTCAGCCGTTTCAGGCTACCTTCTAAAGACTGGATTAAATTCTTGCGATGGTTTCCACTGGCGTTAGGGTCGCCTTTTTTTTCGTTCATCTGCAAGGGAAAGGAATATTTTGTCGCAACTACAAAGCGTTCCCGTTCTTTAGCGATTAACTCGCCGACAATTTTTTCACTACTACCATCGGTATAACCGTTGGCGGTGTCAATGAAATTTCCCCCTGCTTCTGTATATGCGTCAAAGATTTTACGACTTTCGTCAACAGATGCACCCCAACCCCAATCTTCACCAAAGGTCATGGTTCCCAAGGAGAGTTCAGAGACTCTTAACCCGCTTTTGCCCAAGAGTTTGTATCTCATGAATATTTTCTCTTTAACGAAAAAACTAAGCAAATACTATTCCAAAAGCATGATACTTCAGATCCCCGAATTCTTAAAGAAGTCGGGGATTTGGCTTCGCTACAATAAGTCTACGTCAAGTCAAAATAAGACATAATGACCTACACCTCACCCAAACTAATTACTTTTGAAGAGTTTATAACTCAATATGGTGATAATACACGCTACGAACTAATCGACGGACAACTAAGAGACATGGAACCTACAGGGCCACATGAAGCTGTTGCAGGTAGTATTGCTGGTAGAATTTATGTCGAAATTTTGAGTTATAAATTCAACTGGCTAATTCCAAAAACTTGTCTGATTAAACCACCTGCTGCTGAAGCTACAGCACTGCGTCCTGATGTAATTGTTTTAGATAAAGCCGAACTTAGAAAAGAACCGCTCTGGCAAAAGGAACCGATTATTTGTAATGGAAGTACTATTAAACTTGTTGCTGAAGTTGTGAGTACAAATTGGCAAGATGATTATGCCAGAAAAGTTGAAGAATACGCTTTTCTTAACATCCCAGAATATTGGATTGTGGACTTTCGGGGCTTGGGTGGCTTACAATTTATCGGCAATCCCAAACAACCCACATTCACCGTTTGTCACTTAGTTAACGGTGTGTACCAGCAGCGACAATATCGCTTAGGAGATACTATTTCTTCAGAAATATTCCCAAATATACAACTTAAGCTAGATGACATTATGCATATTTAATAAATGAAATTTTGTTTTAGCTGAGGTGAATTGCATTGTTTAACTCAGGCAAGAGCGATCGCTACAGTTTTCTAAGTTAGAATAATTATTTCTATGAACTACTACGTAATCTACGACGGAAATTGTAATCTCTGCGTTAGCCTAGTGCGATCGCTAGAAACCTTAGACAAGGGACAGTTATTTCGTTACACTCCCATGCAAGATGAGCAGACACTTTTAGGGTGGGGAATTACAGCCCAAGACTGCGAACAGGGAGTGATTTTAATTGATGGTAATGAACCTCAGAAACGTTGGCAAGGTAGTAATGCTATTGAAGAAATTGGGCGCTTATTGCCAGCAGGAAACATATTTGTAGATGCTTATCGAGCCTTACCGGGGATGAAATGGGCAGGCGATCGCTTTTACGAACAAATCCGCGATAATCGTTACACCATATTTGGTAAGCGTTCTAATACTTATCAATCGTCTTACTGTGTTGATGGTAGCTGCAAACCAATTTAAACCGTGGCAAGCAGAAGACGCGATAAATCGCCGTCTCTACAAAAGGCTGATTATTGTAGAGACGGCGATTCATCGCGTCTTTGTAATGATTTATCATTAGGCAGAATTTGTTCTGGTAAAAAATCCGCCTCCAGGTGCTAGTAAAAAGTCTGGTAGACAAACCATTATGCTATCTGGCGTGTTTGTAAACATTGTGCAATCAATGATATTGCGATCGCACCATAATTCAGCACAACATACTGACGGGAGGGATACTGCGTGAGAATTGGTGCTAACTACTTGGGTAATGGAGAATGTGAATTTACAGTTTGGTCGCCGCTACAAGATAGCGTCACTGTAAAAACTTTGACACCACAGGAGCAGGTTATTCCCCTCAAGCCTCAGTCTGAGGGATACTGGCACGCGAAAGTGAATGATGTGTATCCGGGTACGCTTTATCGGTATGTCTTAAATGGCCAAGACGCTTTTGCCGATCCCGCGTCACAGTATCAACCTGAAGGAGTGCATGGCCCGTCTCAAATTGTCGATCATCATTTTGAATGGACAGATGAAGGGTGGACTGGCATTCCTGTGGAGTCGATGATTTTTTACGAAGTCCATGTTGGTACTTTCACACCTGAAGGAACTTTCACCGCCATTATTTCTCGTCTACCGGAACTCAGGGAACTGGGAATTAATGCGATTGAAATCATGCCTATCTCCCAGTTTCCGGGAGACACTCATATTGAAGCTTCCCTCACATACCGCAACTGGGGCTATGATGGCGTTTATCCCTTTGCTGTCCAAAATTCCTACGGTAGTCCAGCCGAACTAAAGCAACTGGTGAATGCTTGCCATCAACACAATATTGCTGTGGTGTTGGATGTGGTGTATAACCACTTTGGGCCAGAAGGCAATTATATGGGGCAGTTCGCGCCCTACTTTACTAAAACCTATAAAACACCGTGGGGCGAAGCGCTGAATTTTGACGATGCCCACAGTCAGGGTGTGCGAAATTATTTTATTGAAAATGCGCTTTACTGGTTGCGCGAGTTCCACATTGATGCATTGCGGCTTGATGCTATTCAAGCAATTTACGATTTAGGTGCGAAGCATTTTTTATGGGAACTAGCGGAAGCAGTTCATCATTTTTCACAACAAGGGCAAAAATGGAAACGCCATTTAATTGCCGAAAGTGACTTGAATAATCCGCAAATCATTCGTCCGGCAGAATTGGGGGGATATGGTCTTGATGCTCAGTGGAGTGATGATTTTCACCATGCATTACACGCACTTTTAACAGGCGATCGCCAAGGATATTATCAAGATTTTGGACAAGTTGCGGATCTGGCAAAAGCTTACAATGATAGCTTTATCTATGATTGGAAGTACTCGCCCGATCGCAAACGATTTCATGGTATCTCTTGCCGCGATCGCAATTTCTCACAGTTTACAGTCTGCATTCAGAATCACGATCAAATCGGCAATCAAATGAAAGGAGAACGCCTTAGCCAGCGAATCTCTTTTGAAGGATTAAAGTTAGCTGCTGGGGCTGTGCTGCTGTCGCCCAATTTACCCTTGTTATTTATGGGAGAGGAATACGGCGAAACTGCACCCTTCATTTATTTTGTCAGTCACTCCGATCCAGATTTAATTCAAGCAGTTCGAGCCGGACGCAAAGAAGAGTTTGAAGCATTTCACTACGCAGACGATCCCCCAGATCCTGAATCCGCAGAAACTTTCTTAAAATCTAAACTCAATTGGCAATTACGCCATGAAGGTAATTACAAAGTTCTGTGGAATTGGTATCGTCAGTTAATTAATTTACGCAAGACGCATCCAGCCCTTTTGAATCAAGACCGCAATTTCATCGAAGCGACTAGCGATAAAGAAAAGGATTTGGTCATTGTGCGTCGTTGGTGCGAATCGAGTGAACTAATATTTGTGATGAATTTCAATTCGTCTCCAGTGACAGTGACTCTGCCAATTCAGTACGATGCTAATAAATTGTTAGACTCTGCTGATACCTCATGGTCTGGGCCTGGTTCAGAAGCTGCTGAACATCTGTCTGCGGGGAAGGAAGTGAAATTGCAACCTACTAGTTTAGTACTCTATGAAAAAGGATGAGGGGGAGAGTTAAAACTTCAAGTTTCAGCCTCATAACGAAACTTCCAAATAAAAAACATCCAAAAATTTCTTGTGGTGCGGGCATCTTGCCCGCTAATCATCAAGGACGGGCAAGATGCCCATCCCACAAGATGGAATAATTTATTTTTTGGTGTTCCCTAACATCGAGTTTCGAGTAAAAAGGTTCAACGTTCAGGCTAAAAGGCTCAACGTTCATGCAAAAAGGCTCAACGTTCATGCAAAAAGGCTCAACGTTCATGCAAAAAGGCTCAACGTTCATGCAAAAAGGCTCAA
>NZ_JBALDM010000056.1:0-190652 GCF_036917435.1 Nostoc sp.
TGGTGCTGGTGATCCACTCACAGAATCTATCCCATACGTTGGCGCTTTCGCGGCGTTGGATCGTTGCTGTCATGGTTTTATAAGTGCGGTTAGTTGTTTATGATTTTGATAAGCACATTTGCTTATTTATGTTTATTACATTAGAACCAAAATTGAGATTTGTAAAGAAATATTATATATGTATTGATTATGACAGTGATTGTTTTTAGTGATGAATTGTGTCTCTAGACGCAATTCATCGACTTTTATTAACCAGGGGGCCAGTCCAACTGCCGTCCTCCCAAAATATGCAGATGTAAGTGGTGGACTGTCTGACCACCATCATCACCAGTGTTGATGACAACTCGATAACCGTTTTTCAATCCAGCTTCTTCTGCAACACGTTTGGCGGTTAACAAAAGATGCCCTAACAGAGCATGATCTTGAGGTTCGGCATCAGCTAGCGTGGGAATGGGTTTTTTGGGAATAACTAGGATATGAACGGGCGCTTGGGGGTGGATGTCTTTGAATGCTAAGACCAAATCATCCTCATAAATAATGTCAGCGGGAATTTCCCGACGAATGATTTTGCTGAAAATTGTTTCTATGGTTTCACTCATGCTAATTTACCTACTCATTTGCTAGAGATTTTAAAGCTTTCGTGTAGTAAGTAGATCATCTGCATAAAAATATTCCTTCATGTGATAGAGTTTTTCCTAAATTAAATTTATTCCACGCCAAGGTAGAGACAATAATTAAAATCTCTTACCTAATATGATGTGGGTTTTTGATGGTTGGAAAGTTCCATATTTGGTCTACCACTGCTTTGGAGTTTTTTATGAAACAGTCAAAATACTATTTTATTGCTTTTATTATTATTACAATTAGTATATTTTTGCGTTTCTTTTTGTTGCAAAATCAAAGTCTTTGGTTTGATGAAGGCTGGAGCCTACAACTATCTAATGGTGGAAGCGTTCAAGAAAATTTATTAAAAATTATAACTATAGAAGCTGGTGATAAATATCAACCGCTTTATTATTTGGTCTTGTTCTATTGGCGCTCAGTTTTTGGAGATAGTGAATTTGCGATTAGATCGCTCTCATCTCTGCTAGGAGTCGGTTCAGTAATTACTATATTTTTTACTTGTTTACGTGTCTATGGAAAAAAACATGCCTTATGGTCGTCAACGATTCTAGCAGTTAGTTCTTTTAGCGTATTTTACAGCCAAGATGCCAGACCTTATGCACTATTAATATTTATAACCTTACTTCAAATATATTTCTTTAGTTATGCAATTACTGTAGATAAGAGTAACAAAATTATTCCACAATTGCTTTTTGGGATATTTACTGCCATAGGTAGTTTTGCTAGTATTTTAACAATTATATTTAGTTCAGCTATTTTTTTATCTCATGCAATTGTTTATAGAAACTTAAAAGAATTGATCAGATGGTGGATACCTCCGTTAGTTTTTGCATCCCCAATGCTTTGGTTATACTTGTCTTCACCTGCTGCATCCAATCCAGCAGCAACTATAGTTACTCGTTCTGGATTACCGATAATTACAAACATTATGTTTGTGATCTACGGTATATTAGTCGGGACATCCTACGGACCACCATTAGAAAAATTACGGGATCAGGAAAAGATAAATGTTTTACTTGGCTACTGGCCTCATTTGCTAATATTTATTATTACCACTGGTATCATATTTATAGCTTTAGTAAGAACTTTAATAAGACAGCGTAAGAAAAAAAGATATCAAGAGGCTGATTACTTTTTTACATCAGTTTTGGCTATCTCATTTTTACTACTTTTAATTTTTGCCCTGGGGACTAAAATTAATTTGCTACCGAGGCACTCTTTTTTTCTCTGCATACCACTTTTTATTCTAATCCCATCAACTTTTTTACATAATTACCAGCGTAAAAATCAACTTTACATAGCCTCTCAAGTTCCAAAGTTAGCTACAGTTTCTTTGCTATTGATGAATCTTTATTCCAATTGGCAATATTATTTAAATCCAGCTTATGCAAAAGATGACTACCGTTCAGCTGTTCGCTATCTGATAAAAACTCGAAATACATCTGCAAAATCTGTATTGTTACTTGGACAAGATACATTATTTCGATATTACGGAGATTCATCGACCATATATTTACCAGATTATATTAGAAAAGATATGAAGGAAAAAAATATTGGAGAACAAGTTAATATAGCGACCAAAAATGCAGATACAGTTTATGTGATATTTAACCGCGAATATTATTGGAAAGACAAGGATGTTTTTAAGGTAGAAATGAATGATTTATATAAATTGGAAGGTGAGAATGATTGGAATTATATGAAGATATATCGGTTCACGAGGAAAAAATAGAAGCGCTTCTTCTATGAAGTTTTTGCTGGGGCGGCTTAATTATTTATGATGCTTAACCACCAACATGAACGCCAGGACGTTTGTGAGGCTCCTTTTCAGCCCGACGGAGTACTTCACGAGTTACCACAGCAATGTCGCCCTCTCCAAATAAGATAAAACGCAGTAAGTATTGTATGGGGTTGCCCTCAACCCAGCCGAAGTAGGCATGGGGGATTTTTCCTGTATGATCGCGAATGTAAAGCAATAAAGCTGCGATCGCATTAGGTACTGCTGCACTCTCAGCCCGTAAAATGCGATAATCGCCAACTTGTACCCCTCTTACTTTGATAATATCCGCAAATTCTGAAGCATCTGATACCTGAATTTCTAGAAAAAGAATTGGATCGTCGGCTGGAATGTGGTTGTCTTCGCGTACCTCTTTCTCTTTTAAAAGATATTCTTCAACATCGCCCGTATTCAACCGATTTGCAATTAGTCGGATTGCTCCCTGGCTCTCTTCGTCCAGGAACTGGCCAGCAAGTTCGTCAAATTCGATTTGCTCTGTTCGTAGTTCCGTTGAACGCCAAACACGAGAAACCAGTGAGGTAAAAATGATCGCACCGATGAAAAACCCAGCAATTCTAATCCCCTCTGGTCTTTCGATGATATTGACAATAGTGGTATATAAAAATAACAGTGTAATAATGGCAAAAACCACTCTTGCCCGTTTCTCTCTGTGACGGTGGGCTGATAAGGTTACGGCAAAGGCTGCTGAGGTGATCAATACAAGCACACCGGTTGCATAAGCCCCACCTTGGGCTTCCACATTTGCTTTGAAGATAATTGTGACAACAAAAGCGATCGCTATATAGACTAAAACTAAAGGTCGCGTAACTCGTGCCCAATTAGGAGCCATACCATAGCGTGGTAGGTAGCGAGGCACAATATTCAGCAGCCCTGCCATTGCAGATGCACCTGCAAACCACAAAATAGAAATAGTACTTAGATCGTAAATTGTGCCAAAGGCATCGCCTAAATACAGATGTGCTAAATAAGCAAGGGCCCGTCCGTTAGCTTTGCCCCCAGATGCAAATTCTGCAACTGGAATCAATAGAGTAGTTATAAAGCTGGTGGTGAGCAAAAAGAAGCTCATAATCAAAGCAGCAGTGGTGAGCAGCTTGCGTGTATTCCGAATCCGCCCTCTGGAGTATTCGGGAGTGTCATTGCTGCCACCTTTGACAAGGGGCATAACGGTTACGCCAGTTTCAAAGCCTGATAATCCTAGCGCTAGCTTGGGAAATATCAAAAGAGCTATACCAACTAGGATAAAAGGATTAGAATGGCGGGCAAAAAGTGCAGTCTGCCAATTAGCGATCGCTCCTGGGTGAGTTAAAATCTGAGACACACCAACGCCAACGACAACGAAATTTAACAGCAGATAAACTGCCACCAACACTACTGCAATCCCAATCGCTTCTCGGAAACCTCTCAAGAAAACTGCGCCTAGTAATGCAACTAATAGTAGGGTAATTGCGATCGTCTGACTGTGAAACCAATTTGGGATGAGCGGATTTTCGATGATATGGGCTGTAGCATCGGCAGCCGACAGGGTAATGGTAATAATAAAGTCGGTTGCCACAAAGCCAAGTAAGCACAGCACAAGTAATTTGCCTTGCCACCAAGGGAGCAAACGCTCTAACATTGCGATCGACCCTTCACCATGAGGGCTTTCGGCAGCAATGCGTCGATAGATTGGTAATGCTCCAAAGAGCGTCAGCAAAACTAGAATCAGGGTAGCTATAGGAGAAAGAGCGCCAGCGGCCAGTGCTGCAATACCAGGTTGATAGCCAAGGGTTGAAAAATAATCTACACCAGTCAAGCACATAACCTGCCACCAAGAATGCTGACGATGTGTTTCTTCCTTGCGGCGGTACGATCCTTCCTTATCACCTCTGTTTTCTTCAAGTAACCAGCTGATAAACTGGCTGCTGAGGCGTTTTGTTGAAATAATTGATTTAGCCATCAAATACAGTGTGTTGTAAAACTTGGCTTTGTGATTTTTCTAAGGCTTTGTGGTTTATTAAAATTGTTAACTACAAAGATATAGCAATATTATTGTAGATTAAGCATCCTGTCCGATTTACAAAATATTTAGTGAGACTAGACCAGTAAGATTGACGAAAAGTCAAATACAGAAAAAAGATGAATCGGCGTTATCTGCTCCCATAAGACCAATGGGTAAGGGTTTAAGACTTTCGGAGTAAGGATCGGGAGTGAGCTTTTGGCTCCAAGCTAAAAATTAAGTCTGCCAGTTTACTTATTTACCGCTAGGATTATAGAATATAATTAGATACGTGTTGGATACTTAGTCGCAAGTGTTCATCTGTCTAACAACATACTTCAATATCACTTAAATGCTTTACTGTAACTTATAGATTAGGTACTTAGAATAAGCAATCTATCATACCAATCTTTGAGAGATTGGGATTATTTACCTCAAACCAAAAAACTTGAACTATAGACCTAGTGGACGGAATTGATACCCGTTTACGTATCAATAGTTTGCTCGCCAAGAAAATTAGACAGTTAAGAAATGATAATTTTATGGGAACATGTTTTAATTTTGTATGGAAGCTTCAATAAAACTCACAAATGTTTTTTAGGCAATTTCTCGGTTAAATCTATTAAATCTCTAATGATAATATTACTATGAACGCACATAGAGGATCTGCTGTGCTCAGTTCTGCAACTTTCAAAGTGCAACCATCCGCAACAGGACTGACCGAGAATCATCGCCTGCGGCTGTTTTCTGGCTCTGCCAATATCCAACTGTCTCAAGAAGTTGCTCGTTATCTGGGGATGGACTTGGGGCCAATGATTCGCAAAAGATTTGCGGATGGAGAACTTTACGTTCAAATCCAAGAATCGATTCGGGGTTGTGATGTCTATTTAATCCAGCCATGTTGTCAACCCGTAAACGATCATTTGATGGAATTATTGATTATGGTTGACGCTTGTCGTCGAGCTTCTGCGCGACAGGTGACAGCAGTAATTCCTTACTATGGCTATGCTCGTGCCGATCGCAAAACGGCAGGACGAGAGTCAATCACTGCCAAGCTGGTTGCTAACTTGATCACCGAAGCAGGAGCCAACCGCGTTTTAGCAATGGATTTGCACTCGGCGCAAATTCAAGGTTATTTCGATATCCCTTTTGATCATGTTTACGGCTCGCCAGTATTGCTGGATTATCTAGCCAGCAAACAGCTGCCCGATCTTGTGGTTGTTTCTCCAGATGTTGGCGGTGTAGCAAGGGCTAGAGCCTTTGCAAAAAAACTGGGTGATGCGCCATTGGCGATTATTGACAAACGTCGTCAGGCACATAATGTTGCAGAAGTGTTAAATGTCATCGGTGATGTTAAAGGCAAAACAGCAGTGTTGGTGGATGACATGATCGACACTGGTGGCACGATCGCAGAAGGGGCGCGATTACTGCGTGAAGAGGGAGCGCGTCAGGTATATGCCTGTGCAACTCATGCGGTATTCTCTCCACCAGCGATGGAGCGATTATCCAGTGGTTTGTTTGAGGAAGTTATTGTCACCAATACGATCCCCATACCAGAAGCCAATCGTTTTTCCCAGCTAGTGGTGCTGTCAGTGGCTAATCTTTTAGGAGAGACTATTTGGCGGATTCATGAAGATACTTCAGTTAGTAGTATGTTCCGCTAAATTGTCATTCGCGTTACAGGCATAAATTACCCACGCTGTCCCTTTTAATCGGTTACAGTGTGGGTTTTTAGTTATATAAGCTGTTCTGCATTTAATTTGTATAATTAGGGCGGGCAAGATGCCCACCCCACAAGAGTTTTATTTTATCGAACAGAATTCAGGAGTCAGGAGTCAGAATTCAGAATGAATTCTGTACGACTGGTGGATGAATAATTGGGTTTAAAACCCCTACTGAACGGTAGTTCAGTAGCTCAAAATCCTGCGCCGGTCTGAATCCCCGACTGATTTATTCTGACTCCTGAATTCTGACTTCTGAATTCTTCTTCAATTGATTATTCAATTTAGATGATTTTCAGCTTAACTAAGTTTATTCTCAAAATTATTAAGAAGTAAAATGGATGCAGCACTGCCAAATTAGAATACTTTGATTCAGTTTGGACAATTTGCGTAAAGAGGACAAAGGGATGGTTACAACTCCTAAAAAAGTGATTTCAGTTTTACCTCTGGAAAATGGCGATCGCTTATCTCGTTGCGAATTTGAGCGTCGCTATCAGGCAATGCCGCATTTAAGAAAAGCTGAACTGGTTGAAGGAGTTGTATATATCATGGCATCGCCACTGAGAATTAAAAGTCATGGGGAACCACATGGAGATTTAATCGGGTGGTTGTGGAACTATAAAACGGCAACCCCAGGAATTGTTCTGGGAATTGAACCCACAGTGCGTTTAGATCCCGATAATGAACCACAGCCTGACGCGGTACTATTCATTCCGGGCAGACAGGCGTTGATTAGTGAGGATGATTATATCCAAGGCGCACCTGAACTGGTGATAGAAGTAGCAGCAAGCAGTGCAGCCATCGATTTACATGATAAAAAACGCACCTATCGACGGAATGGAGTACAGGAGTATATTGTCTGGCGAACATTAGATAATCAGTTGGATTGGTTTAGGCTGCAAGCAGACGAGTATGTTTCGCTACCAACCGATGATCAGGGAATTATTCGCAGTCAGGTATTTCCGGGGTTGTGGTTGCCATTACCTGCCTTACTGTCAGGAGAAATGGCGACGGTGTTATCTGTGTTACAAGCAGGTTTAGCTGCCACTGAACATCAAGAATTTATGCAAAAGTTGAATGAGAATATGGGAAATTAACGATACAGCCAAACCCGGAGTAGTGAAAGCAGTTGCTCAGTATCTACAGGTTTGGTGATATAGTCAGAAGCTCCAGCTTCGATGCACTTTTCGCGATCGCCTGGCATGGCTTTGGCAGTTAAAGCAATTATTGGTAGGGAACGGAATTGTTGTTGCTGGCGGATGGCGCTGGTGGTTTCATAACCATCCATTTCTGGCATCATGATATCCATCAAGACTATATTAATGTCAGGATTAGTTTGCAACATTTCTATACCATCTCTGCCATTTTCGGCAAACAGCACTTGCATTTGATAGCTTTCTAAAAAGCTGGTGAGGGCAAAAATATTCCGCAGATCATCATCTACAATCAAAATTTTCCGATTAGCCAGCACCGGATCGTTTTGGTGTAGCTGTTCTAGCATTTGGCGCTTTGGTGGGGGCAAATTGGCTTGTACCCGATGCAAAAATAGAGCAGTTTCGTCTAACAACCGCTCTGGCGATCGCACATTTTTAATAATAATTGTCTCTGCTAGTCCCCGCAGTTGGGTTTCTTCTTGGCGGCTGAGTTCTTTCCCGGTGTAAACAATAATCGGCAGTTTCAATAGCCTGGGTTCTTGCTTGATTTGCTCAATTAGGGCAAACCCACTCATATCAGGCAGACCAAGATCCAGTACCATACAATCAAAGTGTTGCGATCGCAAAATCGAGAGAGCTTCTGCTCCCGTACCCACTGCTGTACTGTGGACATCACCATTACCAATCAGTTCGATAATACTTTGAGCTTGTACGCGATCGTCTTCTACGATCAGGAGATTTCTGACTTGACGTTCAATAAAACCTTTAATATCAGTCAATACCTGAGTTAGTGCCTCTGGAGAAACAGGTTTTTGTAGGTAAGTAATCGCTCCTAGTTGTAATCCCCGTTGCTGTCTTTCATCCACAGAAAGTATGTGTACTGGTATATGTCTGGTATCGGGTTTATGCTTCAGACGATCTAGCACCGTCCAACCATCCATTTCTGGCATGTGGATATCGAGCATAATTGCATCGGGCTTAAACTGTTGCGCGAGTGCTAGACCTTGTTTGCTGTGTAAGGCAACAATGGTCTTAAAGCCCTGCTGACGAGCCATATCTAATAAGATGCGGGCAAATTTATCGTCATCTTCGATAATTAGCAAAATGCGATCGCCCGGTTGAATTATTTCTCGATCGTCTGGAATTTCATGTGCCAAGTTAGTAAGTACTTTCACACTTGAAGACGTATCCAAAGTTATAGATTCGTTTTCCACCAGAGGCACTTCTTTTATAGTTAATGCTTTGCGGATAGTGATTGGTTCAGGGGGTGTAAAAGTATTTTTACTATTTTTTTCCTGTCGCGTGGGCAAGTAGAGAGTAAAGATGCTTCCTTGCCCTGGTTCGCTGACTAGTTCAATTCTCCCTCCCAAAAGTTGAGCCAATTCGCGGCTGATGGACAAACCCAAGCCAGTCCCGCCGTACTTGCGGCTAGTTGTGCCATCTGCCTGCTGAAATGCCTCGAAAATAATCTTCTGTTTTTCAGATGGAATGCCTATACCTGTGTCACTAACTGCAAAAGCAATCATCGAATTATCAACTTGGGATGCATCGGAAGACATCCTAATTTCTAACTTTATGCTTCCCTGTTCAGTAAACTTAAAAGCGTTAGCTAGGAGATTTTTCAGCACTTGTTGCAGACGTTTGGAATCGTTATAAATTGTTAGAGGTAAGTTATCATCCAGTTCAATTGTAAAACTGAGTTCTTTATTATGGGCTACTTGCCGGAAATTCTGCTCTAAAGACATTTCTAAATCTGCAAAAGCAATTTGCTCAATATTGAGCGACATAGTACCCGACTCAATTTTTGCCAAATCTAAAATATCATTGATCAATTCCAGCAAATCAGTCCCAGCCGAGTAAATAGTCCGGCTGTACTCTACTTGTTTGTCGGTCAAGTTGTTAAGAGAATTATCTGATAACAGTCTTGCTAAAATTAACAGACTGTTTAGCGGTGTCCGTAATTCATGGGACATATTTGCAAGAAATTCTGACTTATATTTGGAAGATAAGGCCAGTTGTTCAGCTTTTTCTTCAAAAGACTGCCTTGCCCGCTCAACTTCCTGGTTCTTGCGAGCAACTTCTTGATTTTGAACTTCTAATAATTCTGTTTTTTCTTCTAGTTCTTCATTTAGTTGTTGCAATTCTTCGTTAGACTGCTTGACAACAAATTGTGATTCTTCCAATTCGTGTGCCTGTTCTTCTAGGCGTTGATTGCTCTGCTGTAGTTCTTCTTGCTGGGTTTGTAGTTCTTCTGTTAAAGCAATAGACTCTTCAAGTAGTTGCTGGGTTTGTAATTGTGAAGCAATGTTATTTAAAAATACACCCAGATTTTGACTCAATTGCTCTAAAAATGTCAGATGCAGATGGCTGAAAGTACCAAAAGAGGCAAGTTCAATTACAGCACTTACCTCTGTTTCAAATAGTATAGGCAAGACAATAATATTTAATGGTGGTGCTTCTCCCAAACCGGAATTGATGCGGATATAGTCACTAGGAACTTCTGTGAGGAGGATTCTTTGTTTTTCTAGAGCGCATTGTCCTACTAATCCCTCGCCTAAGCGAAACTGGTTTGCTAAGTTTTTTCGCTTTTTGTAAGCATAACTACTCAATAATTTCAGCACTGGCTGGTTGTCTATAGAGGTCATAGCATAAAAAACGCCCTGCGATGCTCCAACCAATGGCGCTAAATTAGACAATATTAAGCTAGTCGCATTTTCTAAATTACGCTGCCCTTGGAGCATTTGGGTAAATTCAGCTAAGTTAGATTTTAGCCAGTTTTGCTCGTCATTTCTTTGAGTTGTGTTTCGCAGATTAACGATCATCTGATTGAAGGTGCGCGTCAACACGCCAATTTCATCTAGGCGATCGCTATCTGGTAAAGTAACCGATAAATCTCCATCCGCCATTTTTTCTGCTAAATCAGAAACTTGCTTCAGAGGGACTGAGATATCTCTCGTCAGGGCGAATCCAATCAAAGCTAAGACTAAAGAAAATAAAGGAATACTATAGATAATAGTAGCGATCGTTTGATGTGCAGCCGCTTTTGCTCTCTGAGAGCGCTGTTTTAGCAGTATATTCTCCTCAGTTTTCATCGTCTGGATCACTTTCTGAATCCGATCCATCAACTGCTTACCCCGATCTGTCAGGATAGCTTTTTGAGCAGGTTCCAAGCCTTGGCTTTGCCGTAGATCAATGACATCTTTCATTACAGCCATTCTCTCGGTTAGTAGTGGCTGCAAAATATCAAGCCGATTTTGTTGGTTGGGATTATCTGATATTAACCTCTGAAGTTCCTTAACTCTTTGATTGAGTACTCCAATGGCAGTATTATAAGGTTCTAAATAGCGGTCTTCTCCAGTAATAATGTAACCGCGTTGCCCAGTTTCAGCATTTGTCAGTTGCAAATTGAGGTCTTCAAGCTGACTTAGCACCTGGTAAGTATGGGTTTCTTTGCGCGAAGTTTCAATTAACTCATTGGTGCTTTGGTAGGAGATTAGACCAATGGTGGCCAGAGTTGCCAAACTTAGGGCAAAACTTACTCCAATTTTGGTTCCAATCTTCAAACGGTTTAACATTATTGCAGGTAGGTATTCAAATTATTTATGTTGTGATTTTGTTTTAACTATCCAAAACAAATGTAAAATATTTAGTTTTGTTGGAATTTACCTAATTATTGGTACGCTCCAAATTATCACTCGGATAGTATTTAGTTATATAGTGTGTAATTTATACACCTCTCAACACGCTTTTTCTATAAAATTTGAGAAATATTCACAATTAAGTATATAACGGTTCTCAGTTTAGTAGGTACTGAACCCCACCCCCAACCCCCTCCCCGCTCTTCTCTACGAGAGGCTGCGCCAACGAGAGGGGGCTATGATGTACCTTGTATGATTAGTAAACGCTATAAGTAATGTCTTAAACCTCTTGAGTTTAACTGACATTTAACTAGAAGTTTGTAGTTATTTGGCGATCGCTTCTGGCAGTGCCAAGTTCAGATTGACTATATATACTAAAATACTGGATATTGTTATTCTCTAAAATAGCTCTTGCACCTGCTATGTAGATATCAGTGCCTTTGATGACTATTAGATAATGACCCAGGGATACCTGATGCTCATAGTATCTGCATGTGTCATCGGGAATCCCTAATGTAGTGTAATTATCTTGGCAACTGCTGATATTAAACTCAAAGATATCACTTAGGCTGTTTGCATTTTTAGCTATTATAGATACTTGACCCATAGGAAAGCCAGCAGTTCTCAGTTCCATAAGCGCTTTTTCTGCATCTTTGCGCGTATGAAAAAGACTAACAGCATGTTTATAGCGGCTACTGGGGGTTAAGTATGGCATATTAATACCCCCTTGTTGAAGATCGCGACTATTAAAAATCTTCTGAGCAAGCTGAACTTCTATATCCGTTACTATCAGCAAACAGTAACCTTTATAGACAAGATTGCTGTAATTATGTGCTTGCTCTTGAGAAAATCCTAAACTTAGGAAAAAATTCGCAAAACCACCTCTTAAAGTAGCAGCGATCGCTGTTTCTTCTACTCCCGCTAGTGTAACTTTACCTATATCAGGAATTACCCAGATAACTAGACCGACTAATAAGCCACTAAAATCGCCTAAAGCTCTACCATTAGAGGCTCCAGCTACATTTTGTGCAGATATATTGCTAGTGCGCTCTTTGACTTCAACACCAGCAATATCACTTTGTTCTTTTACATTACGGGCAACTACAGAAACCTTATGCATTGGGAAATTAGAAGCTTTTAATTCCTGGAGTGCCAACTGTGCATCGGAACATCTAGCGAAAACCTCTATGGTTATTCGCTTTTTTTCTAATGTCATCTTATCGGTTTATTGCAGCTAGAAGTGATTCCCAAAACTGTCAGCTAATTTGAGGCTATTACACGGCTCGACGAGTCAGTAAACCCCACAGGAAAATCAGTAGCATAGCACCCAAAACAGCAAACAAAATGCTTCCAAGAGAAAAAGCTCCGGCGGATGCGGCGGCGGCTGAACCACTTCCGAGTAAAACTTGACCTAAATAACCACCGACTACGGCTCCAAGTATTCCTAAGATAATTGTGGAGAGAATACCGCCACCTTGGGTTCCTGGATAAAATAACTTAGCTAACGCACCTGCAATTAAACCCAAAACTAGCCAAGCAATAATGTTAGTCATTGAATTTCTCCTTTGTGAGAATCGAATCCGCTCTGTTTGTTCTTGACTATTTCATCTTAAAGTTTAGCTATAAAATTCCCGATCTATCTAGAGAACTAATATCAAAAATCTTTAGATATTATTTGAATATTCGCAAACTTGGTTGTATTTAAGATGGTAACAACATCGAATCATTTGAACCTCCAGTAAATAAATCTACTGAATCGATAGTATTTACACAAATTAGTTCTAGAACCGACGAATTAGTAGAAACGGAAATGGCTGGTGAAACCTCACCCTGGTTTTAATGTGTAAAACCTGTCCCTCTCCTTACTAAGGAGAGGGATTAAGGAGAGGACAGGGTGAGGTTTTTCTTTTGTTTTGGGTGATTCGATGACTTGTGTATACACCGTAGCCAAGTCGGAGAGGAACAAGTTTTGCGTAGTACAACTAGGAAGAGGTCTTTTTATATAGATTTTGTGTCGCGGATAAGATAAAGAAGTAACGTAGCTTCTCACACAAGTAGCAATGACTTCAACCCTGCAAAAATTTACTCGTCTGAATAGCCCAACCCTGCATCAGTTACCCAATGGTTTGACAATCATCGCGGAGCAAATGCCAGTTGACGCTGTAAACCTCAATTTATGGATTAAAGTTGGTTCATCTGTAGAATCTGATGCCATTAACGGTATGGCTCATTTTTTAGAACACATGATTTTTAAGGGAACAGAACGACTAGCTAGCGGTGAGTTTGAACGGCGAATTGAAGAACGGGGTGCTGTCACCAATGCCGCAACTAGCCAAGATTATACTCATTACTATATAACCACTGCCCCCAAAGATTTTGCCGAACTTGCTCCACTACAAATAGATGTAGTCACAAATGCTAGTATTCCTGATGATGCTTTTGAACGGGAGCGATTAGTAGTTTTAGAAGAAATTAGGCGTTCAGAGGATAATCCCCAACGGCGGATATTTAGACGGGCAATGGAAACAGCCTATAGTCAGCTACCTTATCGCCGTGCAGTATTGGGGCCAGAATCGGTAATTTCTCAACTTCAACCCCAGCAGATGCGGGATTTTCATAGTAGTTGGTATCAACCCCAGTCAATTACTGCTGTAGCTGTGGGCAACCTGCCTGTGGAAGAATTAATTGCGATCGTTGCGGAAGGATTTACAAAAGCTAATAAAACTCAGCACTCCCCACTCCCCACTCCCCACTCCCCACTCCCCACAGAATCACCATTTACAGAAATTGTCCGCCGAGAATTTATAGATGAAAGTCTCCAGCAAGCAAGACTAGTGATGCTTTGGCGGGTTCCAGGAA
Source organism: Nostoc sp. (assembly GCF_036917435.1). GTDB lineage: Bacteria > Cyanobacteriota > Cyanobacteriia > Cyanobacteriales > Nostocaceae > Nostoc. Next base: position 13,770 of record NZ_JBALDM010000056.1, read on the forward strand.
TGGTTCAGTTAGATCGCACCTATGGATTGGATGTTTTAGCAGGAGTTTTGGGACATGGACGGACATCAAGACTGGTGAGGGATTTACGAGAAGAACGGGGATTAGTTTCTTCAATTTCTGTGAGCAATATGAGCAATCAGTTGCAAGGGACATTTTATATTTCAGCTAAATGTGCAGTAGAAAATTTAGCTGAAGTAGAGGATGCGATCGCTAAACATATTCGCACAATCCAAACCGAGTTAGTCACAGAATCAGAAATTGCCCGCGTGCGGCAGCGAGTAGCGAACAAATTTATTTTTGGCAATGAAACACCAAGCGATCGCACTGGGTTGTATGGTTATTATCATTCCTTGGTGGGAGATTTAGAACCCGCCTTGAATTACCCAGAATATATTCAAAGTCAAAGTGCAACTGACTTAATGCAAGCAGCCAAAGAGTATCTTTCCCCAGATGCTTATGGTGTGGTTGTCGTTAAGCCGTAAAGAAAGAAAATGGGCATGGGGCATGGGGCATTGGGCATTGGGCATTGGGCATTGGGTATTAGTATTAATCAATAGTTCTTCTTTCCCTGCTCCCCCTGCCTCCCCTGATCTCTCATCCCCAATTTAATCATGTGGACTCAAATCGATGCTCATATTAGCCAGGTGACTGGCGAAAAATTTCAGAGTCAGCAACGGCGATCGGTTGGTGGCGGATGTATCAACCAAGGTTATGCTGTTTCTAATGGTGCGATCGCTTACTTTGTCAAGCTGAATCAAGCATCTCAAGCTGCGATGTTTGAGGCTGAGGCATTGGGTTTAAAGGAAATGCTAGCAACAGCTAGTATTCGTATCCCCAAACCTATTTGCTGGGGTGTCGCTGAGAATTCTAGCTACATTGTGCTGGAATGGTTAGAACTTGGTAATGGTGACAGCAATTTGTGGGAAGAGATGGGGCGCAAGTTGGCGGCGATGCATCAAGCTAGCAGTAGCCAAGGTTTTGGTTGGAAAATTAACAATACCATTGGTTCAACGCCCCAAGTTAATACTTGGACAGCAGACTGGACAGAATTTTATATTAAACATCGTCTAGGTTATCAGTTTCAGTTGGCAAGGCGACGGGGAGGGAGTTTCCCCCAACAAGAAAAATTATTAGCAGCTATCCCTGAACTATTGGCGAATCACCAGGTGCAACCTTCTTTAGTACATGGCGATTTATGGGGCGGAAATGCCGGGTGTACAGCGTCAGGAGAACCCGTGATTTTTGATCCAGCAACTTATTTTGGCGATCGCGAAGTTGATATTGCCATGACAGAATTGTTTGGTGGGTTCCCCGCAGCCTTTTACAAAGGTTATAACAAAGCCTTTCCCCTAGATCCAGGCTATGAGCAAAGAAAAACCCTCTATAACCTATATCACATTTTGAATCACTTCAATTTATTTGGCGGCGGTTATGCTTCCCAAGCGAACCGGATGATTGAACAGATTTTGCGCTAACTACAGCATTTCATTAATTTATAGCAAATTAGATTTGGCAATACCCTGCAATAGCAATGCATCGGCTTGTTATGTTAATGCAATGGCTTGCTATGTTAATGCATCGGCTTGTTATGTTAATGCGTCGGCTTGCTATGTTAATGCGATGGCTTGCTATGTTAATGCGATGGCTTGCTATGTTAATGCGATGGCTTGCTATGTTAATGCGATGGCTTGCTATGTTAATGCGATGGCTTGTTATGTTAATGCGTCGGCTTGTTATGTTAGGGACTTCCAAATAAAAAATATCCCAAAACTGATGTAAAAACCCTCTCTATTTCCTCTTTCTCTGTGTCCTCTGCGTCTCTGTGGTTCGTTTATTGGATAATTTATTTCTTGGGAAATCCCTTAGTGCGATAGCTTGTTATGTTAATGCGATGGCTGCGCGTCGTAAATTCTAAGCGCGACAAACAAACAGGAGGGTGGTTGTTACTTATAAGACTGATGCTACCTTAAAGCCGCAATTTGACTCACCATCACCGCCAAAGCCACCATCCCTAAAATCGTCATTAATCCCGCCGGCATAAACTTGCGTGTTTTAGCCAGTCGAACTGCAAACACTACCACTAAAACAGCAGTAACTAACACTGCTAAAATCGAACCCCAGGTTTGCCCTTGGAGTTGAAAGTAAGCGGCGAGTATTAGTAATAAGCCGCTAATACTACCACTTAACAGTGAAATCTTACTTCTAGCTTGAATATAGCCAATAACGCCACCAGCGATCGCTAATATGCCGTAGGCGAAAGCAGCAATTATACTTAAATTCATTGTTAATCTGTAGATTTTGACTTTACTGCCAAGGTCAGTAGACAATTTACCATAGCTAAATAGCTATACCACACAGTTGATTGATGGATAATTAAGCGATGCCAATAGCAAATACTTCTTCATATACAAAAGTTCAATACCTCCAGCGTCAAGCGGCCTCACTTTTACTGTACCAGTCTGTTCTCCAAGGCGAAGTGGGGATGGCATTTTTGGAACTGTTGCAAGCGATACGCTACACTGACTCTGATGCACGGGGTTGTCTCGAAGCCTACGGCCGTTACTTCCACGCTTTGGCTGCTAAAAATCAAAACTGGGAAGACTATTTAATTACTCAACTTCTCTTCTCTAAGAATCCTTTTACAAAGCTGGCCGAAGTGCGAGAATTTGAAGAATTGCCCCCGGCTTTAGTCGCAGCAGTACAGCACGATTTACAAATATTGCAAAGCCTCTATGAATGTAGCAGCGCTTCTTTAAGCGAGTGGATACAAGGCGTAGCTCAGATGCCGATTTCGCCAGTAGTGTGGTATAAAGAGCAAGAATTCGTAGGAGTAGATCCAAAGTTCGCTACATATTTACAAGACTTAGATAATTGGGGTGATGGTGTAGAAGAGTTGGCGGCTTATTATCGGCAATGCGGCTCTGGTTTATTTGCAGAATATCGCGCCTTAAGGTGGCAAGCTGGGCAGTTTATCGGTATTCGGTATTCAGATCCGGTTAAGCTGAGTGCGCTTGTAGGTTACGAGTCTCAAAAAGATGCTTTGTTGAAAAATACAGAGTTTTTATTATCAGGAGAGATGGCACTCCATGTATTACTTTACGGTAGCCGTGGTTCTGGCAAATCTTCTTTAGTGAAATCTTTGTTAAATGAATATAGCGATGCCTCCGGCGAGGGCAAAGCCCAACGCAATCTCCGCTTGTTGGAAGTAACCAAATCTGATTTAAAAGAATTACCAGAAATCGTGGAACATTTACGAGGAGTGTCACAAAAATTTATCATCTTTGTAGACGATCTTTCCTTTGAAGAAGATGATGATGCCTTTAAAGCCCTCAAGGTAGTTTTAGAAGGTAATTTAACCGCCCGTCCGCAAAATGTAGTTGTATATGCTACTTCCAATCGCCGCCACCTGATTCGGGAGTTTTTTGTGGATAGACCTACCCCCAAGGATAACGAGGAAATCCATGCTTGGGATACGATGCAGGAGAAACTTTCGTTTAGCGATCGCTTTGGTTTAACCTTGACCTTTGAACCAGCCGACCAGAAAACTTATCTGAAGATTGTACAACATCTAGCCATGCAAGCTGAAATTAATATTACCCAACAAGATTTGGAATTTCAAGCATTACAATGGGCAACTCGCCACAACGGTCGTTCTGGACGCACAGCACGGCAGTTTGTTGACTTCTTGAAAGCAGATTTAAGACTTTTTAATTCAGATCGCAATACATCCAAGACTTCTGATTAAAATTATTTAATTATGATTACACTTTTTTATTAGTCACATACAACATTATGCACCAGTAACTCAAACTATATATTTCAAAAGCATTATGTCTATTCTAATTACGAATTACCATAATAATTTCACTACGCTAAAAACCAGCAATATGCAATCAGTAACGATCAGTAATCGATTTATACTAGGGATAGTTGCCTTTAGTGTGAGTTTTGGTCTTAGTCTCGTCCCAAGCTGGGATTTTAATAAAGCCTTTCTCACAGGTGTAATTACTGCATCTACCATGTACGGGGCAGCATTATTCGTAGATAAGCGACGGAGAAACTATGAAATGTTTGTTTTAGGTTCTCTCCGCAAGCGAATTAAAGAAATGGAGGGATTGAAAGCTCGTGTTGTCAGAGAAATAAATCAAATTGAAGAACATCATAATTTATTATATTCAGAGTCACAACAACTACAAAATCAAGTTATAGAAGCCCGGAACCAAAGGGATAGTTTACATCGAGAATTAAGAACCTGTGCCGGACAAAAAAAACAGCTAGAAACTGAAATCAATACTCTGCAAACTGAAATAAATAACTTGCAGAAAAATCAAACAGAATTGAGCAATGCCTTTTCTGTCCTCACAGCAGAGAAGCGCCGTTTAGAGTCCAATTGCAATGTATCTCGTGCTGAAATTGCCCAGTTGCAAAGTCAAATCTCTGAACTCCAGCAAGAGAAGCAAGAATTTGAAAGTAATGTAACTCTTTTAGGCAGACTCAAACCCCAATTAGAAGAAAAACTATACCAACTACGAATTACAATTCAAGAATTAGAAGCTGAGACAACCCAAAAAAATCAATTGCTGATAGCGACAAAAAGCGAAATAGAAAATATTCAAGCCATCCTGAATTCTTCGCAAACCCAACTAGCAGAACACAAAGCTGAATTACAGCAGTTGCAAGGGCAAGTTTCATTATTGCAAGAAGAACGAGATTCATTACAAAATCAAGTATGGGAATTACTCCAACAACTAGAAACATTTAATTCAGAACCTTTACCTGATAATTCTAAAGAAGATGATACTGAATTGTTTCCTTTTTCTGAAATAATGGAAACTACAGCAGTCGTAAATACTTCGGAAGCTGATACATCAGAGAACCTACCTGAAGAATGGACTAATTTTTTAGAAAATCTCCCAGGATACGAACTACAAGTATTAAAAGCTATAGTCGAACAAGATAACCCAAAACCTGCTATTAAAAAACTTGCCGAAGCAAATATCACTATGCCAAATCTCTTAATCGATTCTATAAATGAGCGGGCAAATGATACTATTGGTGAATTAATAATTAACTCAGATTCTGAAAATCCAGAAGTTTACCCTGAGCATATTAATCATGCCAAAAAAATGATTGCAATGCATGAAAGTCTCATCCCTAGACATGCGTCGTCAAATTAAATTACTATTGCCGTCATAAGATTTGTACTAAGGTTAATATCTACCTTACCTACTCTACTTACTGCGTGCTTATGCGTTTAGAATAAAGTGAAGTGTAATACATGGCAAAGCTCAAAATCTCGAAAAAAATCTCTACTGCTTTAATCAATTCTCTTGGCGCGGGTGTAGTACCAAGAGTAGGAGTTGAATATATAGCAGTAGGGCGAGAACAAGAACTAAAAAGCCTATTACAAAATCTTGATGATATTGCCGAAGGTGTCGCAGCATTTCGCTTTATAATTGGTAACTACGGTTCCGGTAAAAGTTTTTTATTACAACTAATTCGTAACCGCGCTATGGAGCAAGGTTTTGTAGTAGCTGATGCTGATTTATCCCCTGAACGGCGATTAGCTGGAAGTAACCATGAAGGTGTCGCTACCTATCGAGAATTAATGAGCCACCTAGCTACAAAAACTCGTCCTGATGGTGGTGCTTTAGTTTCGATTTTAGAAGGATGGATTAATAAAATTCAACAAGAAGTAGTTAAAGAAACTGAAATGCGTCCCAATGACGATGGTTTTGATGACAAAGTTGAAGCGAAAATTAGAGAAGTAGTTCAGTATATTGAAGACTTAGTTCATGGTTTTGATTTTGGTAGCGTGATTATCGCTTATTGGCGTGGCTATCGAATGGATGATGATGATTTAAAAAATTCGGCGATGCGCTGGTTACGTGGAGAATTTACTACTAAAGTTGAGGCGAAAGCAGCTTTAGGAGTTCGGGTAATTATTGATGATGATAGTTGGTATGACTATATAAAACTATTTGCTAAATTTGTCGCGGAAATTGGCTATAAAGGACTTTTAATTTTAGTTGATGAAGCTGTACATTTATATCAAATATCTACTACAGTCACACGAGAAAAAAATTATAATCGACTCCTCGCAATGTTTAACGATACCATGCAATGTAAAGCAGAACATCTTGGTATTGTTGTTGGTGGAACAACTAAATTTTTAGAAGATCCCAAACGGGGACTTTTTGCAGATCAAGCTTGGCAAAGACGCACAAAAGAAAGTCGTTTTGTTGTACAATCTGGCGTTCAAGAACATCTAGGGCCAGTGATTCGGCTAAATCCTTTGAGTGAAGCAGAAATATTGACGCTTTTGCAACGTTTAGCTGAGATTCATGCACTCAATTTTGGTTATGAACAGACTTTGACAAATCGTGAGTTGAAGGAGTTTGTGAAAGAAATTATTAGTCGCTTGGGTGCAGAAGCATTACTTACACCAGGGGAAATTGTACGAGATTTTATGAGTTTGCTGAATATTCTTCACCAAAATCCGGGAATTGCATTTGGTGAATTAATTCATGGTTCTAAATTTAAACCTACTGCTATGGGTAAAGATGTTGATGAAGATGGCGCAGCAGAATTTAGTTTGTGATTTATTAATCACAGATAAAGATACATGCTAGCACCGTCTACTGATTTATTAGAAATACCAAACCAGAAAGAAGTAAAAAACTTGTTTATAATACTATATATGATACTATTCTTCAATGAGCAAGTTAAAAAAACTGGTAGAGCAATTTCTCAAGCGACCTCCAGAAGTGCGGTTTGAGGATGTGCGCTACCTTTTGGAAGCTTTGGGCTTTGAAGAAAAAAGGTCTAAGGGTAGCCATCATAGTTTTCGAGACTCCCAAGTGAGAACTGTGACTATACCCAAAAAAAAGTGGGCAGAAAGTTAAAGGGGTCTATGTTCAGCAAATTATTGAGCTATTAAATTTAGAAGAGTGGATTAATGAAGACACTGAATCAGAAGAACAAGCAGATTAAAAAACCTTCTTTAGAATATTATTTAAATCTTCAGTATCCTGTGACACTTTATCCTGATTTAGAGGGTGGATATGTAGCTCAAATTAGAGACTTACCTGGATGTCTTACTCAAGGTGAAAGTCTAGAAGAGACAATGGCAAATATCAACGAGGCACGAGAATTGTGGATTGAAACAGCTTATGAAGCTGGAGACGAGATTCCTTTACCTAGCGTAGATGCGAACTACAGTGGTAAGCTACTTTTACGGATGCCGAAATCTCTACATCGTCGTTTAGCTGAGGTGGCTGAACAGGAAAATGTAAGTCTTAATCAGTATATTGTTTTTTTGTTGAGTTCATCGGCATAAGTATTTATAGATTTATTTAAAAGTATTAGAAAACTAAGAAATACTTGCTTATCGCATAGACAGGAGGGATTTTATTTCACTTATCTGCTTATCAATTACACTAAAATGATTATCAAGCATTTTTAGCATTTTTAATAGCTTCTCCGAACCCATATAATTCGGAAACAAATCCAAAATCAATATAATTAGTTCAAGGTGGTGCATACTAACAGTATTTTTTTCATGTATTTTAGTATAAAATCAACTATAAAAAGCCTAAATCATCAGTATTTAAACGTATCTTTCATCAACGTATTAATTTAATATCTTTGGCAGAATACAACACTTGTTTACCCAATTGCACTCACAAAATCATTTACCAGTACCTTGTGGAAACAAGCGACTCAAGTCCAAGAATGCATTTTCAAATCCAGAAATCGCTACTGACTGATTCGGTAAATAAATCTGCTTGCTGAGATAGCTAAACTTATTTTGAGCATTTTGATATGGCTGGCTATGATGCTCAAGTTGACTATCTGGCAAATTCACAATCCAGTAATGAGAAATTCCGGCTTCTGCATACAAAGACAACTTGGTTATTTGATCGTAATCTATGGTTTTATCCGAAATTTCGATTACTAACAAAATATCTTTGGGATAGGGATGATGAGCGAGATAATCTTCATCTCTTCCTCTTGCAATGACAACATCCGGCTCAGGCTCACTTTGATTAGGAAGGGTGATGGGATCTTGTCCACAGATGACTGCTCGATCGCCTAATAGCCGATCTAATTGACGGCATAGGATAGAACTACAAACTGTATGAGGTGTTCCCTTTGCTGTCATTTCAATCAGTTCTCCTCGAATCAATTCAATATGATTGGCCTCTGTCAGAAATCCGAGTTCAATCAATTGATGGTATTCAGCGATGGTAAATCGCTTATGTGTCACAGCATTCATGAGACATCCTTTTAATGCACTGATTCCACTTTACTTGTAGATTAAAATGACTGCGATCGCAATAACTTAAGCCGTCGTTACTAGGACTTACGCATTCATAAGTATTCTTTAAGCTGTTGTTATCAATGCTGAAGCCGTTGTTATGAACATGAATTTTTGTAAGAAATCTATTGCAAAGGAGTTGCGATCGCATCAAATTGCTGCCAACAAAGGTACAATGCACGCGGTACATGAAAACATCCTTTCCATTTGCCACCTTTAAGGTTCAACAATACTTCTCCACGCCGATTCAGATAGCCAAACCACTCACCATATTCTGAATCAGCAAAGTGTGTCCAGGTGTAATCGTGCATCTTTTGATACCATTCCCAACACACCTCACGTCCCGTTAGACGATAGCCCATCGCTAATGCAACTAAAGATTCTAGATGAACCCACCACAACTTTTGATCCCATTCCAATTGTTGTGGAGGATGACCATCTGCATCCATAAAGTAATACAGTCCGCCATACTCGCTATCCCAAGCAAAATTTAGGATGTTTAACACCACATCAATGGCTTGATTAATAGTTTTGGTATCGTTTTGACGACGGGCGATATCCATGATAAACCACATCGCTTCGATACCATGACCGGGGTTAATTAACCTTCCTTCAAAACAATCGACGTGGGAACCGTCAGGGGCAACATTTTCGTACATTAGTCCCCGTTCTTGGTCGAGAAAGTCAGTCATCACTTCGCGTACAGTTTCAGCTAAGACATCCTCTAGTGTTTCCTTTGGTAACAACCATTCCATTTCTAGAGTTAGGTTAGCTAAAATCATCGGTACAGCCAATGATTTCATCGGGCGTGTGCCGGGATAGGTTTTATTATATTTGCCTTTTGGGTTTTCCTTGCGGCGTAATACGTTGTTGTAAGCTTGCGTCGCTAAATCTTTTGCCCATTCTTCGCCCCCAGCAAGTGCATATTTACTAAATGCCATCGCTGCAAAGCAATCAGAGAAAATATTGTAAGGCTCAACTAGTGGTTTCCCGTCACTGGTAAGGGCAAAGTACCAGTTACCATCACTATCTCTGCCATGTTGAGCGAGAAAATTAGCGCCATTACTGGCAATTTTTAACCAGTTTTCGCGTTTTTCTAACTGGTTGTATAGCATAGAAAAAGTCCACACTTGGCGGTTTTGCAGCCAGATGAATTTGTCTGTATCATAAATTTTGCCGTAGCGATCTAGGCAAGTGAAATAGCCACCTTGCTGCCAATCAAGAGAATATTTTTCCCAAAAAGGGAGGACATCGTTGAGGAGGGCGTTTTTGTAAAGTTCAGCCAACGCTTGAAAATTAGACTCCATAAGTTTCCTCCCCCTTGTGCTAAAGCTAACAGCTTAACACTTATCACATTTTGGCTCGAATATGGAACGATGCCGAATAGCCCATCGTAGGCATTGCGTCAGTCTTTTACAAGATTTAGTCAGCAGCAGTTATACTTCTATGTTGTATCATGCACCATTCTCAATAACCGTAAGGGAGCCAGTGAGGTTGTTATGAGTCAGATTGAACGAGTTGCGATCGTCGGAGGAAACCACGGTAATGAGTTAACAGGAGTACATTTAGTTAAAAGATTTCAGCAGTATCCAAGTTTAATCAATAGATCGAGTTTTGAAACTCTGGCATTACTTGGTAATCTTAAAGCTATTGAAGAAGGCAAACGATACATTGACAAAGATTTAAACCGTTGCTTCACTAATCAAAGCTTACAAAATATTCAACTTTCAAGTTATGAAGATACGCGAGCCAGAGCAATCCAACAGATACTCCAACCGCAAAATCAGCCCTTTGTGGATGTAATTGTAGATTTGCATAGCACAACTGCCAACATGGGGTTAAGCCTAATTTTTTGTGATATGCATCCTTTCTTACTTCGGTTAGGGGCTTATTTGACTTCAATAAATTCGATGGTAAAAGTTTTTGTGAATCCACAATCTAAAGAAGGTGGTTTTCTCCGTTCTTTGTGCAAATTGGGTTTTGTGATAGAAGTTGGTGCTGTGGCTCAAAATATTTTAAATGCTGAATTATTTCAGAAAACAGAGCAACTTATTTATGTAATCTTAGACTATTTTGATGGGTGTAACCAAGGTAATATTCCACAGACAAACAGCAAGCTTACACTCTATCAATATATTGAGACGGTGGATTATCCTAGAAGCGATTGCAAAAAGATTCAAGCCATGATTCACCCTCAACTTCAGTTTAGGGATTATGAACCTCTCAATCCAGGCGATCCAATATTTATGACTTTTGAAGGAAAAGATATTTTCTATAAAGGAGCATCTACTGTTTATCCTATTTTTATTAATGAAGCTGCTTACTACGAGAAAGGAATTGCAATGTATCTCACTCAAAAGCAACAAGAGGCAGTTTAATACAAGTTGCCACAATGATTGAAGTTGTGCATTATTACCAATGACTAATGACTAAATCGGCGGGCGGCTATTGGACATCGCATCTTTTTTATAAATCTATAAAATAGAACCTGATATTTATTTTACTTGAGTAAGTATAGAAGAATTACATGACTTTTTGGCAGTGGAAGACACTGAATCCATCTGATAAATCCATAGTTGGAGTATATCAAGGTACTGCCTTTGGAAAAACAATAGATACTGAGCTAAGACCGTATCTTATGAAACAGGATAATTCCTCGTAATCAAAGATAAAGACTTATTTTCTTCACAAGTTTCTCAAATTGTTTTGCTATATATATAAATATAGGGTAAAAACCTTTAAGAAATTTAAAATCCAAAAGTCGCTAAATATAGTTGAGGAATTAGTCTTTTTTGACAATCCAGCATTTGGAAATCTGAAACCGTAAAGACCAATCACCAATAAAATCGGAGGTCTATTATGATGTTTAAAAAGATTTTAGTTGCATTAGATCGCTCGGAAATAGGACAACAGGTTTTTGAAGAAGCATTAAGTTTAGCAAAGCTAACACAAGCTAGTTTAATGCTAGTGCATGTCCTAACTCCTGAACAAGAGGGTAGCCCTTACGTACCTATGGTGTCTAATTTTGACTACTATCCAGGATTGAGCAGTCAAAGCTTTGAGTTATATCAACAGCAGTGGGATATCTTTAAAAACTTAGGAATCCAGATGTTGCAATCTTTTTGTGCCCAAGCGAATACAGCAGGCGTAAGTACAGAATTTACACAAAATGTTGGTAATCCTGGTCGGATTATTTGCGATTTCGCCCATAGTCATGGCGCTGACCTAATTGTTATGGGGCGGCGGGGTCATTCTGGGCTAATGGAACTATTTCTCGGTAGTGTGAGTAACTATGTTCTTCACCATGCTCCTTGTTCAGTTCATGTTGTGCATCTTTCAGTTGCTTCTAAAAAAGATGAAGCTGTCAAACAAACTACAAGTACTTTAAGCATTAACTAACTACTAACTTGCTTACCCATCAATTTAAACTTGAATCATATAGGGGCGCACAGCTAGCTGTGCGCCCCTACTCCAGGTAATTGCAAACGGCAGCTAGCCAAATTTTAAATACGATATTGAGCTAAAATTGAGCGTAGGCGTACCCCGTTGTAGACATCGCTTTTTCATTGAAAAAGGAAAAGTCCGCTACCCAAAATTTAAAGTTGAGAGCGCAAAGTGGATCTATGAAAGAAGATACTATCGAGATCGCTGGTTTTCATGCTCATGTTTACTTCGATACTGCAAGTCGGGATGTAGCTGCGCGTGTACGTGAAGGATTAGGCGCTAGGTTTGACGTGCAACTGGGACGCTGGTTTGACAAGCCCATCGGGCCACATCCAAAAGGGATGTATCAAGTTGCTTTCTTACCAAATCAGTTTGATAAAGTTGTTCCTTGGCTAATGCTTAATCGTGAGGGATTGGATATTCTAGTCCATCCTGAGACAGGCGATGCTGTCACAGACCACGCAGTTTATTCTCTATGGTTAGGAGAAAAGCTAGATTTGAATATTGAGTTTCTTCGACAGCTTAGTTCGACTTCATCCAATTAAGGGAACTAGCCCACTGTATTGGGTAAAAGTTCTAGTTTGAGGCGCAAAACTTTTTTATTGTGACTAATTATGGAGAAATTGAAAAAGTCTAATATCTTGATAAACAAAGGTTTAAGCCTATGCAAAGATGCTTTTATTCGCTTTCTGTAAGCATCGCAAATAAAGCAAACATGGATAAAGTCGAGCTTAGACTCTGACCAAAGCTTAAGCCTGATCAAAACTTAAGCTAACTATGGCGGAAAATTGCTTGTTTTGTAGTTTCACTAATAGGAGCAGTTTTTTAAAATAGATGTAGAGTTCAGCATCCGCAGCTAATGGGTATTAAACCCTTGAATTTGAGATAAACGTTTATTAACATGACCTTTTACAAGAGAAATTCGTTTTATAGAATGCTATGCTGTTAATCAGCATTCTTATAAAAATAAATTTTTCCGATGAAAAACATCTCTGCGAACGAAAAACTTGCAGGCGGTTCCAAATTTGGCAAGGCTAATTTTAAAGTTACGAAGAAACAGATTTTATTTAGTACCCTTATTCTATGCCTTGGGTTGCTGGGACTGGGTGGTTTCTGGTTTAAATATAGATATAAATCTGATAATCAGATGAGTGTAAAACTACAAGAATTATCTAATGTCGATTATCCTGTCAATCCTGCGCCTTTAGGCAAAAATTTTCAAAGATATTCTCATAGAAAATTAACACTTATTAAGAGAGATGATACACATTTCGATTTCGTTTTTGAGCCAACAGATACAAAAACGGCAAAAATAATTATAAAAAATGTTGATTTAGAGCTATTAGTTCCTAAAGCACCCGAATGGGTTAAAAAAGATCGAGGTTTAGAAATAATTGCTTTTACAGACCGCGAGTGGAACAGGCAACAGGTTAGTTTTGCTGCTAATTCACCAAATATAGAAATTATTGGTGGAGACGGTTTTGAAAAGCAAAACGTCGTAGAAGTCGCTTTGGCTAATAATTGTTTAAATGCCGGATTGTGGGAAATTTTACTTTTTACTAAAGAAGATGGTAATAAATCCCTTTATTATCAAAGTTGGTTTACCTTCCCGATGGGACATTATAAAAATGTTTTTGAAAAAATTAATAATATTTCTTATTGGCGGGATTGGTGGAAGTTAGAACACTGGCAAGATCCAAGTGGCACAATAGTAAAAACTAATCTTCTGAGAAATGTAATTGATCAAAAAGAAGTTCCTACTCAATTTCCACTTGATGAAAAGATAATTGTATCGGGAGAGCAAAGTAGAAAAGTTAGAACTACATTAGCGACCAACATCACAAAATGGAGAGATTTTTACGATCCTAAAAATGAAATTAAATTTGCTAGCTTTCGACCACCAGGATTTTACGATCAAAATAAGCCTTGGGGAAATCAATACTGGAGAATAGGAAAATTTGATAAAGCTATTTTAAGGAACGTTAAGCCAATTGGTGTTGCCCAAAATTTACAAGAAATTGAGTTGGTATTCACAGATACCAAAACTAGCGAACAAAATAGATTATTCATCAGTGGTATTGATCTTAAAAAGCTTCCTCAATTGCCTGTAGAAGACTATCCTAAAGGCTTATATATGCCGATGGGGATTGGCATACCTCCTTTTTATCAAAGCTACGATGAATTAACAAAAAATCATCCAGATGTCAGCCCTTACTTCAGTGTTTTACTTGATTCACAGGAGCGGTGGATAGATCATCACCATTTAGCAGTTGATGGTTCAGTGATGCATCTTGATAAAGATAACCCAAATCTTTTGCATCTTTACTTACTATCTTATGAAAGGAATACTTTAATAGCTCATTTTTTGATCGATTTAAAATAGATACACATCTCAATACTTGTCGGTTAAAGGGAAAAGGGGAAGGGGAAAAGGAGAAGGGAAAGAAAAAACCTTCACACAAAACTGGTATCAATAGGTACTTGCTTAAGTAAGGCTATCCACATATCAGATGGATCTGAATAATAATCAACTTCTTCAACTTGATATTGATAAGATTCACAACCTTCTCGTAAAATAATGCGATCGCAGGGTTTAATGCCTTTCCCTACTCCAGTCATATACCCTATCATCCCTTCATTGATGCGCTCAAATACATAGTCGCTTCCATAAACTAGTTGGCTATAATCGTGTATTTTATTCTTCTGCTTTAATCCGCTTGTTGGAAAGCTAACTAGAGCGAACTTGCTTAAAAAACTAAAACTTAAGTTCATACCTGTCCCGATCAAAGACATAAGTGAGTTCTCTCAAAGAAGAAATCTATAACGAAGAGTTCTGGATTCTAGGTGAATCTGAATCCCTTTTAGTCACCAATCCAGAATCGAACAGGTGGACAATCTAGTTAGGAATCAACCTCATTGACAGCTAGTAAAGGCAATTTATCACCCAATATCTAATTAAATTTCTGCACCCAGAAGTAGCAAAAAATAAATTACAAGTAGTTATTTTATAAACTACTTAATAAAATAATCTTAAAAGAAGCTCAATAATTTATAATCAATTTTTCTTAATTCTTAATTATTAATGTTTAATTTTACTCCATAATATTTTTTGCCCAATAACCACTCAAATTTACAGTACCATCAACCGCAGATTCAACTGTAAAACCACCGAATTATTGGATACGATTGAGTCAGATATGAGATTTTTTACTTAACTAGATAATCTTAAATTGATAAAGATTTTATGTATTAAAAATGTCATAAATGTATATTTTTTAAGATAAATCGGCTCTAGTCCTTACTTGTGCTTTTTAAAGCTACATCTACCTGCTTAAGTAGTACTTCTAGGGTGGAAGAGTTATCTAAAACTACATCTGCATGAGCCACTTTTTCTTCGATAGGTAATTGGCTGTTGATCCTGGCTTGTGCCTGTTCTCTAGTAAAATGGTTTCGTTGTATCAATCTTTGTATTTGTTGCTCTTGGTTACAACACACTACCCAGATTTCTGTAACCAAATCAGTCATTCCTGCTTCAAATAATAGAGGCACTACTAACACCAGTGTTTGTAAGGAAGATTGGGTAATTGCTCTGAGGAAGCGATCGCGCACATCAGGATGAATCAAATTATCTATCCAGTTGCGTTCATCTTGACGATTAAAGATAATTTCCCCTAGCCTTTGGCGGTTGAGACTGCCATCTGGTAATAAAATTTGTTCGCCGTAACGCCCGGCGATCGCACCAAGAATAGGCGAACCTAATGATACTGCCTCTCTAGCATAAATATCTGCATCCAAAATCGGCAGTTTATAAGCGCTAGCTAAATAATTTGTAACAGTGGTTTTGCCTGTGGCAATACCTCCGGTTAAGCCGATTATACGTTTTGTCATTTGTTATTGGGCATTGGGCATTGGGCATTGGGCATTGGGCATTGGTTCTCTCCCTCATCTCCTTTATCTAAGAATTGGTTGCCCATGTTATTAGTGCTTGGGTTAAACCATCTAAAGTATATTCTTGGGCTTCTACATCTACACGTCCGAATAAAGCATGACAGGTTTTAGAGGTTTGAGGGCCGATAGAGGCAATACAAATACCCTCTAATAATTGATTTGTATCAGAGTTGTGGGAAAATATTTTTTCAGTGAGTTGATAGAAAAATTGTACAGTTTTAGAACTGGCAAAGGTAATTACATCTATTTTGCGGTTTTGGAGAGCTAATTCTGCCGCAGGTGGAATACCACTAGGGCAACAAGATTGATATGCGGCAACTTCGATTAATTTTGCTCCTTTGAGAGTTAACTCATTAACTAAAACTTCTCTTCCGCCGCTTTCAACTCTAGGGAATAAAATCTTTTTTCCATCGAGTTTGTCTGGAAAATGTTCTATTAAAGAATCGGCAACAAAGTTGGGGGGAATAAAATCTGCTTGGAGAGAATATTGTTTGAGACTATTGGCTGTTTTCTCGCCAACAACAGCAATTTTGACACCTGCTAAGGCACGGCTATCTTTACCTTGGGCGATTAATCTTTCAAAAAAGTAATCTATGCCATTGGTAGAAGTGAGAATTAACCAGTCAAAATCAGATAAATTAGCGATCGCATTATCCAAAGCTTCCCAACTGGAGGGCGGGCCGATTTCTAAGGTGGGCATTTCGATGACTGTAGCACCTAATGCGATGAGGCGATCGCTAAATGTACTCGACTGCCCAACGGAACGTGTCACTAAGATTGTATTGCCAGTAAGGGGTTGGAGAGAGGTGGAGAGGTTATTTAACATTGGAGTTTGGGCTAAAGTCGAATCCTGACAATCTATTTTCTCAGGTTGTAAGTACTTATGTAGCCCAACAACTTCGCCAACAACAATTACCGCCGGGGAAAGGGATAATCCGGTGGTTTGTTCTAAAATATTGCCAAGTTGTGCTATCCAAATTTGTTGACGAGGAGTTCCCGCCCAACGGATGATTGCAATGGGTGTTAAGTGCGATCGCCCGTGTCGCACCAGTTGATGTACAATCTCTGGCAGATGTAGCCCTCCCATCAAAATTACCAGTGTCTCTAACCGTGAGAGTGCCTCCCAGTCTAAAACCTCTGGCTCATGGGCTGTAAGCACTGCAAAACAACGGCTCAACACCGGATCTGTGAGGGGAATTCCTGCTAACAACGGTGCTGCAAAGGCTGAAGAAATTCCTGGTACTAGTTCAAAATCACAACCAGATGCTTTCAACGCTTCAATTTCAGAAGTACAACGCCCAAAAATTAACGGATCGCCTGATTTAAGTCGTACAACTTGTTTCCCTTGCTGGCAATGCTTTACCAATAACTTATTAATTTCAGCTTGAGTTGTACTAGGTTTACCACCGCGTTTTCCAACATCCAACTTCAAGCAATCAGGTGGTACACACTGCAATAATTGAGCATCTACCAGAGCATCGTAGACTAAAACCTGAGCAGCAGCCAACAGATTATAAGCTTTTACCGTCAGATATGCCACATCTCCAGGCCCAGCACCGACAAGGTAGACTTTGCCCCTTTCTTCAATATTTGTCATTTGTCATTTGTCATTTATCATTTGTCATTTGTCATGGGTTATTTCTTTCCATTCCCAATGCCCAATGCCCCATGTCCAATGCCCAATGCCCAATTCCCAGAATTCAATTCGTTCGGATATTAATTTTTTGGATTAGCTGATCGACTTCTTTAACCATTTCCTTGTTTTCTTCAGCTTGGAATAACTCTCTAGCTTTTTTGAGATTAACGATCGCTTCTTCTAGCTGTTGTTCTCTGCCTAAAGTGATTCCCAAATTATAGTAAGTGAAGGCATCGTTAGGTACAAGGCTAATGGCTTTTTTGTAATGTGCGATCGCTTCTTGGGGTTTACCTTGATCGTCCATCGCATTTGCTAAACCTGTGTAAGCTTGTGCGTGTTTGGGATCGAGGCGAATCGCTTCGGTATAGTCAGCGATCGCTTCTGCAAGCTTGCCTTGAGCGTAAAAAGCGCTTGCTAAATTATAATGAGCGTCTGCATACTTGGGTTCAAGGCTGATGGCTCTTTTATATTGAGCGATCGCTTCTTCTAGTTTGCCTTGCGCGTAGAGGGTATTTCCCAAGGCATTATAACCTGCTGAATTTTTCGGATCGAGGCGAATCGCTTCGGTATAGTTGGCGATCGCTTCTACCGGCTTACCTTGAGCGTACAAAGCATTTCCTAAGTAATAGTGAGCGTCTGCATACTTAGGATCGAAGCTAATGGATTTTTTGTACTGAGTAACTGCTTGTTCTAGCTCACCTTGAGCGTACAGAACATTTCCTAAACGTGTATAAGTTGGGGCATAACTGGGTTTGAGGCGAATAGCTGCTGTATATTCAGCGATCGCTTCGGTTAACTTACCTTGAGCGTAGAGAGCATTTCCTAAGTTATAGTGAGCGTCTGCATACTTGGGTTCAAGACTGAGGGCTTTTTTGTATTGAGCGATCGCAGGTTCTAACTGATTCTGTCTTGCTAAAGTCAAACCCAAATTAAAGTAGGCTCCAGAGTCTTGAGGATCGAGACTGATGGCTTTATTGTATTGTGCGATCGCTTCTTGGGGTTTGCCTTGATCGTCGAGAGTATTTGCCAAAGCAATATAAGCTTGCACAAATTTGGGTTCTAGTTCAATCGCTTTCCGAAAAGCCGCCTCTGCTGCTTTGAAATCTCCTTGTTTATAGAGATTGCTTCCTTGCTCAAAGTAAGTAACTGCATTTTTGTTACTAGGAAGTGCTGCTCGATTTGAGTCTGGAATTTTTGATAAAACAACACCAATATCTTTACCAAAGGCAGCATTCCCATTACTCAAACACAAGCAGATAATAGCTGCTACCAGTACATTCTTGTTTTTCAGCATTTTTATTACCTTACCTACTTGGTTTATATGTAATATCAAGTTGCATAGCTTTGGTGCGGTTCTAGTAGGAATTATAAGTGATTAACCTAACTTGATACAAGTTATACCATTTATGTATGAAGATGCGCTTATCAGCGCCTAAAATTAAATCGATATCCAGAATCATTATTTTTCACGAATGATTTAGGATTGCTAGATAATTGTGCATTTATACATAATAGATAGGGTTTTATTAACAGTAATAAGTCATTCCTCATGTAATTTATTACACTTCTGTTTGGATAATTTTAGTTATGGCTGCAATTAATTTTTCTGGGTTAATAGGCTTAGATAAATGCATTTGAAACCCAGCTTTTAGTGCTTTTTCCTGGTCATCATTTCTAGCAAAGGCAGTCAAGGCAATTGCAGGAATTTGCCCACCTTCTTCTAACGTCAAACCTCTCACTTTATGTATTAACATATAGCCATCCATATCAGGCATACCAATATCACTGACTAACACATCTGGCTTTACCTGTGCTAAAGTTTCCAATGCTTCATAAGCGGAAGATACCGCAATGACAAAAGCCCCATCTTGCTCTAATACAAAAGCAATAAAATCTCGTGAATCAATATCATCATCGACAACTAAAACCCTAGTGCCGCTTAGGGGTTTAGGAATTAAGAATGCAGAGTCATTTTGCTCATCTTTCAAACTTAGGCTTTCATCTGGCAGAAGTGGTAAACTAACAGTAAATATTGCTCCTTTACCCTCACCTTCGCTCTTTGCTTTAATGATGCCGCCATGTATTTCGATGATATTACGCACAATTGCTAATCCCAGTCCTAATCCACCAAAATTTCTCGTAGATGTGCTATCTGCTTGGCGAAAATAATCAAACACATAAGGCAAAAACTCAGGGCTAATTCCCTTACCCGTATCGCTAACTATGATTTGAGCATAACCATCGGCTTGCTCTAATCGCACTTCTATCTTTCCTCCCTTGGGTGTAAATTTGACACCATTAGAAACGAGATTCCAGACAACTTGCTGCAAACGAGTCGAGTCGCCCATAACTTGCCCCACATTCGATTCAAATACTGTATTCACCTCAATCAACTTTGTTTCTGCCGCTAAACGCATTGTCTCAAGTGCCGACAATATCGTAGATTTTAAGTTAATCTTTGTAATATTTAATGTCAGTTTACCCTGTAAAATTCTGGAGATATCTAGTAAGTCTTCAATTAGTTGAACTTGTAAAGTAGCATTTCGCTCGATTATGGCTAGTGCTTCAGATGTTTTTGCTTGGCTAAAAGTGCGAGTTTGCAACAACTTTGACCAGCCGAGAATTGCGTTTAATGGAGTGCGTAATTCATGAGAGAGGACGGCTAGAAATTCATCTTTAATTCGATTGGCTGTTTCTGCTTTAGCTCGTGCTATTTGCTCTAATTCCAGTAGGTGCGCCCGTTCTTCAAGTATTTGTTTTTGTTCGTGGATATCTGTACACGTTCCAAACCACTTTACTACAATACCTTGCTCATCTTTAAGTGGTAAACCTCGCGCTAGTTGCCAACGATAGGAACCATCAGCAGCCCGTTTGAAGCGATATTCATTGTTATATGTAGTACTATTTTTTACGGCATTAGACCACACTTCATCAGCATTTTGGATATCATCTGGATGCAATGCAGCCAACCAACCAGAACCCAAAGACTGCTCTAATGTTAACCCAGTATATTCGCACCAATTTTGATTAAAAAAATCACATTCTCCGTTAGCATCAGTTGTCCATACAAGTTGAGGAATTGCCTCAGCTAGATAACGGTAGCGTTCTTCACTTTGTCGAAGAACTTCTAAAATTCGTTGGCGTTCAAGGCTTTCTTTTTGTAGTTGCTCGTTAGTTTTGGTAATTTCATTGGTGCGAACGGCAACCATTTCTTCTAGATGATTTTGGTATTTTCGCAGTTCCTTTTCTACCCGTAAGCGTTCGACTATTTGTATTTGAAGTTCTTGATTTGTTTGTTCTATTTGAACAGGGCTAGGAAGTGCCAGTGCTTGTGGAACTAGAGACACAAGTTGTATTGCTGTAATTACAGATATTATGGCCGTTACTGCTTTGACAAATCCCGATATCCAATAAGTTGGATACCAAAGTGTCCAAATTTCTATTAAATGAGTGGTACCGCAAGCTACGATAAATGCACTAAAAAGTAGAAAAATCCAATAAAAGGGCAAATCCTGCCGTTTACGGACAAAGTAAAATAATGTAGCTGGAATCGAATAATAAGCTAGTGCAATAAACGCATCAGATAATATGTGTAACCAAACTAAATTCGTTTGCCATAGATAACAATGCCCATGTGGAATAAATGATCCTGATGTAAGAAATTTAGTCCACAATTCTGATATAATTTCTGACATAAACACTTGATTATTTTGAATCAATAATTTTTTTTAGCCCAAGTTGTTTGCCAATTGGAAATTTACTATTATCCTATCTGAAGATAGGAATGAGAGAATGAGGTAACGAACCGCAAAGAACGCTAAGGGCACAAAGGTAAGAGAGTTGTAAAGGGTTTTTGCATCAGTAATATGAATTTTTGGAAAATTTGGATGCTCTCTAGATTGTAATAGGATTTACGCAAAACTATCGGCTGTAGGGGCAATTGATGAATTGCCCCTACCGGGAAATTGAGTTTAGGCTATTGTTTGCCTGCGTCTTGTGTAATTCTCAGGATTATGAAGGGAGTGATCAAACTGACGAAAATTGCGGACATAATTATATCAAAGACTGGTAATTCCAAAATAAAACCATTCTCACCATAATAATGATGAGAATGGTAAAAAAATTAGGAGACGCAACAGGAAAATTTAATCTCTGCAATTCTCACTCAACCTAAGATTGACTTGACTTAATACTCATTTTATCTAATAGTTGAGTGATTTTTTTAGCTTTTTCCGGTTGGCGTTGTTTTTGCAATAAATCTTTAGCTTGTAGCAGGTTAGTTTTAGCTTCTTCTTCTCGCTCTTGCTGCATGAGAATATTCGCCAGACGCAAGTAAGCATCGGGATTTTTTGGGCTGCGGCGAATCACTTCTCGGAATAATTCTGTTGCTTCCTCTACTTGTCCTTGCTGGTTTAAAACATCTCCCAAAAATAAGCGCACTACATCATTAGTTGAGTTGAGGGAAATCACTTTGCGAAATGCGGCTTCTGCACCTTGGTAATCTTTGGCTTGAGCAAGATTGATTCCTTTTTGAAACAAGTCTGAGGTAATCAAAGTTTTCCAAGCGAAATAGCCCAGGATTGACAAACTCAAAACAACTACAAGAGCAGCGATAATAGAACTGGTAGGAAAGGTTTCTAGCATTGTCTAAGCCAAAAGGCAGGCGATAGGAAAAATCAGATATTCGATAAAAAATAGTTTCCAGATAAATTGGTAGAATTGAGCGATCGCACTTTTATCTTCTAAGTCTACCGTCAAACTCCGTAACCACATCCAAACCAACAGCCCTAAATGAGCAGTTATCAGAAAGATGGGGTTAACTGAGGCGATGTGTAGCACTCCTACCAGAATTATCCCTAGATAGCAGACAGTTATCACCCAAAGAGCCAGATTAAACACAGCTTGGGGGCCGAGCTTGATGGTGAAAGTAGTAATATTGTAGAGGCGATCGCCTTCTATATCGGGGATATCTTTAAAAATTGCGATCGCAAAGGTAAACACCAAAATAAATAACGTCAGCACCCACACCACAGGCGGAATTGCTTGGCTTTGTTTCAGCGCCCAACTGTAATGCAGATACAATCCTAAATTAACAATCGTGCCGCGTACCGAAAAAATACACAGTGCTGCCCAAAATGGAAACTGTTTTAAACGAATTGGTGGTAAAGAATAAGCAGTACCAATGGCCAAACTAATTGCTACCATCCCAAATAAGAATGGCCCAGTTAGCCACGCCACAACTAGAGCCAAAATCCCAGTAGACGCAACAATTAATTGCCCCGTCTGTTGAGAAAACTCACCTGATGCCAAAGGCAAATGAGGTTTATTAATCTTGTCAATATCAACATCTTCTAATTGATTCAGCCCTACGATGTAAATATTGCCACATATACAAGCAATCCATGCACCGAAGAGAGGAAGTAGGGAGTTAGAAAATAAAGAATCAGTATTATTACTAATAGCAATGGCAATTAAATACAAACTCAACACACTCAGACTTGTACCAATAATCGTGTGAGGGCGAGAAAATTTCCAGAAAGCGTATAACCAATGGAAATATGATTGAACAGGTTTGCCTGGCAAAGGGCTGTTTTGAGAACTCTGGCTCATGAGTACCTTAGATATTGCATGAATTGTCAGATTTTAACTATTGTCACAGAATTTGGTCATTGACAAGAGCTTTAGTAGGTTAAGTAGCGGTAGCACAATCCTGCGTAGCCCTACTCAAAAGCCAGCTACGCATAGCGAATCTATCTTATGGAAGATCCTCAATACCAAAAACTCTGACGACTGATTAAAAAATACCTCTTTCAGAGACTCCACAGAACGTTACAATCTATCAGAAAAGCAAAGAAAGTAAAAAATGGTTAAATTATGACAGCTAATTTGACACCTACTATAACTACATTTGACTTTGTTACCGTGCTATCAGAAGCTACGGCTGGATATCGACGACAGAGAGATACCCGCCCTAGTACTGAAATATTAGTAAATTCATTACTACAAGCAGAAAAATCTGCCAAGCACCAAAACTTAACTTATCCCTTTGAGTCTCTTCTAGGTAAATGGCAACTTTGCTTTGCTACTGGTACTAAGAAAGTCAGAGAACAGGGAGGAGTTATATTAGGTAAGGGTTTTTATGTACCCAAATTTATAAAAATCCATGTTTCCTTTAATGCCAATTTAGAAGAGGATTCAGATAGGGGCGAAATTTGTAATCAGGTTAAATTGGGCCCATTTTCGTTGAAGCTTACGGGGCCAGTACAATACATAAGTAAGAAAAATTTATTGGCGTTTGACTTTAACCAGATGATTATCAGTCTGTTTGGTCATGTTCTTTACAGCAGACCAATTCGTTCTGGTAAAGCTCAAACAGAAGATTTCTACAACCAGTCCATAGCTCAACTACCCTTCTTTGCTTTCTTTTTAGTAACAGAAGATTTCATCGCCGCTCGTGGACGTGCAGGAGGTTTGGCATTTTGGATTCGAGAAACTTAAGGATAGTAGATTTCACCTTTGCGCCAGGCATTAAACTGGACGACTAGCAGACAAAATACTGTGCATATTGACTACTTCTCCAATAACTGCGATCGCAGGCGCACCAAAGCCAGTTTGCTCTACCTGTTCTACAATTGTCTCTAAAGTACCAATCAATTCTTCTTGTTCTGGGCGCGTACCCCAGCGCACTAAAGCAATGGGTGTTTCTACCTTCAGCCCAGCTGCACTTAACTGTTCAACAATATAAGGCAGATTGTGAATTCCCATATAAATTACAATGGTTTCGGAACCGTGTGCGATCGCATTCCAATTTACTTTCGGTCTATACTTACCCGCCGCTTCATGACCAGTTACAAATGTGACTGATGAGCTATAGAGCCGATGAGTCAAAGGAATACCTGCATAAGCCGCCGCCGCAATCCCCGATGTAATACCGGGCACAACTTCAGTTGATATGCCAGCGTTGACTAATTCTTCCATCTCTTCGCCACCGCGACCAAAAATAAAAGGATCGCCACCCTTTAACCGCACTACAATTGCATGAGCCTGCGCTTTATCAATCAGCAATTGAGTTGTTTCTTCTTGGAACAGCGAATGTTTCCCTCTGCGCTTACCGGCATTAATTTGTTCGGCTTGGGGATTAATCATTGCTAAAATTGCCGCACTCACTAAGGCATCATAGATAACGACATCTGCACATTCCAATAAACCTTTCGCCTTCAGGGTTATTAGTCCCGGATCTCCTGGCCCCGCACCTACTAAATAAACCTTTCCCAAATACTTGTTCTCCTCTTCTTCTGTGCGGTTCATCTATCCGTTAAATCCCAAATTAGCTCGGCTAATTCTGCACTTGCTCCCAAGGGCTGCGCTAGTTGCAAATTCACCGCAGAAAATTGTAATTTTAGCTCCTCTATGGAGGCTGCGATCGCATCGGTTATGCCACCTGTGAATAAAAAGTATGGCAAAATTGCAATTTTTTTATAACCAGCAGCTGCCAACTCTGTCACCCGTGATTCTAAACTAGGAGGCCCAGCCCAATAAGCAGCCACTGCTGACAAACTCGCCGCCATTGCTTCTACGGTTTCTTTGGAACCTGGGCGACGGCTACCATGAGCTAAGAGAATCCATGCTTCAGCTTTTATAGCAGCTATTTGCTTGGTCAGTAATTTTTCTAAATTGGGGTGAGAGCCTAAATATGGTTGCAACTCAATCATAATATCTTCACCGAGAGCCTGTTGTGCTAGCGCCACTTCAGCAGGAATATCTGTCATGACATGGACTCCCGGCAGCAGAAATAGCGGTACAATTTTAAGGCGATTCTGGTTTTGAGAGAGTTGCCGATTGCCAAAAGCGCTCTTAGCAAATTGTTGAATCTGCTCATGTAAAGGCTGAGGACTCATTTCTAAAGCAGCTATACCAACCAGATGTTCGCTATTTAATGCATTGTCGTATTTGTGACATACCAGCTTTGCTAGTTGCTGCATAGCAACTTCTGGGCGGCGATCGCGACTTCCGTGAGATACTAGCAGATAGGCAGACGACATTGGCAAAGTTTGAACTTTAGTTACTAATACTTATATTTTACTTAAAATTAAACTGGTGGAAGTAAGTAAGTTGCTCAAATTAAATATCAAATTTGAACCTGCCTCCGGCTTCCCTCTCTTTACTAAGGAGAGGGATTGAGCGTGAGATTTGATC
This sequence comes from Nostoc sp., assembly GCF_036917435.1. Taxonomy (GTDB): domain Bacteria; phylum Cyanobacteriota; class Cyanobacteriia; order Cyanobacteriales; family Nostocaceae; genus Nostoc. The sequence continues at coordinate 39,314 of NZ_JBALDM010000056.1, forward strand.
TTATATTTAATTACGTCTACTTACTTACTCTGGTGATTATTGAAACTATTATCAATTCCTAAATATAAGTATTTTAAATCACTTTTATATTCACCCACTGCAATTTGCTTTATTGTTCTTCAGCAGTGTAAGTATAAAATTGCTCGAAAGCTCCCACTGTTTCAAACTTGTAAGAAGGCATCCAAGAATTGATTTTTAAATCTGTATGGTAAATGCTAAAAATTATGTAATTTTGTCTTTCTGTAGTCCTGGCAATAATTCCTTGGATTTGTGGGTTAGCCGAGTCAACTAACTTATCACAATTAAAATGGATTAAATTTTCTATCATATTGGTAGTTTTTTTGCATACATCGGTTTTTAAGTATTTTGTTAACCGTTGCACTGCATATTCTTCATATTCAACCTGACTGGGATTAGTCTTCGCCATTGTCACACCCAAGGCGGCGAGTCCTGCTGCTGCTCCAGTATATGCAATGAGGGTTAGGGGTTTCATGTTTGCCAAGTAAAATTCATTGTAATTGTTAGATTTCAGAGACTCAAAATCAACTGAGTCCGTTCCTTGCAGAAAAACTCTTGATCGTTGGACAAATTATTGCTATAATCGAAAATGTTGAATGGCGAGCGTAGCCAAGTGGTTAAGGCAGTGGTTTGTGGTACCACCATTCGCGGGTTCGATTCCCGTCGTTCGCCCTATCTAATTTCATATTTATCCATAAATTCTTATAGAAGATAATTTGTGGTTTTGAATGTTCATAACCATTACTTTAGCAAGTATGTGCCTTCTACAAGTTAATGACTTGAAAGAGTCGCAGATCCAGTATAATTCATCAGATTATCTTATAACTAATTTGATGTATATAAGCAAATATACCTGCTCAATCAAAATTAATTGTGCAATCTGGGCTTATCTTTTATAATGTCTAAGCAAACGCCGATAGTGCAAAAAGTTTGATAAGTTAAGTGGGCATGAATAAATCAAACTATAATTATGCAATATAAAATTAATTAAACAGGTTCTTATCATTAGTCAAAAAATTTTTATTTACATAGAACTACTACACAAATTAAATGCTTATGACAGCAAGCAATATTAGATAGGAAATTTTAGAGTATATTGAAACATTACCTGGAGAACAGGTAAAAACTCTGCTCTTAACATGGCTGACTGGTACATCAGCTTCCTTAGAAGATTTTGAGCGCTTACTGATAAATCAAGCTACTCAAACGACAGAAGATTCATTTGAGTAATGACTAAATAGTTAAAGCCCGCCAAGTTCGTTGGCCAACTACTCCATCCGTTCCTAAATTTTGCTGATTTTGAAAGGCTTTAACAGCAGTCTCTGTCAGTGCGCCATAAATCCCATCCACTCTCACGGCATAACCGTTAGACACTAACAGCCGTTGTAAGACTCTAACAGCAGCACCAGAGCTACCGAAATAAAGAGTCGGCATAGGTTCACTACTAAACTTCTGGAAGCTTACTGTAGCCTTTGTACGGACTTTACCTACAGGCTGGGAATGCTTCTTAGACTGATCTAATTTAGAAGAAGCTAGGAACTGATTATTTTTGCTGATTTTCTGAAGTATATGTTCTTTCTCTAGTGCGATCGCTGAGGGAAAAGCCTGAGAAATCCCATCTATCTGCATGAATTCAGGTGGTGTGACTTGAGCCGTTATCTCTAAATCGCTCTCTTTTAACTGCTTTATGTCATTTTCTATCTGAACTATTTGCTGTTGTGGCACATTGGCCCCAAATACTTGTCTTATTGTTAATATGCCCGTCATCATCAGGCCAATTTCAGTCATTGTAGTTCATTTTACTTCAACCAATATTCCTTTTAACTAACAACATTGTTGCTGTCCGAGATAATACATCCTGACTAAATAGAAAAGTCATGTACTAGTTTTTCAGATAATATTTTCATGTTTATATCTAGTCACCTCCAATTCCATCTAATCAGACTAATATCATTAGCTTTGTGCTTTTTTATCTTGAATCAAGCCATCAACTTGTAAGATATAGTATCTAATTCAACGGTTTAGACAATAACACACTATACGATCATCTGGGAATGCTATCAAACAAATTTGCCATTAAATTGATATGACTCTTTCATCGTATTTTCGGAAAACGCATACTTTGAACTCAAGAAAATGAAACCGCACAACATTGTTGCACGGTCTTGAATTTGAACTAGAGTTAAGACTACTGTATAACAAAATTACATCGTGGCAATGTAAATAATGTGTATACAATTATCTTGCTTGACCTGTGTTAATTTTCATAACATTTAAAAATGTTAGTAAAAAATGATGCGCCTCAACCTGAATAAAATGCACGTAGCTGTAGCCCACCCTTAAACATCGCTAAAAAACTTTTTACCTTTTTTCATCTCGCCATAAAGCAATACCGCCTAATAAGCCAGTGATATTGGGGATGAGTTTCAGATTTAACGGTAGCTGTAAATTCACTTTCACAGCTTCACCACCACCAATGTAAAGGTAATCATAATTGAAGAGATGTTGCAAAGATGCGATCGCCTTTTCTAAACGCCTGTTCCATCTTTTTTCACCAATTTTTTCTAACTCTGCACGCCCCAACTGCTGCTCAAAAGTCTCTCCTTTGCGAAACGGATGATGCCCCATTTCCATATTCGGTACTAGCTTTCCATCCACAAATAAAGCCGAACCAAACCCTGTACCCAAAGTAATCACCAGTTCTACACCTTTTCCGGCAATCGCACCGAACCCTTGCATGTCTGCATCATTAATTACCCGTACAGGCTTGTTTAAGTGTTTTAATAATGCTGTTTCCAAATCAAATCCAATCCAATCTGGATGTAAGTTTGCCGCCGTTTCTGTGACTCCACAGCGCACTACACCGGGAAAACCGACCGAAACGCGATGAAATTCACCAAGAGATGCAGCTAACACAACAATTGAATTAATTACAACCTCCGGTGTAGCAGGTTGAGGTGTATCTAAACGCGCCCTTTCTGTTACAGGAGTCCCCGTAATATCTAAAACCATAGCCTTAACGCCACTACCACCAATATCAACCGATAGGGTACGAATCGAACCATTTTCTTCAACCATTGAGTTACATCCTTGTTAATGCTTCTTCTTTCGATATTATGCTCTGCTGCATTTAATAATATTCGGATGTTTCGAGAGTCTTTATATTGAGGGGCATTGGGCATGGGGCATGGGGCATTGATAATTATTCTCCTCTACCCCACTGCTTCCCCTTACCAATGCCTTAAAATATAACTGTCATAATTTCAAGTTAAAAAACCAATACATTAGACGCGCGAGAACATTCAGATTTGTTAATGTAGAGATAATGGAAATAGTACTGGCGTAGCTGCTTAAAATCTATCGGGCAGCAAATTTCTATTAAAACTAATATTAAGAGAAAGAATTATGACGGCGTTTGAACCTCAAAGCATCCGCTCTTATAGCCAAGAAGATGTCCAACAAATTTTACACTTAGCGATCGCTCGTCAAGCTGATGACAAAGATACAGAATTTTCTTATGAGCAGATATTAGAAATTGCTGCTGAGTTAGAAATTTCACCTGATACTTTAAAGTTAGCGGAGCGCGATTGGGTAGTACAACAAGGTCAAGTCCAACAGCGAAAAGCTTTTGACGCTTACCGCATTGGAAGATTTCAAAAACGTCTAAGTAATTATACGATTTTTAATGGCTTTTTGGTACTGATAGATTTAATCGCTGGTGGCGGAATTTCTTGGTCGCTCTACATTTTACTATTCTGCGGATTACCTGTAGGGCTAGATGCCTGGAATACCTTTAAAGTCAAAGGCGAAGAGTATGAAATGGCATTTCAGAAGTGGAGCCGTAATCATCAGATTAAGAAAACTATCAGCACAGTTTTGAATAAGTGGTTTAAAGCATTACAAGCTTAGTAGATTTTTGCGTCAGCTAACTCATCATAGACATTAGTAACTCAAAGAAAAACTCCGCAGGAAAACTGGGTAATATTTACCGCAACATTTGCTATGTAACACTACTGAAATCAAATCTGAAGAAGCATAGTAATTATTAGGCTAAAATCGATAAGCTGAAAATACTTTAATTTGCATCCTCAAAAAAATAAATCTCTTGTGGGGTGGGCATCTTGCCCGCCCTAGCTGTGCAAATTAAATGCACGACAGCTTATTACCTCAATCCTTAGAGTGTTCTTTCTCTCTTCCTACGGAGGTGGTTTTCAGATAAAACTAGGTGAAGCACCTGAAAACCTACATCATAAGTAAGTAGGTTAAATTAAATATAAAACCTCACCCTGCTTCCGGCTTCCCTCTCCTTACTAAGGAGAGGGATTGAGGGTGAGGTTTGATCTTATATTTAATTACGCCTACCTACTTAGTATTTATTTAAGTTTTTCGTGAGCAGCCAAAATAATTTTTTCGGTTTCTTCCCAACTAATACATTTATCAGTTACAGAAACACCATATTTTAATTCTTCTTGTTTACCAGTAATTGCTTGACTACCTTCAGACAAGTGAGATTCCAACATCATGCCAACTATAGATGTATTACCATCCACTATTTGCTGAATAATATTTTCTAAAACAGCACCTTGTAATCTGTAATCCTTATTGGTATTGCCGTGGCTGCAGTCAATCACAATTCTTGGTGGTAAACTTGCCTGTTTTAATTTCTCTTCTACCAGTTTGACATTTGCTGCATCAAAGTTAGGTTGACTACCACCCCTTAAAATTACGTGCCCATAGCCATTACCTTTAGTTTGAAAAACACTAACTTGTCCGTTTTGATTAATTCCCAGAAAATTATGTGGGTTTCTCGCTGATTGTAGGGCATTCAAAGCTACTTGAATATTGCCATCAGTACCGTTTTTAAAACCCACAGGCATCGAAAGTCCACTTGCCATTTCGCGGTGAGTTTGTGATTCAGTCGTCCGTGCGCCAATGGCAGACCATGTAATTAGTTCACTAATATATTGAGGTATGATTGGATCTAATGCTTCTGTACCCGTAGGTAATCCCAATTCGGTAATTTTTAATAACAGATCGCGTGCAATTAGTAAACCCTTTTCTACATGAAAAGAATCATCCATATCTGGATCGTTAATTAATCCTTTCCACCCAACAGTTGTTCTTGGTTTTTCAAAGTACACTCGCATAATTACGAGCAGCTTATCCTTAACTTGCTCGGATAATGCTTTCAACCTTTCAGAATATTCGAGCGCTGCTTTTGTGTCGTGGATTGAGCATGGCCCAACTACTATAAACTTTCTCCGATCCTGAAAATCTAGGATAGCTTCTATTTCCTGTCTGTATTCTAAAACCCTTTGTTCGGCTAATTGTGTTAAAGGTAATTTTGATTTAATTTCATTGGGAGTTAATAAAATGCGATCGTTTTCGATGTTAGCGTTGTCGATATTATTAAATAATTTGTTGTGCATGGGGATGCTTTGGCAATTTGATATACGCACTTCAACTAAAAAGTGTAACACAAACCCATGAGATTTTAAAATCGCTTCTTTTTGGCTTGACAAATTACTAATTAAACTGTACCTAAATAAGATAATTAGAACTTACGCAAAACACCATAGGGTAGGGGCAATTCATGAATTGCCCCTACCTGAGAATAAGGATTTTGGCTATTATTTGGGTAACTCCTAGTAATAACTGAAAAAGGGAGAATATCTCCCCCTTTTTGTTGCTATTAGATTACTGACTCAGTGGTAGTGTATATAATTACTGCCAAACAAACACTTTGGCTTCGTATGGGCCTAGGTCAGTTATGATACCATCATCACCAGCTTCTACATCATAATTACCTGTCCACTCGTGCCATGTACCAGCGCTAAAAATGTTAGGAACATGATACTCAGCTAGGAAGTTTTCTGAGAAATTTGCTATTACGACTACACGAGAACCTTCATCATTCCAACGAGTATAAGCTAATACTTTTGCCTCTGGATTTTCGTGGATAAAATCAATATTTTCTGTGTAGAGAGCGTGATTACTTTTACGCCTCGTTCGCTCTCTCTAGGTCGATGGATTGCGTAGCTTGACGAAACGATGCTATCGACGTGAGGCGATTGGAGGGACAATCCCACAGAATGTATTTGAAGCAATCAGGAATATCTGCCATTCGCAGCGTTTTTGCACTCCTAAGCAGATGAATATTTTTATTGTGGCAAGCTTGGAGGTTGTAATTGGGGATTCTGTCGCAAAGATGATGAATGTTATGATAACCGATATCGGCGGAAAACCACTTTAAAACGGTGGGTAACTCCAGATAACTGCTGCCCTTAATTGCTCCTTCGAGATAGTCCCACCCTTCGGTTTTGTGGGCGTAAGAGCCATCAAAGTTGTGCTGAACAAAGAAGACGCAGATGAGGATTGCCGCAGCACAAGTTAGCGTGATTGAGTAAACGCTCACGAAAAAACCAAATCCAAGTAAATACCCCAGAAAAATCCAGATGGCGACTACACAAATGTTGTTGAACAACAGATGCCAAAACTCGGCCGCAGTGTACCAATTTCTAGATTTATGAGAGGAGATGATTCGACGTAAATCCATAAAAGGATCTTGCTGTAAACAAGTCAGTAGATGAGTGATAAAATCATACGTTCCGGCAATCAGGGCAAGTCTTGGCTTAATCGCAACATAGAAAAAACCTCCCGGAAAGATAATGAATGGGTGCCTCAGTAGTTCATAACGCCTTTGGGCAGATGGACTGAGGCGAGCAAAGTCCTCGGTAGAGATTAATGCACTAGGCCCGCGATAGCGTTGCCAATCACCGTTGGTTTTATGGTGATAAGCATGTCCTCTTGACCACGGATATTGAGGAACTCCGTTGATCACCCCCAGAATAAAACCGATAATCCGATTAACCGTTTTTGAACGAAAGAGTGAATAGTGTCCGCAATCATGCATTAAAGAAAAACAACGCGCTGAAAACAGCGTCATCAAAACTATAATGGGCGCAAGCAACCAAAAAGAAATAGAAGCTGCTTTGTATGCTAAAAACCATAAAACTACATAAGGCACAACCGTATTCAGGATTTGATAAGTTGCCCGCAAGTCGCTGCTGTTCATGTAAGGACTCAGGACAAAATCCGACTTTTTCACTGCGGTTTCCATTAAATAAAACTTTCTCCTAGATGACTATTACTCGCGTATTGCCTGTCTTAATTTTCAGCAAGATATACACACGCGTCTGTGGCATTACTACTGCACGACTACACCGAAAAACCTTGTGCTACTCCAAATCAATATTGTTGATTTTTAGCTCTTTTTTTCAGTTAAAATACTTTTTTTTCATAAGGGGAACGGTAGAACCGAATAAATTCAGAAGTAACGAACTAACAAAAGTTGAGTTTACAAATATAATCAGGGGTAGTTTTTTCACTACTTTTTCCCAAATATGTAATTGGACTGCACAACCATACCATTGTAGGCGAAGCCCGTGGTAGGCATCGCTTTGTTTCTTGCTGTTTCTGTTGTACTTCCACAGCCGAGGTCAAATTGAGAGTAGGGAGAAGGGCTATCATGAAATGCCGCTATGCCTTGAAAGATGACCAGTGGGAACACATCAAAGACTTACTACCAGGACGAAAAGAGACGGTAGAAGTTGCAGCGAAGGATAATAGACTGTTCTTAGAAGCTGTACTTTACCACTACCGAGCGGGTATTCCGTGGCGGGACTCTTGCTTCTGGGTAGGAGTAGGCTTAGAGCGTCTTTACGAATTATTAGTGTAATATCTGTCACATATAGTTGTCGGAATGCAGTTAAGAGTGTCATAAACAAAAGGTGAAGGTTAACCTGTAGGGTATAACTTACTTGAGAGTTGCTTGCACCTCTAGCTTTGATGGATCACACTCATGACTGAACTGACGCTACGCCTACAAGAGGGAGATACGGAGAGAACGATCGCAGTTGATCGAGATATATTCACAATTGGCCGTTTGCCGGAATGTAACCTGTACTTACCTTTTGCTGGAGTATCGCGCAACCATGCACGCCTAGTAAAAACGGCTGACGGTGTGTGGACTATTGAGGATCTGGGCAGCAAAAACGGGACGCAAGTCAACAAATATCTTGTTAACGAACCTCAAGAGTTATATCACGGCGATATCATTTGGTTGGGCAATGTTAGTCTGGTAGTCCTGATCACAAGCGCTGTTTACCAACCGACACCTCAGTATCCCGGAAGTTCGGAAAATAATGACCAGAGAACAATCCTGCACAATGTCGAACAGTTACAACAGCAATGGATCGCAGCTGAGAGTAAGGATGGCAACATCAATAATAAGGATCAAACCATTGCCCGTCTTAAAGACTTAGTGGATATAGCTAAAAATCTCTGTGCTGCGGCATCTATAGAAGAGATTTTTTCTCAGGTGCAGCAAGTCGTTTTTCGTTATCTTGATAGTATCGATCGCTTGGCATTATTAATTGATGTTAATGGTTGCGGTCAATTAGAGTTAGTAAATGCTGCCACCAGAAATAGTTCTCAACAAAAACAACTGCCGTCTGATGGTAGTTGGATTAGTCGGAGTATCTGTCAAAAGGTATTTGAGCAAAAAGTTGTCATTCAAACCGCCGATACCCATCAGGATGAACGTTTTGCTAGTGAACAGAGTATTTTGTTCAAAGGTATTCGCAGCGCAATGGCGGTGCCTTTATGGGATGAAAATAAGGTTGTGGGCGTACTCTATGCCGATGCCAATCTTTCTTCTTATCATTGGGCAAATGAGGGCGAGGAAGAACTCAGCTTTTTTTCAGCTTTAGCAAACCTTGTGGCTTCGAGTGTGCAGCGTTGGCTATTAGTAGAAAAACTCAAAACTGAAGAGATGATTCGTCATCGATTAGAACGCTATCATTCTCCAGCAGTTGTGCAGCAGTTGATTTCTGTAGGCGGATTGCCGGGTGGTCGTTTAGCGCCAGCAGAGAGCGAAATTAGTATTTTGTTTGCAGATTTGGTGGGATTTACAGCAATTTCTGAACGGTTAACACCAACTGCGATCGCTAAACTATTAAATAATTTATTTGAAGAAATGCTCAAAGAAGTGTTTACTTGTGGCGGCACTTTAGATAAATATATTGGCGATTGTATTATGGCATTTTTTGGCGCTCCAGAACCACAAGCCGATCACGCCGATCGCGCTGTTACTGCTGCCAAAGGAATGCTGACTCGTCTCGAACATCTCAATGCCAATGGTTTTTGGCACGAACCTTTGCAATTACGGATTGCGATTAATAGCGGTAAAGCTGTTGTGGGAGATGTCGGTAGTTCGCAAAGGGTAGACTATACGGCATTAGGCGCAACAATTAATCTTGCGGCTCGGATGGAAGCAGTTTGCCCGCCCAGTGAATGTATCATTAGTCAAGCCACTCATAAAATGCTTTCACTGCCTGAAGATTTTCAGGAAATGGGAGATTATCGTTTCAAAGGTATTGAGCGATTAGTTAAGATTTATCAGACAAATTTGCAGCAAGCGCCAACAATTATTGGTCATTAGATTTGGTATTTTTGTTGCCTAGATCCCCGACTTCTTGAAGAAGTCGGGGATCTAAATCCGTGACAATAAAAATCTCTTAAATCAATCCAAAATCTAAAATCTAAAATTGAATGATCGAGCCAGCCCGAAAAATTTGCTCTGCCGTCAAATCCAAGTCAGGAAAAGTTGGCGACTGGATACGGTCATCTCCTCGAAATTTACTAACGCGATACTCACTTTCTTCTAAAGCGCAAACCAAAATAGTAGGTTGTTTGGGCTTGCCAATAAATTCTCTACCGCCCAATGCAGCATAATCAATAATCCAATATTCAGGAATTCCCATTTGTTCATAGTCAGCGTATTTTTTCAGATAATCATCACGCCAATTCGTACTCACCACTTCAACCACTAAAGAAATAGATGCTGCTTGAGTAACAGTTGATTCTTTTTTCCACCGAGGTTCATTAACTAAATTAGGGAGGTTTAGAAGTAGAATATCTGATGAGTAAGCCGATTCGTTTTCAAGTGGTTTAACTAATACTGTTTTTGGTATGCCATGAGGCAGGCTGAGGCGACTATATTCTAAAGTGATTTTTGTAGATAAAAATCCAATTACCTCTTCATGGTCGCCTGGTGGTTGAGGAATTTGAATTACTACTCCATCATATAGTTCATAACGTCTACCTGTGTTATCTGGATATTTAGCAACAAATTCGTCGAATGTAACTAGTTTGGGTAAGAGTTGAGTCATGGTTTAATTCCTCTTCTGTACCAATTTTGGCGATTTTACTCACCAATGTTAATACTTATAGCTTGGTATAATTTAATTCAATTTAAGCTTCAAAATTGTAATATTCAGCAGCTAATTTTTAACTAAAAGACTAGAATTTGGGTGGTAGCTATCCTGAAATTATATGTGTAACACTAGGAAGCCAACAGTCAAGTTATTTTTTAACGGGAGGTCAGGTAATGGCGATCGCCACCATTAATCCCGCCACTGGGGAAACTTGTCAAACCTTTGAGGCACTCAATGATGCCGAAATTACCGCTAAACTGGATTTGGCCAATCAGACTTTTGAAAAGTATCGCCAGACTAGTTTTTCTGAGCGATCGCAATGGTTGCAAAAGGCTGCTGATATTTTAGAGCAAGACAAAGCAGAATTTGCGAAGTTAATGACTTTAGAAATGGGTAAACCATTTAAAGCTGCGATCGCGGAAGTTGAAAAATGCGCCGTCGTCTGTCGCTATTATGCCGAACATGCCCCTAGTTTTTTGGCTGATGTCAGTATAAAAACTGATGCCAGTCAGAGTTTTATACGTTATCAACCAATGGGTGCAATTCTTGCGGTGATGCCGTGGAATTTCCCCTTTTGGCAAGTCTTCCGCTTTGCTGCACCAGCACTCATGGCGGGAAATGTCGGCTTACTCAAACACGCTTCCAACGTGCCGCAGTGCGCCTTGGCAATTGAAGATATTATCCGACGTGCAGGTTTTCCTGAAGGTGCGTTTCAAACTCTATTAATCGGTGCTGCCAAAGTCGCCGATTTAATGGCTGATGACCGCGTAAAAGCTGCTACCTTAACCGGAAGCGAACCAGCAGGTATATCCCTCGCTGTCGCCGCCGGCAAACAAATTAAAAAAACAGTTTTGGAATTAGGAGGAAGCGATCCATTTATCGTGTTAGAAAGTGCTGATTTAGAGACAGCAGTTGTCACAGCTACTACAGCACGAATGTTGAATAATGGGCAATCATGTATTGCAGCGAAACGTTTTATTGTCGCAGAAGCGATCGCAGATAAATTTGAAAAATTGCTTTTAGAAAAATTCGAGGCGCTAAAAGTAGGCGATCCTATGCAACCAGATACCGATTTAGGCCCACTGGCAACTCCTGGTATTCTCCAGGATTTAGATCAACAAGTGCAAGCCGCTACCAAAAGCGGTGGTAAAGTCCTCACCGGCGGGCATCCTTTATCAGATCGTCCAGGGAACTTTTATCCGCCAACGATTATCATAGATATCCCGCCTGATGAACCAATTGCAAAAGAAGAATTTTTTGGCCCGGTAGCCTTGTTATTCCGGGTTCCAGATATTGATGCTGCCATTAAACTCGCCAATGACAGCCCCTTTGGATTAGGTGCAAGCGCTTGGACAACCAATGACCAAGAGAGCGATCGCTTAGTTGAAGAAATCGAAGCTGGTGCCGTATTTATCAACAGTATGGTCAAATCCGATCCTCGGTTGCCCTTTGGTGGCATCAAGCGTTCTGGATATGGCAGAGAATTGAGTATCCAGGGTATACATGAGTTTGTCAATGTGAAAACCGTGTGGGTGAAGTGATTATGGGTAGGGCATGGGGCATGGGGAATAGGGCATAGGTAATGCAAATAAAACTTAAATTCCCAATGCCCAATGCCCAATGCCCAATTTCCAGTCCCAAATATTTATCGTCAATAATTAGGAAATAAAATGAATACAGCAGAATTATTGGTGCAGTGCCTAGAAAATGAAGGAGTGCAATATATTTTTGGACTCCCTGGTGAAGAAAATCTGCACGTTTTGGAAGCGCTAAAACATTCTTCGATTAAATTTATTACGACTCGTCATGAACAGGGTGCAGCATTCATGGCCGATGTCTATGGACGCTTAACAGGAAAAGCTGGAGTATGTCTTTCTACTCTTGGCCCTGGAGCAACTAACTTGATGACTGGGGTAGCAGATGCTAACCTCGATGGTGCGCCCTTAGTGGCGATTACTGGTCAAGTTGGAACAGATAGAATGCATATTGAATCCCATCAATATTTAGATTTGGTGGCAATGTTTGCACCTGTTACCAAGTGGAATAAGCAGATTGTGCGACCAAGTATTACACCAGAAGTAGTGCGGAAAGCATTTAAGCGATCGCAATCGGAAAAACCTGGCGCAGTTCACATCGATTTGCCAGAAAATATTGCTGCCATGCCCGTTGAAGGCAAACCTTTGCGTAAGGATAATAGCGAAAAAACTTATGCTTCTTTTGCTAGCATTCGGGCAGCCGCAGCCGCAATTTGCCAAGCAGTTAACCCATTAATCTTAGTTGGAAATGGGGCAATTCGCGCTCAAGCGAGTGATGCAGTCACACAATTTGCTACTTTGCTAAATATACCTGTTGCCAATACCTTCATGGGTAAAGGTGTGATTCCCTACACACATCAATTAGCTTTGTGGTCAGTGGGATTACAGCAAAGAGATTTCATTACCTGCGCTTTTGATAACACAGATTTAGTAATTGCGATCGGCTATGATTTGATTGAGTTTTCCCCCAAGAAATGGAATCGTAACGGTGAAATTCCTATCGTGCATATTGGGGTAAGTCCATCGGAAATTGATAGTAGTTATATTCCCAACGCCGAAGTTGTGGGAGATATTTCAGATTCTCTCTATGAAATTTTAAAATTAGCAGATAGACAAGGTAAACCCGATCCCTTTGCTATCAGCTTAAGATCAGAGATTCGGGCTGATTACGAACAGTATGCCCATGATGACGGATTTCCGATTAAGCCGCAAAAGTTAATTTATGACTTACGGCAAGTAATGGGCCCAGATGATATCGTTATCTCTGATGTTGGCGCACATAAAATGTGGATGGCCCGTCATTATCATTGCCATAGCCCCAATACTTGTATTATTTCTAATGGCTTCGCGGCTATGGGTATTGCCATTCCTGGCGCTTTAGCAGCAAAACTAGTTCATCCCAACCGCAAAGTTGTTGCTGTAACAGGCGATGGCGGCTTTATGATGAATTCTCAAGAATTAGAAACAGCCTTGCGTGTCGGAACACCCTTTGTCACGATAATTTTCAATGATGGTGGCTATGGATTAATTGAGTGGAAACAAGAAAATCAATTTGGCAAAGGAAACTCAGCTTTTGTGCATTTTAGCAATCCTGATTTTGTCAAATTTGCCGAAAGCATGGGTTTAAAAGGCTACCGAGTTGAATCGGCTTTAGATTTGATTCCCACACTGAAAGAAGCCCTAGCTCAAAATGTACCCGCAGTGATAGATTGTCCTGTAGACTATCGGGAAAATCACCGCTTTAGCCAAAAAGCGGGCGAGTTAAGTTGTGCGGTGTAATAAAGTTAGGAGTTAAGAGTTAGGAGTTATGGCGTTGCATAATAGAGGTCATCTACTGTGCAATGTCCATACTGAAATGGTATCAAACAATTATTATCTAAAGTTGTTGGCTAAGAAAAGTCTTTTAAAATTGAAATCTTTGCAGCAATTTGAATCTGATCCTTTAAAACTGCATCAATATCTTCTTCTTTTGTTAATGGGTTAGCAATCACTGCACGCAGAGCAACAACAGGAATCTCTCTTCCTGATTTTATGGTTGATTTTGTCGTCCGGGAGATAAAAGTATCGCCAGTTTGACGCTGAAGCTTTTGTAAATATTCATTAAAATCATTAATTACTTGGTTGTCATTTTCTGTTAATTCATTTTTGATAACACGTTCTCTCAAATGTTCTGGTATGTAACGATATAGAAGCAGATTTGTGTCAGGTATTGCTAACAACTCAAACTCAGGCATATTAGAAATGCTATCTGCCATATATTGAGTTTTCCTAATGCCTTCATCAATCAAAAATTCATATCCCTTAAGTCCAAGTAAATTTAACCCAGCATGTAAAAATAAAGCCATGCCCGCTCTAGAACCTTCTAAAGCACGTTTACCTAAATCAAATGAACCTTTACGCATGGTGTAGCTAGCTTGCTTTTCGATAGCTGTTGCTATATAAGGATCGCGTAGAAAGACCATACCAATACCCATTGGCAGATATAGTTGTTTATGCCCATCAATAGTTACTGAATCAGCCTTTTCGATGCCAGCAAGTTTATGACGATGTTGTTCAGAAAAAATGAGTGGCCCACCCCAAGCAGCATCTACATGAAAATGAACATTAGCTGCTTGTGCAATCTCGGCAATATCAGCTAAGGAATCCACTCCACCTGAATCTGTAGTACCAGCAACGCCCACAATAGAGATAATCAGCAGGTTTTTGGCAAGACAATTTTTAACAGTTTGGCGCAACGCTTTGATATTAACTCGATTCTTATTGTCAGTGGGGATTCTAATTAAACTCTGCATACCAATACCCATCAAATCCGCAGCTTTATCAAAGGAAAAATGCATCAACTCCGAGCCAATAATCACCGCTCCTTTGTAGCCATAGAAATCAAGGGCTGCGGCTAAACCTTCTTTTTCTATACCAAGAAACTCATCTTTCGCTCCTAAAGAAGCATTTCGGGCACACCAAAGTGCTGTGATATTTGCCACTGTGCCACCAGAAACTAAAATTCCTAGTGTACTCAGATTATTTTGAATATGTTGAGCGTAGAAATTATCAGAAAAGTTGTAAATCAGTCGATGCAACATCGCCAAAGCTTCACGTTCACAAAAGCTTAGAGCTTTAGCGGTTTCTATCTTAACGGGATTTTGGTTCATTGCCGTCATCAATTTTGCCATTGGGCGCACAAAAGAAGGAAGCGCCGAGGTCATGTGACCGATAAATCGTGGTGAGGATGTATGGATTGAGTGAGCAACAACATTGTTGCCTAAGTCTTGAAGATAGTTCTCAAAGTTAACAGGTTCAACAGGTATTTTACTATCAGAAAAATTCCCTAATAAATAATTTAATTCAACCCGACTATTAGAATTGACTGTAGTTAAAAAATCTTCAGAAAAACCATTAATGATTTGCTCGATTTTTTCTTCAATAGATATTGCCTGATTCGATGAAGAAAAGAGTTGCATTACTTGTTCTTTAATATCATTGTGTAATGCTTGATCAGGCTCAAAAAAGTAGTTCTGGTTCGACAATTCTTGTTTGCTTAATGTCATCTTGCGTCCTTGAATAATTTTGGTTTATTTTTCAGTACATTGTTGTAATGAAACGCCTTTATAGTTTGTCGCTGCTCGATGTTATTTACTAGCTTGTTTGCGTTGTTACACAGAAGCACTTCTACTTTTAGGGCGATGATAATGTTGTCTAAAAGATGGTTGTTCGCTTGAATATTGAATCAGATATTTAGCTAAGTGACTGATGGTAGGATACTAAAACATTTAAATCATTGAGAAGTCTCTCTGAAATGCTTTTTGCAATTTGCTATGAACTTAAACTCATAGCAATAAATGACGGCTGAGTTAAAAGAAGTTATCATGAATTCCGACATTTTCAACTTGGAGTATTACTTGGCAAATATCAGCAATCGGGCGTTGCATATTTGCGGGATGATTTTACTATTTTTGTGAGATGGGCAACATGGGCGGGCAGGATGCCCACCCCACAAGAATCATCCCTTAATTCAGCAACGCCAGCAATCGTTTATATCTGCTTACGGAACAGCCCATGTCTGCATACAGCGCACCTTCTCCGGGAAACATGAAGGTAACAGAACGCTATCGGTTGGCATAAGCCTCTCGTAGATATGGCGGTTCGTCTAACCTAATCAATCACTTGAAATTGTACATACCCAGGAACAGCCTGAATTCTAGTTAAATTATTTTCAAAAATAACTGAATTGCCATTCTTCTCAATTTCATTAAACCCAGCAAACTTATAAGATATGTACATCATTCGATTGCGATCGTTTGGTACAAATTCAGCCAAAAGACGGACATTATTGCTTTTACCCAGACTCATAACATGATTGAGCATAATTGTCCCCACTCCTCTCGACATAACCCGACAAGACATTAGCAAAAGCTTGATTGTCCATAATTTAGGCTGGCATTCAATCAGAATTAAACCGATTTTTCCATAGCTTCCATACTTATCTTCTAGACTTGCAATTAGCAGCTTATGCTTCTTTGATTGACGAAAATGATTGAGTTCGTCATAAGAGTAAGTATAACCAGTTGTATTTAACTGGTTAGTTCGTAATGTTAATTCTTCTGCACGCTGTAAGTCTTCTTCTTGAGCAGAAGAAATAGTAAAATTCATGTTGAGAGTAGCCAAGAATTCGTCTGTTGCGCCAACAAATTCTTTCTCAGCATTTTGACGTTCAATATCACTAATATACATCAATCTTCTAATTCGTGAATCTTCCGTAATAAAACGGGGATTCATGATTGGCATATCTAAGATATAGTTTATTTTATCTGCATTTATACACAGGATTTGTGGGCAGCTAAATTGAACTTCTTCTAGCTCAAATAATTGATCGTCGATAAATGCGATCGCATCCATTCCAATATTAAGTAACTTAGCAATTTCTTGTAAAGAAGAAGCCTTAGAATTCCAATTTATTTGAGGATATAAGAAATACTCTGTTAAACCAAACTCTTCCAGTTTAGCTATTGTCGTAGCAGCATCATTCTTACTAGCTATAGATTGTAATATACCACGATTATCTAATGTGTGAATAAGATTTATTATATTTTTTCGCAAAGAAACTTCCTTATCTTCCAGCAAAACTCCATCCCATAGAGTATTATCTAAATCCCACACGACACATTTAATAAACTTTTGGTCTTTTTGCTTACTATTTAAGTCTTGTTCTTGAATACTAATCATATCTTAAACTTTCTCGACTAATTTATTATCTAAAGCAGTAGTAACAGTTGTAAAAAGATAATCTTGATAACCTGATTCTGCAATAGTGATTTCTTGAATTTGAGTACTACCTTCAATAATTTCCATAATTTTAGAATCTCGTAGATATCTCTCAACGGGGTACTCGCTACTACAACCATTCCCACCATGAAGTTGCACTGCATCATTTGCTATTTTTGTAGCTACTGTGGATGCAAAGTACTTAGCGATAGAAGTTTCTGTAATCGAGTTAGGATCGTTAATATCTTTAAGATAGCCAGCTTGATAACATAATAGTCTTGCTGCTTTCACTTGAGTTATCATCTGAGTAATCTTTTGACGGATTAATTGATGTTCTTTAAGATAAACGCCAAACTGTTTGCGTTCATTTGTATACTTTAGACAAGCTTCTAAACAAGCTTGAGCAATACCTACGCAACCAGATGCCACGCTATATCTACCATAATCAAGTGCAGAAGCAGCAATGTAAGAAAATCCAAAACCTAATTTACCGACTAAATTCTCTTGAGGAATTTGGCAGTTATTAAACTGCAATTCTGCTGACATTGAAGCCCTAACACCTAAAATACCAGACATTGGTTTAACTGAAAAGCCTGGAGTATTTTTCTCAACTACAAAAGCAGTCGGTTTACCCTCACATTTCGCAAATACTAAAAATATATCTGCTATTTGTCCATAAGTAATCCATTTTTTATATCCATTCAATATATAAGTGTCACCAACAAGTTTTGCTGTTGTTTCTACACTTTTGGCATCGCTACCTACATTGGGTTCGCTTAATGCAAAAGCTGCGATGATTTCTCCAGATGCAAGTTTGGGAAGCCAATATTGTTTTTGAGATTTATTACCCCATTTACACAAAGCATGAGCAACCATGTTGTGAACTGTCAGCAAACTCCTAATAGAAGAACATCCCCGTCCTATTTCTTCATTGAGAATACCATAAGTAATTATGTCCATTCCTATGCCCCCATATTCTTGGGGTAATATAGCACCGAGAAAACCACGTTGAGCTATTTTATTAATTATCTCTGGCGGAGTAAACTCTTTCCTATCCCATTCGCCAGCATTAGAAAATATTTCTTCATTCACAAAAGCTCTAAATTCATATTGAGCGTTTTTTTGTTGAGTAGATAGTTCTAGTTTCATAATATGACTTTTTTCAAAAAATCGAGTGATGCTAACAAACAGGCATATCTAAAAATTCTCTTATACTAGGATTTTTTGTTTTCAAAATTGATTTACTAGTTTCAATCTTCATAGATACTCTAGACCTACTTTCAGGAAAAGTTTTATAGTTCTTAAGCTTGCCATCATAAATGGTAACTTTTATTCATTTAGGAATGAATTGTGAGTATACTTTTACGTTCAACTAAATTGGCTATAGAGTTGATTGTGCGAAAATTTTCAAACTCTAAGTCTTCGTTTTCAATGGCAATTTTAAACTCTTGCTCTACAAACAAAACAAGTTGCATGGCAAACATAGAATTTACAAAACCCGAAGCAAAAATATCTTCATCTTGCTGTAAGTCATGATTACCAAAAAATTTGGAAAGAAAAGTTTTTATTTTAGCTTGAATTTCACTCATGAGTCTTGATATTCCTTATTTATTGATATACGTAAAATCCTTGACCGCTTTTTCTACCATACAATCCGGCATCCACCATTTTTTTGAGTAAAGGAGATGGTCTGTACTTGCTATCGTTAAAGTTTTCGTGCAAGACTTCGATAGAAAATAAAATGGTATCTAGACCAATCAAATCTGCTGTTTCTAAAGGCCCCATTTTGTGACCGAAACAGCTTTTAAAGATTTTGTCTATATCTTCTGCTGTCGCAACTTGGTCTTGTAATAGAAAAACAGCCTCGTTAATAGTTAACATCAACACGCGGTTAGAAACAAAACCTGGTGAATCATTAACAAGGATGCATTCTTTACCCATCTGAGTCAGCATTTGCTTTGCTGTCTCAATTGTTGTCTCAGAAGTATGATATCCACGAATCATCTCTACCATCGGCTTCATGGGTACAGGATTCATAAAGTGAATCCCAACAACTTTATCAGCACGTTTGGTAACTGAAGCTATTCGAGTAATGGGAATTGCTGATGTGTTAGCAGCGAATACACAATCTGCTGGACAGATAGAATCTAGAAGAGGATATACTTCTCTTTTAATATCCCATTTTTCGGTGGTATTTTCTACAACAAAATCTACATTTTCTAAAAATTTATAGTTTGTTGAAAACTCTATTTTCTCAATGATCCTATCTGGAGACTCTTGGCGATGTCTTTGGCTCGCTTCGCCTACGCTTTTTTTGAAAAAACCCTGAAAGCGGATATTATTCCTGATTTCGTGTTTAGCTTTATCTAGGATATTTTCTGAAATATCTACCAGAATAACTTGATGATCAGTTTGAGCAAGGTTTTGTGCAACCCCTATTCCCATAACTCCTGCACCAACAACACCTACTTTTTTAATATTCATAACTTCAACTAATTTCCACTTGGATATTCTTGTATTTCAGGTAGTTTTTCTTTTAAAAGAGATACGCAGGTAAAGGAGTAAGATAACGATGTTCATGTGCATAAAATCCCGCCCAATCTATTTGCACTCGTGCTAACCAAAGCCTACCCAATGTTTTAAGTAAGAATGCTAAGTCTGGTTTTCTATCGTAGGAATATCTGAGAGAGGGCAAAATAATCTGGCTGACTGCGGGATTATTTTTTATAGATTGCAGCGCAAAAATACCTGTCAGTTCACCACTTAACTTTTGTTTCCAATAAGCAAGTTTCGGTTGAATGCGTTCGCTATCAAGCCATTTTTGTTGCCAATTAACAAAATCTCTATGCTGAATGGGTAATTCAGCCAGTGGGGAGACTTTACCTTTGGAGAATGCTTCATATAGGGTGGCTAGTTCTTTAATCAGAATACTGATAGACCAACCATTTGCAATTATATGATACAGAGTGACTAATAGTTGATAATTTTTATCATTTATTTTTAAAATTTTAGTCCGCAAAAGCGATTGAGCAGATAAGTCGAAAGGCTGCTGTGCTAATTTTATAGCCAAAGGTTGTGCCTCTTGGCTACGATCGCTATCAGAAGGGCAACTCAAATCCTCAACCACCAAAGTTAACGGTACACCTTGGGATATTGACGGTAGTGCATCTGTTGTCAGTTGAGCAAGAATCTTAGTCACAAGCCTAAGCTGACTCATGCCTTCAAAGAAGTCTGCAACAGACACTTCTACTTCTAAATCAACCTCAATCCGATTTTTCATTTTTTCTGCTTCCCCATGTAACAACAAGGTAAAAGCATCTCGATTTGGCTGGGTAGAGCTTCTCAGGTTCAACACTTCAACAACTGTAGAGCAGTTGCGAGAAGTCTCTAGGAAGCTATAAGAAAATTTATTCATAATAGCTCAGATGCAACCCTGATAAACTTCTGATCTTTCTCTCATTGCGATCGCAGAAAAATATTGATTTTAGTCGGATAAATATCTACGTTATTGCGACTAACTTTTATTTACCTTTGATTACACTATCGAGAATAAGTTGCTTTAGCAATAGACTATGTATAGACATCTACTATCAAATAACCTCTATACATAACTTTCTATTATAGCTGCTCATCTATGTCTTTAGATAGATGATAAAATAAATTTTCCTTAAAACCTGACCTTTGGCATAGGTATCTAAAGCTGCATCAATTATCTATTTAGCAAAATCACACCAATTATAGGTAGTTAACACTGAAACGATTTTCTTAGCTGATAAGCCTGTAGACTAAGAGGATGTTTGAAAAGTGGTTGGCTGTGATTTTAATCGCAATATTACCCCCCTTAATCCCCCCTTGGAAAGGTGGGAAACCGGAAAATTTAGTTCCAATACATATCGGGAGGGTTAAGGTGGGGTAAAAAAATATTTCATACATCAATCAGGACTTTTCAAACATCCTCTAAGTATTGTTAGCATTTCCAGTATTAAATAGGGAAAAATGTGAGCAATCTGAGCGCCTGCGTGGAATCATAGAAAAGAATATGTCTAACGTAAGCATTGCAAAAGGTAGCAGCCTGTATCGTGTAATGAATCGTATTACAAGTAAACAAACTGTCTGGCAATTGGCTTTGAGGGTTTTTAGTGTAGGATTACTGCCTGTACTAATTACTTATCCCGCTTTCGGTGCAGAGCGGATAAAATTTAATTACGGTGTTTTAGAACGATCTATCTCAATTAGTTCGCTTGAAACCTATGCTAAAACTGGCAGAATGGATGATGAGTTGGCTGCATACAGTCAGTATATAGACAAAAAACAACTAACTCAACTGCGTCAAACCTTACTAACTCCTATTAAGTTAAACGAAGTAGCTGTTTCGCAGTTTCTTTATACACCAACTGGTGAGCGTTTATTAAAAACATTAGGTAAAATTATTCAGACTGAATCTAGATTATCAGGGTTTTATGCAATTCGCGCGGCACTGATTTTAGCCGCCGCAGATTCAAATAATTTTACTCTTTTAAATATCTTAAATAAATTTCCTGCTAGCGAAATTTCAATTAATTTAAGACAGAGTTTAGAAATTGTAAATGCAATACAGAATTTAGCAAATCAAACACAAGATGCAGTAGCACTTATTAACCAACAATCCCAAAAAGAAACAAGAACTGTTGCTATAGTTAATCCGGCTCCATTGATAGACTTAGCAAAAAGTGGAAATTTTCGTTTTTCTAAGGAAACTATTGTTCTTAATGACTTAAGCCGTAATAGAAGTTTTCCAGCCGATATTTACCTTCCTATTGCCCAAAAGCCTCGTTCGATAATTATCATTTCGCATGGACTGGGTTCCGATAGAACAAGTTTTGCATATTTAGCTGAACATCTCGCTTCTTATGGTTTTGTAGTTGCTGTTCCAGAACATCCTGGCAGTAATTCAAAACAAATAGAAGCTTTATTGGCAGGTACAGCAGATAGAGTTACCAATCCTAGAGAATTTATTGATAGACCTTTAGATATCAAATATTTACTAGATGAACTAACTCGATTATCAAAGTCTAACTCAACATTTAGAGGGCGTTTAAATCTAGAAGAAGTTGGTGTAGTAGGACAATCCTTTGGTGGATATACAGCATTAGCATTAGCAGGCGCAAAGATTAATTTTCAGCAGCTACAAGCCAATTGTCCAACTTTTGAAAATACATTAAATGTTTCGCTATTACTTCAGTGTTTAGCTATCAATTTACCAAGTAGTAGCTATAATAGCTTATCTGATCCAAGGATAAAAGCAGTAATTGCAATTAATCCTGTTGATAGTAGTATTTTTGGTCAAGCTAGCCTCAGCCAAATTAAAATTCCCGTGATGATTGTATCTGGCAGTGCTGATACTGTTACCCCTGCTTTACGAGAGCAAATTCAGCCTTTTATTTGGTTAACAACTCAAAATAAATATTTAGCGCTAATCAATGGCGGCACACACTTCTCTACTATTGCAGAATCACCGAATGCAGTTGTGCCTATTCCTACACAAGTAATTGGTTCTAGTCCAGCTTTGGCACGTCGTTATGTTAAGGCTTTGAGTATTCCCTTTTTTGAAAGTTATATCGCCAGACAGCCAAGTTACCTTTCTTATTTGAGTTCAGATTATGTGAATAAGATTAGTCAACAACCACTACCGTTAAGTTTAATTAATTCTCTAACAGATGAACAACTAAAACAAGCGTTTTAATGAGCTTAAGCTGTCGTGCATTTTATTTGCATAGCTAGGGCGGGCAAGATGCCCACGCCACAAGAGATTTATTGAACTAATTTACTTTTTTTTGTCTTTATCTGTTGAACTTGTCTGTTCATCTTCCTGCTCTAGAATGCGTTTTGCCTCCAAAAGTTGCTGCTTATGTTCATCACTAACTGTCGGGTATTGCAGATTTAGTTCTTCTAATTTTGTGCAGATGATATTGGCAACTACCAGGCGTGTAAACCATTTGCGATCGGCAGGAATAATATACCAAGGGGCCCATTTTGTACTAGTATTATTGAAAATGTCTTCATAGGCATTCATATAATCATCCCAAAAAGCTCTTTCTTTGACATCGCTATCTGAAAACTTCCAATTCTTTTCAGGCAATTCAATCCGTTCTAAAAAGCGTTTTTTCTGCTCTGACTTAGAAACATTGAGAAAGAACTTTAGAACAATCACACCATTGTCTACTAAATATTTTTCAAAGTTATTAATTTCTTCAAAACGTTGTTTCCATATCTTATTTCCATCAGGGAAGTCAGGAAGTTGTTGCTTTCTCAGCATTTCTGGATGGACACGAACTATTAGCGTTTCTTCATAATACGAGCGGTTGAATATCCCAATTCGGCCTCTTTCTGGCAAAGCCTTAGTTGTTCGCCACAGGTAATCATGGTCTAATTCTTCCGTACTGGGACTCTTGAAACTAAACACCTGAAATCCTTGCGGGTTTACGCCAGAGGTAACATGTTTAATTGTGCTATCTTTACCAGCAGCATCCATTGCCTGAAAAATAATCAGCAAGGAATATGTATTTTGAGCATAGAGAATATTTTGGTAATTTGCTAATCGCTCAATATCTGTCTGTAATTTGATTGCAGCGTCAGCTTTTTGATGAAAATCAGTTTTATAAGCTGGATCATAGTTTTTTTTCAGAGAAATCTTTGAACCTGGTGGAACAATGAAGGCATCGTAATTCATATATATAAAAGTTCCTAACTGCTGCTTATACCGAAGCATATTGTGAAGTGCTAATTTCTGAAACTTATAATTTCTTAATTAAATAATTTTGATTCCAAATTTATAACTTTTAAGCAATTTTAGCTCCCTTTCTCTCATCAGCAAGTTTTATAGCTCTTTTTAAATCCCTTCTATAAAACTTAGTTACAATAGCGTAGCGATCGCAAATCGGTAAATATAATTACGAATTAGGACGCATCGCTTCCCGCCCCAACATAAACATCCCCGCAACACCCAAGCTGACAAACCAAACATATTGATACCAGTATTGTCGAATCTGCTCACCAGTGCTGAGTTCGGGATGCAAG
Source organism: Nostoc sp. (assembly GCF_036917435.1). Classification (GTDB taxonomy): domain Bacteria; phylum Cyanobacteriota; class Cyanobacteriia; order Cyanobacteriales; family Nostocaceae; genus Nostoc. The sequence goes on from NZ_JBALDM010000056.1 coordinate 63,459, forward strand.
GTGTTTAAGTACAGCAGCAGCACTAATATCATCAGCGCCCCAAAACCAATAAAGCTTAAACCAACATGAATTCGGATAGGTCGCAGTTCAAAATCACTAATAGTATCTAGGTCAATTTCTGCCAATTCCTTAAAGGACTCATCTGCTAAAGATGAGGTTGCTTGGAATTTATTGCTCAGTTTTCGTGGCAAAATCGGCGACAGTGTTGCTACAGTTGGGCGGCGTAGTAAAGCCTCAGTATCTCGCAGCAATTGCAATGGCTTACGGCTAGTGGTTGGTTGAGCAAACTGTATATTGTCTGTAGAAGTTGGGGTATTGGCTTTACTTTCAAAATCCATAGTGCGCTTTGGAATAAGGTCAAAATAATTTTGAAGAAGAATTCAGAATCAATTGATTTGAGGATTCAGACGTGCAACAGATAGCGTAGCCTAAAGCCTCTGGCATAGCTTCGTTATCCTCTACTCACACAGAATTCAGAATTCTGTTTAGAATTACTCGTCCATTTCTTTTAATGTAGCTAATGTTGATGGAGATAAACGACTGAGATAACGGAATATCCAGTATTTAAAGATGGTGTTTAGAATAACTGGAAATGTAGCAATAAATACAAATACAGCATTTCTACTGGCTGGCAAACCTAAATGTTCTGCAAATCCTTGAAGAAGAACTTCCCACCCATCTGGTGAGTGAAATCCTACAAATATATCTGTAAAAAGAATAATTAAAAATGCTTTAGCACTATCGCTTAGTCCATAAAGAATACTATCTATAAAAGATTTCACCACCACAATTTCTTTTTTGCTCAGAAAAATAAATATACTAAAAGAAATTAGTGATATCAAATCGGACACAATATTACTAATAGCGTCATTGCTTTTTGTTCGGAATTCCTCAGCTATCTCAACTGCTTTATCTTTTAATTTTTCTTCTATTCCTTGTGAAGAAAGTGGTAATGATTTATCTATTAAATATTCAAACCTCAAAATTTCTTGAAAATTGGATAATTCATGGAGAGCTTCTTTTTCCATGTCAGAATTGATGAAAAGTTGAGATATATTCTCTCCTCTCACCCTTTCTAATATGGGAATTACTAATAAATTTTTAGATAAAATAAAAGTCAAAAGGGGGATAATAATTAAAGCTATAAAAAATCTAATAGCAATTTTTGTCCTATTTTTAGAAACTCGGTAATTTTTGACAAACTCTTCTTCTGTCTGTGGAAAGAACTCTCTTTTAATTTTATCAATATTTCTGCTACCAGACCCAGATAAAACTCCAGATTTTTGATTTAGAAGCAGAAGATTAAGATTAATATTAGATGAGTCTGACTGTTTGCTAATTTTATTCTGGTTAGTTAGTAGTGATTGAGGATTGGATACTAAGGCGCTGTTAGTAATTATTTCATCTTTAATAGCGTATTTTTCTACAATTTCATCAATAAGTTTTAAGTTGTCTAATAAAGCAGAATTAGAGATATTGATAATTCCCCGACTAAGCCGGAACTCTGCAAGCCTGATATTAATAATAGTTAAATTCTTGTCAAGGTATCCTTGCCAGAAAGACATCACATTCTCAGTATAATTTTCTGATTCTGACGAGATTTTTTTGCCGCCAAAATGTTCTACTTCGATGTTTTTAATTCTCTGGGCTGCTTGTTGAGCTTCTAAGAGCGATCTTTGTGGTGTATCTAAAAACCAATTATTTAGCGATCGCAAATACTCTTGAAAATTTCGGCGGAGGTATTCTGCTGTTTTGGTAAATGAATTTTTCATTACATATATCAGTAAACCTTGATTTTCCGGTAGGGGCAATTTATGAATTGCCCTTATGGTGTAGCTTTGCGTCAGTACGAAGTAATTTTTTAACCACAGAGACACAGAGGACACAGAGTAAAGAGCTTAAAGAGGCATGTGTCTATGCTCTAGTTTAAAGTGTAAATCTACAAGCGATCGCAAACGCTACTCTAGAAATTAGCATCACTCAAACTTGGAAGTTTCAACATGATAGCCTCACCCCAACAAAACTACTTCACCGCCCAAGAGTACCTTCAAATGGAGGAACAGAGCAATATCAAGCATGAATATATAGACGGTTACATCTACGCAATGGCTGGAGCGCTCGATCCACACGTTACCATTGCTGGAAACTTGTTTGCTCTCCTCCGTAATCATATCCGAGGTTCTGGTTGTCGTGTTTACATCGCTGACATGAAAGCCCGGATTGAATCTCTAAATCGCTTTTATTATCCTGATGTGATGGTTACTTGTGATGAACGAGATCGAGAAACCCCAGGTTATAAAAGATTTCCCTGTTTAATTGTCGAAGTTTTATCTAATTCTACAGAAGCATTTGACCGGGGCGACAAATTCGCTGATTATCAAACACTAGAAAGTCTGCAAGAGTATATATTAATTAATACCAAACGTCAGCGAGTCGAGTGTTTTCGACGCAATGAGCAGGGGCTGTGGCTTTTGCAATCGTACACAGCAGAACATCAATCATTTCGACTCAACAGCGTGGATTTTGAGGAAACAATGGCAGCACTTTACGAAGATGTAGTTTTTGAATAATCAATTGATGATTGGGTATACTACACAATTTTTAGTAAACTAAATATCTATTGATATGTTCAAAGCTTCCTAACCCGGCGGAGGCATTGAGCAAAACAGACACAATTGATTGCATAAAAGTTATGGCGCTCATAGTTCAGAAATACGGTGGTACATCTGTCGGTTCAGTGGAACGCATTCAAGCTGTTGCAGGGCGTGTTTATAAAACTGTCCAAGCTGGAAACTCTCTGGTAGTAGTGGTTTCAGCAATGGGCAAAACCACCGATGGACTCGTCAAACTAGCTAATGAAATTTCTCCCAATCCTAACCGCCGGGAAATGGATATGCTGCTTTCTACTGGCGAACAAGTAACCATCGCCTTACTCAGCATGGCTTTGCAGGAACTCGGACAACCAGCAATTTCGATGACTGGCGCTCAGGTAGGAATTGTTACTGAAGCCGAACACAGCCGCGCTCGGATTTTACATATTGATACTACTCGCCTCAGTCGCCATATAAATGAAGGTAAAGTAGTTGTTGTAGCAGGGTTTCAAGGCACATCCAACGCCGGGGAAATGGAAATTACAACTTTGGGACGCGGTGGTTCCGACACCTCGGCAGTGGCGATCGCAGCCGCATTAGGAGCTAATTTTTGTGAAATTTATACAGACGTTCCAGGGATTCTCACTACAGACCCCCGTTTAGTTGCCGAAGCCCAATTGATGGATGACATCACCTGCGATGAAATGTTGGAACTAGCTAGCTTGGGTGCAAAAGTGTTGCATCCCCGCGCTGTGGAAATTGCTCGTAACTATGGTGTTCCTCTTGTAGTTAGGTCTAGTTGGACAGATGCCCCTGGTACTTGGGTGACATCAGCCAAACCCCAAGGGCGATCGCTAATTAATCTCGAAATTGCCCGTCCGGTGGATGCTGTAGAATTTGACACCGATCAGGCAAAGGTAGCTTTATTGCGCGTACCCGATAAACCAGGGGTAGCAGCAAGGTTATTCGGCGAAATTTCTCGGCAAAAAGTAGACGTAGATTTAATTATTCAGTCAATCCATGAAGGTAACAGTAATGACATTGCTTTTACTGTCACCACACCAATTTTAAAACGGGCAGAAGCAGTAGCCGCAGCGATCGCCCCAGCACTGAGAAATCCATCTAATCCCAAATCTGACGAAGCCGAGGTAATGCTAGAACATAACATTGCCAAAGTCAGCATCGCTGGTGCAGGAATGATTGGCCGTCCCGGTGTGGCTGCAAAGATGTTCGCTACCTTAGCCGAAGCTGGCGTGAATATTCAGATGATTTCCACCAGCGAAGTGAAAGTAAGTTGTGTAGTCAATGCTGCCGAATGCGATCGCGCCGTCACCGCACTCCGCACCGCCTTTGAAATAGAGGGAGATGAGGGAGTAGGGGGAGACAAATTAATTCTCTCATCCCCCTCATCCCCCCATCACCCTCCCGTTCGCGGTGTTGCTTTAGATTTGAATCAAGCACGTCTTGCTATTCGTCAATTACCAGATCGGCCAGGGATGGCAGCAAAGCTGTTTGGATTATTAGCACAGCATAATATCAGCGTTGACATGATTATTCAATCTCAGCGCTGTCGAGTGATTGATGGTGTTCCCAGACGAGATATTGCCTTTACAGTCTCGCGGATAGATGGGGAAAACGCCAAGAAAATGCTTACCCAAGTCGCGGCAGAGTTAGGATGGGGTGAAGTTGTTTTGGATAGTGCGATCGCTAAGGTGAGTATTGTCGGTGCAGGTATGGTAGGACAACCAGGCGTTGCTGCGAAAATGTTTGAAGCCCTAGCCCAACACGAAATTAATATCCAAATGATTGCCACCTCAGAAATTAAAATTAGCTGTGTCGTCGCCCAAGAGCAAGGTGTTAAAGCTTTGCAAGTCATTCATACCGCTTTTGAACTCGCTGGTAGTGAAAAAGTTGTCGTGCCAGCATAAAACTAAATTTTGAATTTTGAATCGCGGATTATCTATTTTGGGAATGCCCATTTTTCCATCATGGCAACCAGTTCTGAAAGTCGGCGTTCACCACACCAAACTAAATCAAGTTTTTTAAGTTGATTAAGACTGATACCACCCTCTTCTTCGGCAATGCGGTGATATTCTTTATCTCCCATTGCTGCTAATAAATGCCCAAAGATAATCGTTTCATTGAACTGGGGATTTGTCTCTGGATCGTTCAAAATTGCCATTGCTCGTTCTGGCGATAGTCGTTGGAGAGCATTGACAATAAATTTTGTGGGAAAATCAACATCTTTAAGTTGAGGATGACGCGATACTAATCCAGCTAACAGCACTCCTAGATAAGCCGCCCCTTGAGAATTACTCAATAACTCCATTTCTTGGATGGCAATCTGAGTTAAATTAGCAAAAAATGCACACCCTAACTGCTGTTCGATGGCGGTGACTGGATCTAAAACTAACGAGGATTCTAACTGGGACTCAAATGCTGCCTGATGCTCCTGTGGCACTTGGGTAAGTAAGACAAGCTTGGCGCGATCGCTTATAATCAGACTGCGATCGGGCCCACAGCTAAAGTCTTTGCCCGGTTCCAAGCCTTTACTCACTAAAATTTTAAAGACGTTACTTTGAGCTTTTTCTGCCATCTGTTCATATTGGGCTTGTCCAAGAAAAATTTGACAAAACCAACTGTGACTGTCAGAATCGCATTCAACCATCAGGTCATTAACAATCAGCTCGGTTAACTTTTCCGATCCCAAAATTGTTTCCAACTCTAGAATTAAGCTATTAATAGCAGCTATGTCACGAAAATTGAGCGCCTTGAGCAATTGACGCTTCCCAGTAGCTACTAAGCCTTTTTTTCGCCCAAATACGTTGATTTTCAATTTTTTATCTGGGGTTCTAGATAACTTAAACTCCTATTTTTCTACCTTATTTAAGGATTATGTGTCATGAGTGAGATTGCTGAATAGTCCAGATCAAAATATCCCCGCCCTATGTGTATAACTGTTTTCCCAAGTTTTGTTAAACTCACAAAGTTGTAATATCTAAGCTGATTAAGCTTGTAACAATCTCTTAATGAATAAATATTACTAGCAATGTGCAGCATTAGCTAATAATTAATACTTTTACTTGCCAAAATGACATAATTTTTATATTGCTTTTTAACAAAAATAGCAGTAATAATACGTAAGCTATAATTAAGTAATTTATCAGACTAAATTTATATTGATGCGTATTCATTTACTAGATGGACGTTACCGAATACTAAAAGTTCTGAATGATGGGGAAAAAACAAAAACCTATCTAGTTGAAGATGCTAATCTTTCTAGCAGTCAATTTATAGTGAGGCAGTTACCTAGTTCTAGTAGCAATCCTCAAACTTTAACTATCCTGCGTCGCTTGTTTGCTAGTAAGACAGCAACTTTAGAAAAACTAGGGCAAGAACATGACCAAATTCAGAAACTAATCGCTTATTTTGAAGAAAATGAAGAATTTTATATAGTTCATGAATTCATCCCTGGTAATCCTTTAACTGATGAAATTATCCAGGGGAAACCTCTGAGTGAAGACCAAGTAATTAATCTTTTATCAGAGATATTAGAAATTTTGGCGATCGTACATAGCTATGGCATAATTCATCGGGATATTAAACCAGAAAATATTATTCGCCGAGAATCAGATAAAAAGTTAGTTTTAGTTGATTTTGGGATTATGAATGAAGCTATAACTAATACTATTGATAATCTCGAATATATGCCTAGAGAACAAATTAATGGTAATGTAAAATATAACAGTGATATATATGCTTTAGGTATAGTTGCGATCGCAGCACTTCTCGGCTTATCCACAAACGATTTATCTAATTTGCAAAATCAGAAAAATCGGCTGACAGGTGAAATAGTTTGGTGGAACAAAAATCTCAAAATTAACAGACAGCTAGCGAAAGTTATTAATAGAATGGTACGTCTTGACTATCGTAAGCGCTACCAGTATGCAACCGAAGTTTTAGACGACTTGAAAAATATCGCAAATGTCGATCCCAATCAGCGAAAACAGGAACATAAAAAATTATTATTAGTTTTGACAGGGATAGCTAGCTTTATTGCAATTGGGGTTCTAGTTTGGCAATTGAGGCTGCCAAAACCTGTAAATGATGCTCAAAAACAATTATATCAAGAAGGAGTCAATAAATATAACGCCGGAAACTATGAAGGAGCAGTTGAAGATTTAAATCAAGTTATTGAATTAGATCCAAAAAATGCTTTAGCTTATAATAAGCGAGGTGATGCTTATTATCGATTAGGAGATTATGAGCAAGCCCAAGCAGACTCTAGTAAAGCAATTGTACTCAATCCTCAAGATGGTAATGCTTATTTTGACCGAGGATTTGCTTTTTCGGAATTAGGTAAATATAAAGAAGCGATCGCAGACTATACCCAAGCGATTAAGTTAAATTCTCAAGATGCTTATGCTTATTATGGCCGGGGATTAGCCCGTGTTCAAGCAAAGGATAATAAAGGGGCGATTGGAGACTTTAGCAAAGCGATCGCACTTAAGCCTCAGTATACCGAAGCCTACTTGCAGCGAGGGATTCTCCGCCGTCGCCTCAGACAAAGACTTGAAGCAATTGAAGATTTTGATAAAGTAATTAAGATTAATCCTAGCGATGCCAAAGCTTATTATCAAAGGGGTTTAACACAATCTATTAATAAACAAAAAGATGCAGCACTTAAAGATTATACAGACGCAATTAACATTAATCCCAAATATATAGAAGCATATCTGAATCGAGGTGATGTTTACAGCGATCTCGGAAATAAAGTCGAAGCTACTGAAGATTACAACACTATTTTACAGATTGATCCTAAATTTATTGCTGCTTATATTCACAGAGGTATTCACCGCTTTTCTTTCGGAGACTATAAAGGCGCTATTGAAGATTACACCGAAGCCCTGAAACTAGATTCTAATAATATAGCAGCTTACAACAACCGTGGTAACGCCTATCTCGAACTGGGAAATAAAAAATCTGCCAATCAGGATTATTCACAAGCGATCGCCATTAATGCGAACAATGCCTTAGCCTATTATAATCGGGGTGTGATTCGCACCAAGCAGAAAAATAAACAGGGAGCGATCGCAGATTTCAAAAAAGCTGCAAAACTGTTCCAGCAGCAAGGCGAAAAAGATAGTTATCAAGATGCACAGAAAGAAATTGCAATTCTGCAAAATAACTCAGCACCAGTGAAAACTTCTCGTCCTAAATCAGGGAGAATGGAAAAGAACTGAGCTATGACTCAATTATGCTAATTCTCCTGACTTTTCATCCAGATAACCTGGAAATATTCACCCATCGGGATGTGGATACGGTACTGAAAAGAATTGATGCTTCCCAGAATATTTGGTTGCGCTGTGTTCATTTCCGCGATCGCACCGGAACGGCTAAAATTATCAAGCACTTTCAACTCAATCCATCTCGTGTTAACATGATTTTCAACCATTCCCCTTTAGGAATTGATGAAAATGTAGAAGATTGTTTATTTGATAGTTATGAAATTCTAACTGCTCAAATAAAAAATCATGAATTTGAGGTTGCACGTGGCAATATTGTAGTTGGTAAAAACTTCATAATTACATTTGAAATCACTGAACTAAAAGTTTTAAGTATTTTAGCTAATAATCTGCAAAAGCACTCTCTAGATATTAACAAGTGGGGAATTGACTATCTTTTTTATCTAATTTTCAAAGAAATTTTGCATAATTATCATACTGTATTTGAGTATATTTCTAGAAAGCTTGATGATTTAGAAGATGAAGTTTTAGATGATTCTGGTGATGAATCAACTTACCAAAGAATTGCCACAATGAGGCAATCTACTCGTTCAGGAAGGCGTAATTTTCAAAGTATTAAATCGCTTATGGCTATTATGGATTACGAAGATTTACAATGGATAGGCCAGCCAGTAAAAGAACTATTTCAAGAAGAATTGGCTCATCAAGTTGATAAATTATGGCAAGAATATCAAGCTTTGAGAGCCTGGATGTCAGAATTAATGGAAATTCAACGCGATAATATTGCTAGCAAAACAGGTGAACGAATTAATCGCCTAACTATCCTCTCGACGGTATTTTTACCAATTACTTTCATGTCTGGTTTTTATGGTATGAACTTCAAATATATGCCGGAATTAGAGCAACCTTGGGCTTATCCTGCTGTAATCAGTGTGATGGTATTCATTGTGATTTCTAGTATTGCTTATGCTAAAAAACAACGTTGGTTATAGCACTAGATCCCCATCGGGGATCTGGAACCTATCGAAAAGCAAACTAAATCAACCCTAAATCGGTAAATAAACGTGACTCTACCATTGATTATTCGTGCTGAGGAACACAGCGAGAAAATAGCCATTGTTACAACGGATGGCTCCTTTACCTATCGAGATTTGCTCCACACTTCCAGTCAAATAGCAACAACTCTTCTTCAGAATAGAGAAGATTTACAAGAGGAGCGAGTCGCCTTTCTTATCCCGCCTGGGTTTGAGTATGTAGCCACTCAATGGGGAATTTGGCGTGCTGGTGGCATAGCTGTACCTCTGTGTATTTCTCATCCGCGCCCAGAATTGGAGTATGTAATTACCAATTGTGGAGCATCGATTATTGTTGTTCATCCTAATTTTGAAAGTATACTGCGATCGCGCAGCGTCTCCGTAGGAGAATCGCTAGCTGAAGCATTAAATTTGCGATTTATCCTTACCTCAGAAACCCTCCCATCTAATGTTACTCACCTCCCAAAGGTAGAGATCGCTAGACGCGCCTTAATTCTCTACACTAGCGGTACAACAGGTAAACCCAAGGGTGTGGTTACAACTCATCAAAATATTCAAGCGCAAGTGACTAGCTTAATTACCGCTTGGGAATGGACATCGGATGATCGCATTTTACATATACTGCCACTACATCATATTCATGGAATTATTAACGTACTGACGTGTGCTTTATGGGCTGGGGCGGAGTGTCATCTGTTGAGCAAATTTGATACCGAAACCGTTTGGAGGCGAATTTGTGAGGGTGACTTAACCCTATTTATGGCAGTACCAACGATTTATGTAAAGCTGATTGCTGCTTGGGAAAATGCCTCTGAAGAACGTCAAAAAACCATGTCAGAAGGCTGTGCTAAAATGCGTCTGATGGTTTCTGGCTCGGCAGCGTTACCAGTTCAAGTTTTAGAAAAATGGCAGATTATTAGCGGCCATTTTCTGCTTGAGCGATATGGGATGACGGAAATTGGTATGGCACTATCAAACCCTTTACACGGTGAACGGTTGGCTGGATATGTAGGAAAGCCTCTGCCTGAAGTTGAAGTAAGATTAGTCGATGAGAACGGAGAGTTAGTCCCAACAGGAACACCAGGAGAGATCCAAGTTAAAGGGCCTGGAGTGTTTCTCGAATATTGGCAAAACCCGGAAGCAACAACCAAAGCCTTCCAAGATGGCTGGTTTTGTACTGGAGATACCGCCGTAATTGAGAACAGCAACTACCGTATTCTGGGACGGATGAGTGTGGATATCATCAAAACCGGAGGATATAAAGTTTCAGCTTTAGAAATTGAAGAAGTATTGCGATCGCATCCAGATATTCAAGAATGTGCAGTGGTTGGGGTTGCAGATATAGAATGGGGTGAACGGGTTTGTGCTGCATTAGTATTGCAAGGGTTACAACCTTTGACATTAGAATCTTTTAGGAGTTGGGCAAAAGAGCGATTGGCTGTTTATAAAGTGCCAACCAAAATTTTGATAGTTGAAGAATTACCGCGTAATGCAATGGGGAAAGTGACTAAGCCGACAGTGGTTGAGTTATTTCGATCGTAGCGATCGTCAACGCTGAACTAGACTATGCGATCGCTTTTCCCTAACTTTTTTAACCCTAAAGGAATTCGACTTTTCAATACCTGATTTACAATTGTTGATTTTATTAAGATGACATCTAAGTATCATCTGAAAAAATCTAAGGAATAAGAATTAAATAACATACAGGTTTATGTCCCTCGCTTACCTCACCCTCAATCCCTCTTCTTATAAAGGAGAGGGAAGCTAGAGACAGGATGAAGTTTTGCATTTTATTTAATCCACGTTCCTAAGTATGTGTAGTGGCGTGTTATGCCGGAGGCTAACGCACCATCTTAGATTTTCGGTGCGTTAGGACTAACGTCCATAACGCACCCTACTAAACTCTTTATGCTTTGTAGTTGGGTAATTGATGAGAGCGATATCTTTAGGGACTTCCAAATAAAAAAATATCCCAAACTCGATCCGAAAATCTCTCTATTTCTCTTTACTATGTGTGGCGCGATCGCTCAGATATTCTTGCCCATTTAGAAGTGCGTAAAGTATTCTGAGGTCAATCAGCCAGCCTTCAAAGTCTGACGTACTTTTTCAACGACTTGAGAAAGTGCGCCAGCATCAAAGGGAGAAATGAGATTTGCCGATCGCACTAATTCTCGAAAGGAGGCAGAACCACCGCGATCGCATAATCCAATATACTCCGCCAATGCTTGCGAATAATTTTCTTCTGCTTTGGCCCAAAACTGCAAGGCGCAACACCCCGCCAAGGTGTAATCAATGTAATAAAAGGGCGAACAGTAAATGTGTTGTTTTTCTTGCCAGAGTCCACCTTTGTTGAGGTAGTTCAAATCTCCATATTTACGCCAAGGCAGATAACGAGCTTCCATTTGCTGCCACATTTGATGTCGTTCTTGCGGCGTTGCTTCTGGGTTCGCATATACCAAATGCTGAAAATGATCCACTGCTACACCATAAGGCTGAAATAGAATCGACCACGCTAGATGCTGTCTCCGAAATCGCTCGGCTTGATCCCCGAAAAACTTTTCCATTTGCGAATAGGTGAGAAACTCTAAACTCATGGAGTGAATTTCACACGATTCTAGGGTGGGCCAGAGGTAATCGAAAACTGGCAAATGGCGACTTCGCCACATTTGGAAGGCATGACCGATTTCGTGAACGAACACCTGCACATCGTTTTTTGTGCCATTGAAATTTGCGAACACGTATGGAGCATTATATGTTGGGAAGCTTGTGCAAAATCCGCCTCCTGCTTTTCCGGGACGGTTTTGCAAATCCAGTAAATGCTGCTCAACCATCATTTTAAAAAAGCTTGCCAGCGATGGATTCAAGGCATCAAACATTTCTTGTGCCCGTTCCAGCATCCAGTCATGATTGCCCATCGGGGCCGGACTACCTTCTGCATCAAAGACGGATTCATCCCAGAAATACAGGGTGTCTAGATTGAGCCGTTTTGCCTGTTGCTGAATTAGCTCCATCGCTAAGGGAACGACCTCTTGAACTACTTGATCTCGATAGCGTTCGACATCGGTTTGGTTGTAATCCACCCGTCGCATCCGGCGATATCCTAGCGCAATGTAGTTTTCATCGCCCAATTTTTTTGCCATGCGATCGCGCAGTTTGACCAATTGATCGAACAGTTGATCGAAGCGATCTTGATTCTGCTCAAAAAACTGCCAGCGACACTGTTCTGCCTGGTAGCGAATATCTCGCTCTTTACTTTGCATATAGGGTTGCAAACCCGATAAATTTACTTGTTCACCCCGAAACTCTAGCTTTGCCGAGGCGATCAGTTTGGTATACTCATTGATGAGTTGGGATTCTTCAACTAAATCTGCTGCGATCGCACTTTCAAAAGTCGTGATGTCTGCTTCCCACAGCAAAAAGGCTTGCCGTCCCAAGCTTTGTTCAAACTCGGCGCGATCGGGGCTGTGAATCAGATACCGTTTTATATCTACTTCAAGGGCAGTCAGAGATGGTGAAAGTTCGCTGCAATAGTCTAAGGCAATTTTGTACTCTGGATTTTGCGTATCTTGGTGAAAGTGCAGTTGCGTGAGTTCCTTCCACGTACTGAGTCTGCATCGTAAGGCATCCCACTGTTGAAAGGCAGCTTTTCGTTGCTGTGAGGTTTGAGCCTGGTTAAACTGCGCCTGAATAGCTTGGTATTCGGCAGTTACGCCCAAAAGCGTCGGAGTTTCTGCTGTGATGTCGGCAAAATCTACTGGAGCTTGCATCAATCATTTTCCTCAGTGATAAGACATTCCGCGATCGCGCGAATTCTAAAAAATTTTGATTTTGGAAAATCGTCAACTTTCGTTTTTCCAAAAAATTGTCAGTTTACCAACTCTATTATTACCAAATAATAATTGTCTCGAATATAGGGACTTCCAAGAAATAAATTATCCAAATGAACGAACCACGGAGGCGCAGAGAACACAGAGAGAAGAGAAATAGAGAAGATTTTTTTGTCAGTTTTGGGATATTTTTTTTACTTGGAAGTCCGATACTGCACATCTTTCATCTGAAAATGTGAGTGGAAACCTCGTCGTTTTACGACGGCTTTACAATGCTTTGCGGCAATTTCACCGTTCTATTTGGTTTTGTTGATTTCTAGCCAGTTGTAGAGCGGGAACTGAACTCAGTTGAATGCTGTATCAATCATGTAGAGCTGTTCTACAGCATTCAACTAACAACTGGCATAGCCGGGACAGCAGAAGCGGAAAGTTTTACCTTATCCCTCGTACAACTTCTTCACTGTCCCGTTGTGTTGATATTTCCATTTAAACTGCAACCCTAAGATATGAGATGCCAAATTGCCAAACTTGCTCAGGGATTATCTCATTTACCTATTCTGACTCCAAAACATATTATCGAAAGAGGATTTTTTTTATACCAATTTAATATGAAGCTGCACTAAATGAGTAACTCTCTATTCTTGGCGCTCTTGGCGTACTTGGCGGTTCGTTTAATAATATTCTGTGCATCTTCATACAGAATTGGTATTAGCAGTGGAAGCGATCGCTAATCTCACGATCTGACACAGCTTCAGCAACCAACTTATTCTAGTTTCACGGTTGCCACCGGAGACTCATCAAGGCTAACGATCAGAATTGCTTACTTGACAATTAATGCCACTTTCTGAGTAGATGCATAATTTGGCAACACTTGATTCAATTTTGCTTGATTAAGATGTAGATGATCTTCTAACACGGCAGAGATAACATCCCGAAAATCAGTGGTAATAGCCAAGTCTCTACCTTGGTAAAGTTGGGCTGTAGATAGACCAGGCCATTCACCGTAAACTTTACCACCGCGAACTTGACCGCCCAAAACCCACATAACATTCCCATGACCGTGGTCAGTACCACCGTTATCATTTTGCTTGACTGTACGACCAAATTCGGACATCACGACAATTGTCGTATTCTGGTAAACGCTCCCCAAACCTTTGACTAAAGCTGCCAAACCAGAACCCAATTTTTTTAAGTTCCGAGCTAACTGTCCTTCAGTGCTACCTTGATTGACATGAGTATCCCAACCCCCCAAAGCCATAAACCCTAACTCAATTCTGGGGTCTTTGAGCATTAGTTGCGCTAATCGTTGGGCATCGCTGGCGAAGCCATCAGGTGAAGGCGCACCATTATTCGCCATTTTCATTTCACTATCTAGGTCATTCATGATGGCTTGACGCGCCATTCGTCCTTGGCGATAGGTCTGACTTAAAGCATCATTACTGCTATAAAGTCGATCGAATGCTGCTGCTAATTGAGGACGATCTATTGGCAGAGGTCTGTTAGCATTTCTCCCTGATGCAATGTTAGCTATAGGCATCCGTCCAGAAAAAATCCAGGGTGTTGTTTCTCCGACGCTTACTGCTTGGATGGGTGTTTTTTGAGAAATCACCCCTAGTAAACGATTCATCCAACCATCCTGAGTATGCTTATTGCCAGGGGTAGCGTTTTCCATATATTGTTGGGCATCAAAGTGAGAGCGAGTTGGATCGGGAGAACCACAGGCATGAACAAATGCCAAACTGTTCTGCTGCCATTGGGGTATCAGAGAAGCTAATGCTGGATGTAGCCCAAAGCGTCCATCTAAATCTATTACTCCTCCTTCCTTTCCTGGTTGCGGAATAGCAATTTGCGGTCGGGCTTGATAGTAAGCTGTTTCTGAGTAAGGAACTACGATGTTTAAACCGTCTACCGCGCCACGAAGGAAAATTACAATCAAGCGCTTCTGGTTACTATTTTGCGTAGCGGATCTCGCTACCCAAGCATTGCTACTTACGGCGGCGATCGCGGCAGCCGAAAAAATTCCACTTTGGATTAAGAAGTCACGTCTTTTCATAATTAAAATTACTATGAGTTGTGAAAATTATTTTTTTAACGAACCGCGATCGCAAAGCGTAAGGCTGATTCCCAATGCCCAATGCCCAATGCCCAATCCCCAATCCCCAATTCTGTAACTAACGATGCATAAATTCTGGACTGCCCAAAATTAAAGCACTATGAATTTGAGGGGAACTAGAGGCGATCGCTTTCTGCGTTTTTATTGAAAACGAATTGCCCAACGTATTGGTTAGTTGCCAAGCATCTACAGGAATACTAGGAGACTTTTGTAAAGGTCTTTGCCCTGTGCCAATTGTCTGCTGTTCCATATTTGTGGGGATGCTTGATAAGGGTAAATTTCCATTAGCGATCGCCAAAGCAAAACTGAGGCGGCGGTTCATTGCATCAGGATTTAACCACACATCTGCTGTGTTTTTGTAACCATCTGGAGTTTGGCAACCGTATAGGGGCATTCCCAACTGTTGCAGTAGATTGGAGATAGGTCTTGTGTTATTTACTTCCACACCTATGGCTCGTACCGCAGAGATAGCGTATTGATAGGGTGTTTTAAACTTGGCATTAAAGTTTTTTGCATCCCAAAATTCCCGACTGTGGAATAGGGTATTGAGAACCTCCCGAATATTGCCATCAGTGGCAAGATAACGTTGTGTAAGATTGTTTACTAGAGTTGTCGGGGGAACATCGCTGACAAAATATTGAGCTATCTGATAGCTGATGTGGCGTGCAGTCGCCGGACTGCGAGCCAAAATATCCAAAGCTTCCTCCCCTTGGGCTTCACCACCGCTTTTAATTGTGTGTCCCAAGAAAACTTTGTCGCTAAAATCATGACGCTTTGGATTAAAGTAAAATCCGAAACTATTATCTATTTGCTGACCGGGACGGCTGAAACCCCAACCGCTTAAAATCCGCGCCAGAGCAATCACATCTTGCTGAGTATACCCTCCATCTACGCCGATAGTGTGTAGCTCCATCAGTTCGCGGGCATAGTTCTCATTCAAACCTCGAATATTACCTTGGGCATCAGGGCGACTGTCAGCCCGATTTTGGAAGTTGTCTAAATAATACTGCATAGCTGGATGATGAGCGGTTGCCCCCAACAAGTCACGAAAGCGGCCCAAAGCGTAAGGTCGAATCGCCTGTTGTTCATAAGCTCCCACCCAGAGGCGATCGCGTCCTTTAGCAGCATCCACATTAAAATGGTTATACCAAAAGTCCACCATCACTTCCTGGAGTTGTCGCTGACTGCTAGTTGCCTCTAATAATCGCGCCTGGATTGCCCGATCTAGCACCTGTTTAGCCCTTTTGTTGGCAGCTTTTCTTTCTAACTGGGTGGGTTTTTGTCCTGGGAGATTAGTCATCCCATATTCTAAGAGTTCCACCGGATTCAAGTGGAGAGTATTTAGCTGATTTAATTGGCTGGTGAGACTTTGCGGTTCAGGAATCGATTCGGGTGAGAGTTGCTCTTGAATGTATCGCTCTACACCCATAGACTCCACTCTTTGGACATCTCCCGGACGAGGGCCAAAGCTGAGGCGATTAATTATATGTAATACTTTTGGGTCAACAGGTGTGGAAGCTGCATTACTGGGGGCAATTCCTCCCAGTAAGATTAACACTAACAACATCCAATATTTCGGCTTTACAGTCATAAAGTTAATTTTGCCGTGCTGGAGGTGAAGGATTTTTCTTATACATACGTTCGGCAAATTTCTGCCGTTGCTCTGGGTTCAAGATTTCTCGGATAGCAAGGGTATTTTCAAATTGGGTATCAGCAAGCTGTTGCTTTACAAGCTTAATTTGGTTATATTTACCCCGGACTTGCTCTTTAGTAGCTGTCCCTGCTATCAAGTCATGTAATTCCTGTTGTCCTTGACGTATCTCTTGGGATTTTTGGGTTATCTGCTGTTTAGATTGATTACGAATTTCCTTAATCTTTTGCAGTTGCTGGGATGTCAAATTCAAATCCTTGAGCCATCCCCCTGATTTACCAGGATTTGGACGAGGTACACTTGTGGGGGTTTGGGCAATGATTTGGCGTGCAAGTAAAGTTGGCTTGGCCAGAGCAATAGTGCTACTAACGGCAATCATTGCGATCGCCAAAATGGAAACACGACGGATTAACATGAAAGCGATCTCCTATTCAGTATCTAAGTCTGTAAAATGCCATACATCACTTTCCAGATGTTGGTTACTGACTGTACCTTGCCAATTACTTTCAATAAAATTTTGCAATGTGGCAAGTTCAGCCGGACTCGGTTGAGCGGGTATAAAGGCACGGTAGCCAACTATAGCAGCTACTAATCCAGCAGCGAGAGCAGGTATAACTAAGCTCAACCTTGAATAGTGACGTAAGGGTGGTAAAGGATAAGCTTTCACCTGTTGTAAAATTTGTTGTTCTAAATCCGGCGAGGCTGGCGGAATTTCTTGGCGATGTTGGCGCAAAAAATTAATTAGGTCAGAATCATCATCGGGTGGCTGAGTCATAGCTGTACTCCTTGGTTTTGGAGAAATTGACGCATGGCAGCACGAGCATGGAATAGACGTGATTTGACTGTTCCCAAGGGAATATCTAGGATTTGTGCGATCTCTTTTTGAGGTACTTCTTCCAAATCATGCAAAACCAATATCGTGCGATGGTCAAAACTTAGGTTTGCTAGTCCCCGTTGCACAAGGTCTTGATAATGCAGATTCATCAACTCTGGGGCTTCCTGTTGGGTAGGAGCTTTTTCAGTCAGAATCTGTAATTGAGTTCGTCTTTTAACATCTGCCTGTCGCTGGTCATAAGCCACGTTCCAAGCGATTCGGTACAGCCAGGTAGAAAATTTTGCTGTTTGGCGAAACTTGGGCAATCCTTTCCAGGCTAGGAGAAACACTTCCTGCACCACATCATCCAGGCTGGCAGGAGTACAGAGTTTGTAAAGGATTGACCTTACTCTTTGCTGATGGCGACGGTAAAGCTGACCGTAGCTTTGGGTGTCACCCCGTAGGCTCTGCTTTACTAGATAACTGTCAGATTCGCTTTCTGATTCACCAATCAATTGATTTGCTCTTGAAACCTCGGCTGGCACAACTAACACTTGAGGCGTTCTCCTCTATCCGTTTCGTTGCTGGTATTTATTAGACCGAACGAATGGGAAAAAGGTTCAACTCCTCGCCGCTTTGGGACTCAATACTGGGGACTGGGGACTGGGGACTGGGAAAAGTTTTTTAAAATTTGGTAATTTATTACTATATACAGCAGATTGCAACTTGGTGAGGTACAGATCATCGTAGAGGCACAACATGTTGTGCCCCTACCCGTGTACTTCATTTACCTGCAATACGCTGTATGTATGAAGCACAATCCAGAAGCACGCCACATAACGAGTAATTAAGAACACGGCTAGTATTGTTTGAAAGCGTCTCCCCTAATTGAACCTTTTGTGGAAGAAAGAAGTCTAAAACTATAGATTTCTGGTTCAATCAAAGGTATCTCTTTATGAACATGAAAAGAATTATCTCATCTTGTTTGTTAGGCGTTTTACTAACTTCAAGTGTTTTAGCAGAGCGTGCATCTGCTCAAGTAGAAGTAATTTTGGGAAATAATCACCAACATGAGTGGCGCGAACGAGAACAAAGGAGGCTGGCATGGCAACGTAGAGAACGCGAAGAACGTGAGCGCCGTGAATGGCAACGTAGAGAACATGAGAAACGGGAATGGCGCTCCAGACATGAGTATGACTATCGATAAGAAATCACTCTCAGTTAAGGATTAGCACTTAATACACTAGTAGTCTGTCAAATTCATTTTGACGGTTAGAGAGACGCGATAAATCGCCGTCTCTACAGGGAATTTATCCATCAATTATTTATTGACAGACTACTAGCTCGATAAAGAGTAGAAGGGAAGTTACTGCTTCCCTTCTTTTGTGGCATCACAGGAAAAACTTTATCCCCTTGCACAATTGCGACAGGGGCATTGTGCCGCCAAATCCAGAGCTAGAAATCGCCAGGGTGTTGTAAGTTTTCTATAGGTGAAAGATTTCTTCGTCAATAGCGCTGTTAAGCCATTTAGTTAAGTGTAAAGCTTGAAATTCATCTCAATTTATCCTAAAAATAACCGTATTTAATCTCTTTGTGACGTATGACATCCCTGTTTTTTACTTAATGTTTTTGGTACGCACAATGCCAAAGTTATTGTTCTTGCTGCCATAAATAAAGACATTGATAGCCATAGTAAATGGCTATTATGGAAATACCAAGCTATAATTGCTGATGGAATAAAACCGATTATAGTGGCTGTAAGCATTGCTTGACGAAGTATCTGACCTTGAGTCAACCCTAGAAAATAACCGTCTAGCGCATAAGCGACCGAGCCAAAACCTAAAACTGGTAACAACCAAGGAATATAAGAGCGCAAATTATTGATAATTTCAGTATGATTGGTCAGCAATCTTAACAATGATTCTGGGGCAAAAATAAATGCAGTAGCAAACATTAATCCTATAACCAAGCTACTGACTACAGAAGTTTGTAACAGTTGCTTTAAAGAAGTAATATTTCCACTACCTTGATAAATCCCTGCCAAGCTCTCAGTAGCGAATGCCAAGCCATCAATGAAATATGCTGCCAAGCTCACCACTTGCATCAGAAGGGTATTTGCCGCCAGAATTTCAGTTCCTAACATTGAACTGAGGTTGCTAAACATCGCCATTGTCGAAATTAAAACGAAAGTCCGAATAATAATTTCTCCATTCAGCATTAAAGCTGATTTTAAAGCAGAGAAGTCAAATAATTCCCCGATTAAAGCTCGTATTTGCTTGAATGAAATTGTTTGACAATATAGCAAAGTACCTACTATTAGCATGAGATACTGACTAGTGGCTGTTGCTAACCCAGCGCCTCTACTTGACCATCCCCACCGAACAATAAATAGATAATCAAGTAGTACATTGGCAAAATTACTAATGGCTGAAAGCAACAACACTTTACTACTTTGTGCTTGTCCCAAAAACCAGCCAATCAAGACAAAGTTAATCAATGTTGCTGGAGCACCCCATACTAAAGCATTATAGAAATCAACTCCCGAACTTTTAACTTCTGGTGTAGCACTTAGAATCGCAAATCCTAACATTTGTAAAGGTTGTTGAAATATCAGAATTACGAGTCCTAATATCAGTGCTAAGATTCCATGCTGTAAACCAATTACTACTGCTGATTGGTTATCTTTACGTCCTATCGCCTGTGCAACCATTCCAGTTGTACCCATGCGTAAGAAGCCGAATGTCCAATAAATGTAATTGAATAAAATTGTTGCTAGTGCAACACCTGCTAAATGACGAATCTCCGTTAAATGCCCTAAAAATATTACATCTATTAGCCCTGCTAACGGAACCATTAGATTTGAAAGAACATTCACAGATGCAAGTTTGATAAAATGACGGATGAATACTGAACTTTGAACAAAGATAGACAAAATTAGCAAACCTCTTGACCCATATTATAAATTTTAACTGGGAGATAACACCTACCTTTGCATCCTAGTACACTCACAATCAGTATATTAATAACTAAGGAGTAAATGGGGCTATTAGCTATTTTTTTCTATGACTTCATACGTTACCAAACTAATTCCAAAACTTTTGAGACACCATTGCTCTTAGCCGGAAATGTCTTTAACGTGACTTGGTTCTCAAAGAATGTGAAAGTATGAATTAAATCTGTATCGTTCCTCAGTCCCATACTTAATAATGAGTGATAATTATCAAAGACTAGTCACCTCTAATTACTACTGGGAATTTCAATCAAAAATTCTGTTCCTTCTCCAGGTTTAGACGAGCATCTAATTTGTCCATGATGTTTTTCAACTACTATTTGATGACTAATAGACAATCCTAAGCCCGTACCTTTACCTGGTGCTTTGGTAGTAAAGAAGGGATCAAACATGTGCGATCGCACTTCTTCTGGAATCCCCAAACCATTATCAGCTATTCTAATTACAATCTGGTTATTAACCGCTTGCGTACTAATCCAGATAGTCAAAGGTATTCTAGGACACCTTTGGGATAACTGCAAATACTTTTGCTGTATAGTTTTAAATTTTTCCTCCAATGCATCAATACTGTTACTAAGAAGATTCATAAACACTTGATTTAGTTGCGCGGGATAGCATTCGAGCAAAGGGAAAGTAGCATATTCTTTAATAATCTCAATAGCTGGGCGTTCATTATTATTTTTGAGCCGATGCCCTAAAATTAGCAAAGTACTATCCAATCCTTCATGAATGTCTACTGCTTTCAATTCAGCCTCATCTGTACGAGAAAAGTTTCGCAATGATAGCACAATCTCACAAATTCGCTCTGTTCCTACTTTCATCGATTCAAGGGTTTTTGGTAAATCTTCGATGAGAAAGTCTAAATCAGTCTTGTCAATTTGCTTTTGGACAGTTGACGATAGGGAGGAATTTTGACGGTAAAGTTTCACTACCTTTAGTAGTTCTTGAGTATATTCATTTAAATGGATGAGATTGCCAAAAATAAAACTTACAGGATTATTGATCTCATGAGCGACTCCAGCAAGTAGTTGCCCTAAGCCTGCCATTTTTTCACCCTGAATTAACCTAGTTTGAGTTTGTTTTAATTCTTGCAGGGCTTGAGTTAGTTCTGATGTTTGACGTTTGGTTTGTTCGAGTAATTCTGCTTGCTGAATCGCAATTCCAAATTGCACAGCTACTTGAGCTAGTAAATTTATTTCTTCCTCTTTCCAATAACGCGGTTGCGAATTTTGATACGCAACTAATAATCCCCATAATTTCTCGCCTTGTCGAATGGGAACGAAAGTTTCGTTGCGAGGAAGTTTGTTATCATCTTCTGTATCTTCAAAAGTTTTTATAATCATTGGTTGGGCTTGTGCAACAGGTTTCCAACCATCCTTAAAGGAATCTGCCACAAACTTACCGCTCCAATCTGCGTTGAAGCGGTAGATTGCAACTCGCTCGACTTCGAGCAATTCTCGCACAGCTTGAGTAGTGGTTCTAAAAATAGTCTTAATATCGAGTGACTGGCGGATTTTATCAATGGTTGCAGCTAGCAATTCTTGCCGTTCCATTGCTTTCTCACGTTCAGTAGCTTCTGCTAACTGAACAACCTGTATTTGAACTTGTTTTAAATAAGAATCCTGTTTTAATGCGACTCCCAATTGCTCGGCTATTTGACTAGTAAATTCAATTTCAGAGGGTTGCCAATAACGAGGAGCAGTACATTGGTGAATACACAGTAATCCCCAAAGTTCACCTTTTTTTAATAGAGGTGCAACCATATTTGCCCGCACTTGAAATTTTTCTAGGATTTGGACGTAGCATCCTGGAAACTTGGCTTGATAAATATCAGCGATCGCATTTACTCGACCTTGAGCGTAAAGGGGTGCAAAGTTTTCCCCGAAGCAATAATCATAAACTTTTTCTGCCATTACCGATTTACACTCAGGGACAAAATCCTCAGAAATAAATTCTCCTTCCCAATCTTTTTGAGGATCAAAACGAAAGACTGTCACTCGGTCTGCTTGCAACATTTTCCGAGCCTCGGTGACAGTAGTTTGGAAGATTGTATCTAAATCTAGAGACTCTCGAATTCGAGTAATCACGCTAGTTAATGTCTTTTGTTGCTCTGCTTGGTACTGAGCGTGTGCCAGCAACTTATGGTGTCGCAGTGCCACACCAATTTGTGTACCAATTTTGGTCAATGATTCGACTTCATAAGATTGCCACTGTCTGCGTGAAGTATTTTGGTAAGCAGCAATGACTCCCCAAAGTTGATCTCCTTGAAGAATAGGAGCAGTTGCAAAAGCTTTTGCCTGGAATTGCTCCAACAGGGTTACATGACAGTCTGTTAATCCGGCTTGATAAATGTCATTGGCTGTAAATGTCTCGTTGTTAACATAACGCCCGCCTTGCGTCTGTTGTAAATAAGTATCAGCGATCGCAGGCTGAATGCCAACCAACGGAGTCCAACCTTCAGCAAATGATTCAGCAAGAAAGTTACCACTCCAATCGGCATTAAAGCTAAAGATGGCAACTCGATCGGCTTGCAGTAACTGACGTATTTCTTGAGTTGTTGTTTTAAAGATGGTTTCAATATTAAGGGGTGAGCGTATTTTATCGACAATCTGAGCAATTACTTGGTCACGTTGAACCACTTGAGCCAATTTTGCGGCTTGTAATTGGACTTCGTGAAGATGCTTCGCTTGTTGAATGGCAACAACAAGATGGTCAGCAATTTGACGAATAAATTCAATTTCCGATTCTTTCCAGTTACGAGCCTCACTGCACTGATGAATGCAAAGCAACCCCCACAGTTCCTTCTGGCGCGATAAAGGGACAATGAGGTTGGCCTTGATCTGAAATTTACTCAAAAATGCGATATGACAATCACTCAGTCCCGCTTTGTAAATATCTGCAACTGCTTGTATTTGACCTTGTTGATAACTAGAAGCAAATTTTTGCTCAAAACAGTGGTCGTAAACTTTTACTGCCAATGCTGAGTCCCAGCCAAGGGCAACATCCTCAGAAACAAATTCTCCTTCCCAATCTTTTTCCAAGTCAAATTGGAAGACTGCTACACGATCGGCATTTAGCAACTGACGCACTTGTGTAACGGTAGTTTGAAAAATCGTTTCTAGGTCAAGAGACTCCCGAATTCTTCCAATTACACTCGCCAGAGCCTTTTGTTGCTCTAGTTGCTCTTGAAGTTGATTTTCTGTGAAATTTGAATTTTGTTCCATTGCTCTGGATTTTGTCGTTTTTATGCAAGAATTCCTCATACCAAACTTCATGAGTCAAAAATATGACAAACTGCAAATTTTTACAGCGTTCAACTATTTCCCAGAAGATGGTTATTGTTATAGTTCCCCTTTATTGAACTATCCTCGTAATGGGTTAAAAAATAATTTTGGCTTGTACACAATAAAAGACATCAATAATTTAAGGTTTGTAGTCAGGGCTGAAACCCGTGCTAAGAGCTAATTTTATTGATTTTACATTGCGATCGCAGTAATTTAGTTTAGCTCCCCGCAGGCATCGCACTTAAAATGATTGCCATCAGACTATAAACTAATGACTGATTTGCCAAAATTTACCTGACAGACTACGGAATTTCAGGTTAAATGTTTTAAAGTATGCACTCTGCAAGAGTTGTCGGGTATTATTCGTGACACAACAAGACCAAAAACCCTCTCGTTCTTTCGCTGGAATTGCTGGCATTGTTGCCGCAGCCACATTAATTAGTAAAGTCTTCGGTTTAGTGCGGCAGCAAGCGATCGCTGCGGCTTTTGGTGTTGGTGCTGCTGCTACCGCCTATAGCTACGCCTATATTATCCCTGGTTTTCTATTGATATTACTCGGTGGTGTCAATGGGCCATTACACAGTGCAGTTGTCAGCGTTTTAGCCAAGCGGCGGCGAGAAGAAGCGGCTCCCCTAGTGGAAACTGTGACAACACTGGTGGCTGGAATGCTGTTGTTGGTGACAGTTGCTCAAGTTTTATTTGCGGATGCGATCGTTGATATAGTCGGTCATGGTTTGGAAGAGACAACCAGAGCGATCGCCATTCAACAACTCCGCATTATGGCACCGATGGCTTTATTTGCCGGTTTAATTGGCATCGGCTTCGGTACTCTCAATACCGCCAATCAATATTGGTTACTCTCCATTAGTCCTTTATTATCAAGTATTACTGTTGTTGGCGGTCTTGGTTTCTTAGCGATGCAACTGGGTAAGGATATTATTAAACCGGAAAACGCTTTAATTGGTGGAATGGTCTTAGCTTGGGGAACTTTGGCAGGAGCAATTCTCCAATGGTTAGTGCAACTAATTGTCCAGTGGCGTTTAGGATTAGGCACATTACGCCTGCGGTTTGATTTTAAATCCCCAGGCGTTCAAGAAGTCATTAAAATTATGACTCCGGCGACAGTTTCCTCTGGAATGATGCCAATTAATGTTGCCACTGATCTTTATTTCGCCAGTCCTATCCCTGGTGCTGCGGCAGGATTTAACTATGCGAATCTATTAGTCCAAACTCCGTTAGGGATTATTTCTAATATCATTTTACTGCCCCTGTTACCGATATTTGCCAGACTTGCTGGCCCAGAAAATTGGCCAGAGTTAAAATCACGCATTCGCCAAGGACTTTTACTCACTGCCTTCACCATGCTACCGTTAGGGGCGCTGATGGTGGCATTATCAGTACCTATTGTACAGGTGGTATATGAGCGCGGTGCTTTCAAGCCGGAAGCTACAAAGCTAGTTTCATCCTTGCTAGTTGCTTATGGAATTGGGATGTTTGTGTATTTGGGACGTGATGTTTTGGTGCGCGTATTCTACGCTTTAGGCGATGGACAGACACCTTTTCGCATCAGTATTTATAACATCTTGCTCAATGCTGTACTAGATTGGTTTTTTGTGGAACCTTTTGGCGCTCCCGGTTTGGTGTTGGCAACAGTGGGTGTAAACTGTAGCTCAATGTTGATGCTGTTGTGGTTACTCGATCGCAAACTCAATGGTTTACCTTGGCGTGAGTGGGGTTTACCGATTTTGGGTTTGGCTGCTGGTAGCGTGGTAGCTGGGCTAGCAAGCTATGGGACTTTGCTTGGTTGTCAACAATTGCTAGGCAAAACGGGTTTATTAATTTTGGTGTTGCAGTTGTGCATATCTGGTTTCGTAGGGATTACGGTGTTTGCTGCGATCGCTTTCGGGATGAAAATACCAGAGGTGAATATTTTTATATCTCGTCTACGTCAGCGCTTTTTGAAGAAGTAACTAACCAAGTGGGTGAGAAATAATTCAGCCACTTGGGTGAACCAGATGTGCGAGGTTACATTTTGTAAAAAAAGAGATTCTAGTACTAGAGAACATTGATTTTACCTAACTCTGGTGAGAAGAATTCTATGAAACTTACAAAATTAGCTGCCTCTGCACTTGCTATTGCTTCCATTGTCCTCTCGGCAGGAATTGCTTCTGCTCAAACAGCCGGTACAAACGGTAATTATATTGGTGCTGGGATTGCAGTTGGTGCAACCAGTGGCGGACAAGGAAACGATGAGTCACAAATTGGCGGTAATATTCAAGGACGATACGCCGTTCCGAAGACACCTATTTCACTGCGCGGTTCTGCGCTGTATGGTGGTGATGCTGCCGCAATTATGCCCATCGTGACTTACGATGCGGCGATCGCTAAAAATACTAACGTTTACTTCGGTGGTGGTTATTCTTTTGTAACTGAGGAAGGTCAAAAAACCCCACTGGGCAATCAGAATTCACCTGTAGTCACCCTTGGTATTGAATCAGAAGTTAGCAAGAATGTCATTGCTTATGGTGATACTAAATGGGGAATTGATGCCTACAGAAATAGTGATGCTGATGCCGTCAGCTTCCAAGCTGGATTAGGCTATCGTTTCTAGTTATTACGAGCTAGGAAACAGCTTATTCGCAAACTAAAGCAATGATGTTTACCAGCCCTAATAGTAATTCGTTCTGTCATATCTGAGCATCCACACTCAGATATGACAAATTTTTTAATCATTTTTATTTATGATTATGATAACCAATTATATTTGGCTGTTATCAATAGTTTCTCTTAAAGTGAAATAACGAATTTTAAATATGCATAAAAGATATTACTCATGGAAAAGATTAATTCCATTCCAGAAATACTGGGTGAAACAACTGATGTAGAATCTTGGCTAATTCGGGCTGGGCTAAGATTTTCAGATTTAGGTAACGATGCCGCAAGTTTTGCAATCCGTAAGCAATGGCGAGAGTATCAAGCCGCAGTTCAAAGATGCTGTGCAACCCTACACCAACCACCTTCACATGTTCAACTAAGCGGCGACTATGCCAACCTGAGAATACCTGGTGGTACATCAAGCAGTTGTGCGTTCATCTGTCGAGTCATCCCAAGTGCTTAGACTTGGGCTGTTGGCTAGTCCTCATGAATTCGTCAATAAGTAGGTAGACATAATTAAATATAAGCAGGACTTACGCAAAAAATAGCCTAAACCTTGAGTTTCTGGTAGGGGCAATTCATGAATTGCCCCTACCGCGTGTAGTTTTGCGTAAGTCCTAATAAGATCAAACCTCACCCTCAATCCCTCTCCTTAGTAAGGAGAGGGAAGCCGGAGGCAGGGTGAGGTTTTATATTTAATTTGACCCACTTACTTAACACCATTGATAAAACAGATCCCCGATCGCTTTTACCAAAGAATTGGGTCTAAAGCCCCGTGCTTCACGCAATGCTTTAAAGTAATGAGTAAGGAGTAATGAGTGGATGAAAAATGGGTATTTACTCATTACTTATTACTTATTACTCATTACTCCTTCTTAAGAGCGCCTTTAGGTCGGTGAGGATGTCAAGAAATTGGGGATTTATGGTTTTTAACGATCGCAAATCAAAAAAGCTGACTATGGTGATGTTGCTCAGATTTTAAGAATAATCTCAAATCCAAAATCATTTATTACCGTTGCCGTTACCACCATTGCCATTGCTGTGAATGACA
Organism: Nostoc sp.; assembly: GCF_036917435.1. Classification (GTDB taxonomy): domain Bacteria; phylum Cyanobacteriota; class Cyanobacteriia; order Cyanobacteriales; family Nostocaceae; genus Nostoc. Next base: position 90,735 of record NZ_JBALDM010000056.1, read on the forward strand.
CGTTCAGCAAGCTTTTCCGGTACTTCCTGCAAATGGTCATATTCCCAGTGGAAGGAACCAACACCAAGAGTAAGCGATCGCAACTCTACAATAAAATTTTGCATCTCTGCTTGTGGCAAGTATGCAGAGAAATTATCCCAGCTTTGCCAATCGTTTCTCCCCTCATTCGGAATTACTACTCCTGACTCCTGAATTCTATTTAATAAAAAATGGTTCTCTGGAGTCAAAACTACCCCTTCTTTAATTTTTTATTATCCTTCTTTTAATCGGAAGTAAAAAAAATGTAGCCTGTAGTAAGATTTATCTTAATAAAAGTTAATCTCAGCAAAGTTTAATAGCGAATCTAAAATTTTTGTAAATAACTTTTTATGAAGTAAATTTAACTGAAAGTGTTGCGAATCAGAAAATCAATGAGATTATCATTTTCTAAATATCCCATAGCAGGGTTAGTAAGTTTGACTTTGTTAGTTGTTAGTATTCCATCGCCATCTTTTTCCCTTTCTCCCTCTTTCCCCTCAAAGCTGGCACAATCTGATGGTAAAACCGCCATAGACTACTTGAACCGAGGTTTACAGGCAATTCAGGCGGGAAAAGTACAAGATGCGATCGCAGCCTTTAAACAAGCAGCCAAATTAGATCCGACATTAGCACCAGCGTACTATAATTTAGGGTTAGCATACCGACAAACGGGACAATTACAACCCTCTGCGGACGCATTTTATCGAGCAACGCAAGCCGATCCGAAATTTGCTCCAGCTTTTGCTAATTTAGGTGGTGCGCTGTTAGAAGGCAATAATTTACAGTTAGCTAACGATTATTTGCAGCGATCGCTAGAACTCGATCCAAAATTAGGATTTGCTCACTATAACTTGGGGTTGGTACGAGAACAGCAAGGAGATTGCGAGAAAGCGATCGCATCTTTTAAAAAAGCCATAGAATATAGCAAAAATGCACCAGAACCTCCTTACCATATAGGCATGTGTTATCTCCACCAAGGTAAACTAGATCAAGCAAGAGATGCCTTTAATCAGGCAGTAAAAATTAATCCAAAATATCCAGAAGCTTACTACAATCTTGGTTCCATTTGGTTTCAGCAACGCAAATCACAAGAAGCATTAGAGGCTTTTAGAAAATCAGCCGAAGCTAACTCTAACTATCCTAATGCTTATTATGGTGCAGGATTAGCTTTTATACAGTTACAGCAATATGGAGATGCAATACAAGTATTGCAATTCGCTAGAGATTTATACAAAGCTCAGGGTAATCCTCAATGGGCGAAAAATGCCGAGGAATTGTTGCAACAAGCACAAAATTTAAAATGAATAGTCATTTGTCTAAAACCCATGACTAATGACTGATAAATTACCAACCTCGCGGAGGCACAAAAACTTAATATTCTATAACATAAAACTATTGGGTTGACTCGCTGGTGTGGTCTGAACTTGTCCCGATTGGAATGGAACCTACATGCAAAAGCGCCAGAAAAGTCGATTTTTATTTAGCGATCGCTGGCTTGATCGGCACTCAATTGTTCGCAACATGGAAGCCTTTCAAGACCTAATTGTGATTGTTTTGTGTTTAGGTTTATTCGCCGTCATGCTGATCCAATTGTGGGGAATAGCGATCGCCCTCATCCAGCCACTAGACTATAAACATGTGACTGCAAAGATACTATTTGTGTTGATTTTAGTCGAGTTATTCCGACTATTAATGGTCTATTTGCAAGAACATAGTATTTCTGTAGGAGTCGCAGTTGAGGTAACAATTGTATCTTTACTGCGAGAAATAGTAGTTCATGGTGCGCTGGAAATTTATTGGGTTAATACACTTGCAATTTGTGGTTTGTTATTTGTTCTGGGTGGACTACTCGTAGTTTGTGCTAAAACGCCACACATGGATTGCATGAGCGCGAACAGTAAGCTTTGTCCCGTTGTGCCTAGAGGAGGTAGGGAACGGCAAAATGATTTGGAATTACAGTATTCACGTCAATGTGATGAAAAGCAACCTCTTGGCTAAATTCCGATGAAAATATTCCTAAGTGGGTCAAATTAAATATAAAACCCTGCCTCCGGCTTCCCTCTCCTTACTAAGGAGAGGGATTGAGGGTGAGGTTTGATCTTATATTTAATTACGCCTACCTACTTACCGTGAAAAATCAGATGAGGGGTCAGGTTTTTTCTGTTGTTTCAGGTTGAGATATAGCCGCAAGCCGTCAATTATCTCTGAGGATTACACACTAATTGAATCAACTTTGATCCAAGCGCAGTACTGCCATAAAAGCTTCCTGGGGTACATCCACAGTTCCGACAGATTTCATCCGCTTTTTACCTTTTGCTTGCTTCTGCAAAAGTTTTTTCTTCCGACTTATGTCACCACCGTAGCACTTGGCTAAGACATCTTTCCGCAAAGCAGGGATATGTTCGCTGGCGATAACTTTACTGCCAATAGATGCCTGAATTGGGACTTTAAATTGATGGCGGGGAATTAGTTCCTTGAGTTTTTCTGCCATTGCCCGCCCGACGTTGTAAGCTTTGTCTCGATGGACAATCATCGCCAAGGAATCCACAGGATCGCCGTTAATCATGATATCCAGCTTCACCAGAGGATTTTCACGGTAGCCAATGATGTGATATTCCATACTGGCGTAGCCGCGCGATCGCGACTTCATTTGATCGAAAAAGTCAGTTACAACTTCCGCTAAGGGAAGCTCATAAGTAAGTGTGGTTCGTCCTTGGGTGAGATATTTCATATCCTTGAAGATGCCACGGCGATTTTGTGACAACTCCATCAAGCTGCCGACATAAGTTTCCGGCGTAATCATCTCTACTTTGACGTAGGGTTCTTCAATTCTTTCGCGATCGTTGGGAGAAGGCAGGCGGCTAGGATTATCAATGTACAGTTCTTCTCCTTTGAGGGTAATCACCTTATAAACCACTGAGGGGGCCGTAATGATCAAATCGAGATTATACTCTCGCTCTAGGCGTTCCTGGACAATTTCCATGTGCAGCAAACCCAAGAACCCGCAACGGAAGCCAAACCCCATAGCGCTGGAAGTTTCTGGTTCGTAGTGCAGCGCTGCGTCGTTGAGTTCCAGCTTTTCTAAGGCTTCCCGCAAATCTTCAAATTGGTCAGCATCAATGGGGAACATCCCGCAAAAAACCATCGGGTTCGCTTCTGCGTAACCTGGTAATGGTGTCTCCGCTTTCGCCTTACTGAGGGTAATTGTGTCTCCTACCCGTGCATCAGCCACGGCTCTAATTGACGCTCCCAAATAGCCTACTTCCCCGGCGTGCAGTTCTTCAACTTGCTTTTGAGTCGGAGAAAGGACACCTAACTCATCAATTTCAAATTCTTTACCGGATGCCATTAAATGGATGCGATCGCCTTTTTTGACAGTGCCATCCATCACCCGGAAATACACAATCACTCCCCGGTAACTGTCGTAATAGCTATCAAATATTAACGCGCGTAAGCGTTCATTTATGGTATTGGGCGGTGGCGGTATCCGCTCGACAACGGCTTCTAAAATCTGATCAATACCAATTCCTTCTTTAGCAGAAGCCAGAATCGCACCACTGCAATCTAAACCGATAATTTCTTCAATTTCGCCAATTACCCGTTCTGGTTCAGCCCCAGGCAAATCAATTTTATTCAAAACCGGGATAATTTCCAGGTTACTCTCTAAGGCTAAATAGACATTTGCCAAAGTTTGCGCCTCCACACCTTGAGACGCATCTACGACTAATAGCGCTCCTTCACAAGCAACAAGAGAGCGGGAGACTTCATAAGAGAAATCCACGTGTCCCGGAGTATCAATTAGATTCAGCACATACTGCTGACCATCTTTCGCTGTGTAATTCATCCGGGCAGCTTGCAGCTTAATCGTAATGCCGCGCTCCCGTTCCAGATCCATGTTGTCGAGAAACTGTTCCTTCATCTGCCGGTCTTCAACAGTGCCAGTAGCTTGTAGCAAGCGATCGGCGAGGGTTGATTTCCCGTGGTCGATGTGAGCAATAATACAAAAATTGCGAATGCGAACTGCGGGAACGTCAGTCATATACTATCTTTGCCTTAGCAGCAACCAAAGTTAAAAGAGCAATTTACTTAATGTATTTTAATGCTTTATTAGCCAAGAAGCTCTTTGCTTTTAGCGGGTATTGGAGACTGGAGACTAGGGAATTGGGAAGAATTCTTCCCAATTCCCAATTCCCAATGCTCAATTCCCAATCCCCCTCTTCACCTTATCTTTAACTTTCGATCTAAATAGGTGGACTTTTAAGAATATTATGAAAGTCTATTTGTCGCTGCTAGTATTCAACAGCTAGGAGCGTACAATAAATGTAAATAAGTACATGTAGGGATCATGTAAGTATCTTGGACAATTGCGACCCGTAATTAGCCAAGATCGCTGATTTGTCCGCAAAAATTCTAGAGCCATTGTCTAGTCAGTTATATGAAAAATGCGATTTAAAACTTAAAGCCGTTACTTTGGTGCTATTTCGGGGAACTATTTAACTGTCCCCCTTGAAGATTTTTCAGTGAATTAGCCCAAATGATCGATATAACTACTTTACAAAGCTTTAGACAAAACCAATTCAGAGTATATCAAACCTATGAATATGCAAGAGAGAACTACCGATGCGGAAAACACACGAGCCGATAAGGTAGAAATTGCCGTCCGCCTGGACTCCGAGTTACTAGAGCAAATTCAGCATCTCACCAACGATCCAAGTAAAGTGATTGAAGTAGCAATTCGCCAGTGGTTGCGTGGTGAAATCCTTAGAGATGACGAACTAACACGCACCCCTGTGCGTACACCCGTTCCTCCTCGCGGTGAATGGAACGATTAGATTCCATCAGTCGTTTGTCAATCATTTGTCAATGCAAGTTAAAGAAGGTGAAGTTTGCCAAGCTGAATTTCAGAACACCAAGAAATACTCAATAAAAACAAAAAAGCTGTAAAAATTTATGCATAAATTTGAGCAGCTTTAGTAAAATTACGGTCGGATATCCTTTGTCTATCCAACTCAATTAATGACTATTACTGCCAATTCTCAATTGCCTAATGTATTTTCCCAAAATCTGGAATCTATTACCAGTAAGACTGATGGCTCATTACCAACTCTCGGAGCCGAGTTGGTTTATACACAAGATGGGGCAGGGCGCTATCTGACCTTTTATTGGCAGCACAGCGAACTTCTGGGGTTAAATACCGAAAAAATAGTTGACGAGTTGAACCAGACGCAAACCTTTGTCCCAGTGGATAAGGTTAATTATTTGGAACGATTGCACCGAATTTTGACAAGTTTAGTGCCAGAAAGGTTTCAGTGTTGGTTTAGCTACCACCAGGAATTATTTGAGTTGGACTTAGTGATTAGTCCGGTAATGCCGAGTTTGGGAACAAATGCCACTACAGTTTTAGTGATGGGACGCTTAGTGCAAGCGACACTCAACAAAAAACAAGTGTGTGTGGCATCAAAAACGCCTACCCAAATAGAGGCGGCTTTACGTTCACAGCAACACCAGAAATTGGTAACTCGCATTACCAGAAATATTCGCCGGACATTAGATTTAAATATTATTTGGCAGCAAACAGTTGACAGTTTAGGTAAAGCACTGCGGCTAGAGCGCTGTATTATTTGTACTTATCAGCCTTCTAGCTCAAAAGTAGAGGTGAAAGCTGAATATCGCCAGCTAGAACTCAAATCAATGCTTGGCTTGGAAATAGATATAGCTTCTGAGCCTGCCTTTGCTCAGGCTTTGACAACTCTAGAACCAGTTGTGATGGAAGTGTCTGGATACAAGGAGTCTGGGCGACAGAAAACTTTGGTGGTTGCGACTTGCTATCAAGATCAAGCTAATGGATTGGTTGCTTTGAATTGGCAAGATGAATGCTACACATTATCAGAATCGGAATTAGAGCTAGCAAAAGAAGCAGCAGATCAGCTGGGAACTGCGATCGCACATGCTACTTTATATGAAGAATTAGAAGTCGCACGTCAAAGAGCCGAAGAAGCTTCACGCCTCAAAAGCGAGTTTCTGGCTAATGTCTCCCATGAAATTCGTACCCCCCTCAACGGTATGATTGGCTTTTTAAAGCTCATTTTGGAAGGGATGGCAGATGATCCAGAAGAACAAAACCAATTTTTGTCAGAAGCTCATCACTTATCGATACATCTCCTAAATATCATCAACGATATTTTGGACATTGCTAAAATCGAAGCTGGCAAAATGGAGCTAGCTTATGCTCCAGTCAAGCTAAATGAGCTATTCAGCGATGTAGAAAGTTTCATGCGTCCCCAAGCAGAAATGAGAAACCTCAGCTTTCGGATGCAAATGCCTGCTACCTCCGATGAAATCATTGTCCAAAGCAACTACCAACGGTTGCTACAAGTTATGCTCAATTTGCTAGGTAATGCCATCAAATTTACTCATGAAGGTGGTGTTACCGTCAGCGCCGATTTAGTACTCAAAAAATCGAAACCAAACTTTCAAGGTCAAGAATTTCCTGGTATGGTGAGAGTCCGTGTCGCAGACACTGGCATCGGTGTTTCTTTGGATAAACAAGATAAACTGTTTCAATTATTCTCTCAGGTAGATGGCTCCCGCACTCGCCAGTATGGTGGCACTGGTTTAGGACTGGCAATATCCCAGAAGCTAGTAGAGGCAATGGGCGGCGAGGTACATTTTTATAGTCTGGGTGAAGGACTTGGTTCAACAGTCACATTTACAGTGCCACTATATCAACAGCCAGTTATGGTTTCATCTAGTGATAGTGACTCAATAAATAGTGGTGAATGAGTCATTGGGAATTGGGAATTGGGCATTGGGCATTGGGCATTGGGCATTGGGCATTGGGCATTGGGAAGAATTCTGTTCCTAGTCCGCAAAATTGTATAATTATGGGCTGGGTTGATGAACAAAATACAACAAACGCCTAAATGTTGGGTTTTGCTTTGCTCTACTCAAATTTACAAAAAATAGATTTTTGACCCCTTTTTACGGTGACGTGTACTGAGGAGCGTTAAATCCTGTCTTCCGTCAGACTGCAAAGCAGAACGTAAAAGCTAAAGTAAAGTAGGAGGCTCACACGAAAACTCTGTTTAGACAACGTGGAAAATAAAATTTTGGATAATAGTTAACGAGTAAGAGCGCAGATGGCACAAGAATGATTATTATTCAATGCCCAATGCCCAATGCCCAATTCCCAATGCCAATCATTAACTTAGCAGGTCTAAAACTATGGAACTCACAATTGACAACGTTGAAACAGTCTTAGATGAAATGCGCCCTTATCTCATGTCTGATGGCGGCAATGTGGAACTCGTAGAACTCGATGGGCCTGTTGTAAAACTGCGCCTGCAAGGTGCTTGTGGTTCTTGTCCCAGTTCTGCAATGACGCTGAGAATGGGTATTGAACGCCGCCTAAAAGAAATGATTCCTGAAATTGCGGAAATTGAACAAGTAGTCTAGGGACTGGGGACTGGAGATTGGGGACTGGGAAAGAATGGATTTTTTCATTCATAATTTATCATTAATACCTAATCCCCATTTCCTAACCCCTAGTTACTCGCTATGTCCCATCCTCTTTACATCGCTTTTGTCTGGCATCAACATCAACCTCTGTATAAATCTCCTGGTAGTGACGTTTCGACATCTCCGAGTCAGCAGTATCGTCTACCTTGGGTACGTTTACATGGGACTAAAGATTATTTGGATTTGGTATTGCTCTTAGAGCGGTATCCTAAGTTACACCAAACGGTGAATTTAGTTCCATCGCTGATATTACAACTCGAAGATTATATTGCTGGGACTGCTTTTGACCCTTACCTCACAGCCTGTTTGACACCGGATGAACAACTCACCCAGCAACAGCGCGAATTTATTATCCAACACTTTTTTGATGCCAATCACCATACGCTGATTGATCCTCATCCTCGCTATAGTGAGTTGTATCAGCAAAGGCAAGATAAGGGGCAAGCTTGGTGTTTAGCAAATTGGGAATTGCCAGATTATAGTGATTTGCTAGCTTGGCACAATTTGGCTTGGATCGATCCTCTGTTTTGGGATGACCCGGAAATTGCGACTTGGTTAAAGCAGGGTCGAAATTTTACTTTAAGCGATCGCCAGCGCATTTATTCTAAACAGCGAGAAATCCTCAGCCGCATTATCCCCCAACACCGAAAAATGCAGGAGTCGGGGCAGTTAGAAGTTACTACCACGCCTTACACTCACCCAATTTTACCCTTGCTAGCTGATACTAACTCCGGTCGGGTAGCTGTGCCAAATATGACGCTACCTAATCAACGCTTTCAGTGGGAAGAAGATATTCCCCGTCACTTGCGGAAAGCTTGGAACTTTTATCAAGACCGCTTTGGACAAATCCCTCGTGGTTTGTGGCCTTCGGAACAGTCAGTAAGTCCGGCAATCCTTCCACATATTATTAACCAAGGATTTAAGTGGATATGCTCAGATGAAGCCGTCTTAGGGTGGACGCTGAAACACTTTTTTCATCGAGATGGCGCAGGGAATGTACAGCAGCCAGAACTTTTGTACCAACCATATCGCCTGCAAACCGCAGAAGGTGATTTGTCAATTGTGTTTCGTGACCACAGATTATCAGATTTGATTGGCTTTACTTACAGTGCAATGCCCGCAAAAAAGGCAGCAGCAGACTTAGTGGGACATTTGCAAGCGATCGCCAAAATGCAGAGAGACAGTCAAAGCGATCAACCTTGGCTAGTTACCATCGCCTTAGATGGGGAGAATTGCTGGGAATTTTATCCCCAAGACGGCAAACCCTTCTTAGAAGCTTTATATCAAAGCTTGAGCGATGAACCCCATCTCAAACTCGTCACCGTCTCCGAATTTCTAGAAGAATTTCCCCCCACAGCCACCATTCCCGGAGGGCAACTACATAGTGGTTCTTGGGTGGATGGCAGCTTCACCACCTGGATCGGCGATCGCGCCAAAAATCGCGCTTGGGATTACCTGACAGCAGCTAGGGAAATGCTGGCAAGTCATCCCGAAGCGACGGAAGAAAACAACCCAGAAGCATGGGAAGCACTATATGCCGCAGAGGGTTCAGACTGGTTTTGGTGGTTTGGTGCAGGACACTCTTCAAATCAAGATGCCATTTTTGACCAGTTATTTCGAGAACACCTATTTGGCATTTATAAAGCATTAAATGAACCTGTGCCGCCCTATCTCAAGCAACCAGTGGAAATCCACGAAGCACAGACAAACCAGACCCCACAAGGATTTATTCATCCCGTCATCGATGGTAAAGGTGATGAGCAAGATTGGGATAAAGCCGGACGTATAGAAATCGGTGGGGCGCGGGGAACGATGCACAATAGCAGTGTCATCCAGCGACTTTGGTATGGGGTGGATCACCTCAATTTCTATTTACGGCTGGACTTTAAAAGTGGCGCTGCACCAGGACAGGATTTTCCAGCAGAATTGAATTTGCTGTGGTTCTATCCAGAAAAAACAATGGTTAATAGCCCAGTTCCTTTGGCAGATTTACCAGATGCAGCCCCACTTAATTATCTTTTTCACCATCTTCTGGAAATTAATTTGCTAACGCAATCGATTCAGTTTCGAGAAGCTGGAGACAATTATCAATGGCAGCCTCGTTTCAGTCGCGCTCAAGTAGCAATAAATAGTTGTTTAGAGTTGTCTGTGCCGTGGGCAGACTTGCAGGTTCCCCCAGATTATCCTCTGCGCCTGATTTTGGTACTTGCAGATGAAGGGCGTTTTTGCAATTACTTGCCAGAAAATGCTTTGATTCCTATTGAAGTGCCTTAGAATTCAATACCCTTGGTGTGATGACGATTCGGATTTCAATGCCTACTGGTAGGGGCAATACTAATACTCTGTGGGAAGCCGCTTTGCGTCTAGATGAATTGCCCCTACTTACGTATCAAGAAGTGTAGGGGTAATTCATGAATTACCCCTACGTGAAATCAAGGCTTTCAGTATCTTTTTGCGTAAGTCATCATAAAAGTAATGATGATTTAGTAAAGTTCCAGTAATCTTACTGTTGTCCAGGAATATTCGTCGTAAGATTAGAGACATTTCAAAGCAAGATATCTTATACTAATGAATCGCTTTTCTCAGAAAATAACGAATTCTCAAGAGAGCATTTCACAGCAAACTCAACTTGGTCAGATGTGTGGTTTGAAGAAGCTATTTCGCGATCGCTATGAAATATTGCAAATTTTAGGTAGAGGTGGTTTTGGTGTCACCTTTTTAGCTAAAGATGCCGTATTACCTGGGAATCCCCTGTGTGTCATTAAACAGCTATGTCCGAAAGTGACTAGTCCCAAAAGTTGGGAAAAGGCATGTGCGCGTTTTGAAAAAGAAGCAAGAACCTTGGCTCAACTCGGTAGTCATTCGCAAATTCCCATGCTATTAGACTATTTTCAGGCAAATGGGGAGTTCTTTTTAATTCAAGAATACATACCGGGTTTAACTTTGTCCCAGGAAGTGCGGCGAGGTGGGCCAAAAAGTGAAGCCTCAGTTAAACAGTTTTTACAAGAATTATTACCAGTATTAGAGTATCTTCATAAACATCATGTGATTCATCGGGATATTAAGCCTCAGAATTTATTGCGGTGTGAGTATGACAGGCGGATAGTACTGATTGATTTTGGTGCGGTGAAAGAGCAATTAGCTAATAGTTGTGAAAACTCAATGACTCTAAATACCAACTTTATTGGAACTAGAGGATTTGCGCCACCAGAACAGTTTTCTCTTTGTCCAGTTTATGCCAGTGATATTTATGCACTGGGTGTAACTTGTATTTATATGTTGACTGCTAAAAGTCCTTTAGAATTTGACTACCACCCAAATACTGGTGAGATATGCTGGCAAAAAGAATTAAATATTACCGATAGTTTTGCCCAGATTTTAGCGAAAATGGTGAAGGTTACGTTAGAAGATCGGTTTAAGACTGCCGAAGAAGTTATCAAAGCTTTAAGTTATGCAAGTTATTTCCCTACTTTAGCTAACTGTCTAACTAGCCAAAAATTAAATAATGAAAAATTCCACCCACAAGGGGATAGAGTTTTTGGGCATAGGGAAGAGCCTCTAATGCCCAATGCCCAATGCCCAATGCCCCAAGTATCAGGGCGGCTATCCCTCACCACCAACAAGGGGATGGAGTTTACCGCAGCTTTCAATGAAACTCCTGATGTATATATACCACCAGTCGCCAGAACTGCTAATGCGATTCGGAAATGGAGAGCGAGGCTTAAGTAAACAAGGTGGCAAAATTAAGTTGAAGCCTGATTGATTCAAGTATCAAATTAACAATTAATTATGAGTGATTTAAAATATAAAAAACAAATCTAGTAAGCATTGAGACTACATTTGATAGTCAGTGATGCTTAATCAATCAGGGTTTCACTTAATACTTAGTCAATTCTTGCTTGTCAATATACAAGCAAAATTACTAGGGCTAGCAGTTCAAAACAATATTTCTATTCAGATTATTATATAATCGGAAGAATAATTAATTTTATGGCTCTCGTAGTTTTCCACAAATGAGGAAGACTGACTACTATTTACAAACGCTAACTATATTAAGTAATTCCCCAATCCCCAAAACAGGGTTTTCTACCACAAGTAAGCGAGAGTCGATTTTCTTAAGGGAAAGTTAGGGGCAAACTTAGCCTAAGTTGTCATGCAGTCGCGCCTGTCAGATCATGATCTGCTGCTTAAATCCCGATTGCCTAAATCCCCTGAATCCCAATGGAAAGAAGTTCTGCCAAAGTTGTAGCACCCCGTTGGTGTCACTTTTAAGAAATCGCTTCCGTGTCATCCGAGTCCTTTCAGATGAGGGGGGATTTGGCAGAACCTATCTATCAGAAGATGTCGATAAACTCAATGAACGGTGTGTTGTCAAGCAATTAGCTCCTAAATTTCAAGGAACTTGGTCACAAAAAAAGGCGATGGAGTTGTTTGCCGAAGAAGCGCAGCGACTACAAGACCTTGGGGAACATCCTCAAATTCCGACTTTAATAGCTTACTTTGAGCAAGACGGCTGCCTATATTTAGTGCAGCAGTTTATCAATGGGGATAATTTGTTAAAGGAGTTGCAACAGCGCAAGGGGTATAACGCTAGGGATATTCAATCTATTTTGCTAGATTTACTCCCCATTCTAAAATTTATCCACGATCGCAAAATTATTCATCGGGATATCAAACCAGAAAATATTATCCGCCATAAAAGTGATGGACGATTGAGTCTGATTGATTTTGGTTCCTCAAAGCAATTCACCGCCAAAGTTCAGCAGAAATCTGGTACATCCATTGGTTCACATGGTTATTCTCCCCTAGAACAAATTAGAGATGGGAAAGCTTTTCCCGCCAGTGACTTGTTCGGTTTGGGGGCTACCTGCTTTCATCTGCTAACGGGAAACTCGCCCTTTCAGTTGTGGATGGAATCTGGTTATGCCTGGGTGAGTAATTGGCGAGAATATTTGCGGAGTCCATTAAATCCTGAATTGGATTTTGTCATCGACAAGCTTTTGAAAAAAGACCTCCATGAACGTTACCAGTCAGCCGATGAAGTTCTCAGAGACTTAACTCCAAAACAAACCCTGGCGCTACCACCAGCCGGTAAGTCGTCTGGAAAAATCCCCGCAACTCAAGCCCCATCTTTACCAAAAAGTTATCCCTTACTAAGAGTTTTAATTTTGGTAAGTGCTTTGATTCTGTTGTTCGGATTCCAAGAATCTTGGTATAAACATTTTCGCCGAATCCAAACCAGTTTAGTTTCTAGGTTGAGTCAGCACAATAATGCTGGCAAAGATGACGCGCTTTTAGGAGAATCGCCAAAGATTACTTTGGGTAAGGTTTCCTTAGCTAACACCCTCCAAGGGCATGAAAACTCGGTTTTATCCATCGCCATCAGCCCCGATGGGAAAACCATTGCCAGCAGTGGCGGCAATGGCACAATCAAACTTTGGAATCTTGCCACTGGGAAACAAATCTCTTCACTCAACGCCTATTCTCAGCAGGTGAATACGGTAGTAATTAGCCCAAATGGTAAAACTCTGGTAAGTGCCAGCGATGACAGCACCATTAAAGTTTGGGATTTAGCAACAGGAAAACAAATCCGCACTCTTACAGGACATTCTGATTCAGTTCATGCCCTAGCAATCAGCGCTGATAGCGAGACTCTGGTTAGTGGTAGTGATGACAACACCATTAAAATTTGGGATTTAGCAACAGGAGAGCAAATTCGGACACTGGTAGGACATACATTCTGGGTGCGATCGGTAGCTATTAGCCCCGATAGCGTGATTCTTGCCAGTGGGAGTTTTGACAAGACAATCAAAATCTGGAATCTCACCAAAGGGTACTCAATCCGTACACTAGAGGGAAATCATCAAACCGTAACATCTGTGGCTATTAGCCCAGATGGGAAAATTTTAGCCAGTGCTAGCCGCGATGTCTACGACGGGCGTAGGGGCGGCACCATCAAACTTTGGGATCTCGCAACCGGTAAAGAAATTCGCACACTGGCGGGACACGCCAACACAGTCACAACAGTAGCTTTCAGTGCCGATGGTAAAATTATTGCTAGTGGTAGCCGCGATCGCACCATCAAACTTTGGAATTCAGCCACAGGAGAAGAAATTCTCACATTAACAGGACACACCAATACTGTGACATCAGTAGCCTTTAGTCCTGATAGCAAAACCCTTGTCAGTGGTAGTGAGGACAACACCATTAAGATTTGGCATTTGTCTCAGTAAAAACCTTTCCTCTACTGGAATGTCCCTCTTCTTTTAGGAGTTACGATGTACACACAAGTCATCGAATTACCCAAAACAAAAGAATAACCTCACCCTGTCAAGAAAGAACAAATTCATGAATTGCCCTTATGACGCAAAATCAATTGTTATGATTAAGCAGTTCAAATTACAAGACTCGCAGCCAATAATTAACCAAATTTTTAACTACTCTTACCGTTAGATAATAAAATTTATCTCTTTTGCTGTATATACTTTTCAGCCTTTGGAGAGATGCTTTAAACAGCCAAATTCTACGATTCTGAACTAAACAGTTAGGTATTGCCATAGGTACAGACAAAAATACTAAGAGTTGCTTCTCAAGAAAATCTTAATTCCCCAAATTTAAACTTAGTAGAAGGAAATACAATGTTCCAAAGTACGGAAATCATGCTGGGACTGTACAAACCACTATTGTGGGTGGCACAGACTTCAGTAGATACCTCAAATATCACGCCAGCACAGGCATCGGTTCTCACTTCGGGGCCGCGCTTTTTTGTGGCTTTAATCTCTGGTGTGATCCTAGCCTTTGCTTTTCAATTAGTTCTAACTAATCTCTCTCTTGCAGCCGGTATTTCCTACCTGGGGCACTCATCTGACTCGGATTCAGATTCTGGGGAAGCCGGAAGTTTGGGTGGCAGCATTCGCAAAATCGGCACAGCAGTCGGGATTTGGACGTTAGTCACTGTAACGATCGCCTTATTAATTGCCTGTTTTCTGGCAGTAAAATTGAGCCTTGTAATCTTAGATCCAGCATTGGGAGCGATTCTCGGTTTAGTGATTTGGGGTGCTTACTTTTTACTCCTAGTTTGGGTCAGTTCCACTACTGTGGGTTCCTTAATTGGCTCAGTGGTGAATACAGCAACATCCGGTTTTCAGGCGATTATGGGCACAGCTACCGCCGCACTGGGCGCTAAAGCTGTCAATAACCAAGTTATCGCCACAGCTGAAGCTGCCGCCGCCGCCGTCCGTAGAGAACTAGGAAGCGGCATCGATCCTGGAAGTATTCGGGAGAATATAGAAGATTATTTAGATAAGCTGCGTCCACCAGAGTTAGATGTATCGAAAATTCGGAGTGATTTTGAAAATTTACTCAACGATCCACAATTAAAAGCGATCGCAGGGACTCCAGATATTCGCAACATCGACCGCGAAAAGTTTATCGAGTTAGTCAGCAGCCGCACCGATCTTTCCAAAAAAGACGTTACCCGCATTGCTGATACTTTGTATAAAGTTTGGCAACAGGTAGTGAGTCAACATTCACCCACCGAAGACCGGATGGGTGAATTGATGGATTATCTAAAATCACTTCCAGCCGGACAAAGCAAGACAGATGAACTCAACGCCAAGCTGGATCGATTAGTTTCAGAATCACGTGGTTCCAAAGAAGCTGACCAAAAGGCATCTACTGGGCCAATTCAAAGTACACTCCAGCAAGGACTATCTGCCTTAACTGGTATTGTATTGGGACGGGCAGATTTATCTGATTTGGATGTGGAAAAAATCTTAGGTAGCCTCACCACCGCCAAAGATAAAGTTACTCAACAAGCAGATAAGCTAGGTTTGCCAACACCATCACAACCCTATAGCCCAATTCGGTCTGATGTCGAAAACTATCTTTACAATACTTATGCTTGGCAACTAAGTCCAGAAAAAATCGCCCAAGAATTTAGTGATGTCATCTACGACCCAGCAGCCGACCCTGGAATCGTCCGCAGAGAACTAGAACGCCTATCCCGCAACGATTTCGTTAATATTCTGCAAAAACGGGGACTACTTACCCAAACCCAAATTCAGCGCATTGCCAATCAACTAGAAGTTGTCCGCAAAGATGTGCTGGTGACAGTTACAGGTGTCGAAGAAAGAGAGATAGTTCAAGACTTGCAACGCGCAGTGGAAAGTTATCTGCTTGTTGCCCCAAAAACAGATTTGACTCACGAAGGCATTGAGCAGAATTTCAAACCACTCTTGCAAGACCCGGATGCAGATTACGAAACCCTGACATTGCGACTAGCGCACCTTGAACGTCAAGAAATTCGGGAGATATTGCTCCAACGGAATGATGTCCAGTTATATGAAGTAGACAGCATTCTGGATGAATTGGAAAAACAGCGCGATCGCGTCTTGGTAGAATCGAAAGGATTAGCAGAACAGGCACAATATCAAGCAGAAACCCTGTGGTTGAATGTAGAATCATATCTGCGTAACACAGGAAAATCAGAACTGAATCCTGATGCCATCCGCGCGGACTTCAAAAAGCTATTAGAAGATCCCCAAGCTGGAATTAGCTCAATTCGGGCCCGCTTGTCTCGCTTTGACCGCGATACCTTGGTGCAATTGTTGAGCCAGCGCCAAGATTTGAGTGAAGATCAAGTTAATCAAGTCATTAATGCGGCTGAGGAGTCGTGGCATAACATTCGTCACACACCACAAGCTGTAGTGGATAAAGCCAAAGAGCAATACGACTCTGTTACTACGACGATCGCAGATTATCTGCGGAATACTGGTAAACAAGAACTGAATCCTGAAGGTATTGGGCGAGATTTGACCAAATTGTTTGAAAATCCCAAAGAGGGAGCCGTTGCACTGCGTCGGCGGTTGTCGCAGGTAGACCGAGATACACTAGTGAAATTGCTCAGTCAACGCCAAGATTTGAGCGAACAACAAGTCAATGAAATCATTGATTCCACACAAACTTCAATTCGCAACTTTGTGCGTGCGCCTCGGCGTTTAGCTACCCGCACTCAGCAAAGAGCGGAAACCTTCAAAGCTTATGTGGAAGAGTATCTACGCCAAACTGGTAAAGAAGAACTTAATCCCGAAGGTATCAAACGCGACTTACAACTACTCTTGCACGATCCGCGAGTTGGGGTAGAAAGTTTTAGCGATCGCCTTTCCCATTTTGACCGTTCTACCATTATCGCTCTGCTGAAAATTCGGGAAGATATGTCCGATGAAGAAGCAGCACGGATTGCTGATAGCATTGTGTCTGTCAGGGATCAATTTGTAGAACAAGTGCGGAATATCCAACGAGGCATTCAAGATGCCATTGACGGGGTTTTTGCCCGCATTCGCAACTATTTAAACTCTTTGGATCGGCCGGAACTTAACTACGATAGTATTAAGCGCGATGTCCGCACATTTTTTGAAGATCCTCAAGCCGGATTTGATGCTCTGCGCGATCGCCTATCTTCTTTCGATCGTGATACCTTAGTAGCAATTATGAGTTCTCGTGAGGACATCTCAGAAGAAGATGCCAACCGGATCGTTGACCAAATTGAGCGGGCTAGGAACACAGTATTGCAACGTGCAGAACGCATCCAGCATGAAGCTCAACGCCGCCTAGAACAGGTGAAGCTTCAAGCGCAGCGACAAGCAGAAGAAACCCGCAAGGCCGCAGCGACAGCAGCGTGGTGGCTGTTTGCCACAGCATCCGTCTCAGCCGTTTTCTCTGCATTAGGAGGAGCGATCGCTGTAGTTACGCAGTAGTTCACCAAGTTGTCTCCGCTAAACTTAAGCCTCCCGGTGTGGGAGGCTTTTCTATAGGACGTTAATTTGATGTTCGACAAGAAAAGGAACAATCGCGTTTCACAATATCTGATAAAAAATTTTTAAGCTTAACTGAACCGTATTGACTTAACATCAAGTTGAATTCTGACTTCTGAATTCTTCTTGGTCAGGCAATTTTTGCTATGAACTTGTGAAATGATCTACTTAGTGATGTATACTAAGTCCCAAGAGTTCAGGCTGCTTTTCAAGTCTTAAAGTACTTGCTAGTACTGCCAAAGCATATTGTATGTCTAAATCTGCAATCACCATTAACGTTAAATTGTTCGCTGCTTATCAAGAAGCCTTTAAGGTTTCGGAACTGGTGCTGGAATTTCCCAATAGTATGCCAGTCAAAGCAGTGTGCGATCGCCTCATAGCTGAACACCCCGAACTCTCCCAATGGCGAGATATCACTCGCTTCGGGATTAATTTAATATTTGTTGAACCAGATACCATATTACAAGATGGTGATGAAGTCGTACTGATTCCACCAGTTAGTGGCGGCTAGGGAAATAGTTAGGAGTTAGGAGTTAGGAGTTATAAATTTATGACTCCTCATCTGGTATTAGATTTAGCAGTTAGCTGGACTAAGTTATCTAACTCTTGCTGCATCTGATTAAGAACTAATTCATAACATTCATTGACATAATAGCGATCGCTAGCGGCTTCAGTACCGTAACGTTCAAATACAATCGGCGAACAAACCTGCGTATACATGGGTACAGGTAATGGGATGTTAGGCAACGGGCCAATTGCTAATCCCCAAGGGAGTCCGAGATAAATAGGAAAAACTTCCGGATCAATCCCAAGCAGCCAAGGCATTCCCCATTCGTGGAGTTGCTGCATAATTTTGTATAAGTCAGCCAGTACAATTAGCGTATCGTGAGCGCCCCAAGAAATTACAGGCACAATCGGCACATTTTCCCGCAACGCCAACTTGACAAATCCTTGTCGCCCTGCAAAGTAGATTTTGTTACGCAAATAATGTGGTCGGAAGACATCTTCGGCTCCACCTGGATAAACTAGCACACTAGCCCCAGAGCGCAAAGCAGTGTAAGCCATTTTCGGATGAGCGATGATTGCTCCGGCCTTGGCGGCTAGTTGCGCTAGTGGTTGGCTAACCTGCCAAGCCTTGGGATGCATCAAACCATAAACTGGCTGCTCTACACCAAATCGTCTGAACCAGTCGTACATCACCATTCCCATATCAGGAGCCGTGAGTCCCCCATTATGCGAACCGACAAATAGGACTTTTTCTTTGGGTGAAATATTGTCCCAGCCACTAGTTTTAACTTGAAAATAGTGCTGATAGAAAAAGCCCAATAGAGGCATCAGAGATTCTATGAACTTTGGATCTCGCTCATCCAAAGACCAACCGGATTTTTTGTTTAAAAGATGTTGCTTTTTTGACATCGATGCATTCTAACAGGATTGCTAAGGGTCAAACAATCTTTATACCAATTTTATTAATAAATACATATTTTTATCGTATGTCAAAGGGCTACGGTGTACACACAAGTCGAAAAACACAATATACATAGCTTCAATCTAGTAGGGTGCGTTATGGACGTTAGTCCTAACGCACCGAAAATCTAGGATGGTGCGTTAGCCTCCGCCATAACACACCCTACAAAATGGGATTTTGGCTGATTCGATGACTTGTGTGTACACCGTAGGCTTATAAAGGAGAGGGAAACTAGAGACAGGATGAAGTTTTGCATTTTATTTAACGTATCGCGGAAGTCCCCATCTTCAAGGTACTCCTAAGATGGGGATTGTGAGCGGGGAATGAGGATTGCATCTGGAATTGATTTTTTACTCGGTAAAAAAAAATTCTAGATGTATGACGAATTCCCAAAATTTTCTGGTAAGATAACTAATGTCTTGACCATCAATGCCGCAAGCGAAAACCAAGCTAATAGGTATATGTTGCAAGAGAAAGATTTGGGTCTTGGGAACCAGGACTCCTGCCCTTGGAGGGAATGTCAGACTAAAAAAACTACGGAGTTTTTGAGGCTATTCCCAATGAATTGGGAAGCTCAGACAACAGAGGTAGGCAAGTCTGAGTAGTTCACTCCACGATCCTTACTCAACTCTCTAAACTGTCACTCCCTCTAATTCCCCATCTGTCAACTCATACAACTGACGCAACTTATCTAACTTATCACCATCAGCTTCCCAGAAACCCCGCCCATACGCTTCTAACATTCTCCCTAAAATATTGCGAAAAGCTTCAGGATTTGCCTGACGTAATTTATCCGCCATCTCTGCATCTAACGCATAAGTATCAGCCGCTTGGTCATAAACCCAATTATCGGTAAAATCGGCAGTACCACCCCAACCAATCAACGCCGTCATCCGTTGAGAGATTTCAAAAGCACCACCAGAACCTTGATTCGCCATTGCTTGCGCCCATTTGGGATTTACCAACTTAGTGCGATACTCCATTCGCAGCAAATCATCTAAATTGCGCGGTGTAGTATCCTTCGAGAAACTTTCCACAAAGCTAGTTGTCACCTTCTTACCACTTTGTTTTTCGGCAGCCTTTTTCAGACCGCCCGTATTGGCGTAATATTCTTGAATATCCGTTAAACCATATTCTACCGAATCGATTTCTTGAACAATGCGATCGCTAGTTTTTAACAAAGTATTCAAAACTTCCGGTCTAGCTTGACCTTTATCCTCTCTCCCGTAGCTGAATACATTGCGACTTTGCCAAGTATTCCCCAACTCCTCACCAGATTCCCAATTTCCATCAACCACGCGATCGTTCACCAAAGAACCAAAATCACCCGCCGGATTAGAAAACAACCTCGCCGATGCATTTTCCACACCTTGGGCTTTTAAAGCTAAAGCGTGTTTCCTAACAAAATTTTGATCTTCAGGTTCATCAGCATCAGCCGCCCGTTGAAATAAGTCATCCAACAATTCGATAATATTGACAAAACTATCTCGAAAAATCCCAGACAAATTACCCAAAATATCAATCCGGGGATGTCCAACCTCCGCCAACGGCTTCAACTCATAACGAACAACTCTACCAGTTCCTTCTTTAACAGGTTCAGCCCCCACCAATTCCAACAGAATCCCCAAAGATTCACCCTTAGTTTTAATCGCATCCAATCCCCATAACATCACCGCCACCGTCTCAGGATATTTCCCATATTCATCCAAATGCTGCACAATAATTTTTTGAGCAATTTCTCGTCCCCGTTGATACGCCGCAGGCGAAGGCATCCGATAGGGATCTAAAGCATGAATATTCCTCCCAGTCGGCAACACCCCAGCCCCATCCCTTAACAAATCTCCACCAGGCGCAGGCGGAATATACTCCCCATTCAACCCCCTCAACAAATTCGTCAACTCATCCGTAGATTGCATCAACAAATCCCTAATTAATCTTTCTTCTTCTTCGCGTCCTTTGCGCCTCTGCGGTTCGTTCTCCTCCTCTTCCCCCCCAAAATAAGCCTCCAAATACGCCTCCAACTCTTCCTCACTCGGCCTTTCCCCAAACGTATGCAACCCCGAAGAAAACAACCGATTTTCTAAAACCTGCAAATATTCATACAACACCACCAAATAATCATCAAAAGCATTACCACTAAACATCCGAACATTCTCAGGAGTAAACGCAATCCCCAACTTTTTCGCATCCTCAAACGGACAATCAGCATCCAACCCAGAGTCCACAATCTTTTTACAAATCGCTTCCTTCAGCACATAATTCTTTTCTGAATCTTCCCGATACTCCGCAATCAAATCTCGCAACGTCACCAATTCCTTATATAAACCTGCCCGCCCATAAGGAGGCACATTATGAGAAATCAACACACCATAACCGCGACGTTTTGCCAACATCGATTCAGAAGGATTATTCGCCGCATATATATATAGATTCGGCAGATTTCCTAACAGAATATCCGACCAAGAATAACCCGTATTCCCCAACGGAGAACCAGGCAACCATTCCACCGTTCCATGCATTCCAAAGTGAACTAAAGCATCAGCTTGAAACTCATTTTGCAGCCATTTATAATAAGCTACATATTGAGGATGAGGTGTTAAATCTCGTTCAAACATTAAGCGCATGGGGTCGCCTTGTATTCCTAAAGGTGGTTGTACACCTATCCACACATTGCCTAATTGCACACCACCAATTTGGAATTCATCGCCATAGGTTTTAATACCAGTTCCCGTGAGAGATTTCCATTGTTTTTTGATGCGGGAAATTTGCAAATATCCCAGCCATTTTTCTAGAGTGCGAACATTAACAGTATTTGTGGGGTGGGCAACATGAGCGCCATTTTGGGGCAGGCGAGACGACTGCCCCACAAGAGGATTAGCTTCATCCGCCTCTTTCACCCAGCGAATCAATTCTTCACCATCTTCCGGTAAATCTCCGACGGTGTAACCTTGTTCTTTAAGTGCATGGAGAAACTTCAACAAACTACGCGGTACATTTAATAATGCAGCTGTCCCCACAGCACCATAACCTGGGGGAAACCCATATAAAATAATGGCAATTTTGCGTTCCGAAGCAGGTTTTTGCCGCAAATTCACCCAGCTTTTCACCCTATCAATTAATCGCTGCACCCGTTCGGGAACAAGATAAATATTTTCGCCCACCAAACCACCGAGAGGAACGGTATCAATAGCCCCATCTAATTCTGGTAAGGCGTACAACACCACACTTTGCAATCCGCCGATACCTTGGCGCGTCCACGAGTGAATATCTTGAATTAATAGTGGTGCAGCAACAATATAAGGTACATTTTTGGCAGTGAGAATGCGCTTTGCTACTTCTATTTGACGGCCAGCTTCCATTGAACCAGCCGGGCCACCCACCAGGGGAAAGCCAATTGTAGAAACGATCGCATCTACTTTAACTGCTTCACTAGAAAGTGAGGCTGTCTCTATATTACCTAGTTGTCGTTGCTGAATTTCATGATCTGTTGTCATCAAATCTCGTACCGCCACATGTCCTTCTACGCCGTTGATGAAAATGGGTAAAGGAGTTAACCCAGCTTTTTCAAAACTGCGAATTAGTTGGGGAATGTAGGGTAGTTTGGTGATGACGTGTTTTCGGT
Source organism: Nostoc sp. (assembly GCF_036917435.1). Classification (GTDB taxonomy): domain Bacteria; phylum Cyanobacteriota; class Cyanobacteriia; order Cyanobacteriales; family Nostocaceae; genus Nostoc. The sequence goes on from NZ_JBALDM010000056.1 coordinate 113,176, forward strand.
AGAGGAGAATTCCGATAACTGGGGAGACGCGATTGGGAAAGACGCGATTCATCGCGTCTCTACAATGGGTTTTATACCATTCCAGGTACGCCTTTGGCGATTCAAAAAATCCTGGATAGTCGGGATGGAGTAATCCGATATTTGGGGTTTCGACTAATGGGGGAATGTCGCCAACTTTTAAATTTAAATATTTTTCTGCTAGTGTCCAGAATAATGAAGCGACGTTTTCTGAACCGCCAGCATTCCAGTAACCATAGATAATTAACCAGTTGCGTAAGTCTTGGACTTTTTGCACTGGGACGTATTTCAGTAGTTTGGGGCCGATTTTTAAGAAGCTGATGTAACCAGCGAGTTTGTCTTCTTCTCGGCCGTTGCTAAATTTGTCGAGGATGAATTTAACTGGTTTGGGCATTCCTTTGGGCTTGTCGCCAATGGCAAAATCACCCAACTTGGTTAAACTCATCAATTCCAAGGCTGACTCAAAGACTAGGCGGATGGGAATTTGGGAAATGCGATCGCGCAACCACACAACTTGGTCATAATCAAATAGGAGGCTGCCGAAAAATACATCAGCGTTATCAAGGGCTGCTTCTACCTCGGCCCGTTGACTGGTAAGATTGCGATCGCTAAATACCCGAATATCCAACTCAGGACAGCGAGAGTTAGCCAAAAAAGCTGCTTTCCTGTACAAGTCAGCGTTGAACGATTCAAATCCAGCAACCAAGACGATGCGTTTCATGCCTGTAAGCTACGAAATATTTCTTTACTTAAATCTTAAACGTGCTTTCAGGCTTATTGTTAAATATCTACCCACAGATTTCGGTCAATAATTCTTTGAGGTAGTTAAGACTTTACCATTGCCAATGCATCTGGGATATTTTGATTCCAAAACACAAGATTTAGGGCTGAACAAGGCAAGGGGCAAAATCTCCTTATAAAGGTGGCAAACTTCCGCCATAGTGTATTAAGTACATTTATCATGGCTTTCTACTTTTACAAAGAGCTATTATCTGAATAATGGAGGTTATTGAGGTATTGCAATTTATTGCAAAAGTTAATGGGTTATTCCCGATTTTGATAAATTATAATGGTTGTGTTTTTGGTTAAAATATATTTTAGAATTAGTTGATTTGACCACATAAGATTTGCTGTTCAGGTTCGCAGAAAAACTTATTTTGTTTGCTAGCGTAGTAATGCGGAAGATAATGCGGACATTGCGAACAAGTACTTCAACAAATTTATCAACAAAACTTTGTCTATATAATTGGAAGAGTTTTGAACCAGTGTAAAAAATAAGTAACTTGAGGATAAAATCATGAAATTTGGAATTGATAGCGGGCACAATTGTCCACCAGATACAGGAGCAAGTGGGATTAAATTTGAGGATAATTTAACTCTTGATGTAGGTAATAGAGTTATAGCCAAGTTAAGAGCTTTAGGAAATGAAGTTGTAGTATGTAGACCGAGTAGTGCTAGTACAGTTCGTGACTCACTCTCAAAAAGATGTTCTACAGCTAATGGGAGTAAAGTAGACCTTTACGTCTCGATTCATTTTAATGCTTTTAACAACCAAGCTAATGGTACAGAAGTATATGCAACTAGTGATACAGGGAGAAAAATTGCTAAACCTGTATTAGATGAAATTGTCAAATTGGGTTTTTTTAATCGTGGGGTTAAAAGTGGTTCCCATTTGTATGTTCTGAAAAATACAGATATGCCAGCAATTCTTGTAGAAGGTTGCTTTATCGATTCGCAAAAAGATATGAATCTTTTTAATGCAGAAGCAATGGCTAATGCGATCGTCAAAGGCTTAACAGGGAAAGTGCCAACTACTCCTGTTAACCCTGTACCAGATGAAGAGGAGAATGTAGATACAACTGTTCTCAGACTGCAAAAAGCCTTAAATCGACTCAAAATAACCGATAAAAATGGTAACAAATTAGTGGAAGATGGCTTCACTGGGGCTAACACCAAATCTGCTGTAGAAAAATTTCAGACTATTGTCGCAGTTCAGGCAACTGGAATTGCTGATGCAACTACATGGAATGCCATAAATCTAATTTTGGCAAAACGAATTATCAGACCAAATCATGCTGGTGGTGCAGTTGTTAGATATTTGCAATACCGTTTAGGTGTTGAGAGTGATGGCGTTTACGGGCCTCAAACAGAGGTTATAATCAAGAACTTTCAAAAGCAAAATGGTTTAGATGCTGATGGAATTCTTGGGCCTGTTAGCTGGCAGAAATTAATTGGTTGATCGATAAATATTCTTGGTAGTTGGCGCTTTAGCATAGCGCTGGGTTGTAGAGATGCGAAATTTCGCATCTCTACAAGCTTTGGATGACAAACCTATTAAATGAGTAATGAGTAATGAGTAAATACCCATTACTTATTACTTCAAACATTTTAGACATGTATAATTAGGGCGGGCAAGATGCCCACCTCACAAGAGTTTTATTTTATTTGATTATTAAATTTAGATTATTTTCAGCTTATCATTGTATCCAAACAATACCGTAGTTCTGTTTAGATATAGAATTGTATCGCCCTGCCAAAGAAAGATTATTTCTGAAAGGAGTTTGCTGCAATGTCCACAACACCAACCACTCGACTAATTTTAGAGACTTTACTCCCCCATCTCAAAGTAGCAGCAGCCTATGCCAATTTTCTGCAACCAAAAATTGCTGCACTTCCCGCCAAAGCACAAGGAAACAACTTTTTTAGTGCTGCACTTACTGATGCAGATGTGGCGATTCAAAATTTAATAGAAGTAGTATTACTAGGCACTTTTCCAGAGATTCGCTTTTTTGGTGAAGAGTATGAAAGTTCTCATAACACCAAGTATTTTCGCGCTACCGAACTCGGTTCAGAAGGTGATTATTTAGTCACACTCGATCCGATTGATGGCACGAAGTTTTACATGGATGGACATTCTAATTACCAAATTATTCTCAGTATTCTAAATTCGGATGATTTTGAAGCAGTACTTGCAATTTCCCCTGCCCAAAATGTTTATTTTTACGCCCTTCGAGGCAAAGGTGCTTTTAAAGGGACGCTGGAGATGAATTTAGAAGCCTGTACTCCGTTAGATATAACATCTGCCAAACCTGCTATTTTATTGGGATGGGGAATGAATGCGATCGCAGCTTCACTAAAAGATCGATATAAAGTAATCGATATAGCAACTGATTACTCTAGTGATATTCAAATTCCCAATCTCAATGGTATTCTCAGTGGTGACTTGAGTGGAGCAGTCATCAAATCGGGTAAGTTTATTGATAGTGCTGCACTCGCTTTTATTGCAAAAGAGGCTGGTTGGATTGTCACTACTCTGGATGGTTCGACTTTACCGCCACTGCATACTTGTAAAAACTACAGCCTGCCTGGATTAATAGTAGCTGCCTCAAAATCTATTCATCAGGATTTACTCAAAGCTATGCAAAGCGTAGCTGTTTGAGGTAAAAGCAACTGGATACTGTCTTCCACGACTCATATTCTTTTGACAAAATGAAAATCTGTATTGTTGGCGCGGGTGCTATCGGCGGATATTTAGGGGCAAAACTGGCACTAGCAGGTGAAACAGTGACGTTAATCGCGCGTGGTTCTCATTTGGAGGCAATTCAAAAAAATGGGCTGAAGTTACTCATGGCAGACGGTTCTAGCCAAATTGCTACCCCCTCTCTGGCAACTAGCGATATTCAGTCAGCAGGGCCACAGGATGTAGTAATTTTAACTGTGAAGGCTCACAGTGTACTTGCGATCGCACCTTCTCTTCCTGCACTCTACAATCCTGACACAATGGTGGTGACAGCCCAAAATGGCGTTCCTTGGTGGTACTTTCGTCAGCATGGTGGTGAGTATGAAGGTACGCGGATTCAATCTGTTGATCCAAATGGAATTATTGAAACTAGTATCGGTGCTGAACGCGCCATCGGTTGTGTTGTTTACCCAGCAACTGAGATAATTGAACCAGGTGTAATTAAGCATATTGAAGGCGATCGCTTTACTCTTGGTGAAATCGACGGTAATAAAAGCGATCGCATCCAATTATTGGCACAAACTCTCAAACAGGCAGGATTCAAAGCACCAATCCGCAATCAAATTCGTACAGAAATTTGGATCAAATTGTGGGGGAATGTGGCATTTAATCCGATCAGTGCCCTGACTGGTGCTACTTTGGAGGATATTTGCCGCTATCCTCTTACCCGTGAACTAGCAAGGCTTATGATGACTGAAACTCAAGCGATCGCAGAAAATTTGGGTATAAAGTTTGGCATCACTTTAGAACAGCGAATTAATGGGGCAGAAAATGTTGGTGCCCATAAAACCTCGATGTTACAAGATATTGAAGCCAGACGCGCTACGGAGATAGACGCGATCGTTGGCGCAGTGGCAGAATTGGGAAAACTGACTCAAATTCCCACACCTTATATTGATGCGATTTATGCCAGCGTTAAGCTGCTAGAGGTGACTAAACAAAGAAGTTTATTTAATAAAAGATAAAAGTTTAACTTTCTTTGATTTCTAACAGATTTAAAACTAAAACAGATGGAACATGCAGTTTACTTGCTGTTTATTTAAATATATCAAGCTTGTAATTATATCATGTATAAACACAAAAAAAATCTTATTGCTGATACTAAGAGTATTTGATAATATGGATGAAAAATTGTCTCTTGTTAATGAAATCGATAATATGATTGATACCAATAGAGCAGGTAGATACATAGAACAGCTTACTGGATACAAAGCTTTTATACCTAATCCTTTACCGCCTATACCCAAATTATGTATTGATGATGAAATGTTAGAACTTTTATCACAAGCAGATAGAGCATTAGGTCGTTTAGATGGATCAACAGACGCTTTACCTAATCCCGACTTATTCGTGTTTATGTATGTTCGTAAAGAGGCAGTGTTGTCAAGTCAGATAGAAGGAACACAAGCTTCTTTGATAGATGTCCTTGAGTTTGAATCCCGTACAGTTGAACCAGACAACCCGCAAGATGTAACCGAAGTTGTCAACTATATTGCAGCAATTAATCACGGACTCGAAAGATTAGAGAATAATTTTCCTTTATCATTGCGATTGATCCGTGAAATTCATAAAGAATTATTGAGAGAAGGTCGAGGTTCTGAAAAGGGTTCAGGAGAATTTCGCCGCAGCCAAAATTGGATTGGTGAAGGAAGATGTAATTTAAAGGAAGCTACTTATATTCCACCTCCACCCCATGATATGCAAGAAGCTTTAAGTAATTTTGAGAAGTTTTTACATGACTCTGCTCCAATGCCAGCTTTAATTAAAATTGGATTAGCTCATGCTCAGTTTGAGACAATTCACCCTTTTGAAGACGGCAATGGAAGAACAGGACGCTTACTAATTACTCTGTTATTATGTGAAAAAAATATATTAAAACGTCCTTTACTGTATATATCTTATTACTTCAAAAAATACCGATTGCAATATTACAATCATCTCCAATCTATCAGGGATAATGGTGACTGGGAAAGCTGGCTTAAGTTTTTTTTAAAAGGTGTATATGAAGTTTCCCAAGAAGCTTCTACTGTTGCTCGTCAAATAGTTAATTTAAAAGAAGAACATCGTAAAACAGTAATGGAACAAATGGGAAATCGGAAGGCAGGGAACGCTATAGCTTTACTCGAAAAGCTCTATTACAAGCCAGTTTTTAATATAGAAATGGCTCAAGAATTTACCCAATTATCATATACTAACGCTAATATTCTAGTCAGGGAATTATGTAATATAGGAATCGTGGAAGAAGTTACTGGAAATAAACGTAATCGAGCTTTTATTTATGAACCATACCTATCTATTTTTAAGGAGTCTTAACAGCAAAGATAGAATTTTTAAAATATTTTTAATTTTCGATATTAGAGTAAAAAATACTAAAAACGGTAATTTTGAAATTTCAGCATTTTAACTAAAGAGAAAATATCCGTTGACGTAAAGTTTGAGTACTATTTTTGAATGTCTTCAGTACCAAGCAATCAAGCATAGTAGTTACTATATGAACTTCTGTCTATTTATCATTGATATTCAAAATGGATTTATCACTCAAAATACAAACCATATTCCACAAAGGGTTAAATCTTTACTAGAGCAAAATATCTTTGAACACGTCATTTTCACAAAATTTATAAATACACCCAACAGTCCTTATATCAAATATCTAAATTGGCACGATTTAATGTCACCAGTCGAACAAAAAATTGTGGATGAAATTGAACCATTCTCTCAAGTGATTTTTGATAAAACTATATACACCGCTTGTAACGAAGAGACACTTAATTTTCTAAAGAAAAATGATATCCAAAAAGTATTTATTTGTGGATTAGATACTGATTCTTGTGTTTTGAAAACTGCCGTTGATTTTTTTGAGAACGATATTATTCCTTATGTTTTAGAATATTATTCAGCATCAACTGGAGGCGATAAATTTCACCAAGCCGGTCTTTTAGTATTAAGTCAGATGATTGGGGTAAATAATATTGTAATTGAACCTCTAGATAGGCAGAATCTAAATAAATACTTGTTATAGGACTAATATTTGATTTTTGAAATATATATAGGGGAGCCAGTCGTGTGGGAGGGTTTCCCGACTTGAGCGAACTGGCGTTGCATTAGCCAGAAGCATAACGCATCAATCGAAAGTACTACATATACTAGAACTAGCCCTTTCAAGGTGACTCGAAAAATTTCTTTTTTATCTCCGTGTTCTCTGCGCCTCTGCGGTTTAAAAGTAATTTATTTAACCGCAGAGGCAATAGAGTTGCCAGTGCGTTAGGCGGGTTCTCCGACTTGTAGCAACTCGCGCGACACAGAGATAAGAGATAATAAAGGGATTTTTTAAGCAAAATTTTTACCCACCTTGAAAGGGCTAATACTAGGACTTACGCAGTGTACAAAACAATCATGCTGTGCATTAACATAAATAAGCCGTTTCAGGTTTTTATTAATCATTTATTGATGTTAAAGTGAAAGTAAGAGTTCCCTGTTAGCCCATTCCCCTCTATTCAAGGACACACGCCCTTAAAGCTCAATTAACGTCTTCATAGAAGAGTCATTGAGAAGCCCACACTCACCCTGAAAGGGGAGTGTGTGGAGTATGTCACTAATGCACATTAGCAGAATACAAATTCTAAAGAGCGATGTCTAGAACGGTTTATGCCTAAGCGATCGCACAAACTCCCCATCAGAATAAGTACTTTTATCTTCGGAATACGCCTATAGACAGGTTCAAAAACAATCAGAAACAAACTCAGTGAATCATCGTCATTAAATACATCACATACACAAAGGATAAGCCTCTTATGACTCGCCTACATCAATGGAAATCTGGAACTGCTGCATTTATGGCAATAGCTGTTACTGCAAGCATCGCTAGCCCCTTATTAGGCTTGGCTCCTGCTAATGCACAATACAGAATTGGACAAGACAGAAATAGTCAATATGCAAACACTACCATTCCATCTGGGGTTACTTTTCCTGTTAAGTATGAGAAAGAGACAATTACTATTGCTCCTGGGGAAAGTAAATCTCTAACCTTAAGAATAGCTAATGACATTATCGACAGGAATAAAAATGTCTTGATTCCTGCTGGTACTAAAGTAATTGGACGGCTAGAATCTGTTGACTTAGATAGCTATTCAAGAGATACAGATGATAACAAAGGAAAAGGCGTGCGATTTGTAGCTCAAGAATTAGAATTTTCCAATGGTCAGCGTCAATCGATCAATGCAAGTTCTCGGACATACACCACAACTCAAAAAGTTTCACAGGGGCCCAGCACTAATCAGGTTTTAACTGATGCAGCTATTGGTGCAGGTGCTGGTCTTTTAGGTTCACTAGTGACTGGAAACCGCAGAATTGACGATTTAAAACCTGTTATCGGTGGGGCTGCCGGTGCGGGTGCAAGTATTCTGTTACGGAAAAAACAAGGAAATGCTTTTGTCCTCAGACCTTCACAGGATTTAAGGCTCACACTGAATTCTAATTTGAATTTAGTACCACAATCTCGCTACTAGATTTAACTCAATTCAAGTCGTGAATTTAATCACCTCTAATAGGCGATCGCCACTTTAACTATAGTGTGCGATCGCTTTCAATTTTAACCCTAAAAAATCTATTTTCCAGCAACTATTATATCTCTATATCGTCTTGTTAGACATTCATTTTTTTTGGAAATACTTATTATTATTAATCGTTGAAAGGCTGATTACACTATTAATTAGTGTGAATTATATTGATAGATTTCCTACAACTTTAACTATTTAATTTTACTCTATGACAAAAGTAATGCTTTTTACAAAAGCAGAAATTAATGGGAACCTAGTACTTTAACCAATGTCTAATTAATTAACAGTAATAAAAATAATTGTAGCGGAGTTAAAAACTAATGTTTACTTTAAATCGTTTCAAATCTAGAACAGCTGCACTCATGGCTTTAAGCGTCACAATCGGCACTGTAGCGCCTTTTATTACAGCTTCACCATCTTTAGCTCAAACTACTTTTTCTGATGTTTCATCTAATTATTGGGCATCACAATTTATTCAACAATTATCACAGCGAGGTGTAATTGCCGGATTTCCTGATGGGACTTTCCGTCCTGAAGAAGCGGTGACACGCGCTCAATTTGCCGCTATGGTCAACAAAGCTTTCCAAAAATCACAGCAGCGATCGCCAATTAATTTTGCTGACGTGCCTAGCAATTATTGGGCATCAAGTGCCATTCAACAAGCTTATACCATTGGTTTCTTATCTGGATATCCCGGTAATCGCTTTGAACCTAACCAAGCTATTCCCCGCCAACAGGTTTTAGTTTCCCTCGCTAACGGTCTGGAATATACTCCTGGTGGCAATACCGAAACCACTCTGCAATACTTCAACGATGCTTCTAACATCGCTAGCTATGCCCGTAGCCCGATCGCAGCAGCAACTGAAAAGCAAATTGTGGTGAACTATCCTAATGTGAAGTTCTTGAATCCAACTGCATCCGCTACTCGCGCCCAGGTAGCAGCTTTTATCTACCAAGCATTGGTTAGTTCTAATCAAGCCTCAGCAATTAACTCGCCTTATGTCGTGGCTGTCGGATCTAGTACCCCAACGCCTGTAGCTGTGACAATTCCTCAAGGGACTGCTATTCCTGTAAAGTATGACAAGGCAGAAAAAATTCTGGTTACAAAGGATGAAACAGCACCTTTAACATTGACAGTATCGCAAAACGTAGTTACTCAAGACGGATCTGTAGTGATTCCGGCTGGTAGTCAAGTTATTGGTCAACTAAAGCCTGCTACAGGCGGTTCTCAATTCGTTGCCCAAAAATTGGTTTTGAACAGTGGACAAGAGTATCAACTTAACGCTACTTCGGAAGTGATTACCAAAACTGAAACCGTGAAGAAGGGTACTAGCGTTGGTTCAATTATCAAGGATACTGTATTGGGCGCAGGTGCAGCAACTGCGGTATCTGCGGTGACAGGCGATCGCGCGATCGCCACAGAAGAAGTCTTGGGTGGCGCTGGTATCGGTGCATTAGTTGGTCTGTTCTTCGGTAAGAATAGTGTTGACTTAGTGGCAATTGACCCAAATACCGATTTACAAATGACAATCAATCAAAACTTATTGGTTTCATTAAGATAGTTATTGGGAATGGGGAATGGGGCATTGGGCATTGGGCATTGACTAATTTTGAACTTCTGGCAACCAAATAATAAATGTAGTCCCTGGTGCATTGGGTGAAGTTAGCTGAGAGTTGATTGCAGGGCTGAAAACCTCGATTTCGCCCTGCATAAGTTCTATTAATTGTTTTGCGATCGCTAACCCTAAACCAGTGCCGGGGATTTCTGTTTGCGCTTGTATACCCCGATAATGCCGTTCTCCAAGATGTTCTAAATCTTCGGGTGGAATGCCAGGCCCGTTGTCACTGATCGCAATTCCCTGAAAATTAGCTTTTTCTTGCCTCGCCTGAATCAGAATCTTACCACCAGTGGGAGTATACTTCAAAGCATTATCGATGATGTTAGTTAAAACCTCTCGTAATGCTTTGATATTGGCACGTACTAGGGGTGAATTTTGTTTAATTTCAGTTATTACTTTTAGCTTTCGCTCTTGGGCGATCGCTTTGGCTGATATTAATAATGGTTCTAATATATCTGCTAACGAACAGTCAACTGCTTTATCTCCTGTTCCCGGCAATAATAGCGGCGGTTTAGCGGATTTTTGAATAGTTGCTTCCACAAATACTTCTTCGGGCAGATGTAGTGGTGCTAAATCTGTCTCTGTCAAGTCAATTACTTGATCGAATTGTTGCAGTAATTCTTTGAGGCGATCGCTTTCCCGCACAATACTATTTGCCACATCTCGGTTGGTGTCTCCTGGTCGCAACCGCTTCAACAACAGTTTCCCAAAAGTCCGCAATGCCGTTAATGGGTTACGAAACTGATGCAATAGATTATCCAGTAAATCCCTCTGCTTTTCTTGGAGAATTTGTTGCTCGTGCAACTGCTGCTCAAACCATGCCCGCCGTTGATCTAAAATACAAGCGATCGCTAATGTTTGGGCTATCCTTTGAATCTGACTTTCCTCGTGTTCATTCCATGTTCGATCTTGCCTAGCTGTCACCAGTAGCCCCATCATCACACCCTCATAAACCAGAGGTAAAACAATTTGGTTGCCACTAAAAAGGTATTCCTCTTTGAGATGGGGTTGAGATGCCTCAGAGTCCTGTGACGAGGTTGGAGATTCCGATCCTGTTGTCAATAACCTTCTGCGATCGTTGGGTAATATCAACACATTTCCAACTTGAAGTTGCTTGTGTACTGTCGTCTCAGCAATCTCTTCTCCTGGCGGTAATAATGCTGTTTCTGGGTAAATTACCACAGGAATCAGTTTGGCCTCATCAGAAGGAGTCTCTACCAATTCTTGTGTCAGGTACACAATACTTAAAGTTGCTCCCAGCCCTTGGGTTAGCAACGCTATTTGCTCTCGACACAGAGCAATAAAATCGGAACTGGCAGACATTAACATTTTTTAGCTCTTGCTCAAGATTACAGATTTTGAGGCATGATAATAAGAGAGGATACTTAATTTTTACCTCACTTATTCAATAAAGCTTAACTAAAATCTTCTTAGGGATGGTTTGTACCAAAGGATTATTTCCTTAGGTGATTTTGTTTTATCTATTTTCAAATATGTTAACTTTCTTGCATGAAAAGGTTAAAAACTATTGATATTTTGAACTAGAACTTATATAATGACGACGGATTTTGTAGCTAAAACTACAATCTATAGCTTGAAAGAGGAGGACAATAAATTGGCAAGGAGACGCAAAAGGAAAAGTCGCCGTCGTCAAGAAGGACGGAGGATTCTGGAACACGTGCCTCAATATAGCATCGAGAGTGGCGAAGAAAAACCTGTGACCGCAGCGAGAAGATTCATTCAAGCTGAAGGTATTTTGCCACCAGCATTGCTACTCGTAAAGCGAAATGAACACACCACAGATCGTTATTTCTGGGCAGAAAAGGGACTGTTTGGTGCTCAATACGTAGAGGAAAATCACTTCTTGTTTCCTAGCTTGAGGGTGTTAGAACCTTCGCCTGTTCAAGAACCTCTTGCTTTAGTTAGTCGGTGAACCATATAGATGGTCATCTTACGCATTGAATGTGGCTCCTGACTATCATTAACTGGCAAAATTGCTAAGTTTATGCAAAATTTAATTTTTTTTTAGTTTGGAGCTGATTTGTCAGTAAAGCTAATCCAGGTAGTTGAAAAGTAAACTTGTCTCAAACCACGCTATGTTGCATGGGTTGATACTAGTATCATGATATAGAAGGGAGCGAGTATAGAGCCAAGCGCCTCCAAAAGTGCTAGTGAAATTCCGCTCTCATAGGGAAAACTGTCAACCAAGCTCTGTCAACTAATTTAAGTTAATTAATTTAAATTTTTCCCCACGACACAGGTTGTGGGGAAAATTGACAAAGCTGGAGTCTTGATTTCCTCCTTACTACTTTTCATCGCCTAAAGATTAGATCGGGTCAAAAGTCCGCATATCATAGTTTAAAAACCAACAATTATTCACTAGCCTCGATCTGTAGAGTCCTCTGTAACTCACTGAGTTCATCTCGATGGCCAACTACAGTGATTTTGCTTGAGGAGGTTTGTTTGCTCTGAGTTGTTTCTACTTTGAGCGATACCTTCTCAAGTCTTCCAGATTTTTTCCAATAGAATAAACCACTTAAAGGCGACAGCAGTACCATAGCCAGAATAGGGGTACTGAGGTTAGGAAAAAGTAGGTATACGACTAGTGATAGACAAACAATCCCAGTCGCTGCCAGCAGAGTTAAAAATATAGCTAAGAACCAACTGGGGCGAACATTCCCTTCAAAAGTCACTTTGTTTTGTTCTCGGTCTACCTCTGCCACTCGATAAGACCGGGAGCGAAAATACTCTTTTAATTGAGACATTAAAGCAGCTTCGTCTTGCTCAGATAACAGTTGCACTGTTTGTATGCGGTCTTTAGTCGAGGCACGAATAAAGAAAAACAGTCCAACCGATAACAACAAGGTTAGCAGGAACGTAGATGGCATAATAGCAGTGTCCATAACTGATTGTTAGTCTTTGACTGGAGGAGACTTATTCATTATCAATTATTCGTTACTTTGCCCTCCTGTTGATGTAGTTAAGCCATTTAAAAGCTAAATCTTGTGCTTGAACTTGCCATTCTGGAGAAACTTGGTACATCCGCCTAGGCCTTCCTCGTCCTTCCAGTTTCTTCCAATATCCAGTCATTGCCTTTTGGTCTTCCAGAAATTTGATTGCACTATAAAGTACGGTATCTGAAAGTCTATAGGTTGGATATTCAGTTTCTAATTGCTCAATCAACTCGGTTCCGTAGGATTCACCTTGTAATAAAACAGAAAGTATGTAGCAAACTGCTACTTCCTGACAAAGGTAAGTTGGCGGAGGATTTTCAAAGAATTGATGTATATCCTCAAGTTTCATGGTTAGTGAATGGCTAAAAAAATGCCTTATGGTAAGGTCTACAATCCTTGTAGTCAGTATACAGTGCTACTGCCAAGTGAGTAATACATATAATGCTACTTAGACTAAATTTCCAAAGCGTAAATACCAAATGATTACCCACGCCTGTGAACTTGTGAAACGAGTTTGCAAGTTTTAAGGGCACAAAAAATATACCCTTAACCTAGCTAGTTAGGTTGTGGTGAGGAGCGAACAGAGATTGGCAAAGTCACTATCTTGGTATTAAGTGATGCCAAGCTAGTTAGAATTGCTTAAGCAATAAAATGCCACCGAAGAAATTTTACAGGTAAAACGCAATTTTGTCTGTAAAAATTAATAAACACTTTGTTTTACAGTGATTTTCCCAATGCAAATTATAAAAACTTAAGCTAAGGGATATGTCTAGTTTAAAGCTGCTACGACAGTGGATACACTTAAGTAATAAGTATTACTGATTAGCCGGACAAGATAATCTCTTGTGGAATTTGGTAAATGTGATAGTAAATTTATCAAAGAAGACGCAAAGACTAGGGTATCGGTTCACTAATCAAAAATCTAACTCCCCAGCCCCTCTTTCACTAAAAGGGGCTACGGTGTACACACAAGTCTTTGGTGAGGCGATTTCTCTTGTCTTTGTGTCTTTTGAAAGCGCCCAGCACATTGGTGATTAGTATGTCACAGACTCCCGATGCTCCATCATCTTCATCTTCTTTGCGGGCAATTGCCCAAACCTTTCGCCTTACAGGTTGGATTAGCTTCTGGATTCAGCTAGTACTAGGCGTTGTTTCTAGCATAATTGTGTTGCTGTTCGCCGTCTTTAATCAAAGAACTGGTAGTTCTAGCAATAATCCAGGGACTGGCTTTGGCGTATTTTTAGCAGTTTGTGGACTAGTTATTTTGGGTGGAGGTATTTATTTAGCTTACCGTTACACTAGAATTGGCAAGCAATTGGAATCTTCCAATCCCACTAACCGCCCTCGCAAAAGCGAGACAGTGCAAGTATTACGCTTAGGGCTGTGGGTGAATTTAGGGGGAACACTGGTAACTCTTTTGGGAGCGCAAGCGATCGTTGGTACACTGGTAGCAAGATCCATATCTCCGCAAGCGATAACTACGCAATTTTTTGACCCTACCCGGATTATTAGCGGTCTAGATATGCTTGTAGTACAGGCAAATACCAACACTGTATCAGCCCATTTTGCAGGGGTTATAGCGTCACTTTGGCTACTCAATCGTATTAACCGACCTTAAGTAGACGATAAGAATGTTGCCCCAGCAAACCAAAATTACTATATGCTAAATGCTTAATGTGTTAACTGTATTGACAGGAAGATTTTAGGCTAGAAACTGAGAAAAATTTGTGCTGGATATTAAGCAAATACGGGAAAATCCGCAATTAGTTCAAGAACGATTGAATAGTCGTAGTGGTAAATACGACATTCAACCGATTCTACAGTTAGATCGGCAACAACGAGAACTAGAGGGGACGCGCAGTCAACTCCAAGCTCGAAGCAACGAAATCGGTAAAATTGTCGGTCAAAAGATTAAATCTGGGATTAATCCTCAAGACCCAGAAATTCAAGCTTTGCGCGATGAGGGGAACTCTGTCAAAGCTACGTTGAGCGAACTGGAACCCCAGGAAAAAGAACTCAAAGCTCAAATTGCTCAACTTGTGTTGGCACTTCCCAACTTACCAAGCGACTCTACACCCCTTGGGAAAAATGAGGAAGATAATGTAGAAGTTCGCCGTTGGGGTGATGAGTACATTCCCAAAAATCCGAATATTCTCCCTCATTGGGAAATAGGCGAAAAGCTAGGCATTCTCAATGTTGAACGGGCTGTAAAAGTAGCTCAAAGTCGGTTTGTGGCTTTGGTGGGTGCTGGTGCAGCATTGGAGAGGGCATTAATTCAATTTATGCTGACTCTCCATACTCAAGCTGGATATGTGGAAGTCAGTCCGCCGTTGTTAGTTAATACCGAGTCTTTGACGGCGACCGGTCAGTTACCCAAGTTTGCTGAAGAAAGCTTTAAATGTGCTGATGATGACTTGTGGCTGATTCCGACGGCGGAAGTTCCGGTTACAAATCTTTATCGAGGTGAAATTCTTGCTGCTGAAGATTTGCCTATTTACCACTGCGCTTTTACTCCCTGTTTTCGGCGCGAAGCTGGTAGTTATGGGCGCGATATGCGGGGATTAATTCGCCTGCATCAGTTCAACAAGGTGGAAATGGTGAAATTTGTCGAACCTAGTACGTCTTTTGATGAATTGGAAAAATTGGTGGGGAATGCAGAAGCAATTTTACAGGCGTTGCGGTTGCCTTATCGAGTCGTAAATTTAAGTACCGGGGATTTGGGATTTGCCTCTACCAAAACCTATGATTTAGAAGTTTGGTTGCCCTCTTCTGGCAAATACCGCGAAATTTCTAGCTGTTCTAACACTATAGATTTTCAGGCGCGACGGGCTGATATTCGCTTCAAGGAGGCGGGAAAGAAAGGTACTCAGTTCGTACATACCCTGAATGGTTCGGGTTTGGCTGTGGGAAGGACGATGGCAGCAATTTTAGAGAATTATCAACAACCTGATGGGACAGTGAGGATACCAGAAGCGCTGCAACCTTATTTAGGACGTGAAGTATTGTGATTTGTCATTTACTAATGCCCCATGCCCAATGCCCAATGCCCAATGCCCATTACCCAATTAGAATGAAGATAACGATAGCTTAATATTTTCACTAATTTACTCTATGTCAGTTTTAGCAGCGATCGCAGTCTTGGCTGTTTTAATCTTGGTACACGAGTTGGGACATTTTGTTGCAGCCCGTTCTCAAGGTATTCTTGTTAACCGTTTTTCTTTGGGTTTTGGCCCAGTTCTTTTAAAGTACCAAGGTTCACAAACCGAATATGCTATCCGCGCCTTTCCCTTGGGTGGCTTTGTGGGCTTCCCCGATGATGACCCCGATAGCGATGTTCCACCCAATGACCCAAATCTGCTGCGTAACCGTCCAGTTTTAGACCGGGCAATTGTCATCAGTGCCGGTGTGATTGCAAATTTAATATTTGCCTATTTGGTATTGGTTCTGCAATTGGGTATTGTCGGCATTCCCAAGGAATTAAACTATAAAGCTGGTGTCATTGTCCAGCCTGTTAATCAAGAATCAGTTGCCTATCAAGCAGGGATTCGGGAAGGAGATATTATTCTGGCTGTTAACGGTCAAGAACTCCCGGCTTCTGATAAGTCAACTCCTTTGCTGACCAAAGAAATTCAAACTCATCCCAATCAGCAAATCGAACTGAAAATTCAGCGTGAAAACCAACAACAATCCATAAAATTAACACCAAAACTAGCAGCCGATGGCAAAGGTGTCGTTGGGGTGGCACTTAGTCCAAATGCGACAGCAATTTATCGCCGTCCTAATAGTCCTTTTGAAATTTTCGGTCTTGCTGCGAACAGGTTTCAACAATTATTTGTTGGGACACTCGCCGGTTTTGGACAGTTGATTACCAACTTTCAACAAACTGCTGGGCAAGTTTCTGGGCCAGTTAATATTGTCAAAATCGGTGCAAAATTAGCTGAAGATAATGCTGTAAATTTGTTGTCTTTTGCCGCTATTATCAGCATTAACTTGGCTATTATCAATATTTTGCCTTTACCCGCCTTGGATGGGGGACAACTGGCTTTTCTGCTGATTGAAGGTTTGCGCGGTAAGCCTGTTCCGGCTCGGATTCAAGAAGGTGTAATGCAAACCGGCTTGGTGTTACTCTTAGGGTTAGGAATTTTTCTGATCGTCAAAGAAACTACTCAATTAACTAGCCAATTGGAATGGGTACAAAAGTTATTCCAGTGAAAATAGGGAGTAGGGAGTGGGGAGTAGGGAGTGGGAAGTAGAAAAGAGAAAGTTTCACCTTTAAGAGTGCGATCCCTAGAGATTTTAACTCGTTTGAACCGTCTTTATCCAGATGCTACTTGCTCTTTGAACTACTCAACGCCAGTGCAATTGTTGGTGGCAACGATTCTCTCGGCTCAGTGTACTGATGAGCGGGTGAATAAGGTGACACCAGCTTTATTTAGTAGGTTTCCTGATGCTGCAAGTTTAGCGATCGCTGACTTGGTAGAATTAGAAAGCTTGGTGCATTCCACAGGGTTTTATCACAATAAAGCTAAAAACATTCAAGCTGCCTGTCGGATGATTGTGACTGAATTTGACTCTGTTGTGCCCAACCAAATGGAACAATTGTTAAAGCTTCCTGGTGTGGCGCGGAAGACAGCAAATGTAGTTTTGGCTCATGCTTATGGTATTAATGCTGGCGTGACAGTAGATACTCACGTCAAGCGCCTCAGCCAACGTTTGGGTTTAACTGAACATACAGACCCCGTTCGGATTGAGCAAGATTTAATGGGTTTATTGCCACAACCTGATTGGGAAAATTGGTCAATTCGATTGATTTATCACGGTCGTGCTATTTGTAAAGCCCGCTCTCCCGTTTGTGTTGCTTGCGAGCTTGCTGATTTATGTCCTACTGCGAATAAGCCGATGGTTGTAGGTTAAGCGACACAAGTAACCCCAGAATTGATGGAGAGACTGTAGAATGGAAAACGGTGTCTTTAAATAAGTTAGAGAATATATGGCAAAAAAGAGCATGATTGAGCGCGAGAAAAAGCGCACCAGGTTGATAGAAAAGTATGCTGACAAGCGGGAAGCCCTTCTGGAAGAGTTCAGAAGTGCAGCATCTCCTTTGGATAAGTTGGAAATCCACCGGAAGATTCAACAGCTACCCCGGAATAGTGCGCCTACCCGCCACCGCAATCGTTGCTGGTTGACTGGTCGTTCTAGAGGAGTTTACCGCGATTTTGGACTCTCTCGGAACGTGCTACGAGAATGGGCGCATGAAGGTCTATTGCCTGGAGTTGTTAAGTCTAGCTGGTAGTTAAGAGTCATTAGTCATTAGTCATTGGTAAATAACAAAGGACTAATGACAAAGGACAAATGACAAAAATTATTGACCACAACACTTATCAATTCCCAGACTTTCTAAGAGTAGATCGCTGACGGCGTTAGCGATCGCAAACTCTCCGTAAAAACTATTGGAAAAATCATAGGACTGCATCTCTGTAACAATGGCAATTACCAGAGAACCAAGGTCGTTTTCTCCTTCCATCCGTTGACGCACAAAAATCTGTGCGGCTCGTCGGGCAATATTTTGGTTGACTGCTTCGGGGAGAAATTCTGTATCTAGCCACCGTTGTAAGCGCTCTCGTAACCATTCACCTTCGAGCAGAGGGTTTTCAGGTGATGGTAAGGTGATGGGTGGAATTGGTTGAGTCATCTTTATTTATCTTAAACGCAAAGGGACGCGGAGGGAAACGCAGAGGAACGCTGAGGTTGAGTGATAGCATCAAATTGCGTTTCCAAGAGTGTTTTTTTATATTTATTTATTTATGCAATATGATGTCGCCGCTATTGTTGATGGTTATGCACAAGGCTATTTTCTCATGGCTGATGAGCGCGATCGCCTGAATTGGTACGGAAGTCGCGATCGGACTTTTATTCCTTTGGATGAACGGTTTCGCTACCCCAAGTCTTTGCAGCGTGTCTTGAATCAAGAGCGTTTTAGTGTGGCGATTAATCGGGATTTTCAAGCTGTGGTGGCTGGTTGTGCTAACCGCGAAACAACTTGGATTTCACTAGAATTACAAAAGATTTACTGGCTACTTTACCAGAGTGGTTATGCTTTTAGTTTTGAAACTTGGCAAGGTGACGAATTAGCTGGGGGCATTTTAGGCATTGTCATTGGCGGTGCTTTCATTGGCGAGTCGATGTTTTACCGCATTCCCGAAGGTTCAAAGGTGGCGATGGTAAAGTTGGTGGAAAGGTTGCGCCAGAAGAAATTTGTATTTTTCGATGCTCAAATGATGAATCCGCATTTGGAGAGGTTTGGGGCTTATCGGGTTGAGGATGAAGAATATCAAGCTTTACTCAAGCAAGCATTACAGCGTCGATGTTCTCTGCTAATTCCATCAGACTAAAGTCTGCGGATATCATAACTAAGGAACGTGGATTAAACAAAATGCAAAACTTCATCCTGTCTCACGATCCCTCTCCTTTATAAGGAGAGGGATTGAGGGTGAGGTAAGCGAGGGACACAAACCTGTATGTTATTTAATTCTTATTCCTAAGTCAGAAATAGACTAAATGACTTTTCATCAACACACTGTACCTGCGATCGCCTATTTTTTAAGATACAACGAGTTTGAAAATACGCCCTAGTACCAAATGCTCAATATTGATTTCACCCAAAAGTTGCAAGGTTTAATGCAACGGGTAGGTATTTCTAGTTTTAAAGCGCTCAGTGGTGCTGCTGCTGTCTCAGAGTATCAACTTTTGCGGTTACGACAAGGAAAGCTAGAACAGATGCGGGTAGAAGTACTGCTTAAGCTTTCCTTAGTACTACAGATGCCATTGAGTGAATTAGTTGTAACTTTTTCAACCGCAGAGTTGTTACAGAATAAAACAGCCTCAATTCAGGAATTATTGCAAGAAATTGCAGATTTAAAAACAGAATACCAGCGATCGCAACTTCAAGTAGAGCAGCAGCGAGAGATATTAGTAGAAGAATTCCAGCAGTCAACTTTACAATTGCTGGAGTCTTTGTTGTTGCAATGGCCAACAGCAGCACAAAAAGCCCAGGAGAATCCACAGCTAGCAGCAGTGAAAATAGTCCCGTTGGTGCAGAAACCCCTAGAAAAACTTTTACAGGCGTGGGGAGTAGAAGCGATCGCACCTGTGGGAGCAGAATTACCTTATAATCCGCAATTACACCAGTTGATGGAGGGAACTTCACAATCTGGAGAAACAGTCAAGGTACGCTACACTGGCTATCTTCAAGGTGAGAAGCTACTTTACAGAGCAAAAGTGAGTCCTATTTGAAGGAGTTAGGAGTAGAGACGCGATTAATCGCGTCTGTATATAAATTTATAACTCTTTACTTTTTGTGCTGTCTGTTGAGAAATGATAAATATTGGGAATACTAAAGTAGCAGAGGCGATCGCCTGAGAGAACGTTCTCAGATAGCGTTAGTCCAGAGGTAAATTCTTTCAATTATGTAAGTAATTGGACATTAATAAAAAATATTTGGGAAATAATCTGAAAAACAGTAACTTCAGATTGTAGATCAGTATATAGCGGTTCTCGGTTGAGTGAGATACACCAGTAGGGGCACGGCAGTGTTCATTGGTGTCAACTTAACGTGAAACTCTTGCAAAAACTGGATGTTGAGTTCACTTACTACTGATTACGATCCGCGTTACCCCACCCTAACCCTCCCCTTATAAAGGGGAGGGAACCGGATTTCCTGTTTCCCCCCAATACATCGGTGGGATTAAGGGGGGGGGTAAAACGGCTTTGGGACAAAGCTTTGAGCTTAAGTTGACACCAATGGGCAGTGTCGTGCCCTTGTGCCCTTGCACTTTGCGATTAATGTTGTACTGGATCTGAATGGGAACCGCTATATCCCTAAATCAATGGCTCTAAATTAATGAGATGTAGGTAAATCGGCTTTAAAAAATCAACCTATGTAACAAGACTCAAATTATGTAGCAACTTAATAGTCATTTATTATAACCTTTTTACAAATCTAAATATACATATTTTTTTCATCTTGACTGACTTATTGATTTACAATTGCCCTTTTTCTAGTGATAAAAATATATTTAGATAAAAGTATTTACAATTACTATTTATTTGTTCAAATTCATTATCAATACCTACTAAGTATTAAATCTCATATTTTATTTTGCAAGCATTTTTAAATGTTCTATGATGGGTATATAATAGCGAAATCAGACTATCATTTACAAAATTCAGTGTGAAATAATTATGAGAGAACAAGTAAAAGTTATTAAACTCAAGGGTAATTTAAACGCTACAACTTCACAAGAATTTCGGCAAAACATCACTGAAATTTTAGAAATTGGTGCAAAAATCGTGTTAGTTGATTTTAAAGATGTAACATTTATGGATAGTTCAGGTTTGGGAGCTTTAGTATTAGCTTTCAAAACCTTGCGGGCAGCAGATACTAAACTCGTTCTCTGCTCAATTAATGAGCAAGTCAGAATATTATTTGAACTGACTAATATGGATAAAGTATTTGAAATATTTCCTAGTCAAGACGAATTTAATCAGATTTTAGTATCCAATACTTAATTAATCAAACTTAAGTTCTAAAATAGATAAATCATCATCAAAAGCATCTTTGGAGTTTAGAGCGATCAAATAACTCAGTACACGATCGAGTTGGCAATCAACAGGATGTTGTAAGCTAACTAGTAACTGAATAAAAGCATCCAAACTCCAAAGAATGCCATCTGATTTAGTGATTTCATAAGCGCCATCACTAAAAATGTAAAGGCTGCTAAATTGTTCAATGTTGCAAAATTCATCAATATATTTAGCTTCTGGAAACATCCCAACTGGCATCCCTGGGGTTTTCAAGAGTTTGATTTCCGATTTTCTGGGAGATGCGCCGGTTATTAAAACTGCTGGTGGATGACCTGCGCTAGCATAAACTAACTGGCGGTTGATTCGATTGTAAACTCCGTACCAAATCGTAAAGTATTTGTCATTTTGATAATTCATCTGAAAAGTATCATTCAAAGCCTTTAATACATCACTAGGTTGATAGTAATTCAGGCTTTTGAGCGCACGGGAACGCAGTAGATTCAGCACTGAAATAGAGGGAAGAGTCGCTTTGAGTCCATGTCCGGCGGTATCGAGTAAGTAAATTGCCAGACAATCGTCATCAAGCCAATAGTAATCGAAACAGTCACCACCAAGTTGTCGGGAGGGAATAAATCGGAAATTTATATTAAAGGGTTCAGTCATAGGAAAAGGCAGGAGCGATCGCACATATTCTGCTGCTTCTGACATTTCTGATTCTAAAAGCAACTTTTGAGCCTGCAAATCTCTACTTAACTGATGTAGGCGTAATCCTGCTCTTACCCGTGCCTGTAATTCATTATGCTCGATCGGTTTGGAGATAAAGTCATCAGCACCAGCATCTAGACCTTTGACGCAATCGGCAACAGAATCTAAAGATGTTAATAAAATAAAAAATGTAGTAAAAAATTTTGGATCTGCCTTAATTCGTTGACAGACTTCTAAACCAGTCAAACCTGGCATGATCCAATCACAAATAATTAATGCTGGACGGCAAGCTATCGCTTTTTCTATTCCTTCTTCGCCACTACTAGCTGTAACTACTTCATAACCCTGTTTTTCTAACATCCTTTTCAAGAGGATCTTTATAGAATAATCATCATCAATAATTAGTATTTGAAACATAGAAATTTGCATTAAACACTCATTAATAATTTGTTCTAAAATAGAAAATAAAAATATGTTGTAGGTTAATGAGTTAATAGTCTATGGCATTTCCAACAAATAAGTGATCCAAACTTTTAGGGTGATTAACATGAGAAACTTAGGCTAAGGTTGGGTGTCTCGCCCACCCTACAAGAAGTAGTTGAGTATTTTTTATTGGAAGTCTCTATATACAGAGATAATTACTAAATCATTTCCATTTTTTCGTCGATTTTATGACGTTAATAAGTCATAAAATATTATGGGGGCGAAAGAGGATTCACCCACAAGAGAATGGAACTTTTTAACTGGTTTAAGTCGCGGTATGCTTCTTGCTTAAACCATTGCCCTAATGCATCAAAGGGAGTGAAAGATGTTCCAGTTTGCCATTTAATATCTTGACCTAAAGGTGTTGTGTGAGTTCCTGGTAAGGTTTGCGCTGTCACCATATCATCAAAACGTTCTTGTAATATTTTGGTTAAAGCTGCTGATTGATCGATGGTGTCATTACTAAATTTTATTAATAAATTGCGCCGGATATTGTAACGCTCTTGGACAAGCTTGTTTGTTTCTACGGGTGAGGGTGTAAACTCGATTTTCAAAGTAGAATTGAACTGTTCTACTAGGGGGATAGCTTCTTTGGCGGCGTAGTTGTTGAAGGATATTAAAATATTGCCTGCACGTTCTACCTTAAAAAGGCTACCAATCAGCAAGTGAAGTTTACAGCCCATACTGTGCCCAAGCCCGTAGATGGGGAAGTAAAGCTTGCGTAATGCCCCAGAATCATGTAGGCGTTCGAGGGTGCGGTCAAAATTTAACAGCACAGATTTAGCGATCGCAGTATGATCCAGTGTATTGACGAAAGGCGTAGCAATTACAACATAGCCTTTACTTGCTAGTTGTTCGAGTAACCAACGATAAGTGATGTGCGGTGCAGTGGCAACAAATGCACCTCCTAAAAAATGGATGATACCTATAGGATTTCGGGGAATGATTACCCAGTTACCTCTGATTTCTTTCCAGTCCATGCTGATAAGCGATCGCTTTCTTGATATTCTTTATGTTAGACCGAGGATCGCAACCGTGGGAAAGATTATGGAAAAAGCCATCGACAATTCATCATTACGTTATGGTTAAGCTCTAAATCCCCATCCATAACGGGGCTATCTGAAGAGAAGAAGTCTGTTAATCTGACCTATCTTTTAATTACGAATTACGCAAAGCCTGCGGCTGCGGCATAGCTTCTCTACGAGACGCTCCGCGAACGCTTAACGCGGAGCGTGCCGGAGGCTCTATTACGAATTACGAATTATTTTAACGCTGAGTCTCTAATCTTTTCATTTCATGTTGCACATCTAATGCAATCTGTAATGCTTCATTGAGTAACCTTCCATGTTCAGTAGCCTGTTCATTTACTTGCATGGCTGTTAAAGTTGCCAAATTGTTGATAAATAGTTCTGTATTACTAAGAATAAAGCTCTTATTTTCTCTCAAAATCCTTTCTGTCTTCAAAGCGCGAACTAAATCAGCTTTGGTGAGCTTAAGCGCTTCTATAACACTCTCCCTTTCCTTTATAAGCACTTCTGGATTACCAGCTTCTTCTATTTGATCGTTAATATCTATTGCTCTAATAACAGTATTATATCTTTCAACATCGGCTAATAAAATTTGCAGAGAATTTGTCATGTTGATTTTGACAGTTTTACTTTTATTTCTCCATACTAAATATAAGATGCTTTGTGTAAAACCGCCAACCCAAAGACCTAAAATAATTAATACTATCCAGGATGGAACTGTCATCCATGATACAAATATTTTGAGAATTATATCAAACAAAAGATAGCCAAAAACAAATGTAGAAAATCCGATAAAAATTACAGTTGCTCCTTCTGAGCTTTTAATTTTTTGGATATATATTTTTGCTAACTTTTGGAGAGTATTTGTAATGATTAAAAGTCGAACATTGACAGGTAAATTAGTCAGCTTTTGCAGTTCATGCTGACTAATTTCCAAGCCCTGTAAATCATCCCGCACAGCTTTTTAATCCTTGCCAGAATAGTTATTTAATCTAATATAGCAATCAAATTTCTGGAATGTTGGCATTTTGTCTAAACTTGTTTAAGCAAGTTAATATTTCTAGGCAATGCCAAGATTTTTTGTACAATATGATACTTTGAAAAATTATGTTTGGAAACATTAGCAGCAGAAAAGCACTATCATTAATATTTAGATAGTTACAGCATATTGCAGGTAAATGAAGTACACGGGTAGGGGCACAACATGTTGTGCCCCTACGATGATCTGTACCTCACGCCTGTTGCAATCTGCTGTATAGCAATCCTGAATCAAACGGGCAGAAACAAGATCCCCGACTTCTTTAATAAGTCGGGGATCTCTTTGGGTTGCAACTCTTAATAAATCAAATAAAATTGCTATTGAGTGATTAAGTCATTGTTTATATTGCATCCCACTTTTTACATTAACTTCTCTTTGGAGAAGATTGTTTCTGTTTTGAAACGCTACGCTGAGGATTTAAAAATGGGGGGATGGGACAGTCTAGCGTCATAGCGATCGCTCTGAGCAAATCGGCTTCTGATTGTGTAACTTTGTTATCTAATAGTACTGTATGAGCGCAGGCATCTACAATAGCTTGCTTGAGTTTAGAACTGGCAAGACGAAGGCGTTCAATACTCTTCTTCAGTTCAGTGAAATTACAGGTAAGTGGTATTTCTGGTTTTTCTTGCTCTCCGGCTTTAGGAAGTCGAAAAACTCCAGAACGAAAAGCATAGGCAATGTCATCGGTGTAGCCATCGGGCTGAGAGTGTCCAACGCGGGCAATTACAGATAGTACTAATAGACAATCTGGCCAAATTTGTTCTATGGAGGTGAATTCTACCGTTGTAGTAGACGTAGGATTTATACTAGGTTGGAGACGATGCCAAAGTATTAACTGCAACACAAAATGCCACAGTGATAAACTTCCGGTGGCTACAACTAAACCGTGGACGCATTTGCAGAGCCTTTGGCATTCTTTGGCAGAATTTTGGCGCAATATGGGTACTGTCAAATCTACAAGTGGCAAGCGAATTTTAGGATCTAACTGGCTAATTTCGCTACTTAATTCCAAGGTTTTATCTACCAACTCAGTAGGCTGAACCTCCCGTAACCAAGCAATTTGACGTTCTTTAATCTCGATATTTTCAGTATCTAATGCTAGGGCAAAAGCGATCGCCATTGCACTTTGCTGTTCTCGCACACCTAAGCGTAGAGATTCTGGTAACTGCGATAACAGCCCTTGAGCATGAGCAAAATGCTCTGGGGTAACGCTTCCCACCTGGTTTATAAACTGTTCTGGCGTGGCGCTAGAACCACCAGCAAAGCCCATTGTTAGGGATTCCTGGGAGGGGGAACGCATTTGATTGCGAGATGGCATTGCTGCCAAATTGCTGACGTTCAAACCCCCAACGCGGCGGATACGTTCTGCTAGGGGCGGGTGGGTAGAAAACATATTTTCCCAGAAAGAGGGGTTGAGGGCATTGCCAAAAAACATGTGGCTAGCGCCTTCTGCTGCGGGCGAAATCAACCGTGAATCCATCTGTTGGAGTTTTTGGAAGACTCCGTTAAGTCCGTTTGGGTTGCGAGTGAACTGTACAGCCGAAGCATCGGCGAGAAATTCCCGTTGACGAGAGACGGCGGCTTTAATCAGTCGCCCGCAGAGTAATCCGATGCCGCCAATTGCCATCAGTGCTAAACCAAAAGCCCACAGGGGTAAACCCTTGTCTTCGCGGTAAGTACCGCGAATGCGCCACAACAACTCCCCGGTTAAGTAAATGAACAAAATCCCGTGTAATAGTCCCACCAAACGCAAATTTAGCCGCATATCTCCATTGAGAATATGACTGAATTCGTGGCCAATGACTCCTTGTAGCTCATCCCGGCTCAAGTGTTGCAAAGTTCCACGGGTAACTCCAATTACAGCATCATTGGGGGTAAATCCGGCAGCAAAGGCATTAATGCTGGTTTCTCTTTCAAGGAGATAAACTTGTGGGACAGAAATGCCAGAAGCGATCGCCATTTCCTCGACAATATTTAATAGTTGTTGCCCTTGTTCATCTGCCATTTCTGGGATTAGGAGTCTTCCCCCCAACTCTTGGGCAATTACGCTTCCGCCCTCACGGAGACAGGCAATCTTATATAAACTTCCAACTGCGATCGCAATTATTGTAATCCCAGCTACGGAGATAAATAACCCTGGATGCCACCAAACACGAGGAGCCATGCGGAATAGAAATAAAGCAGCAATGTAAATCGCAATAATCATAACTGCGATCGACAGGGAAAATAATCCAATTAATTGTTGCGTGTTTTGGCGTGCCCGATCCTGATGTTCAAAGAAATTCATAGACACCTAAAAAGACACACGTGGAGCATTTCTCATTTCTGGAGTAGCTTCGGCAAGTAATTCTGCAACAGTAAAGTTAAAAGTATTTGCCACAAGGTTGCTGGGGAAAGATTCGCTCTTGGTGTTGTAAAGTGTTACAGCGTCATTAAAAGCCTGACGTGCAAAAGCAATCCGGTTTTCAGTGGAAGATAATTCTTCCATAACCTGAGTCATGCTGCGATCGGCTTTCAATTCAGGATAAGATTCTGAAAGTACCATCAAGCGACTTAACGCACCCGTCAGCGCCCCTTCAGCATTACCCAACTGTTGCATCGATTGGGGATCGCCGGGATTTTGTGCGGCACGACTGCTAGCATTAATTGCAGAATTCCGGGCGGCAATAACTGCTTCTAAGGTTTCTCGTTCATGTTTCATATAACCTTTCGCAGTTTCCACCAAGTTGGGAATTAAATCATAGCGGCGCTGCAATTGAACATCGATTTGAGAATAAGCATTTTTGTACCGATTGCGATATTTGACTAAATCGTTGTAGCTATTAATGATAATTGCAGCAACAATGGCAACCAAAGCAACAGAAAATATTAAAAGCCCCATATTTTTAGATTATTTCCATTAGATACTTACTTGATATCCAGCAATATTTATGTGGATATAAAGATGAGTCTACTTGTAGTAACTTGGCTTCGTCGTCTGTAAAATTAGTTACGCAATTGCACTGATATAGATAATTTCTAGGATTTATTAAATAACCACAGAGGTACAGAGAATAATTTTCCACAATTCTAAATTTTTATGAACTTTATAATCTCTCCTTTCTCTGCGTACTCTGCGTCTCTGCGGTTTATTAAAAATTTTAATCAGATAACTTACCCATGAATATGAAGAAATAGGGAATAACCACTGACAGCAAAAATAAAAAGGATGGCTGCGGGAAAAATTACTACATCCCTGACAATAAATAAAATCCAATCTTTTCTTAATTCATGTTTAAACTTGAGTTCTCGTAGTTTTCGCTCAAGTTCTATGTCTTCTTCTGACTGCAAGTTTTCAGTTGACATAATGAGTGGATCGTCACCTTTACTGGCAATTATTTCTGATAAATCTTTTATATCTGTCATGCTGTTCAAATACCAATAATTTCTAGTTTTAAGATTGTAGCTATGACCATTCTGCCCTGTACAATTTTTCATGCGGAATATGCAATTTTATGTAAAGCTTCATTTATCCGTATCAATTACGTTTCATGCCTGACTAAAAGCACATCATAAATTGAGCAAACACTTTACCTACATTGAACCTGGCTATATGATGCTCTAGACTCGACCTTAACGCACCTTTATTAGATCATGAAAAATGATTGAGAAAAACGAGTATAGACAAACATGATAAAAATATTAGCTGAAAACTTGATGGGAATTGAAGCAGCATTACAAACTAATTGGGTTTGGTTAAATACCAGCTTGCAGTTTGTTAGCTGGGGACTTTTTTCACTTTTGCTTGCTGAGGTCTTGAGAGACACATACCATGCTTTGTGTCACCAAGTCAACTGGCTTGCTAAATGGCACAACAAGCACCATGCAGCCTATCGCCGCGATTTATCGATAGTTTCCCTGAAAATTTACCAAGAATCCCAACTTTATCACGATATTTTAGAGTCCAGTCTACTGCTGGTGATATTGGTAGTCATTGCCTTAATATTCCAACAGATGGGGTTATGGCTGGGAGTAGTTTATGGTTCCACCTTCTTATATGGCGCGTCTGTGCGATATTTCCAGGGAAAAATTGATACAGATTTCAACCACCTCCCCGGCCCTTTAGAGACAATTCCATCTATTTGGTGGGTGAATCGCTCTTATCATTGGCGGCATCATTTTGATGATGTCAATGCTTATTACAGTGGTGTCTTTCCCCTGGTGGATAAAATTATTGGTACAGGACTATCTCTCAAGGGGAAAACCATCGCTTTAACCGGAGCATCAGGAGCGTTAGGGCAAGCGTTGGCGGCTGAACTTGTAAAGAATAATGCTAAAGTCGTGGCATTAACCACTAATCCAGAAAAATTAGTAGAGCAAGTTGGGGTGAAAGTGGTTCCCTGGCAGTTGGGTGATGAAGCCGAACTAAGGGATAGTTTAGAGAAAGTAGATATTTTAATTATCAACCACGGAATAAATGTCTACGCCAGCCGCACACCAGAGGCTATCAATTCCTCTTATGAGGTGAACACCTTTTCAGCATTACGGCTGATGGATATATTTGTGACAACTGTAACAGGGCCACAGGCAAAAGCAACGAAGGAAATTTGGGTAAACACTTCTGAAGCTGAGATTTCTCCAGCGCTGAGTCCACTTTATGAACTCAGCAAGCGATCGCTAGGTGATATAGTTACCCTCAAGCGTTTGGACGGAGATTGTGTAATTCGCAAGTTAATTCTTGGCCCATTTAAGAGTCAACTGAATCCTTATGGAGTGATGTCTGCACAGCAAGTTGCTCGTGCTATTTTATTTTTGGCACGGCGAGACTTCCGAAATATTATTGTGGCAATAAATCCTCTCACCTATCTGCTGTTTCCCTTGAAGGAAGCTAGTACTTCGCTATACTATCGAGTCTTTAGCCGGACAGCAAAAAGCGAACAGGATTTAGGTAAACAATAGCGGAAACCCTTATTTTCAGGTAGGGGCAATTCATGAATTGCCCCTGAGTGCGTGTAGTTTTGCGTAGGTGTAGCCCGCCGCAGGCATCGTTCTGAGTGAGTGCTGATTATTTAATGTTGAAAAAAGCCTATATTTATACGCTTTTAAACTGGTAAAACTATTTTGTACCAGATTTTGAGCAATTATTGCCCTAACATAAAATACTAACCGAGTAAGAACGAATTGCTGGATCTACAGTTACAAGTGTTAAATTATGTTCTAAAGCTTGACAAATCAGCATTCTATCAAAAAGATCGCGATGTAATAATGGTAAATTCAAGAGTTGAGCAACACTTTTTTCATCTAGGTTGACACTACTGATTAGATGCTGCTGACGCTGTTTGATAAGGTAGATTTCAGGTGATTCTGGTAATGGTAATTTACCTAATTGATATTTAACGGTTGCTTCCCAAACTGAAACGCAACTTAAATATACGTCGTTATTTAAATCACGAATACTATTTTGTAAATGAATTGGTAATTTTTGATCGCCACTAATAAACCATAAAAAAATATGGGTATCTAATAATAGTTTCATTTACCCTCAAAACTATTCAAAATCTCTTCAGGTAAAGGACTATCAAAATCATCTGGAACAATAAACTCTCCAGCACATAAGCCATAAGGTCTAATTTGTTGAGAAGTAGCTGAAACTGGTTTAATTTCTGCAATAGGTTTACCTGCTTGCATGATAATAATACTTTCCCCTGCTGCTACTTGTTGAAGATAACTAGTTAGATTTCGCTGGATTTCATCAATTGTTACGGTTAACATGAGATTTTTATCTAAGAATATTTTTAGTATATCAATTTGAAAGTTTGAAGTTATGACAATGACTATTCCAAATTTAGCAACAGCTTTTAATGAGCAGAGTCATAAAATACTGTTAATGAAAAATAAATCATGAATATCTAAATTAAACCTGAATTAAAGCAAATTATCCAAGCCCATAAAATTTAGGCTTAATTAAGTAACGGCAAATTCAGTATACTGTCTGATATCGACTGGTTGGAAGGCGAGAACAATTTGATTTTTAGGAATACCAGCGTTAACAAGTTCGTTGGCAATACCGTATTCTGTACCGTCTCTTTGAATCCAGATTTTATCATTGATAATGTCAATATGGACTAAACAACCATGCACCCGTTGATTATTTTCCCAGCCTAGTGTTAGTAGTAAGCTGTCGTGCATTTAATTTGCACAGCTAGGGCGGGCAAGATGCCCACCCCACAAGAGATTTATTTTTTTGAGGATGCAAATTAAAGTATTTTCAGCTTAGGTAATGGTTGGCGGTTTGGTCTATAATTAGTTGTCTTTCTAGTTCTCCGTAAGCGTAGGGGAGTTGGGCGTATTCGTTTAATATTTTTTGAATGATTTGGCGATAATTATCTAAGGTATCCATTGCAGTACCACCTCTCGTTTTGAGTCGAAGACAAGTACAAAAGTAAGAACGTATAAATATAGTAATATTTTAAATTAATAATGTTTTTGCAAATTTAAATAATCACTATGTCAAATCCAATTTTAATAAGTTTAAAAATTTATCTTGAACAATTTTGCTGTGATTTTTTCAGTAAGAGGCAAATAGACACTATTTTTTCCGGTGGAGGCTTTACCAGAGATGAATCAATAAATTTTGAGTATAAGCGTGATTTAATAAATCAATATTATAAATCAGTAGATTGGGAAAGTCCAGTAATAATACCCAAATTGAATCAAGTTATAGAAACAATATTGTTTTCTATTCATTTCTCTGATGATACAAAAAATAATTTTCGTAAAACATTATCAGACATTGGTTTGAAATTTGACGGAAATAGAGTAATTTATCAGCCTATTATTCCTAATAATAGTTTATTCCTATCACAATTTCCTGTTGGATTACCATTTGGCAAACCCAAACCAGAGTTTGCTGTTCAAATTGACAAAGGTAGCCAAAAGTTAAAATTTGAATGGAAAAATGGTATTGGAATTATAGACTTTAATGTTTATCCTGATTTAACTTACCAAAAATTAGCACAAAATTTCAATTTACATTTAGGGACAACAGATACAAGTTTAAGAAGAGCTTTGAGAGACATGAATCAAACTGAATACGAGACAAATTTTTTTCTCCATTATGCTACTAAATTTGATATGGCTAATCAAAATATACCTGTACTCATACCTCAAAGTTGGATACAGTGGCATTCACAATCAAAAAAATATTTAAATTCTACCTCATCTCTGAATATTAACGATGTTTATAGGGTTGACTTTGTAGCTTTCTGGAAAAATAAAAGATTTGCCATTTTTATTGACGATATTAGTCACTATGCTACTCGTAAACATAATCAAAAAATCTGGTTAGCTAATGAAGAAGAATATTCTAAAAATATACAACAAGATAGAAAATTGATGAAAGAAGGATGGTTTGTAATTAGATTTAATAATTGGGAAATAAAACAAAAAGAATTACTTGATAAAGCTATGATTGATTTACAAGAAATAATAGTTTTTACTTGATATTGTGCTTTTCTTATTCTCTTCTTACTTCGTGTTTTTCGTGCTTTTATGGTTCGTTAAATAAATCCATAATGCCGAACGAAAAAAGGGATTACCCAAAGCCCATATCCTAAAAAATCAACTTATCCATTATCGGTTCCCGAAGTCCAAGTATTGATATACTCAACTTTCAACAATCGGGATAAAATGCAAAAATTTTAACCAGATGCAAAATTAAACAGATGCAAAACCAGTAAACTGCCGGACATAAGGCGATCTAAAACCTAAAACAATATCTGTTGTTGGCACACCTAATTCTACTAATTGATTAGCTATTCCTTCTTCAGTAAAATCGCGCTGAATCCAAATTTTATTATCCTTGATACTAATATGAATGGGGCATCCATAGACTCTTTCTTCATCATGCCATCCCACATATAATAATAAATAGCGATCGCGTTCTGTATCAAAGACAATTTCAGTATTTTCTAAATCTTCTTTTGGTTGTTCATTTACATATTTATAGATGATTTTTTTCACTAATTCCTGATAATTTAAGTTTTCCATAATACTACCTCCTGTTTTTGGACATGAAAAACCAATAACTTGATTTCATATCGTTCTAATACACTTTGAATAAAAGAATCCAGAAAAAATTCTTGGTAGATATCTTTAGCTATTGCCAAGTATAATACTCGTTCAGAGTCCTTTTGCTCCAATGCTACTCTGTAGTTCAAAAATTGACCAACAGCTGTATGAAATTCTGAGATTGCTGACATCCCAATAAAACTTTTTACCTCTATTGCTATTTTTTGCTCATCTTTATCAGCCGCAATTAACTTTTGCGCTCCCATGTCTATTTTAATTCTAATTTGTTCAGTGAGTTGAAAGAACAAGGGATCGTGTGTAATTTTCCAGCCATCTTTTTCTAAGGCTACTTTCACAGTATTATGAAAAATATCTTTTGCTGACATATAAAAAAGAATAGTCTAAATTATAATCTTACCTAATTTTTTAAGTAAGCTATTGCACTTGCGTTTACTCTACGGGAATGCTTCAGCGAATGTGCGAACACAAAAAAAGGGATAAGCCCAAAAGCCTATCCCCCAAAAAATCAATTAATCAATGTATCAAGTTCCACTTGTCCAAGAATTGATGTACTCAATTTGATCGGCAGTCAAGCTATCAATTGTGATACCAATAGCTTGCAACTTCAACCGAGCAATTTCTTGATCGACTTCAACCGGAATTGAGTGCAAACCAGGGGCTAACTTCCCTTTATTCTTCACCAGGAATTCACAAGCCAAAGCTTGGTTTGCAAAACTCATATCCATTACCGCGCTGGGGTGTCCTTCAGCCGCAGCTAGGTTAATCAAGCGTCCTTGTCCAAGAACGACAACTGATTTACCATTTTTCAATTTATACTCTTCAGTGAAAGGACGAACATCTTTGACTTCTTTAGCTTGTGCAGCCAAGTATTTCAAATCAAGTTCTAAGTCGAAGTGACCAGAGTTACAAACGATCGCACCGTCTTTCATCACATCGAAGTGTTCACCGCGAATGACGTGCTTGTTACCAGTCACAGTGATAAAAATATCACCTTCAGATGCAGCTTTAGCCATTGGCAAGACGCGGAAGCCATCCATTACGGCTTCAATTGCCTTGATGGGGTCGATTTCGGTGACGATGACGTTAGCACCCATCCCACGGGCGCGGAGGGCTGTACCTTTACCACACCAGCCATAACCGACGACAACAACGTTCTTCCCAGCCAACAAAATATTTGTGGCGCGGATAATGCCATCTAGGGTTGATTGCCCAGTACCATAGCGATTATCAAAGAAGTGCTTGGTATCAGCGTCGTTGACGTTGACTGCGGGGAAGGTGAGAACGCCTTCTCTAAACATGGCGCGTAACCGCACGATACCAGTGGTGGTTTCTTCGGTGCTACCAATCAAATCAGCAATTTGATGTTGGCGGTGTTGGATTAAAGCCGCAACTACATCGCTACCGTCATCAACAATAATGTTGGGGCGATGATCTAAAGCTATTTGGACGTGGCGGTTATAAGTTTCGTTATCTTCGCCTTTTTGAGCAAAGACGGGAATTTCATGATCGAGGACGAGGCTAGCTGCTACGTCGTCTTGAGTTGATAAGGGGTTACTAGCAATTAAAAGCGCGTCTGCACCACCGGCTTTCAGAGCGATCGCCAAGTGTGCTGTTTCTGTTGTAATGTGGGCGCAAGCTACAAGGCGTAAACCAGCGAATGGCTTTTCGATCGCAAAGCGATCGCGGATTTGCTTCAAAACTGGCATTTCGCGTCCAGCCCATTCAATGCGCTGTCTACCCAAGGCAGCTAGGCCGAGGTCTTTAACCTCGTGCTTTAATCGGGGAGAAGTTGCGGTCATCAAAAGTTACCTCAAAAAATAAAAAAAGCTACGTAAATTTTACGCACTCTACTAGAGTATTGTACAACTGGCAATTTTTGCTTGTAATAATAGCAAATCACTAGTCAACAGTCCTCAAAACTAGCTTGCCGTTTGATCACCATAATGTCAACGTCATCGCCAGGTTCTTCCTTTTAGTTTTATCTTTGCTAAAACTAAAACTCTTCTCAGCTTCAAATTCTGACTATCAGCCAATTGTCATCTATCTAAAGATAGATAAAAAATCAACTAGCATCAAAATTTCATGATCTCAAAGCAAAACCCCAACTTTAGATAGGTACATCTATCCAAAGTAATTACGCAGGATAGTTGAAGTAATGAATTAGTAGATTTTACTGAAGGAGGTGTTTGAGTGCGTTTTCAATTTTTGGCGTTGGCTTTGCCCGCCGTAGGCATCGCCAGTTCAATGGCCATAGCCGTTGTATCTGTGCCAAAAGCCACAGCCCAGATTCCTTTATTACCTCAGTTACAAGCTCCCAGCAGCGTCAGTAATGATTCAAATGATAGACTTGTCACAGGCTGGATTTATTTAGATGGTCGCCGATTATTTCAAATAGCTGCATCAAAAACCAACTTTCCTGAGCGTTCAGAAGATATTCAAAAGAAGTTGGATAAAATTGGTCAAAATTACTTTCAATCACCACAAAAAACAGCAGTCAAGGTAGAAGTTCGGAAAGTCAACGAATTACCAGTAATTTATGTCAACGGTCAATATCTGATGACCGTTACCTCTGAGGATGCTGGACTGCGACAAGTAGATATATCCACATCAGCAAATCAAGTCGCCGAATCGTTACAAGAAGACTTGCAAGAAGCAAAGCAAGAAAGACAAACTCAATCTTTAATCAACCAAGGTAAAATTGCTGCGGGCACAGGAGTGTTAATGGTGATTATGAGTTTGGGTCTATATGGTTGGCAAAAACGTTCCCAAAAAGATTCAGATTCAGTCAATCCTGTCCCCTCCCAACTCCCCAGAGAACTGCTAAACTCTCCAATCTCACCAGCAGCAAATCAACCAATTACAACACAACTAAATCAACAGCAAAAGCAGCATCTTCAAGAAGTAAAAAGACGATTGTTTCAGTTAAGTCAAGCTGGAATTTGGGGAGGTGGAAGCTTTTTTATTTTGGGTCTATTTCCCTATACACGAGCCTTTCAGGTAGGAATTCTCACAGCAGCCCAATTTCCCTTGAGATTAGGTGTCGTGTTCCTGGGAACCTATGTAGCGATCCGTTTGACCTACGCCTTAATTGAACGTTTCACCAGCACTCTGGTCATTAGTGGTACTTTCCTAACCCCAGAAAGTTCTGAACGTCTGCAACTGCGAGTTTCCACATTTTCTGGTGTGACTAAAAGTATTGCTACTCTGATCTGGGTAGGAGTTGGTATCT
Organism: Nostoc sp.; assembly: GCF_036917435.1. Classification (GTDB taxonomy): domain Bacteria; phylum Cyanobacteriota; class Cyanobacteriia; order Cyanobacteriales; family Nostocaceae; genus Nostoc. Next base: position 148,983 of record NZ_JBALDM010000056.1, read on the forward strand.
TACTAGCGCTGGTGTCATTGGGGATAGATATCGTTCCCTTGCTAGCAGGTGCGAGTTTAGTAGGTGTTGCAGTGTCTCTAGCCTCGCAAAACTTAATTAAAGATGCGATTAATGGTTTCCTGATTATTTTAGAAGACCAGTATGCTTTAGGCGATGTGATTAGTGTGGGAGACGTGGGAGGTTTAGTAGAAAATTTGAATCTGCGGATGACCCAAGTGCGGGATTCGGAAGGGCGCTTAATCACAATTCCCAATAGTGAAATTAAAGTTGTAGCGAATCTTTCCAGTCGTTGGTCACGAGCCGATTTAACGGTTCCCATCGCCTATCAAGCCGATACAGAAGAGGCTTTGAAGTTGATTGAAACAGTTGCTTTTGAGATGAATCAAGAATCCCATTGGCAGCGTCAAATTTTGGAACCGCCGCAAGTTTTGGGAATAGATCAATTTGGCGATCGCGGTTTGATTATTCGTGTATGGTTTAAAACACAACCCCTCAAGCAATGGGATGTAGCACGGGAGTTTCGCCGCCGTCTGAAAATTGCTCTAGACAAAGCTGGAATTTCCATTTCTGTGCCTCAACAAGCAATTTGGGTCAATGACGATCACTTGTTAAATTTTCAGCAGAATGGCAAAGCTAATTAGAAATGTGGTGGTCAGATCCCCGACTTCTTTAAGAAGTCGGGGATCTTGTAACCCAATGATGTAGTTTTTCAATCTATCCATATCTAGTCTTTCCTGTCAATGCGTAATTCCTTATATCCTACATGCGAGAACTTTACCCAGCAATCGAACCTTACCGAGAAGGCAACTTACAGGTTTCTGAACTTCATACCATTCATTTTGAAGAGTCAGGAAACCCCCAAGGTCAACCCATCGTTTTGCTACATGGCGGCCCTGGTGGTGGATGTCCACCTTTTTATCGGCAATATTTCCACCCAGAAAAATGGCGGATAGTGATGTTTGACCAGCGTGGTTGTGGTCAAAGTACACCCCATGCTGAATTACGCGAAAACACCACTTGGGATTTAGTTAGTGATATCGAAAAACTGCGCCAACATTTAGGTATAGAAAAATGGGCGGTTTTTGGTGGTAGTTGGGGTAGCACTTTATCATTAGCCTACAGCCAAACCTATCCCTCTCACTGCACGGCATTAATTCTCCGTGGGATATTCATGCTGAGACAAAAAGAGTTGCGATGGTTTTACCAAGAGGGTGCTAGCTATATTTTTCCTGATGCTTGGGAAGAATATATCAAACCAATTGCGATCGCAGAACGTGATGATATGATCGCAGCATATTACAAACGCTTGACCGATCCAGATTTAGAAATTCAATTAACAGCAGCGCGTGCTTGGTCAATTTGGGAAGCTAGTACCAGTAGACTTTTTTTAGACCCAGAACTCATGCAAAAGTTTGGCGAGAGTGAATTTGCTTCAGCTTTCGCACGTATTGAATGCCATTATTTTATGAATAAGGGATTTTTGGAAACAGAAGATCAATTACTCTTAAATGTAGACCGTATCCGCCATATTCCGGCTGTAATTGTTCAGGGACGGTATGATGTGGTCTGCCCAATGATATCAGCTTGGGAATTACATCGCGCTTGGCCGGAAGCCGAATTTATAGTGGTTCCTGATGCGGGGCATTCGATGAGTGAACCGGGAATTTGCAGTGCTTTGATTCAAGCAACAGATAATATAGCAATCCTAAATCATTCGTGAAAAGTTAGATCCCCGACTTCTCCAAGAAGTCGGGGATCTGGACACCGCGAATTTTCACAAATCAGATAAGATTGCTATATTCACCCTGTACATTAGACATCTGGTAAAAATGAATGTAGAGACGTAGCAGTGCTACGTCTCTACAAGAGTTGTGGATAACACATATTTAATTACTGGAGATATTTATTACAGTCCTAATATATACATAACAACGCTAACGGTTGTGAAATTGGAAACTTATACTGTATATGAAGCATCAATGTAAGTAGTTCACTACAAAAAAAGAGATATGCGAATTCCAATTATAGAAAGCAGTATGTTCTTGCTGCTGACTGCGGTAACAACTGGCTGTGTCGGTTCCTCCTCTATTACCAAACAGACGCAAGCCTTACCAACAATCACTCAACAGCCCACGAAAGAAGCTGTGTTAACCTCAACACCTACACCGACTGAAAAAACTACAGACAATTCTACGCCTGAACCCACTATTGCCACGAATCCGACGCGCTGTGAAACTAGCCAATTGTCAGTGCGCCAAGTCTCCAAAGAAGGTGGCGTTGGGAATGTTGCTCTTACCTACGCCTTCACCAATAACGCCTCATCCCCTTGCACCCTCAACGGTTATCCAGGATTGGCACTACTGGATGCAAAAGGACAGCCTTTGGAAAGGGTTAAAGTTATCCGCTCAAAAGACACTTACTTTTCGAGTAAGCAACCTCGACAACAAGTAACTTTAGATCCTGGCAAACAAGCCTCATTTCAGATAGCATATAACCACATCAGTTCCCCAGAGGAAAACTGCCCAATTTCTAGTAAGATTGAAATCACGCCTCCCAATGCTTACCAGCACTTAACCCTCACAGAAGAAATCAAGCCTTGTACAGGCAAAGTCAGAGTGACTACTGTGCGACTTTTTGACACTCAACCCTAGTAAATATTCTGTAATTTACTCAAAGACCCAGAAAAAGCATAAATTTAATCAAAGCCTCTGATAAGTTCGGTATTGTACTAATCAAAAAGGTTAAAAATTTTATGGAAGGAATTGATGTTGCCGATCAAGATGGCAGAGTTGATTGGACGGCTGTAAAGAACTCTGGTAAAACCTTTGCGTTTGTCAAAGCTACAGAAGGAGTTAGCATTAAAGACTCTTCTTTTGCTCATCACTGGCAGACCATGAAAACTGTAGGTATTATTAGGGGTGCTTATCATTTTTTTCACCCCCATACATCTGATCCGGTTCAGCAAGCGAAGGAATTCTTAAAAACTTTGGGGCAATTAGAACCCGGAGATTTACCACCAGTTCTGGATGTAGAGGTAACTGACAAAGTAAATAGCCAAGCTGTAATTAATGCAGCCAAACAGTGGTTAGCAGAGGTAGAAAAAGCCCTTTTACAACAAACAAAAAAACCAATTAAGCCAATCATTTATACCTTTCCCAGCTTCTGGCAAGAACTTGGCAATCCATCTGATTTTGCTAATTATCCATTATGGATTGCCCACTATGGAACCCAGAACCCAAGTATTCCTAGTGCTTGGCAAGAGCAATACTTAATCCATCAATATGCCGGTGATATCTCTGGTGTAACTGGTGTTAGTGGTCGAGCCGATTTGAATAGATTTAATGGATTGCAGCTAGGAGATTCTGGGCTAAGAGTAAAACAATTACAACAGCAATTAAAAGATATTGGATTATATACCGATGCTATTGACGGAAAGTTTTCTGATTCAGTCAAAAATGCAATTGTTAGTTTCCAAACATCTAAAAAATTGCAAGCTGATGGAATTGTCGGTATAAAAACTTGGATAGCTTTACTCTGGATTTAGAACAGATAAGTCTACTTATAGCATATAGCAGTTCTCGGTTGAGTGAGATACACCCGTATGGGCACAGCAGTGCTGTGCCCTAACACTTGGCGATTAATGTTGTACTGCATCTGAATGGGAACCGCTATAGTGAATAGACATAAGTAGGTAGGCGTAATTAAATATAAGATGAAACCTCACCCTCAATCCCTCTCCTTACTAAGGAGAGGGAAGCCGGAGGCAGGGTGAGGTTTTATATTTAATTTGACCCACTTACTTAAGTAATACTTTACGTCTAATGTTTAGTTATTTTGACTAGCGAATGCAGTTTTTTAATTAGTATTTATTGAAATTCACTCACGTTGCTTTGAGGGGTTTTCAATAAGTAGTTACATGTAAATAAATTAAAGTTTCTAGTAATGACTTTAGTCCTGGTAAAATTTTTATGATAAATCGCTGACTACAAACAAGTATTTTTAGTGGTGAATTTCTATATCTAATTAGTATCTTGTAATGCACAAAAGTGAGATTTTACCTCGAAAAAACCTTTCAGTATCCGTTTGAGTGAATTAAACTTAATCCATCTAATGGCTGTAGCCACTTCTACCCACTGCCGGTTTCTTTTACTAGCTTCTGGATAATCTTCACTCAGCATCTCAACTGGTAACAAATACATCTGGACTCGGTAAATTTTGCCTCCTTTGCGGTACTTGTAAGTTCCCAGTTCATTCGCGTCTACCTGTCCAATCACCCCTGCTTCTTCCCAAGCTTCTTTGGCTGCTGAAGCGGGCGGACTCATACCATTAGGAATATCTCCTTTTGGAATCACCCAGTGTTGAAGGTTACGGGTTGTGATTAGCAAGATTTCAACTTTGCCATTGTTCACTCTATAAGGAATGACTCCTGACTGTTTAAGCACTTTGCTGAGTTTTCGACTCATGTAATTTGCATCCTGTATGATTTAGCTTTTCTGTCTAATGTTTATTTCAAAAAGTCTAACTCTGATACCGGATAAATCTTGGTTAAATTTAGGTTAGGAAAAAATTAAGGAGAATTTAATTATCCATAATAATTAATTATTGAAAAATTTTTATTAATGTCGTCATCTCATTTGCAGGTAGAACTTAGAAATGTCGAAAGAGTAAGTGGGCGAGAATAAATAAAACTATGTTGTGAAATATAAAATTAATTAAAATTTAATTAACTTGAGCGAATAAGACAAAAGTAAAAAGCTAAAGAATGAATCAAGAAAAATGGTTTCAAGCCCCTTTACATCTACGAGACACTAGATGTTGTGAAAGGTACTTCCCGATCAAATCCCCAAAATTTATTTATGGGGATTATCTTTTTACTTCTTAAGTTTTTAGATTTTGGTAGATATACAGCGAAGATATTGTATTTAAATCCACTTCTTTTTGCTCATATTCATTAGTATTTTGAAATAATACTGTAAATGCACCGGCACCTAACCTATCTTGAGGAAACATCCGATAACAAGGCATTGTAGTTAAATGCGACTGATATTTAGCTAAACTACTAATTTCCATTGCCTGAAAATGGGGAAAGCGTTCTAATAACCATTCACAAACTTGCTCATTTTCTTCGGGAGAATATGTGCAAGTCATATAAGCTAAATAGCCTTGTGGGGAAACAAGTTTAGCAGAATTAGCTATAATCCGCTTTTGCCGATTTGCACTTTTATTAATAGCAGTTGGGTGAAAACATCCGGGTGCTTTTTCACCTTTAGCAAGTAAAGATTGTCCAGTACAAGGAGCATCTACTATTACTAAATTGCTAGAGCAATCAAACATTTCGGCAAATATACTCGAATCTCTATTAACCACTACACTAGGACTGATTTGGCAACGCTTCAAATTAGAAATTAGCATTCCCAAACGTTTGCCAATTACTTCATTACTGATGAGCAAGTCAGGTTGTAAAGCTTTCCAGGCAAAGATACCTTTACCTCCTGGTGCGGCACACATATCAAAAACTAAACGCACTGATTGAGGAATTGCTAATAAAGTAGTAGCTGCAAATACTGAAGAGAAATCTAAACAATAGAAATACCCTTGTTGATGCAAGGGATGCTGACCAGGTTTTTCTCCCAGGTATAAACGATCTATAAATTCTGGTTGCCAATAGGTTGGTGTTTCTACTGCTAAAGAAAAAGTTTCAGGCTTTTCTTGACACCAAAGAATACTAGGTGAAAAAGACTGAGGATTCATTAAAGCCTCAATAAACTTTTCTTGTTCATCGAGATTAGTGAACAAACGTCGTGAGACTTTAAGTAATAAATTAGAAGGTTTTTCCATCTGAATATATAAAGTACCAATTTTAAATTATATGGAAACCAAGATGTAACCTGACCTTCCTAATTACGAATTACGAATTACGAATTAGGTTGTATCAAAATCCAAATCAAACTGTTACACAAGAACAATGTAATTAAGGCTTTTGGCTTCATACTCAAAATATAATGACCGCCATTCAGAACGCAATGGCCAAGCTACCCCACTGCACCGGAGAAGGTCATGTTGTTAGATAGTTTTCCGCACAAGTTACGCAAAGAAGCACAATTATGGAGGGATGAAGGATTAATTAGTTCTTCGCTGTATGAGCAAATAGCAGAACGTTATCAATTTAAAAACCTGGAAGCTGCTGCACGCGATCGCAATAAAGCAATCGCGATCGCTGTAGGCAGCATCCTTTTGTGCTTAGGCATAATTACCTTTGTATCAGGAAACTGGCAGGGAGGATCGCGAGAAGTCAAATTTATTCTGATGATGAGTTTGTTTTTTGCGATCGCTATTACTGGTTTTTACACCTGGATAACACCTGAAGGGAAGAAGCCGCAAAAAAGTAAACGCTTACTGGGAGAAGGGTTGCTCATTTTAAGCGCCTTGATTTTCGGCGCAAATTTACTGCTGATGGCCCAAATGTTCAATATTGCCGGTTCAACTTCCCAACTTTTTCTCGCCTGGGGGTTGGGTGTTGTGGTGATGGCCTTCAGTTTGTCGTTAAATTCTTTAGGAATTCTGTCAATTATTCTCGTGGAAATCGGGTATTGGACGGGATTAGAAGACTTGTGGTACGCAACCGGAGAGTTAACTTGGTCGCGGCTAGTAGTGCAGCATCTACCCTTGTTGGCATGGCTAGTATTTGTCCCCTTAGCCTACTTCTGCCGATCGCGCTGGATTTTTGGTCTAGCAGCCTTTGTATTTGCTAGTTCCTTACAAGCTAACCTTAATCCCCTGCCACTGCTAAATTATGCCGATATAGCCCCTTGGGTGGCATCTTTTGCTTTCACACTCCCACCTGCATTATTCTGGAGTTATGACGATCTGCTGTTTCCAACCATAAATTACAGGTTATTTCAATCTCTGGCCCGTAATTTAGCTTTGTTAAGCTTCGGCGTTGTCTTTTACGTTCTGTCTTTTCGTTGGGTTTGGGAATCTCCAAATTATGGTTATAATCAACCAACGAACGTGACAAACTTATTCCAGTCTCTGCCGATCATCGATTTGGGGATTCTCAGTGGCTTGGCGGTATTGCAATGGTTATTTCTACTGCGTCAAAGAAATAATCCTCCGCGCCGCGAAGTGATTTTCACAACTGCTGTTATTGGTACCTTTCTTACCTTTATTGCAGTAGCACCTTTTTGGCATCAAACTGTCAGCCGAATTGATGAACTTGGTGTTTTTATTTTCAATGTACTTCTAGCAACATTAGCCTGGGGACTAATTCAAGAAGGATTGAAATTAAGCAACAGAACTTCCTTTTGGGGCGGTATGCTGTTAGTAACACTGCAAATTATCAGTCGCGTGCAAGAGTACGACACCGACTTACTTTTCAAGTCCCTAGTCTTCATCTTGTGCGGTTCCGCTTTAATTAGCGCTGGACTCTGGTTTGAACGCCGCTTACCTGGTGGCTCTAGCTCTGCAAGTAAGAAGTAGTGTAAAGGATGAAAGAATTCAGAATTCAGGAGTCAGAATGGGCTAAACGCCCCGCTATCGCTAACAGGAGTCATAATTCAGGGAAAGCCCAATCATAAAGTGATGGAGTTTCAATATTGATGATTTTTTTGCACTCCTAACTCCTGTATAGACGCGATTAATTGCGTCTCCTAACTTCTTCTGAAATCTCTGTGCTTCAAAGTTTTTAAAGTTTCTCTGCGTTAGTCCTAATCTCGTTACTTTTAACCTCTTCAATTCTTTTGCTTTTTAGGACTACGCTCATGACTAATAGTTCTTCTGAATCTAAAAATAAAACCTTGTCTCCCGAAGCCGAGTTCTCTAGTAAAGTGACTTTTCGGGATTACTTGATTGCTACTGAACAAAAATCGAATAAGCCCTTACCTTTTTGGCGGTTACTAGCTCCCCTGGCGCTGCAAACAGGGTTAATTATGGCAGTACCAGCCCAAGCCGTTTATACAGATGTCACAGGTAAGACAGTGATTTTACAAACCGTACCTGTAGACCCAAACAATGTATTAAATGGTAATACCTTAGCGCTAGATTACAATATATCCCGTCCCTCAAATTTGAGTAGATTACCTGGTTGGCAAACATTAGTCAGCAAAGGTCGGGGAAGCGGCAGAAGATTGCCTGAAGGAACCAACATTTATGTGACCTTGCAAGAGCAACTTTCCATTGGTAGCGGTGTTCCTAGAGCTTGGAGACCGTTACGAGTCAGTAGCGATCGCCCCACAACTCTTAGAGCCAATCAGGTAGCCTTAAAAGGTGTTTATCAAGATGGTTCTGTTAACTACGGCTTGGAAACATATTACATCCCAGAAAACCAACGCCAGCAAATTAGCAATGATTTGCGAACTCAACGCGCCCGCAGAGGACAAGTACCCCCCATTGTGGTGAAAGCGAAGGTAGATCCACAGGGTAAAGCAGTCCCAGTTAGTATGTGGGTGCGCGATCGCAACTATCGCTTTTAGGCTATTTTAGGCTATTCATTGATGTTGACATCCTCACCGACCTAAAGGCGCGGTGATTCTGGAGTAATGAGTAATAAGTAAATACCCATTTTTCATCCACTCATTACTCATTACTCCTTACTCCTTACTCATTACTTTAAAGCATTGCGTGAAGCACGGGGCTTTAGACCCAATTCTTTGGTAAATAGATCAGTGTCGTAGGGGCAATTCATGAATTGCCCCTACGACGGATCTGGTTTTTCAAATCATCTATACTTGGTCTTTCCTGTCAATGCGTAAGTCCTATTAGCGATCGCCCCACAAATTTACTAGTATTCTAAAACACACTACTAAGGCACAATCAGCACTGGACAAGGGGAAAGGTTAATAACGCGGGTGGTAACACTATCATCCGCTCCCTCTTCAGTCAAGCCTAGCCCCCGACAGCCCATGATAATTAAATCAGCCCCGATTTCATCAGCGACATCGCAGATAGTAAAAGCTGGTTTACCTTGCCTTTCCAAGATTTCAGATTGAATTCCTTGCCCAGAAAATAAAGATTGGGCATTTTCTAGCAGTTTAGCAACTACCTCCGGTGACACCATCGGATCTGCACTAGGCGCATCTTTTGGCGGTTCTTCTACCACAGACAGCAGCACCAAGCGACTGCCATACTTTTTGACTACGTTGGTTACAACATCAGCAGCTTCCCGCGTTTCCCGGCTTTGATCGATAGGAAATAATACTGTCTTAAATATATCTGTCACTTGGGTACCCCTGACTCCGGTAAAATCTTGATGGTTCTACTTTCAAAACAATAACAAAAAGGCAATTAGGAGAGTTTGGTGTGTCCAAAAAAAGTTTAGCAAGTTTATCTTCGGCTGATATCTCTGGGAAACGTGCCTTAGTGCGGGTTGACTTTAATGTGCCTGTGGACGATCAAGGCAACATTACTGACGATACTCGCATTCGAGCCGCTCTACCAACCATCAAGGATTTGACGCAGAAGGGTGCTAAAGTCATTCTCGCAAGTCATTTTGGCCGTCCCAAGGGTGTGGATGACAAATTACGCCTAACTCCCGTTGCCAAGCGTCTGTCTGAGTTACTGGGGCAAGAAGTCATTAAAACTAATGATTCCATTGGCGATGAAGTTGCAGCTAAAGTTGGCGCGTTGCAAAATGGCCAAGTGCTGTTACTAGAAAATGTCCGTTTTTACCCAGAAGAAGAGAAAAACGATCCAGAATTTGCGAAAAAATTGGCAGCTAATGCTGATTTCTATGTAAATGATGCTTTTGGGACTGCACACCGCGCCCACGCTTCTACTGAAGGTGTGACTAAATTCCTCAGCCCTTCTGTGGCTGGATATTTGGTTGAGAAGGAATTGCAATATCTGCAAAACGCTATTGAAAATCCCCAACGTCCTTTGGCGGCAATTATTGGCGGTTCCAAGGTTTCCAGCAAAATTGGCGTGATTGAAACCCTGCTGGAAAAGTGCGACAAGCTAATTATCGGCGGTGGGATGATTTTCACCTTCTACAAAGCCCGTGGTTTGAATGTTGGTAAGTCGTTGGTGGAAGAAGACAAGCTAGAACTAGCGAAGTCTTTGGAAGCTAAGGCTAAGGAACGGGGCGTTGCTTTATTGCTGCCCACCGATGTGGTGTTAGCAGATAACTTTGCCCCTGATGCCAATTCTCAAACCGTTAGCATTGAGAATATCCCCGATGGTTGGATGGGTTTGGATATTGGTCCAGACTCGGTGAAATTTTTCCAAGATGCCCTTGCAGATACCAAAACGGTAATTTGGAATGGGCCGATGGGTGTGTTTGAGTTTGATAAGTTTGCAGCAGGTACGGAAGCGATCGCTCATACTCTAGCAGAAATCGGCAAAACTGGCACAACCACCATCATCGGCGGTGGTGACTCAGTAGCGGCTGTGGAAAAGGTTGGTTTAGCAGACCAAATGAGCCACATTTCTACTGGTGGCGGCGCTAGTTTGGAGTTACTTGAAGGTAAGGTATTACCTGGAATTGCAGCTTTAGATGATGCTTAATTAGGGACTGGGGACTGGAGACTGGGGACTGGGAACTGAAGAACGGAATAAAGTGCAAATTATTCCCGATCTCTTGTTACCTGTCACCTTTCCCCAATACCCAATACCCTAACCTTCTACATAAGAAAAATATATTGATTGAATCTTAAATTGTCGTTGTCAAATTAACTTTGATAATCACATCATTGAAATCCTTGTCGCCACCATTTGGCAAATCCTCAAAGCCAAAGGTGTTACTTCCTAAGAGGCGAATGTGATCCGACCGATCGGAATTAGCACCTAAGAATGGGAAATAAACCGCCGGAGCATTAGAATTGTTATTTAAAACCGCATCAGGTCTACCATTAACAATGATAAAGGGGGCAAAAATAGAACCAGGTGCGAAAGTACCAGTGGAAGTAGCAGTACCTTGGTTACTCACACTCAAATCAATACCAGCAACTCGACCACGCATAGCAGCCTGAGTATAACCAGCCTGTCCCGTGAGAATATCAGCCTTACCGTCGCCATTGGTATCGATCCCACCATTTTCATCAGTCACCTGATAAAAGCCGACGTAATTGTTGTAAGCCGCCTCTCTGTAAACGTTAAATTCAGCTTTCACTGATTGTTTGACATCTCGCAAATCAATCACTTGTCCTTGATATTTACCTTGGAGATCCGCACCCAAAGGTAAAGGTTGATTTGTCTGGGTAATTTTCACCACTAAATCATTAAAATCTGTGGAACTGTTACCAGAAGCACTCTTCCAAGCTAGAGAGAAACTATTGTCACCCAAATCTGCAATTTTTTGGGTTGAGACACTAGAAAACAGTAATTTACTGATGGAGTTAGGATTACTGCGTACAGAATCAAGGCTACCGTCTTGGACTAATAAGAATCTAAAATTTTCACCAGAATTCAATTCCAGCAGTCTACTCAGATTATTAGGTTGAAAGCCTTTAGGGGTATTAGCGATCGCAGATAAAATTACCTCTGAGCGATCTAAGGCAGCTTTGGCATAACCTTCAGCACCAGGAGCAATACCGTTAATTGTACCTTTATCATCATCAACAGTAAATAAAGCCAGTTCATTCACCAGTTTAGAACTGTTACCAGTGAGTTGAATTTGCAGTGTGGTTTTGACATCCTGACTAGTGATGTTGAAGACATCATCACTTGGTTTAGTGAGACGGCTGGGTATTTCATCACCATTCTTAATATTAATAGTCAATAACTTATCAAAGGTGAGACCACCATCATCAGTAGTGCGGACGCGGATTTTGTAACTAGACTTAGTTTTAAAGTCTGGAGAATTGTTGATTTTGAGGGTATTGCCATCAATGGTGAAGGCATTATTATCAGTATCGTCATTTCCGGCAAATAAGCTGTATTTGAAATGATCGTTTTCATCTGGATCGATGGTACTGAATGTGCCGATGACGGTGTTGGCTGGTGCTTTATCTTTGACATCAGTCTTATCTAACGCCAAATCTGTGGGTGCCTCATTGACATGGTTGATGGTGATGGTTAATAGCTTCTGGTAGGTAAGTCCACCATCATCTTGAGTCTGCACCCGGATGTCGTAAGTCGATTTGACTTCAAAGTTAGGGGACGCATTGATTTGCAGTTGATTCCCGTTAATGGTGAAGGCATTATTATCACTATCACCCTCGCCAGCGACTAAACTGTATTTGAAATGATCGTTTTCATCTGGATCGATGGTACTGAATGTGCCGATGACGGTATTGGCTGGTGCTTTATCTTTGACATCAGTCTTATCTAATGCCAAATCTGTCGGCTTGTCATTGATATTGTTGACATTAACAACAAACTGGCGAACAGTGACTTTATTACCATCACTGACATTGAGACTTATTGTAGCTTGACCATATTTAGTCGCAGCAGGTGTGACTTTGACAGTGCGATCGCTTCCTGTACCACTAATTACAATACTGTTATTGGGGATTAAATTTGGGTTGGATGAGCTTGCTGTCACCGTCAAATTATTAGCAGCAGTTTCCGAGTCACCAATGCTAAAAGGAATTGCATCTGTGGCGGTATCCTGATTAATGGTTTGGTTGAGAATATTACCGCTAGTAGTAACTTTGACAAATGCCAAGTTGCTATCCGTACCGGCTGATGGTGTATCATCTCCCAAGAAGAGGAAATTCGGTTTTTCGTAGACATCAGGTATGGGAGATGGTGCGACAGAAGCAGTGTAATCCCGTACTCTACCTGTCAATTGGGCGACACCATCAGCAAATAGGGTGTAGTAATCGCCCAAAACTGCCAAATCGTAATTTACCACTTTTGTAGTGGTGTTGAAATCTACTCCTTCGGCTTGGGTGAATAGGGTTTTGTATGGATTAGCAGAAGTATCAGGTTCCAGAGCCGGATTTATTTGTGTTGTGCCGTCATCCTGGGCAAAAATCCGGGTAGTAAGGAAACCTAATTCAATACCCTTTTTGTCTTTATCCAGAGCAATGACGCTAAACCCAGCACGATCTGGTTTGCTATCACTATTCTTATCGGCACTTGCAGCTAAAGTTTGAGAATTTACCTTTAACCCAAAGGAGACAACAAACCCAGCATTTCGATCAAGGGTGGGGAAGAGATTATTTAAAGGGTTAGCGCTTAAAGATGTTCCACTGATACCGTAGTTTGTATAACCAGCATAGGCTGTCTTACTAGTTACAAGATTAGTGACACCACCTGTAGCGGATGTAGTGGCACTAGCATTGGGTAGCAGAATCTTTTGATAAGCAAACCAAGGTGCATTTGGAGCTGCATCTGATTCTTCAGGTTTTTTACCAGTGCTACCATCGTAGAGAAATAGTGTAGTATCAAAGCTGGGTGCATCGTTGACAGCAGTCACTTCGACTGTTTTGGTGACAGATGTACTTTTACTTCCAGCGTCATCGGTCAAAACTATTTCTATGATCCGGTTAGCGGTGGTAGGATTTTGAGAAGTGTTAGCAAAAGTAATATTACGTACTAAAGCTTGAGTTGCTGCTACGGTAGCGTTAGTATTCAGGTTAATTACTAAACTGTCAGTACCAATGCCGCCACTAAAGTTACCAATTTTGGTGTTGCCGTAATAAATTTCCCTACCATCGAGGTTAATTTCAGTTGCGCCGGTACCTTGATTGCGAATACTCAAACGATCATCTGCTGTCCCCCCACTGGTAAAGCGAACTGTGAGATTACCTGTATTGAAGTTGGGCGAGTCAGTATCGGTGACAGTTGCACCTAAATCTAAAACAGTTGCGGCGGAGTTTTCAGTATAAGAAATACTACTACCAGGTAGAGAGAGGGCAATGTTAGGAGGAGCCATCAGCACGGCGGTGTATGCTGACTGCACTACTTTTGAAAATGCCAAAGGCGACTTAATCAAACCCGTCGTGACTTCTAAGTTCCAATCTCCTCCAGCCGCAGCACTGCCGGTTAAGTTATTAGAAGCGGCAACATTTGCTCTTGTTAACTGACTCAGCTGCTCAACAAATGCAATTCCTTCCTCACCTTGAGCGACATTACACCCATACAGCAAAATATCCGCATCTTCGGTAAGCGCACTTTGCCAAACCTGGAACTGACTTTCATGGCTTTGTAATTCGGAGCGGCTTAACCAGCCATTGCCTAACTTTAATCCACCAGACTTTCCGTGGGAGACAATGTGAATGGCACTAATCTCACTGTGGGTTTCCAGAATCTCGTTAATTTGTTCAACCCCACTGTTGTCACTATCCAGAATAAATACTTTTGACTGGATGTCTATTCCTTTGATGAGGCTTTGTTTGTCTTCAACAGCTGCGTCAATAAAAACAAGAGACTGACTCATAGTTCTACTTACTTAAGTTTTGAAAAGTTGTTGGAGAATTTAGGGCAGTTAATAGGATTGGTGAGCGGTTGCTATAGCTTTAACCTCTCGCAAATCCTATTGTTGGCATACTGAATAATTAAGCACTAAGCATATATAAAAAATTCATAATTAAAGTTCAGTAAAATTACGGCTTTATAGCAGTTCTTACTTGAGTGAATGACTCAATTTCCCCACTCGCAACCCCCTAAAAGCAAGTGAGGAGGCAGGGTGGTTTCATACGAAAAAAGAAAAATACATAAGTCTTGATTTCCCGTTTTGCAGCGTGGCTTTTTACCCCTCTCCAAATCTCTCCCCGTTGGCGTTAGCCTGTCGTCAGACAAGCGGAGAGAGGCTTTGAAACTCAGTTTTTCTCTGCTTGTATGAAACCACCCTGCCTAAAAGCAAGTGAGGAGGGAGCTATTTAGTGATGCAATAGTCACACCACCAGAATTTGCTGATGGTTTCAGTGAAAAGCTAGTAATCTTACACCACAGCTATCAAGTCAACGAGCATCAATAAGCGATCGCTTCTACCCCTGTAACTTCTTTCTCAGTTATGGTTTACCAGAGTCAGGTTTTGTCTAATTCTTAATTCTTCTGGGGCGTTGTCTCAGCAGTAGGTGTCGGTGTAGATTCCGGTGTGGGGCTTTCGCTGGGAGTAGGTGTAGGCGTTGTCTCAGCAGTAGGCGTGAGAGTTTCTGTGGGCGTTGGCGTTGGTGTTGGCGTTGGTGTTGGCGTTGGATTTTCCGCCGTGATGGTGAGTTGATAATCTAATGGTTTCGATGCTGTGGAAACCACAACAAACTCGTAAAATCCGTTTTCTGGTAATTTAGTTGATAAACTGCGTTTGCTAGAATCTTCTAAAAATTGGATTTTGCCAGAGGGTGAATAAACTGATAACAAAACTTGGGAATTTGCTTCTAGTTTCAAGTCCAGAGATTGATTTTTAGCAAGTCCAGCAATGAATACTTTACCGCTACCAGGTTCTAGAGTACCGTTGACTGTTTTGCCAGTAGCGCCGGTATCAAAAAGAAGCTTCTGGAAAGCGCTACCAGCAACGATCGCACTAAGTTTATCGCTAACAAAACCGTACCAAACTTGTCCAATGGGCTGAACTCGAAAATCTTTACCACGCTGTTCAGGGAATACACTTAAAAAAACAGCATCTCCCAAATCATACAAAGAACGACTACCAACGTTAATTTTGTTGACTTCTACTCTCCAGCGATCGCGTTCAGCACTTGTATAAGTTCCCAGTTGTCGGCGTGCATTTGAACTTAGTGGCGCTAATTTTTCCAGCAATTCTGACGCTGTTTTATCCCATTCTGCCCGCAAACCCTCATCTTCAGGGCCATCGCTAAGAGTGCGTCCTTTTAAGCTGGGGTTTTTATCCCAAAAAACTTGATTTACCAAGTTTACGTAGAAGCTAGAGTTAATCCCCAACTGTTGACGGCGATCGCTTAATCTTTCTTTGCGTTGCCGTTCTGCTGGTGAATATTGCGCTAAAGGATCGGTTGCTTGGTTATTGGTTGGAATTGGGCTAGCTGTGGGAGTAGGTTGAACTTCCCCGATATTATTGCGACTGCCATTCACTCCCCATAAAATTAATCCAACACTACCAGCGATCGCTGCCGTTAAGAGGAAGGTTTTTGTTGGTGTCCACGAAGAGGGAGGGGGGGATGAGGGAGATGAGGAAAATGAGGGGGATGGGGGAGAGATGGCGACGGTGGCAGATGTGGGTTGTGGTGGTGTGGGATATTGAGTTGGAGGAAAGTTAGTTGGGGGTGGGTTGAGGGCTTCGAGTACTTGACGGACTGATTGATAGCGATCGCTTGGCCTAGCAGATAGCATTTTATCTAATACCTGTGCCAAAATCGGACTCACGTTTACTTCCCGTCGCCACTGCCAGGTTAGATTATAGGTATCAATTAATTCTTGTGCCTGTTTCCCTGTCAGTAAAACCAACATTGATGCAGCCATTGCGTATAAGTCGCTGTGGGGAGATACTAACCCAGTTTGCATCTGTTCTGGGGGTGCAAATCCTACCTTACCTAATAGGGTTGGTGATGGGGAAGATGCAACCATGCCGGGTTGGTAATATTCAGAAGCTACGGTTGCTACTACTTGTTTGACACCGCCAAAATCAATTAAAACTGGCAATTTGTCAACAGTGCGAAGCATTAAGTTATCTGGAGAAATATCTCGATGAATTACTCCTAGTGAGTGGATATATTCCAACACTGGCAAAATTTGCTGCAACAATTGGCGTATTTCAGCTTCTGTAAAGCGCAAACCTTGCTGTAACCGATTATTTAATAAAGAATTATAAGTTTCCCCTTCTACATAATCTTGCACCAAAAACAGATATTCTTTGCCCCCTAAGTTCAGCCGAAGCAGTTCACGGAAGCGGGGAATTTGGGGATGTTGCAATTTATAGAGAACACTCGCTTCTCTCTCAAACAATTCTTCTGCTTTTTGGACAACGTAAGGGGTTTGAACTTGGGGGGAAAATTCTTTTAAAACACAAAGTTCGCGGAAACGGTTGACATCTTCAGCTAAATAAGTGCGCCCGAAACCACCCTGGCCAATTTGACGCACAATCACATAGCGATCGCCTAAAGTTAGTCCCGGTTGGATACTATAACTCATGGGTTGATCCAATAATTTTTCACCACACTGGAGACAAAAGCGACTACCTGGGGAATTTTCATGTCCTTTATAACAATATATTTTGGTCATTTGTCAATTCCCAATTCCCAATTCCCTTACCTGCCAGATTGTACTTTACTGACTTGATCGGCTGCGATCGCATACCAAATTTGACCGAAAGTTGGTTGATTCAGTTTTCCACGCTCTTGATCGGGAAACAACCGATCAAATTTTTCATTTGTGTCTTTGGTCAACTGATCAATTGTATAATCCCCGAATTGCCCCGATCGCGCTTGTCGTCTCCATGTATCGTAATCTTTTTGACTATATTTACCTAATTTTCGACGAGATTCTGTACTGAGTTTAGCCTGTTCTATTTTATTCAATAAATTGTCAGCAATACCAGACCATTCATCTCGTAAACCAGCATCTTCAGGTTTAGATGTCAGGCTACGTCCCTTTAATTCTGGTTTTTTTGTATAAAATAAATCATCTACGAAGGGAATAAAAAATCCTTCAGTAATTTCTAGCTGTTGGCGACGACTGATAATTTCCTGGAGATTAGGATTTTTCCCTTTGTCGCTGACTGGTTTACCGCTCGGATTTGGGAAGTGGGGAATTTGCGGTAATGAAATTGATGGAATAGTAATTGAAGTTACACCCCGAATGACTGCATTTACCACTGCTAAAGTCCCTGCGCCAGTTAAGACAACTAAAGCTGTCCCACCGAGACTAATTACAAAAGGACGAATCCAAATTGGTAAGGATGTCGGTTTAGCAATAGCTTGCGTTCTATTCTGGAATCTACTCACAATTGCACTGGCGCGTTGTCTTCCCGGAGCAACTACCATCGTTTTAATCTTGGTGGTAATATAATTGCCAGGTGATTTAGTTGCAGTTGATGATGGTAAATCTCTGAGGACTTGCTCGGCTCGTTGGTAGCGATCGCTCGGTTTATAAGCCACCATCTTTTTTAACACCGCTTCCAATTGGGGACTAACTCTGATTTGTTTTCCCCATCCCCAAATTCCCTGATAGCTATCGTATAATTTTTGTGGTTCTTGCCCTGTGAGCAATACCAGCGATGTAACTGCTAAAGAATATAAATCACTACTAAAAAATGCTTTACCCTGCCGTAGCTGTTCTTCTGGTGCGTAGCCCTTTTTACCTAGTAATGTGTTGTCTCCAACCAACTTAGTCCGCCAAAAACCTTGAGAAGCAGGTAATTGTTTGACACCACCAAAATCAATCAGCACTGGTAGATTATCAGAACGCCGCCAAATCAAATTATCGGGAGAGATGTCACGGTGAACTACATCTTGCGAGTGGATGTAAGATAATACAGGTAAAATCTGTTGCAGTAGGGTGATTACTTCTTCTTCACTAAAAGTCTTTCCTTGACTCTCGCGTTGTTCTAATAATTGGTAATAATTATCACCATCCACATAATCTTGTACTAGAAAGAAAAAATCTTTAGTGCCTATTTTCACTTGTAGCGAGGCGTGAAAACGCGGAATCTGTGGATGATGGAGTTTTTTCAGAACATTTGCTTCTCGCTCAAATAACTCTTTAGCTTTTTGTAAATCTTGTTGTTCTTGTACTTGGGGTGCAAATTCCTTCAGCACACAGGTTTGATGGGATTGACTTATATCCTCCGCCAAATAAGTGCGTCCAAAGCCACCCTGCCCTAAATGACGGATAATTTGATAGCGATTATCCACAACCTGTCCCACAGCAAGAGGTAATGGTTCACCACAATGGGTACAAAAGCGGCTACTACCATTATTTGTGTGTTGTTTACTGCAATAAAGCTGCATGGTGCTGAAGGATAAATTAAGGTTTTATTGAATAGTTACAACGCGGATACCCTCGTTTTCGGATATCCTACAAATTACATTAGCGACACGAGAAAGCGAGTCTTTGTTCGCTTTTAGCGTCTCGTAGAGAGCGTCATTACGAATTATTTTAACGGTGTTGATTCTACTTCAGGATAAATAACAAGCGTCATGAACCCGAAATCAAGACAGCAGGAAGTAATTAAAGCATTTGAAGATTTCTTGTCTACCCCCCTAGAAACGATACTGCAAAGGCATCTCAACACCCAAACTTCGGCAGCTTTAACTTTATTTCATGATGTGGCAACTAGTGTACCTGCCTACAAGGAATTTTTAGCAGAAAGGGGAATTAATCCCGCGACTATTCAAATCTTAGAGGAGTTTCAAAAACTACCAGCGATCGCTAAACAAAATTATATACTGCGTTATCCCTTAGCTGACTTGTGCCGCAATGGGCAACTAGAAGCGTGCGACATGATAGCTGCTTCATCAGGTTCTAGTGGTAAACCGACATTTTGGCCTCGTTTTTTCACAGATGAACTCCAAATCACCACACGCTTTGAACAGATTTTTCACGATGGTTTCTATGCAGATACCAGACGTACCCTCGCTGTAATTTGTTTCGCTTTGGGTACTTGGGTAGGTGGAATGTTTACTACTAATTGTTGTCGTTATCTTGCTAGCAAAGGTTATCCCATCACTGTAATTACTCCTGGTAACAACAAAGAAGAAATCTTGCGAGTTGTTCAAGAACTAGGTTCAGCATTTGAACAAGTGGTGTTATTGGGATACCCGCCATTTTTAAAAGATGTCATTGATACTGGTATCGCTCGTGGTGTGGAGTGGCAGCAATATCAGATTAAATTAGTGATGGCGGGAGAAGTATTTAGTGAAGAATGGCGGAGTTTAGTTGCCCAAAGAGTTGGTTCACAAAATCCTTGCTATGACTTTGCATCACTTTACGGCACTGCGGATGCAGGAGTTTTGGGTAATGAAACGCCGTTAAGTATCTGCATTCGCCGTTTTTTGGCAGAAAATCCTGATGCAGCCAGAGCTTTATTTGGGGAATCGCGTTTACCCACGCTAGTACAATACGATCCCTTCACTCGCTTTTTTGAAGTTCACGATGGCGAATTGTTATTTTCAGGAGATAACGGTATTCCCTTAGTGCGTTATGACATTTTAGATACTGGCGGGATAATTAGTTATGATGCGATGCTGGAATTTTTAGCAGAATGGGGATTTAACCCCCTTGAAAATCTGCGTTCTGACACTCAACAATCACCTAGAGGTATTCATCAATTACCTTTCGTTTATGTCTTCGGCCGTTCTAACTTTACAGTTTCTTACTTCGGTGCAAATATCTATCCAGAAAATGTGACGGTGGGATTAGAACAACCAGTAATTCAAGAATGGGTGACGGGTAAATTTGTATTGCAGGTGAAGGAAGATGCAGATAAGAACCGATTTTTATCTGTGGTTGTGGAGTTAGCACCAGGGGTAGAGGGTAGTGAAGATCAAAGACTTGCGATCGCATCTTCTATTCTTTCACAACTACTACGCCTAAATAGCGAGTTTGCTAATTATGTTCCCTCAGAATATCAGACACCACAGGTTGCATTAGCGCCAATGGGGGATTCCGAATATTTCCCGATTGGGGTGAAGCATCGGTATACCCGTCAATAGTACAAGACACGATGAATCAGGAATCAGGATGAAGACGCGATTCATCGCGTCTTCTTCTTGTTTTTGAATCGCGTCTTCTTCTTGTTTTTGAATCGCGTCTTCTTGTGTTTGATTAATAATCAGAATCCCGTGAATATGATTAGGCATGATGCAAAACGAATCTATCTGACAATTAGAAAAATGATTAGGAATCTCGTACCACAATTTCTGAACAATATCTCCAATTGTTGATAACTGGATTTCACTCTGCACAACCTCACCGAAAAAGCATTTCTTACCATCGGTACAAATAGTAACGAAATATCCGGCATTGCTAGCATAACTCCATGCTGGCAAACGTGTTGAATCAATTCGATATTTACCTTTGTATTTAGGTTTGTTGTTTTTTGGTTGAGGATCGTAATTATTCATGATTACTTTGATTGATACAAAAACTTATGCAAGTATTGCCTTGCATTTATGTAATTGCCAACCCAAAAAACTCGGAATTATTCCTACCTTGTAGAGATGCGATTCATCGCGTCTAATCGATGAGTCGCGGCGATCAAAAAAACGATCGCATTTGTGTTCTGTTTACAATATCTATTTTACTAGGGGCGATCGTATTTACTGGGTTTAGATAAATTTACAAAACGCATAAAATACGCGAATACAAGACGCTATAAATCGCGTCTCTACAAGGGGGTAATTGATGGTTAAAATGTTTGAATTTTTAACTCCTATTTTATTCCTCAATCAACTCAAAATCAACTCGTTCATAAATTTCTCGCAAGCTAATTTTAAAATCAATAGAATCTAAAGCTAAAACTGCCTCTTCACCTTCATACTCCTTAAAAATCCATTGACCTTCTGCTTGTTTTACAAATTGTTCCACAGCAAAACTATACTGGTCAATCATAATATATTCCTGAAACCCAGGAATAGAACGATAATATTTAAACTTGTCTGTTTTGTCATAATTTTTAGTTGAATTTGATAAGACTTCAACAATTAATAAGGGATTAGTAATAATTGTTTTACCTGTTCCCTCATAAATAGGCTTACCTTTGATGACCATAACATCAGGATAAGTATTAATGCGATAACGAGGTATTGATAATTTAACATCGCCTATATATATGTTATAATTTTGTCCTTGCACTGTCAGGGGAAACCTTTTATAAAAATTACCTGCAATGTTGTTGTGGTTAGTTGTTCCACCTGTCATGGGTATAATTTCTCCATCTTTGTATTCATTTTTATATTCAGCCTTCTCTTCTAATTCCAAATATTCTTCTGGGGTGTAGTAGCGCTTTTCTGTTTGTAAAACCATATTAATTAACTCACAAAATGGGAGAATGAGTATGTTATCAATAGCGTAACGTACCCTAAAGAAAGGGGAAATAAATATTTTTGTCGTAAAAATATGATTGCAGACAATGTAACAATAGCGATCGCAAGTAAACTCTTTTAGTTATATTCACCAGTGAACGCCCCTACCAACATCTCTGCACAAACTCAGAATCGCAAAGCTGATCACATTCGGATCTGTTTAGAGGAAGATGTTCAGTCTCATCAAATCACCAATGGACTGGAACGTTATCGTTTTACCCATTCTTGCTTACCCGAACTGAACCACAACGATATTGATATCAGTACAGCTTTCCTGGGAAAACACCTTAGCGCACCCTTGTTAATTTCTTCCATGACTGGTGGAACAGAACAAGCTGCAATCATTAACCAACGTTTGGCCCAAGTTGCGCAACGGTACAAAATTGCAATGGGTGTTGGTTCCCAGCGAATAGCAGTAGAAAAACCCCAGGTGGCTGATACTTTTGCTGTCCGCAAGTATGCGCCCGATATTCTACTATTTGCGAACCTGGGGGCTGTGCAACTTAACTATAAATATGGCTTAGATGAATGTCTGCGGGTAGTTGATATCTTAGAAGCTGATGCCCTGATTTTACATATTAATCCTCTACAAGAGTGCATTCAACCCAAAGGTGATACTAATTTCCGTGGTTTGCTTGACAAGATATCTGATTTATGCAGCAAAATATCAGTGCCAGTGATTGCAAAGGAAGTTGGTAACGGCATTTCAGCAGCGATCGCTAGCAAACTCATTGCGGCCGGAGTAGCAGCAATTGATGTTGCTGGTGCGGGGGGTACTTCTTGGGCAAAAGTGGAAAGCGAACGGGCCGAAAATCCCTTACAACGTCGCTTAGGGAGGACGTTTGCCGATTGGGGTTTACCGACAGCAGAGTGTATTACAACAATTAGAGCGATCGCTCCTTATGTGCCCTTAATTGCTTCGGGAGGTTTGCGTCATGGATTGGATATTGCCACAGCGATCGCCTTGGGAGCAGATATAGCTGGTTTAGCAATGCCTTTTTTGCAAGCAGCAGCAACATCAGAGACAGCAGTAGCGGAACTGGCTGAAGTATTAATCGCCGAAATCACCACAGTCTTATTCTGCACTGGCAACACCACCTTGTATCAGTTAAAGCACTCTGGCAGTTTACAGCGCATAGAATAAATTAAGTAGGTCATTAGTCATTAGTCATTAGTCATTTGTCATTTGTCATTTGTCATTTGTCATTAGTTAATGCCCAATTCCCAATGCCCAATGCCCCATGCCCAATGCCCAATGCCCCATGCCCCATGCCCAATTCCCAATTCCCAATAACTAATAAATAATGCGTAATTTTATCAAACAAACTTTTGCTAGTTTAGTTGGCACATTATTAGGACTAATTATTTTCGGTGGACTAGGAACCACTGGACTGTTCTTGCTAATATTAGCTGCTAGCTCCTCTAAAGATACTGGGCCAAACGTGAAAAATAAGTCAATGTTGGTCTTTGACTTGTCGATGAAAATTACTGATAGCGAACCTAGTTCTGACGAACTGTTTCAAAAGACACTATCAGGTGTGGATGACGAAAGGATGGCACTCCGCAAAGTTATAGAAACTTTGGAAAAGGCGCGACGCGATCCGCGAATTGTTGGGATCTACCTCGATTCAACTAGCCCTAGTCAAGCTAGTAACCTTGGCTATGCCTCCCTTAAAGAAATTCGGAAGGCGCTGGAAGAGTTTCGCGCCTCTGGGAAAAAGATTGTGGCTTATGGCAGTGATTGGAGTAAAAAGGAATATTACCTGAGTTCAGTGGCAGATTCCATCGTACTCAATCCTTTGGGAATGATGGAAATAAATGGTTTGAGTTCACAACCAATGTTCTTAGCGGGTGCATTACAGAAGTACGGTATTGGCGTGCAAGTTGTGCGGGTGGGGAAATTTAAAGGCGCTGTAGAACCCTTTATCCTCAAAAAATTGAGTCCAGAAAACCGCGAACAAACTCAGAAATTGTTAGATGATGTTTGGGGAGAATGGCGTACTACTGTGGGTGCAAGTCGGAAAATTGAACCTAATCAGTTGCAAGCGATCGCAGATAATCAGGCGCTACTGGAAGCTGCACAAGCCAAAACCAACGGTTTGGTCGATCGAGTCGCATACCCCGATGAAGTCGTAACTGACCTGAAAAAGTTGACAGATAGCGGTAAAAACGACAAGACATTCCGGCAAATTAGCTTAAATAACTACGCGGAAGTTTCTGGCAAATCTTTGGGTGTAGAACGTAGCTCAAAAAATGAAATTGCCGTTGTTTATGCAGAGGGTGAAATTGTCGATGGGAAAGGCGATGATGGACAAGTAGGAGGCGATCGCTTTGCCAAAATCTTCAACAAACTCCGACAAGATAAGGATGTGAAGGCTGTTGTATTACGAATTAATAGTCCTGGTGGAAGCGCTACCGCAGCCGAAGTTATGCAGCGAGAAGTGAAATTAACCCGTGAGATCAAACCTGTTGTAGTCTCAATGGGCGATGTAGCTGCCTCTGGCGGTTATTGGATTGCTAGCGACTCAAACCGCATTTTTGCTGAACCAAATACCATTACAGGTTCAATAGGTGTGTTTGGGTTGCTATTTAATGGTGAAAAGCTGGCTAACGATAACGGCATCACTTGGGATTCGGTGAAAACCGCACGCTATGCTGATAATCAAACAGTTTCGCGTCCGAAATCGCCCCAAGAGTTAGCAATTTATCAACGTAGTGTTAACCGTATTTATAATATGTTTCTGAATAAAGTTTCTCAAGGTCGGAAACTCCCAGAACAAAAAGTGGCAGAAATTGCCCAAGGACGGGTTTGGTCTGGTGTGGCGGCTAAAGAAATTGGTTTGGTGGATGAAATTGGCGGCTTGAATAGTGCGATCGCTTATGCTGTCAAAGAGGCGAAACTAGGAGAAGACTGGGAAGTGCAAGAATATCCCCGCACTAACAGTTTTGGAGAACGCTTTTTTGGACGTGCATCTGAAGAAGCCCGGACTGCTTTAGGAATTGAGGCGGCGCAAGTTAAACCATCTAATCCTCTCACCAATGAATTTCAGAAATTGCAACAGGAAGTAGAGATTCTGCAAAAAATGAACGATCCGCAGGGGGTTTATGCCCGTTTGCCTTTCAACTTGAAGATTGAGTAATTTTCTGTTGGGGCAATTAATGAATTGCCCTTACATTTTTTATGTTATGCGATTAATCATTTTAATAAGTTTTTAAGCAGACATGATATTTGTGGGTTATAGCGTTTCTTAATCATACAAGGTACGTCATAGCCCCCTCCTCGCCTGCGGGGAGGGGGTTGGGAGTGGGGTTCTTCTACCTCACTCAACTGAGAACCGCTACAAGTGATATCCAGCAGCCAAACCACATCAAATATCTCAGAAATATTACTGAACCATCAGGACAATAAATGTAACTAAGATATACATAAATATTGTCAGGATGCTGAACATGTCAGATTTACCGCTTCAGTGCAAAAATTTGAAAGAGCAAGTTGAGTCGATATTACAACTTTTACACCAAGAACCAACGCTACATTCTCAAGATATTACACCTGTACAAACTTCCCTAAGTAAGGCGATTTCTCCCAAGTTTGAGATTGTGTTTGCAGGTGCATTTAGTGCTGGAAAATCAATGCTAATCAATGCACTATTGGAGAGAGAATTACTTTACAGTGCAGAAGGACACGCTACAGGTACAGAATGCAAAATTGAGTATGCAGATGTAGATAAAGAACGTGTTGTTTTAACATTTTTAAGCGAAGTAGAGATTCGGGAACAAGTAGTTTCTTTGTGTCAGCAACTAGGATTTAAGACAGTACCTAATATCAACCAACCTGATTTAATTAACTTGCTACATCAATATTCTGAAACTATTATTCAGCAGGAAGGTGGTGAGAGTAAATCAGAACGTGCAAAACAGGCAAAGGCGTTAATGTTGTTGGTAGAGGGATATATAGCAAACCGCGATCGCATCAACACGGTTAATAATGCTACATATTCAATGGAACAATTTAACTTTTCTAACCTCAAGGAAGCTGCGGGATATGCCCGTCGTGGTAGTAATAGTGCAGTATTAAAGCGAATAGAATATTACTGCAATCATCCTTTGCTAGAAGATGGCAATGTAATTATAGACACACCTGGTATAGATGCCCCAGTAGAGAAAGATGCACAACTAACTTATGCTAAAATTCAACATCCTGATACTTCGGCGGTTGTGTGTGTGCTAAAACCTGCTTCGGCGGGTGACATGACAAAAGAAGAAACAGAACTTTTAGAATTAATGCGCCAAAATGGGGGAGTACGCGATCGCGTTTTCTATGTTTTCAATCGCATCGATGAGACTTGGTACAATACCCAACTACGACAACGATTAGACGATTTAATTAGTAGGCAATTTGGTAATTCAAACAAGGTTTATAAAACCAGTGGATTATTAGGATTTTACGGCAGTCAAATTAAACAAACAAGTCAACGAGATAGATTTGGTTTAGATTCTGTTTTTGCAGAAAGTATTAAAGGTTTAGATGGTAAAGAAGAAACACCACAATTTGTCTATGCCTTTAATAACTACTGCGTCAATTCAGCAAAGCTATCTACAACTAAATTTCGTGTCTCTGTTAACGGCTATGAAACCCCAAATCAAAATTATGTGCGAATTTTAGGAGATTGGGGAAATGAACTGATAGAAAAGCTAATTCAAGATAGTGGTACTGAAGAATTTCGCACAGCTATTAATCGCTATCTTACAGAAGAAAAGCGTCCGCAATTATTTAAAAATCTTGCTGATGATTTGGAAGATGTTTGTATTAAACTGAAAAAACATTATCAGAGTGTACAACGTAATTTAGATAGTCAGCCTCAAGAAATTGAGAGTATGAAGGCGCAAGAGTTGCAACAGCTAAATCAGCAACTCCAGCAAATTGGGAGAGAATTTAATGAGCATATCATAGAAGAAGTTAACCAAATAGTTAATAATTCTTGCGATGCTTTTGAAACAGATTTTAAGCAATTGCAATCACGAATGATTCGCCGTCTAGATGAATTACTAGATAGTTTTTCTGTAGCTTCTGCTTATCAACGTGCAACTATCAGTCATCCTCGCAACGCTACAGCACCTTTAATTGCTATTTTAGTAGAGGCATTTTATTACTTAGCAAATCAATTAGAAGATATTTTGGTTATATCTTCTCAGCAAGTAATTGCGAATTATTTCCAGCGATTGATTGACAAGATTCGCAAGTCAGAATATTATCGCCAGTTATATCGTTTATTAGATAATGATGGCGGCATTGAACAAGAGATCAGAATCTTAGAAAAAATGGTTACTCAAGCATTAGTAAGTGCAGCTAGTGTAGAGTGCGATCGCTTCGTGCGAGAAAGTCCAAGATTTTATGATGAAGGCACTTTTTCTATATATCAATTTCGTCAAACTTTATCACAAACTTCTCAAGGTTACGACGCTGAAAGTATCATAGATGCAGAACCAGCAATTAGGCAATTATTGAAGTTAGATTTTGAACCAAAAGTTTCTCAAACTATTCGTAAATCTTTCCGTCAAACTATCAACCAAACACTCAAAACTCAGCTGTTACCAATGGCAGAACAGCAAGCAGATGAGATTTTGCAGCAATATCCACAGGCGCGGGCTTATTTAGAGAAAACACTGCAACAAGAAGCTGAAGAAAAAATTGCCAATAATCGCCGATTATTGAGTGTTGTTGAGGGAAATATTGCGGTATACAATTCAGCAGCTTCTAATATCAATAGTTGTTTACAGTCGATGCAATTATATGACCATTTTTTGCCTCTAATTGATGATTCATTTGATCCTGTTGAGAAGTTTCCTAACAATGGATTTGTGAATTCAGATGTGGTACAAGAGGTTTAATTTAAAATTCGCGGTGTCCAGATCCCCGACTTCTTTAAGAAGTCGGGGATCTAACTTTTTAATTCGCAACTCAATGGTTATTCTTATCAAACGTCGGCAATTTCTTGTAAGCTGTGGGCTGGCTACCTTAGCCACTCAGATACCAATATTTACTGCTGAAGGGAAACTACCCCCAAACACCATCCGCAAGCCGTTACGTCTGCAAGTAGGCGATACTGTAGGATTAATCGCCCCTGCGGGTATTGTTGACGCTAAAGATATCGACGCAGCACAGCAATCACTTTCACAATTAGGGTTAAAAGTCAAGCAAGGAAAGCATATTTTAGATCGTTACGGATATTTAGCGGGTAAAGATAGCGATCGCGCCCAGGATGTAAACTTGATGTTTAGCGATCGCACCATCAAAGCAATTATCGCCATGCGTGGTGGTTGGGGCTGTAATCGCATTCTACCGCTACTAAACTACTCGCTAATCCGCTCACATCCGAAAATTATCATGGGCTACAGCGATATTACAACGCTGTTGTTAGCAATTAATGCTCGTAGTCAAATGATTACTTTTCATGGGCCAGTTGCCACATCTACCTGGAATCAATTTACAGTGGATTACTTCAAACGCATCCTATTTAATGGTGAAGCGGTGACTATGCAAAATCTCAACCCTAGCGAAGTTCGGGTGGAGACAATAGCACCAGGAAAGGCGAGAGGTAAACTTATGGGTGGAAACTTATCAGTGCTATCAGCGATGGTAGGTTCACCCTACCTACCTTCATGGAACAAAAGCATCTTATTTGTGGAAGAAGTTGGCGAGGATGTTTACCGGATAGATAGAATGCTGACGCAGTTAAAAACTGCTGGCATACTTAATCAAATTTCTGGCTTTATCTTTGGGCAATGCACTAATTGTAAACTTGGAGATGAACCATCATTTACATTAATTAAAGTATTGCAAGATCATATACTTCCTTTAGGGATTCCTGCTTGGTATGGTTCAATGATTGGTCATATTAAAGATAAATTTACCTTGCCAATCGGTGTGGAAGTGGAAATAGATGCTGAACTTGGGACAATACGAATGTTGGAGGCGGCTGTCAGTCTGGGTTAAGTCAAACAATTTTGGATTTTAGACTTCGACTTAGGAACTTCCAAATAAAAAAATATCTAACTATTTATTGTGGGGTGGGCATCTTGCCCGCCCGTAATCATGGGCGGGCAAGATGCCCACCCCACAGGATGAGATAATTTATTTCTTGGAAATCCCTAAATATTCAATCCAAAATCTAAATAGGACTTACGCAAAACTACACGCGGTAGGGGCAATTCATGAATTGCCCCTATCTGGGAATAAGCAGTTGGACTATTTTTTGCGTAAGTCCTGGTAAAATCTAAAATTCGATCATTTTGATTAAAATTTTGACAGATAGTATGAATTTCTCCTCGCCATGTTACGACTAACAGAAGTAAAGCTTCCACTCGATCATCCTGAAGATGAGATTAAGTCTGCCATCCTCAAAAAGCTGCAAATCACGGACGAAGAATTGATCGGTTATTCCATCTTCAAGCGTAGCTATGATGCCCGTAAAAAAGGAGAGATTAACCTTGTTTATATTCTGGATGTAGAAACAACTCAAGAAACTCATCTACTCAAGCGCCTGAAAAAAGATCCCCATTTGATGGCTACGCCAGATATGAGTTATCGCCCAGTGGCGCAAGCACCTGGCAATTCGGCGATTCGGCCCATCGTGATTGGTACTGGGCCTTGTGGCTTATTTGCAGGTTTGATGCTGGCACAAATGGGTTTCTGCCCAATCATTTTAGAACGTGGGAAAAAAGTTCGCGATCGCACTGCTGACACCTTTGGCTTTTGGAAGAAAAAATCAGACTTCAACCCAGAATCCAATGCCCAATTTGGCGAAGGTGGTGCGGGTACATTCTCCGATGGCAAACTCTACAGTCAAGTTAAAGATCCTCAGCATTATGGGCGCAAGGTATTAACCGAACTCGTCAATGCCGGAGCCTCATCAGAAATTCTCTATATTAACAAACCGCATATCGGCACATTCAAACTGGTGGGAATCGTCCAAAGTATGCGTGCTAAAATCGAATCCCTCGGCGGTGAAATTCGCTTTGAAAGTCGGGTGGAAGATATCAACATCGAAAATGGACAGGTGCGGGGAGTCACCCTTGCCAGTGGGGAATATATCGCCAGCGATCATGTAGTTTTGGCAGTAGGACACAGCGCCCGCGATACCTTCCAAATGCTATACGATCGCGGGGTTTACATCGAGCCTAAACCTTTTTCCATCGGCTTTCGCGTCGAACATCCCCAAACTCTCATCGATAAATGTCGTTTTGGCGCTCAGGCGGGACATAAGCTTTTAGGTGCTGCCGATTATAAACTGGTTCACCACTGCCAAAATGGTCGTTCAGTCTATAGTTTTTGTATGTGTCCAGGGGGTTTGGTGGTTGCCGCCGCATCAGAACCGGGGCGACTTGTCACCAATGGGATGAGCCAATATTCTCGCAATGAGCGTAATGCCAATAGTGCGATCGTTGTGGGCATCACACCCGAAGATTTTCCGGGTAATACCTTGGCGGGAATTGACTTTCAACGGCGCTTGGAAGAAAAGGCTTTTGAATTGGGCGGTGGAACTTATGAGGCTCCAGGGCAGTTAGTGGGAGACTTTCTCAACCATCGCACCTCTACAGCATTTGGCACGGTTAAGCCGTCCTATACACCAGGGGTAAATTTGGGTGATTTGAGCCAAAGCTTACCAGATTATGCGATCGCTGCTATCCGTGAAGCACTGCCCGCTTTTGACAAACAAATCAAGGGCTTTGCAATGAACGATGCCGTTTTAACTGGCGTAGAAACCCGCACCTCATCACCAATTCGGATTAAACGCAAAGAGGATTATCAGAGTTTAAATACAGTCGGTCTTTATCCGGCTGGTGAGGGTGCAGGATATGCAGGTGGAATCCTCTCGGCGGGTATCGATGGTATTAAGGTGGCGGAGGCAGTGGCTTTAAGTATTTTGAAGAGCGTATTTTAGCGCTGTAAGCATCACACCAGTTTTGCGTAATATATTTTGGGCAAATCGGTAATATTATTCGATAATTGTCCACCGAGTTTCTACTTTTTTATTTAGTCATTATTTTATCCTCGACACTCTTTTTCAAGAGTGTTATTTTTAGGAGGATATTTGCTTGCTAGTTATGGTGTGGATAAATGATGGGATGGCTATTTGGAGGTCTTGTTAAACAATTTGAGGGTGCAGCAAAGGAGGTTGTGAGAGAGGGTAGCAAAGAAATAGCTAACTTGTTTGATGATAAACTTTACCCTTTGGCTGACAAGCTTGATTATATTGCTCAAGAAAATATTAATCATGCAATAGAAAAAACTGAGGAATTAGAAAGTAAGATTAAAACTGACATTGAACATCTGCTAAATACAGCAGATGATAAAGTTAAAAATCACCTTGAAAAAATAGATAAAATTCGTGAGAAAGCCCTTACAGAGACTATTAGTAAAACTAATTTTTACTTAGAAAATAGAATTAATCAAATGTCACTAGCTGTAATGCAGGCGATTAGTTTGTCTCAAAACAGCATTGAGCAGAGTTTGGAAAGAATTGAATCTTTGGAAAATAAGTTATTCCAAGATGCTAATCAAATAGTTGATAAAATATCTGAACTGATAGATGGCAAACTAGAACTAATTCGGAATGAATTAAAAAAATATTTAGTTCACGGTTTACCTAGTCCTCTTGATAAATGTAGACAAAGACTAAAAATAGTATGGAAGCCTGGTGGTCTATTTTCTGATATTGAGCTTTATGAGTTAAGCGAGTGCTATGAACTCAGTAAGTTAGATGAAAAAACATCTATTGATGAGGTATTAAAGATTTATGGACAATTACAACAAAATGCCGCTATGATGGCTGCTTTAGTAAGAAATTCTCCAGAATTAAAAAATCGAGCTATTCAAGACTGGATAAAATATGGTTTACTTTGTAAGTTTTGGCGTAGCATAATGAATAGTTATGATTTCAAAAACAATGTTATATCAGAGTATAATTTTCCACAAATTTTATTAACAGATAATCAATAAAATAAAATTAATATATTTTTATGTTTAAAGCAGCTAATGATAACTGGAAAACACCATTAGGATATTATGAAAAAGCAATTGAAGAACTCAGGCGTAGCCGTGAAGAGTTGCAAGAGATAAAAATAAATAGTTTGCATAATATTGAATCAACCATTGCAAATTTTCAAACGGATATAAAAGAATTAAAATCTGAGATTCAGACTATGCAGGAGAGATTGGCAAATACTGAAGAAACGGCAATAGAAGCTCAGATGACTTTAGCAGAGACTCAAAAAGCCTCACTAACTGCTCAAACTGAACTACAAGCTTTGAAAGAAATTATGAGTGATGAACAAAAGTCAAATTATAAAATTATCGAAGAATTAGGAGAAATAAAAAAGCAAATATCTCAATTGCCATCCCACTCTTTGGAGACAGATTCGGAAATATCAATTCTTAAATCTTTATCAGATGTGCAGTTACATTTATCTCAATTGGCAGCAGAATTAACTCTTGTATCTCATACTTCTGGTATAGATTATAGAAAATTACAGGAACTATTAGCACAACAAAAATGGCAGGATGCTGATAAAGAAACTTACTCTACTATGCTGAAAATATGTGAGCGTGAAGCAGAAGGTTTTTTAGATGATGGAGAAATTAAAAAATTTCCTCGTCATGACCTCTATATTATTAATAAGCTTTGGCTTCAATATAGTGAAGCCAGATTTGGTTTCAGCGTCCAACAACGTATTTGGCAAGTCAAAAAAGATTGTAAGCGCTTTGCTTATAAAGTTGGATGGCTAGCAAGTCTTGCCAATAATGAATGGATTAAATATGAGGAATATACTTTCAGCTTAGATGCACCGAAAGGACACTTTCCATCTATATCTCGGTTAGTGGGTTTAGATTCTAGAAACCTTCGTGAGGTTGAGCATCGAGTAAAAATTTTTCTGTCACGATACTAACACTTTACCACTGAAGATAGCCTAAGTATCAGCTTCAAAGTAGGCGTATCAACAGTTTTGCACAAGAGATTTTGAGCAAAATGATGATATTACTATTCGATAATCATCCACCGACTTTATACTTATTTATTACTCATTATTTTATCCTCAACACTCCTTTTTAGGAGTGTTATTTTTAGGAGGATATTCGCTTGCTAGTTATGGTATTGAAAATGATGGCATGGCTATTTGGAGGTCTTGTTAAAATGTAAAAGTAGTCCGCAGTACACCTACAGTTGTAGTCTCATTGTTGCTATTACCTTCTGGGTTAAAGAGAACAAACGCACCAGGAGTAATGCTGATATTATCGCTAACTCGAAAGCGATAATAGCCTTCTAAATGGTAAGGAGTTGCCCGATTATCGCCTGCGGGGGAAAGTTGAGCAGAACCACCAGCATCACTACGGTAAAGCGGCTGACCAAAAAGAATCCCGGCATTGTTCCCTGACTTGAATAAATCTTTGAAGTGAAGTCCCACCATCCAACTTGTAAAGGTGGTGGAAGCATTCACACTATTAGAAGAAGCATCAACAAATAATGCTGCACCATAGCCAGATAAGGCTATCTTGGGAGAAAATCGCCATGTCACTGTACCGCCAAAGGAGTTAAGTTTGACTGGTGTCCCAGCCTGAACACCAGCTAAAGCACCAACATCACTACTAATTAATCCAGTACCTAAAATATTGATTTCGTGATAACTATTGGCATAGTTTAGACCAATATCTAAGTCAGGACTAGGCTTGAAGGTTAACTGTGCAGCAACAATACTGCTTCCACTAAATACACCACCCCCCAAAGGTGTCGTAGAAACTCCTGGTAGTGCCTCATCAGCAGATTTTTGAGGTAAATTGGCATTGACACTAGCGTATAAAGCTCGTAAATCCAAATTCGGGGAAATACTATAAATAAATCCCGCCGCCGATGCTAAACCAGTACCAGAAGTCCCACCAGAAACCCGTAACACAGGGTTTAAGCCTGCAAAACGAGATATTGACTCTTGTCCTTCGCCATAAAAAGGTGTAATTGCTGGGAAAGCATCTGATGTTTCCGCCGCAGTTCCGGCAAACAAGGTTAATTTATTAGCGACGGGAAAGATATACAGCAATTTGTAAAGCTGAATGCTGTTCGCGCCAACACTCGACAAAGTATTGACATTTAGCCCTGGAAATTGCGGCTCAAAACTGGTACGAGCGCTACTAGAACTTAAAAGAGGTGCAGCTAATCCTAAACTTTGTTGGAGACTACCTTGTCCATTGGCTCCACCCAAAAAGTTATAAGCTTGCAATCCAGTAATTAATAAATCTTTACCAGTAAAGCTAGTGGTGAGATTTAAGCGCACTCTATTAACTAGAATGATATTCGAGTCGCTGTTATTACGAGCGCCGCCGGTTGCACCAACACCAGCAATAATTACCTCTCCATTAAGTTTAGTAGTCGTAGAAAATTGATTTGCTTCTAGTTTTGCGGTACGAGCTTCTACAGCATCTACTCGACCCCGCAATGTTGTCAATTCCGCCGCAAATTGTTCTTGTAGTTTCTGCAACGCGGCTAAATCTTCTTTCTTAACCAAATCAGCAGTTGCAGTGGCAATCAGTTCGTTGATTCGCTCTAAACATGCATTTAAGCCAGCAGCAAATTCATAGCGAGTCATCGCCCGATTACCGCGATAGGTTTGATTGGGATAACCTGCAATGCAACCATATCGCTCAACTAAAGATTGCAGTGCCTGAAAAGCCCAATCGGTCGGTTGTACATCAGATAATTGGGATACGGATGTTACTTGTGCAAGTTTGTCTGAGGATGGAGATGAATTTGCCGATTGTGGTGTCAGTTGCTGCTGAAACTTAACAGCAGAATCTACTCCTGAATCTTGATTTGTTTGATTCTGATTAACTATCAGCAACTCACTGGAGATATTATTTCTCAAGTTGCTTTGATGAGAATCATTTTTTTGATAGTTGCCATTATTTTGATTAACAACTACGTTTTTATCTGCAATTTCTAAATTAGGAAGGGCTTGCACAGGTGATAACCCGGCAATTAAGCATACAAATCCCATCCCACTAGCAGAAGCTAGTAGATATTTTGCCATGAGAACTCCCAACACATATAATATGGTAAAAATCAATTGCGATTTTGAAATTGATTGATAAGTAAATTTAAAGTTAGCCAGAAAATCTTACTAACTTTAAATTTTTGATATCAGGATTTTTTCTGAATTGCCTTACCGAAAAATCAGCTTATATCGCAAGTAGTAAATTATAGTAAATACTATTTTGGGAAAGAATTAACAAATAATGATATTGAGAGTTTTTATAATTACTATTGGCAAAATAATAATTATATCTGTCTGATTTTATGATAGGAATAGCCGAGATTAGAGGCTCAATACCTAGCAAAGAACAATTTACCCAAAAAAATCAATAGACTGCGATCGCTTTCGGTGCAGGTAAGTACATAGTACAAATGCACTATCTTGCTGTATTCCACTCAAGATAACCCAAGTGTCAGGTTTAGCGTAGGGATCACACCAGTTTTGCAAATCATACTTTAGCAAAATAAGCAATACCTTACAGTAAGTACTATTTTTAACAAAACATTTGTAACTACCCTTGCAGTTTATTTACCCACCGCCTGCTATTCTTATAGTTACTTCGGTCTGTCATAGCAGATAGATTATCCTCAATAATGTTTTAATTTATTAGCGCTCATATACCATCCTGGTAATTTGGGTGCTTTTACTTTATGGCTCATACCAACAAAAAACTAACCCCCTTTCCAATGTGGGAAGGGAGAAATTTAGAGAGAGATTTTCCAGATCGCCTAAGCTGACAGTGAAGCTTTAACTTGACCAAAATGGCGATCGCTACTCTGGTAGCTCAACAAAGCTTGATAAAGGACTTACGCAAAATTGTCTCAAAAACCTGATTTGTCGTAGCGGTAATTCATGAATTACCGCTACTTCAGAACTTTTTTGCGTAAGTCCTGGTTATCACTGATGATTCATTCCAAATAAATCTTGCAAATACTCTGGTGTTAGGGTGTTGTTCCAACTCCACAAACGATGCATTGTGTAGGCGAAGGTGAAGAAGAGAGTTGTTTTGTTAGTTAATGACCAAGCATTCCAGTTGAGGGTAGCCATCATGCGGCGAAGGGTACGCATGAGGTTGTTACGCTCATAGTTTTGCGATCGCGTCTTAATCAGTGTGCGTCCAATTCGCATCAACCCAGTATCCGGGAAAGTCCAGACTCCAAACCCCCAGAATTTGGTCGTATGATTGATTTCATCCTGTGCTAGTTCCTCTAAAACATCCTGGAGTGCGCCAGTGGTGTGAGCCATCAACCAAATATAAAGACAGGTTGCACCGTATTCTGTCGCAATGCGATGTAAACCGTGGCGATATAAGTCTTCGTAAGGATCATCTGTGGGAAGATAGCTTCTAACAGTCCGAAGCTTTGGGGTAATTTTCTCGCCTGTTAATTGGGTGTAGACTTTGATTAATGCGGGTGTGTGCTGACGTTCTTCTTTTTCCCACAAACCAAGTTCTAGCAGTTCGCCATCTTCACCGACAGTTCCACCAACAAATCGAGCCATCTGAGGATGCAATTTTTCCAAATACTGCCGACTTGTTTGGGTATAGCCGCGAATGGGAGCTTCTGTATCCATTGCACCTATCAATATAGATACAAATACCTCTGCGTCTAAGCCGATAATTTGATTGCGATTGATTGTTTGCCAGTCGATGTGTTTCCAAGGACGCGGTTGGGGATTGGCAAACTGTATCGGTAAATCTTGAAGGCGATCGTGTAGTTGTTCGACTGCAATATATCTGTCTATGAGGGAACGAATACGGCGCTGTGTTTGCAGGTAGTGAGGACTGGGATAGCTTTGACCTGCTAAGTCTTCTGCAATTGGGCTGAGGGTGTTAAGCATAATTTTATACTCAAATTTTATCTCTATGCCCAATAGCCTAAGCGATCGCACTTTGTTTTGTCAGTCGGTGAAAGTAGGCAGTTTTATGTGATGGGGTTGCAAAAGTTGGTTAAGTAGGTAGGCGTAATTAAATATAAGATCAAACCTCACACTCAATCCCTCTCCAAAGTATCGGAGAGGGAAGCCGGAGACAGGGTTAAAAAGTAAAAAGTAAAAAGATAATCCCCATAAATAAATTCAGGGGATTTGATTAAGGACGCATAAATAAGTAAAAAGATAAAAGTAAAAAGTAAAAAGAAAGATAAATTCAATATTTCTTTTGCCTTTTTACTTTTTACTTTTTACTTTTGCCTTGTACGGACTTATTATTTCTTGCGCTATGCGTCTCGAAATAAATGTTTTTATTTCGTTCCATAAATAAATTTAGCGAAAAGAACTGTCAAGCGGGTCTCCCGCCGTAGGAAACTTTTCAAGACAGGGGCTTCAAACCACTCCTCTTTTTCTTTATGAGTGCCTTTTTACTTTTTACTTTTGCCTTGTTCGGTGAGGTTTTATATTTAATTTGACCCACTTACTTAGAGAAAGTTTGGGTTTAAAACAACCTCTAAAACGACTTTACAAAGTTAGAAGAGAGAATTGCAGAAAATGTGGCGAAATTGTTAGAACAAGGGTTGTAGGGTGGCTTGGAGTTTGAGTAAGCGATCGCTCGCTGTTTGTAATGTCTCAGGTGTTTTGCTGAAGCAAAATCTGATCAATGAATGGCCTTTTTCTGGTTGGCTGAAAAAGCTGGAACCTGGAACTACAGCAACACCAATATTTTTAATTAGATGGTAAGTGAATTCAACATCTGTTTTGTAGCCAAATTTGGAAATATCTGCAAGAACATAATAGGCTCCTTTGGGAAGGAAGTAGGGAATGCCAACTCGATCGAGAATCTGTAAGATGCTGTCTCGCTTCTGGTGATAAAGTTTGGCTAGTTCTTGATAATAAGATGGTGGTAGTTGCATGGCGGCAACTCCGGCTCGTTGCAATGGTGCAGGTGCGCCAACGGTGAGAAAATCATGAACTTTGCGAATGGCTCTAGTTAATTCGGGGTTTGCTAAAATGTAGCCAACTCGCCATCCAGTGACGCTGTAAGTTTTAGATAGTCCGTTGATGGTAATGGTGCGTTCTTCCATACCGGGAAGGGTCGCTAGGGCAATATGTTGAGTACCATCATAGAGAATATGTTCGTAAATTTCATCTGTGAACGCTAACACATCCCACTTTTGACAAAGTTCAGCAATTAGAGTGAGTTCTTCACGGGTAAAAACTTTGCCCGTAGGGTTGTGGGGTGTGTTGATAATAATAGCTTTGGTATTGGCATTGAAAGCTTGACGCAACTGTGCTTCATCAAATGTCCAATGGGGAGGATGGAGTGTCACATACCGAGGTATAGCACCAGCTAAAATCGCATCGGGGCTGTAATTTTCGTAATATGGCTCAAATACAATTACTTCCTCACCAGGATCGACTGTTGCCAGCATTACAGATGCCATTGCTTCTGTGGAGCCACAGGTGACGGTGATTTGAGTTTCAGGATCGATATCTAAGCCCAGATACCAACGAACTTTATTAGCGATCGCCTGACGAAATGGGCGATCGCCCCAAGTAATGGCATACTGGTTGACATCTGCCTCTATTGCATCCTTTGCTGCCTGCTTCAACTCCAAGGGACAGGGAAAATCAGGGAACCCTTGAGCCAAATTTACTGCACCATGTTGCAATGCCACCCGCGTCATTTCCCGAATCACCGACTCGCTAAACTGGTCTGCCTTCGCTGATATTTTCTTACGCCTAATCTCACGCACTCCCATACCTCCGTTGATCTCTATTGCGGTTATACAAGAATTTTTTTTAATTCAATAAAATCCATAATACAGATAGATTTATCGTAGTATACTCAAATTCCAAACTCAAAAGGAAGGAGTGGGGAGTAGGGAGATGAAGGAGATGAGGGAGCAGGGGAAGATGAGGGAGAAGAATTAACCAGTGCCCAATGCCCAATGCCCTATACTTAATTATTGATATTAATAGTCAATTACTGAAGTACCAATCCAGAATCATCATGAAATCTTTGCACCGTCCCGATCTCTATAGCTGGTCTAATTTCAATCCGGCAAGAAATATTGATTTCAATGGGATTGCTTGGATTCGCCCAGATGGAAACATCTTGATTGACCCAGTGGCCCTATCAAACCATGATTGGAATCATTTGAAATCCCTTGGTGGTGTGGTTTGGATTGTGTTGACGAATTCTGAGCATGTCAGGGCAAGTAAAGAAATTGCCGATCAAACTTATGCTAAGATAGCTGGCCCTATGGCAGAAAAAGACACTTTTCCCATAGCTTGCGATCGCTGGCTGTCTGATGGTGAAGAGTTCGTACCTGGGTTAAAAGTAATTGAACTCCAAGGCTCGAAAACTCCCGGTGAATTGGCTCTGTTACTGGAGGAGACAACTTTGATTACAGGAGATTTAGTCAGGGCACGCAAAGCCGGTAGCTTAACTATATTGCCAGATGACAAGCTGCTGAATCGAGAGGAGGCTGTTGCCTCTGTTCGCAGATTGGCAGAACTGAGTAAAGTAGAAGCAGTACTGGTGGGGGATGGTTGGCCCGTCTTTCGTGATGGACGCGATCGCTTAAAGGAACTTGTGGCGACGCTGTAAATGGGTGAGAGTCAGAAGAAGGGGAAAGGAAAGACTGTTTTGCCCTCGGAACGCGAGTATGTCTTGAAAAGTTGGGCTTTTTCCTTTCCCTCTCTTGTTAATTATCAGGAGCAAAGTGCGATTCTTCTGTGGAAAGGCTGCGCGATCGCGTGCAGAATATTTACAGTGTTGCCTAAAATTATGGATAATTCCCCAGTGGTCGCTCAAGCTGATGCATCCTTACCAAATTACACTCAGGAAAATATACATTTAGTGGAGTCAGCAGTTATAAAAGAAAAAATCGGAACTGATTTTGACTCTCGCATGATGCTGCGGTGTTTGGAACTTGCTCGCCGCGCTTTAGGACGGACTTCGCCAAATCCGTTAGTGGGAGCGGTGATTGTCAAGGATGGCGAAATTGTTGGCGAGGGGTTTCATCCTCGTGCAGGTGAGCCTCACGCAGAAGTGTTTGCTTTGCAAGCAGCAGGCGTTGGCGCTCGTGGTGCAACAATCTATGTGTCACTTGAACCTTGCAATCACTACGGACGCACTCCTCCTTGTTCGGAAGGCTTGATCGAAGCTGGAGTAGCAAAAGTGGTAGTGGGTATGGTTGATCCCAATCCATTGGTAGCTGGAGGTGGTATCGCCCGTTTACGGGCGGCGGGGATTGAAGTGTTGGTAGGAGTAGAAGAATCAGCTTGTTATCAGCTAAATGAAGCTTTTGTCCATCGCATTCTCTACAAACGACCCTTGGGAATTTTAAAATATGCCATGACTTTAGACGGCAAAATTGCTACTACCTCTGGTCATAGCGCCTGGGTGACAAGTCAAGAGGCCCGCAGTGAAGTACATCAACTGCGGGCGGGTTGCGATGCAATAATTGTCGGTGGTAATACAGTCAGACAAGATAATCCTTATTTAACTAGCCATAATTTAGAGGCACATAATCCCCTGCGGGTGGTGATGAGTCGCAATCTTAACTTGCCGGAAAGTGCCCATCTGTGGCGAACTGCGGATGCTCCAACTTTGGTGTTGACAGAAAAGGGTGCTAACCCCGATTTCCAAGAACTGTTGCGAAAACTTGGGGTGGAAGTCGTGGAATTAACATCCCTTACACCAGATCGGGCAATGGCGTACTTGTATGAGCGGGGTTTTTGTAGCGTATTGTGGG
This sequence comes from Nostoc sp., assembly GCF_036917435.1. Taxonomy (GTDB): domain Bacteria; phylum Cyanobacteriota; class Cyanobacteriia; order Cyanobacteriales; family Nostocaceae; genus Nostoc. The sequence goes on from NZ_JBALDM010000056.1 coordinate 189,643, forward strand.
AATGTGGCGGTACTTTAGCTGCTAGTGCGATCGCTCAAGGAGCAGTGCAAAAAGTTCTGGCATTTATTGCGCCGAAAATCATTGGTGGTAGCATTGCTCCCACACCTGTGGGCGATTTAGGTTTTACTACCATGACTGAGGCGTTGTCTCTAGAACGGGTTCGTTGGCGTGTAGTCGGCTCTGACTGCTTAGTAGAAGGTTATTTTCCCCAAAAGTCAATAGCCAATAGCCAATAGCCAATAGTAATAACACTTGACTATCAATCAATTTATAGTGATTCTGCTATTATGAACACTGACGTTCATGGGCAATATCACGTATAAGAGCTAGCCGAGATTGAATGTAGTGGCAAAGAAAGTCAGTTTCGTTAGTATCTAACAAAACTTGCGTTTCGGTTTGTTTCACTAACCACTGCACCAAGCTAGCATCATCCAGTTGTAAGAGGAGCTTGGCTTGGGCGGTTTCAACCACTGACCAAAGCTGACGCATGATTGTAGGAGTCATCAGACCTCGATTGAATAATGAGCTATTAGCTGTCTTTAGATTACACAATTCCGATCGCAATTTACGAGATTAATGTAGAAACTGAGACAAGTATTATTAAAAACTTAATAATGGTATTTATAACTTTATGAAGATTAAGAATTTGAAACTCAGTTTTTAAAACCTAATTTATATTTGGGAATTGGTTATGGCAAATACAGATTTTTCTGCGTCTTGAGTCTACCTATTTAATTAGGCTCTTAGCTCGACTTTATCCAAAATTAAGAACTTGGTTTTCTTTATCCGGCAAAACCCTAGCTTTTTGGTAAAAACTTTTTCCATAAGAAAATATCTTGTAGTGTTGGGAACCCCGTCTTTTTAAAGCGGGGAGGAAAACACACCCAAGGGGTTTTAACCCCAAAAGGTGTCTATGCTTGGTACATAAAACCATCTTTTTTGTGGATGATTTGACAGTATTTATAGCTAACGCTATCTATGAGCCCTGTCTTGTCTGAGATGTTAAAACT
>NZ_JBALDM010000057.1:0-18014 GCF_036917435.1 Nostoc sp.
GAGTAAGACCATTATCGGGTTTAGTCCCGAACTCTTGGAGATGAGAGTCCCTAACGTGGCATCGGCGGAAGATACGGGAAACCCAAGAGACGAATAAGACCGTCATTGCTGTAGTTGAAATTGTAAGCCCCTTTTTCAGCGAAGCAAAAAGGGGTACTTCACATAGGCATTCCCAGCCTGAGACTGGGAACGAGGTAATCTATCACGGGTTTGTGTAGTCAGTCTTCTACTTTATTTACTGTTCTCTTTATTAACCACCAGCAACAGCAGGGACAATACTTACTTCATCGCCATCTTTCAGGGTTGTATTGATACCATCTAAATAACGAATATCTTCACTATCGACATAAAAATTTACAAACCGACGTAGCTTGCCTTCTTCATCGCACAATCGGGATTTGATACCAGGAAAGCTTTGTTCTAGCGAGTCCAACAATTCAGCAATGGTGCTACCGTTGGATTCTAGACTAGCTTGATTATTGGTCAAATTCTGAAGAGTCGTAGGAACTAAAACTGTTACAGCCATAAAAGTACAAAGTGAAGAGTGAGGAATAGAGTTAAGAGTTAGGAGTTATGAATAAAAAACTCATAACTCCTAATTTCTAACTAAACGAGGACTTGTTGCCATTCCAAGCGATCGAGAGTACGCGATCGCTCTAGGGCGCGTTCAAAACTATCTAGCTTAGCATCAATAGTCAAGGGTTCACCAACATAGCCTTGGATTGCTTCTTGGGTTTTCAAACCATTGCCGGTGATGTAAATCACGGTAGTTTCATCTGGATCAATTTTGCCAGCTTCTACCAGTTTTTTCAGCACGGCCACGGTTGTACCACCAGCCGTTTCTGTGAAGATGCCTTCGGTTTCTGCCAGCAACTTGATGCCATCAATAATTTCTGCATCATTGACTGATTCAATGTTACCACCAGTTTTCTGCGCTAACTCCACAGCATAAATGCCATCTGCTGGATTGCCGATCGCTAGTGATTTAGCAATTGTATTTGGTTTAACTGGTTTAATAAAGTCGCGTCCTTCTTTGAAGGCTTGGGCGATGGGCGAACAACCCTCAGCTTGAGCGCCACTGAAACGGACGCTCTTGTTTTCTACTAAACCAACTTCGATAAATTCTTGGAAACCCTTATAAATTTTTGTAAATAGCGAACCAGATGCTAAGGGAGCAACCACATGATCGGGGAGTTCCCAGCCTAGTTGTTCCGCCACTTCAAAACCTAGCGTCTTGGAACCTTCAGAGTAATAAGGACGCAGATTAATATTGACAAAACCCCAGCCGTGTGTATTAGCAACTTCCGAGCAGAGACGGTTCACTTGATCGTAGTTACCTTTGACAGCCATCAGCGTGGGACTGTAAATCAGGCTACCGATAATTTTACCGGCTTCTAAATCTGCGGGGATGAACACACAACAATCTAAACCGGCATGGGCTGCGATCGCAGCTGTAGAATTTGCCAAGTTCCCCGTACTAGCGCAAGAAACAGTAGTGAAACCCAACTCTCGCGCCCTTGATAGAGCAACTGAAACTACCCGATCCTTAAAGCTAAGGGTGGGCATATTAACTGCATCATTTTTTATATAAAGCTTATTTAGACCCAGGCGGCGGGCAAGACGGTGAGAACGAACCAAGGGAGTCATCCCCGTTCCCACATCTATAACATTGTCAGTTGCGACAGGCAAAAAGGGACGATAGCGCCAAATTGAATTGGGCCCAGCTTTAATCGTTTCACGAGTGACAGTCAGACGGAGGGCATTGTAGTCATATTTGACTTCTAACGGCCCAAAACATAACTCACAAACATTACTGGCTTTGAGTTCATATTCCGCACCACATTCTTTACACTTTAAGGCTTGAAAGTAGGCAGTGCTGGTTTGGGTTTGGGTTTTGATTGCCTGAGTCATAAACTAGCTTTCCCTGTTTGTCTGTCGGCTGTCGAATGAATACTAACACGAGCAAAAATACCAGTCAACTATACCCGACTAAAAAAGTCGGGTATTCTTAGTAATGAGAAAAATGATTTCTGTAAAATTTTTATATACGTAATTGTCATGTTTAGTATTTACACTTACATTTACTGGTTCTAAAATCAGATAATAGTTTCACTTACTCAGTCTAAACACTGTTCATGAATATGATTAAATAGCATTATTTCTATGATTTTTTTGCATTTTATTAGATCAGCATCATTGTATTTAGTGATCTAGATCACTAAAGTGATTTTCTATTTATTTATACTAATCACTGCACACGGTACTACGCAGACATAGCAGAAAATATTTAAAATACCTTTTCCATATAGGTTTTAGCGTGTTTTAATTCCGTTTTAAACACTAAAATGGCTATATATGTTGCCAAAATAAAGTTAATTTTTCAGCTTTGATGCACTCATTCATCGCTAGAGAAGTTACTTATTTATACGGAAGTTTTTTTTTGCTATAAAAGCTACATTGCTATTTACATAGAAGATTCAGCAAGACACAGTAGTAAGTTACCCATATTTGCGATCGCTAGCTTTGATCATTAACGGTAAGCGTAAAACAAGTAGGCAATAACTTTTCTGTTTATTGCCTCAATCTAGTTTTCAGGAGTAGTTAATAAGTTAACTCCTTAGATATACACCGCCCAAAGCCTTAAGATTTTGGGCAAGTCTAGTCGGTAATTCTTTAAGGAATTGCCGAACTTAATCCTGTCTCAAAAACCAAGATCCAAGTTCAGCAAATAAACAAACTACTTTCATGGTAAACCGAAACAAATCCATCAACAAGCAGATCCAGCCTTACCAATCTCTAGTAGCAACAGCTTTATTAACTGGCAGCTTTTTCCAATTTATTGCACCTGTATTAGCTGAAGGTACTACAGCAGGTACATCTATAAGTAACACAGCCACAGCGACCTACGAAGATCCCAATGCGCCAGGGAGTCCCATCAATTCCACATCTAACACCGTCACCGTAACCATAGCAGAGGTGGCTGGTATTACTGTTACAGGTTCTGGGATTACAGGTACTGCTAACGCTGGTAATACACTGGTTTACACTTACACCGTAACCAACGTCGGTAACGACACCACCAAATTCCAGATTCCTAACTTAGCTACAACAACAGGGCCAGCCACAGTTTCCGGGGTACTACCCACAGATAAAACTGGTGCTGTGCCAGCTAGTGGTAACTTGCAATATAGTACTGATGGCGGTACAACCTGGACAAATATCCCTGCTGGTGGACTAACTACAGCTGCTGTGGCAGTTAATGGTACTGTCTTAGTGCGTGTACCAGTTACCGTCCAAGCTGGCGCTCAAACAGGTGATACTATCACTGTCCAATTAGGACAAACTCCTGGTGACGCTCAAAACCAATCCCGAATTGCTGATGGTGGCGACGTTTACACCGTAGATAATGGCAACGCAGCCGGAGCGCCAGTCAATGGTGTGAGAGAAGCCAGTGCTACCCAGCAGATTAAAGTCGGAAATACTGCTAAAACTAGGGCTTTAGCAACTATCCTCAAAACGAAGACAGCCTATGATAATGCTGGCACTTCTGGTTCCCTCAGTGATGACTTGCTAACTTATGGTTTGAGCTTACGGGTTGAATCTAACGATGTAACTAATAGTGGTGTTACCCCCGCAGCTTTGGCTGGTACAAGTATCACTGTTGATACTTTATCAGTCACCCGCATCTTAGTCTCTGATGCGATTCCAGCCAATACTGCGCTTAATGGCACTCCAACTGCTCCCTCTGGGTGGAAAGTAGTTTACAGCATTACCCCTATTACTTCTGGCACTACAACTGCTGAAGCAGCTTCGTGGACAACTACCGCCCCAGCAGACTTAACTACAGTTAAACGGATCGGTTTCATTAACGATCCTACCGTTGTCACTTCAGTTGCTACTGGTACAACAGTTAGCGGTTTTAGCATCCAAGTTAAGTCAACTGGTGCAACTGGAAGCGGCCCCGTAAGCATTTACAACATCGCTCAGGTGACTGGTGCAACGGCTGGAGATCCAACCACCAAAATTTATGACGATTCAGGAGACCAAAACCCAGGTAATTTTGACACCACTAATAAGACCTTTCCCACGACACAAGTAGGAGACACAGGTTTTGCTCCTAATGGCACAACACCTACTTTTATTGACGCACAGAATAATAACACTGGTACTAATAGTACGTCTGGGGATTACAACGTAGCTACCCTCTCAGTACCCAATGCCTCCTCACTATTAAATGGGCCAAATGGAGTACCTGATGCCGTTGGCCCCACCAACAACAATGATGATTTCACCAATAGATCAGCACTAATTCCACCCAATATTACTCCTGGCTCAACAGTTGATCCGGCTGCGGTATCCTTTACTAACACGGTTCAGAATACTGGTACATCTATTGCCAATATTTCTCTTGTACCTACACCACCAGCAACACCAGGTGATTTGCCTATAGGTACAGTGGTGACGGTATCCTATCAAGGTTTATCAGCTGCTTACACGTACAATGGCACAAGCTTTGGATTCACAAGTGGTACGGGTACTGTCGGGGGCAACCCAATCAGCGCCACTAATCCAGTGCGAATTGATGCAGTTGCAGCAAATGGTGGTAAAGCTAACTATGGTGTAAGCGTTGACCTGCCTGCTGGTACGCCACTTTCAACTGATACCAGTGCTCAAGGTGCAGCTATCACGACTATCCAACGCGGCTTCCCCACACCGGTTACGGCTTTTATTGACACAAACAATAATGGTTCACCTACTGGACAAACTCAGAACATCAGCATTGACCGTGTATACACTGGCTTCTTGCAATTACTGAAAGAGTCACGAGTCTTACAAGGAACTGGGCCAGCACTAGCAAATAATGCTGATGGTACATTTAGTGTTACACCCAAAAAACCCGCTCCAGGAAACATCATTGAGTATCGGATTACTTACAAAAATATTTCTACTTCTCAAGTGGGAACCGGAAATGTAATTCTCAATGCTGACAAGATTGTGATTACTGAAGATGGTACAGTCGGGGGAGTAGGCGGCAACAACTGGGCGCTAGACAACGATAACAACACTCAAATTGATACTAGCAACGTTGTGAGTTCAGCTAAGGATTCTGGGACATCGACTATTCAATTTTTCAATGGTAAGCCAGCGACTAACTCTGGTAATGACCAAACTGGAACTACGGTAAACACCGATGTAACCAAGTATGTGAATACTGTAACTGGACAGGTTGGCCCAACTGTGCAAAGAACATTTACTTTCCAGCGCAAGGTGAATTAACACTTCAGTTATCAGTTGAAACTTTCAGAAGTGATTCTGCATTGACTGGCTACTGTTGATACACATCTCCATCGCATAGGGCGAACAACTGTCATTGGTGTCAACTTAACGTGAAACTCTTGTAAAAACTGGATATTGAGTTCACTCACCACTCACTTCCCATTACGATCCGCGTTACCCCACCCTAACCCTCCCCTTATAAAGGGGAGGGAATTGGAAATATCATTTCCCCCCAATACATCGGGGGGATTAAGGGGGGTGAAACGGCTCTGGGACAAAGTTTTGAGCTTAAGTTGACACCGATGAACAACTGTTCGCCCCTACTAGAACTCTTGATTTGTCCAAAAGATTCTGATTATTAAGTATCTTTTGTCAGGATAAAAGCCTGATTTGGTAAAGGTTAAACCTGAGTCTGTTCAAGAATTTCAAATTTGTATGTATACCTTAGCCTTTGACTTTGGGAAAGATAGATCAAAAATTAGGAAGTTTTTTGAGGTTATTGATATGAAGCGTGTTTCTATTGCGGGTATGGGTGCATTGGCATTAATTGCGACATTATCATTTGTTGGCCAAATGCCGGGAGTTGGTGGCTTATTATGGCATTCTACAAGTGCTGTTGCCCAAAATGTCAAAACTCAAGGGCAAATACAGTTGCGCTTAGATGCTGAGAAACAAGTAGTGACAAAGGATCAGCAGGGTAAGCAAAGCAAGACATGGCAACCTTTAAAAGGTCAAGGTGTGGTGCAACCTGGTGATGTGTTGCGATATACATTAAGTGGCGAAAATAAGAGCGATCGCCTAGTGAAGAATTTGGTTCTCAATCAAGCTATTCCCAAAGGAATGGTGTACGTGCTGAAATCCATAATTGCCACTAATGATACTAAGGTGACTTACAGCATTGATGGCGGCCGTAGCTTTGTTGAAAATCCCACTGTTAAAGTTACTCTTCCTGACGGGAAAGTAGAAACAAAACCAGCACCAGCAAATGTTTACACCCACATCCGTTTGCAAGTGCCATCAGTTGCGGCAAAGAAAACGGTTAAGGCGATTTATCAAATCCAAGTGCGCTGATTCGCTATGCCTATACGGATAAGATCCCCTCGCCTCCTTAGAAAGGGGCTAAAGGGAAGAAAACAGCCGTGCTTTATAAGGAGAGTCGGAGGGATCTTCGATAGATAAACAAGTGCTTTTATTAACGAAAAAAGTGGCATTCCAGAGGAGATGTGTTCAGTGAGCCGTCCTCAAAAGCAAAAACAAACGACTTCTAGCAGTAGCTGGTATCAAAAGTTAACAGCTACTGTTCTTTTGGGAAGTTTTTTGCAAACTACTATACCTATACCAGCGATCGCACAACAGACTAACAATCTGGGTGCGTCTCCAGCATTAATAAATCAAGCTACTTATACTTATACAGACTCTGCTACGAATCAGAAATATGACGGAACTTCTAGTCCACTTAATGTTAGTCCTAACCCATTAGTTGATCCATTAGGGCGGATATTAGGTTGTGCCGGTACTATTTTACCTGACTATACAGGTTTTTCTGTTGGCGTATATGAACCTAACCCCAGCGATCCAACGGGAACAGAATTAGGTAGCTTGGTTTCTTTGACTCGAACAGAATTACCCGATATTCCTAATAACAACGTTCCTGGCGGTAAATCGCCTAATACCGAGAATAGTAACCCCTACTTCGTTACGAATAACCCTGCGGGTGTCTACAATTTCCTACTCGATCCGAATAAGGGTCAAACCGATCCAGGTAGAACTTATATTTTTGTAATTAATGCACCACCAAATTCTATCTACAAACAACGGCGGATCAAGATTGAAATCGTTGGTAGCACTGGCACACAAGGTAATAATGTTGTGCGATATGTTGCTAGTTCTTTAGATGGTCAACCAATCAGTCTCACAGGTGAGATGAGGGTAGAGCAAACAGTTGTTTTAGTTCCGAATGCAGAAGTAGTAGGACTAGACTTATTAGCCTTTGAATTCAGTACAAATTTATGCCAAGCCAATCAGTTACAGATTGTTAAAACAAGCGATCGCGCTACAGCTGAACCTGGAGATACAGTAATCTACCGGATCTCGGTCAAAAATCTTGCTGATGCTGGTTTAAATAATATATTTGTTACCGACAACTTACCTTTAGGATTCCAATTTTTGCCTAAATCTGTACGGGGTGAGTTAGATGGTAAAGCAATTACTATCACCTCACAACGGAATGGGAACACGGTGACATTCCGTACAGATGTAACACTTCCTACAGAAAAAACCCTGAATATTGCTTACGCCGCTCAACTAACAGCTGATGCTCTGCGCGGTAACGGTCGTAATAGTGCGATCGTTAATGCCCAACGAGCTGATAATCGCTTTAGCACCAAGGATGGCCCAGCAACGCACCAGTTAAAAATTCGTTCAGGAATCGTTTCTGATTGTGGCACTATTATCGGTCGCGTATTTATTGATAAAAACTTTGACGGCGAACAACAACGTGGTGAGCCTGGAGTCCCCAATGCAGTGATTTTTCTGGAAGACGGAAACCGCATCACCACAGATCCGAATGGTTTATTCTCTTTAGCTAATGTCTTACCAGGAAGTCATACAGGTGTACTAGACCTTAGCAGTGTACCGGGTTACACCATAGCTCCCAACAAAAAATTCCGCGAACGGAATAGCCAATCTCGCCTCGTGCGTCTAGAGCCTGGTGGCTTGGTACGCATGAACTTCGCTGTCACCCCCGCCTTCCAGGAGCCAGTCAAAAAATGAAACCCAGACTGCACTATGCAACTATTTTTAACCTGAAGATGATGGGGGTGATGCCGCTAGCTCTCAGCTTTGTTTTGTATCCTGCGATAGTTAAGGCAGAACCTACAAATGAAAATCTTGTTTTCCCCGATCCGGCTTCGCAAACAGATAAGGGTGCTAAAGATCCTAACTTTTCCAGGAATATAGAAAACCTCTCTCCAAAGAGAGGAGAGGCTTTGAATTCTCTCCCTTCCCTTGTAGGGAAGGGGGAGGGGGGGTTAGGTTTCGCTTTTATTGTTCCAGATGATGTGAAAAATCATATTGAATTTCAAGCAGATCAGAACAAAGTGCTTGAAGAAAGTATGGATTCAAATTCCCCCCATATTTTGGGAAGTTCCGATGAACTTACCTCAACTTCTTCAATTCCAGATATTCAGCCAACTGAAACGGAAATAAAAGCATTTCAACCAGCAACTTCTGTTGATTTGCCTAGAGGCTTACGCAAAATAGCAGGAATTAGCAAAGACACAAAGATAGAACTTCAAGCTTCTCCAACGCAAATACAACCATTTCAACCAGAATTTTCTGCTCAATTACCTAGAGGCTTACGCAAAATAGCTGGAGTAACTGAGGAAAATCAGAAAAATCTTCCCACTTCCCCCATCTCCACAGGAATAAAATTCCTGATGCCAACGGCTAACAACATTGTGGATGTTCCAGCTACCACAGTGATTGTGCAATTTCCTGTTGGAAGTCAAGTAGAATTACGGGCGAATGGTGTATTAGTAGACCCTTCTTTAATTGGACGAACAGAAAGTGATGCCAGTACTAACTTAGTAACGCAAACATGGTATGGTGTCTCGTTAAAAGAAGGTAATAATATCATTTCTGCACAGGTAGTAGGAGGGACAGAACCTCCTATTACGGTGCAAGTCGCAGTCCGAGGAGCGCCACAGAAACTAACCTTAGAAACTGTTGAGTCTCGTATCCCAGCAGATGGACGTTCTACAGCGACAATCAAGGGTCAATTGATTGATGCAACTGGTAATCGCTCTAATCGTGATGCTGTTATCACTTTGATACCCACTGCTGGGGAGTTTGTTGGGAAAGACTTCAAACCCGATGAACCCGGATTTCAAGTAGAGGCGAAAGCGGGACAATTTACAGCGATTTTGCGATCGCAGCTAAAAGCGGAAACTGTTACAATTCGCGCCATAACTAATAACTTAGAAGCCTTTACCCAACTACAATTTGAAACTGCACTGCGTCCGAGTTTGGTAACAGGCATAATAGATTTACGTTTGGGTGCTAAAGGTACAGATTATTACGGTAGTTTCCGCGATTTTCTCCCGCCTGACAAAAATAACAGAACGCAATTAGATTTCCATTCAGCCATATTTGCCACTGGTGCGATCGGAGAATGGTTATTTACAGGCGCATACAACAGTTCTCGCAACCTCAATGAAGATTGCAACTGCGATAATCGCCTGTTTAGAACTTCCCAATCCAGCGAGCAAAATTATCCTGTCTACGGCGATAGCTCGAAAGTTGATGCAGTCGCTCCTTCCATTGACAGCGTATATCTACGTATTGAGCGTTCAACTGGTATCCCTGGTGCCGATCCTGATTATGCCATGTGGGGTGACTACAACACAGAAGAATTTGCGCGGCGATCGCAGCAATTCACTTCTATCACCCGTCAACTCCACGGTTTTAAAGCTAATTACAACTTAGGAAACCTACAAATAACAGGTTTGTATGGCAACCACTTAGAAGCATTTCAACGAGATACCATTGCTCCCGATGGTACTAGCGGTTATTACTTCCTCTCCCGCAGACTACTACAAGCAGGTAGTGAAAATGTCTTTATTGAGTTAGAAGAACTCAATCGTCCTGGGACTGTATTAGAACGGAAACAGCTTAACCTCGGACAAGACTACGAAATCGACTACGATCGCGGTACCTTATTATTCCGCGAACCCATACTTCGCACCGATGTCGATCAAAACGGACAAGTATTGGTGCGTCGGATTGTTGTTAGCTATCAATATGACAGTGGAAACTCTGATAGCAATATCTATGCTGGTCGTTTGCAATATAATCTTTCCCGCAAACTTAACCAAGAAAGTTGGATAGGAGCAACTTATGTCCAAGAAAATCAGGGAGTGCGTGACTTTCAACTCTATGGTGCAGATGCGCTGATTTCTTTGGGCGATCGAGGTAAGTTAATTGCAGAATATGCTCATTCCACTAATGATTCTGATGTTGTAGGAAAGGTTAGCGGTGAAGCATACCGATTGGAAGCTGAAGGACAAATTACTAACGGGATTCAAGGTCGTGCCTATTATCGCTTTGCCGATACAGGTTTTGCCAATAATGCCACTATCAGCTTTGTCCCAGGACAAACCCGATATGGGGCGCAGGTTACAGCTAAACTCTCTTCAACCACTAATGTCAGGGCGCAGTACGACCACGAAGACAATTTTGGCATTGCTCCCCAACCTCTAGACACCTTTGAAGAACTCTTTGCACCGCGTTCTGAGTCCATACCTGGTAGTAAAGTTGATAATTCCTTAACGACGATTTCCGCCGGTATTCAACAACGACTAGGTAGCGCCATTATTGATGTGGATTGGATTCATCGTCATCGGGAAGACCGCATCCCTGACAGTGCCTTGAGTAGTAACTCCGATCAATTGCGATCGCGTTTCTCCATTCCCATTGCTAAAAATCTGACTTTCCAAGCCCAAAATGAACTAAGTTTATCTTCCCAAAAAGATAGTGTTTACCCAGATCGGACTATTTTAGGGCTAAATTGGGCAGCAATTCCTGGTGTCAATATCAGTCTGGCCCAGCAGTTTTACACTAGTGGTCAATATTCGGGTAATTCCATCACCAGTTTGAGTGTCAACGGTGAACACAAACTCGGTTCAGATACTACCTTGACCGGTCGTTACTCAATTTTGGGTGGTGCTAACGAAATGACTACCCAAGGGGCGATTGGTCTAAATAATCGTTGGACTATTGCTTCTGGATTGCGGCTGAATGTTGCTTACGAACATGTATTTGGCAACTTCTTCGGACGGACTGGAGCAGGCCAACAATATGCCCAACCCTTCGCTGTTGGTCAATCAGCATCTGCGATCGGATTTGATGGTGGTGATAGCTATAGTGTGGGGCTAGAATACTCTGATAATCCGCAGTTTCAAGCCAGCGCCCGTTACGAACATCGTTCTTCTTCTGGTGGTAGTAATACAGTAATTACCGCAGGTGCTGCGGGTAAAATTTCTCCGGCTCTGACAGCCTTAGTCCGTTATCAACAAGCTGGTTCTTCCAATCAAAAGCTTTCAGGATTGGGGGATACGACTACCTTAAAGTTGGGACTAGCCTACCGCGACCCCAGTAGCGATAAATTTAATGCCTTATTGCGTTATGAATATCGCAAAAATCCATCAACTATCCCTGACACCATCCTCTTAGGTAGTGGTACGGGTTCTGAAGACCATACCTTTGCTTTAGAGGCTATTTACGCTCCTAACTGGCAATGGGAATTCTACGGTAAGTATGCTTTACGTAACAGCAGTTCTTACATAGCCAGTGATTTAGCTGGGACGAGTATGGTAAATCTAGCCCAATTACGCGCTACCTATCGTTTGGGATATAGCTGGGATTTGGTGGGTGAGGCTCGTGTAATTAGTCAGTCTAGTTATAGCGAAACGGGCTTTGTTATAGAAACAGGCTATTACCTCACCCCTAATCTGCGCGTTTCTGCTGGATATGTGTTTGGTAAAGTTGATGACCGGGATTTTTCAGGAACACGTTCCGCAGGCGGTGCATATTTGGGTGTCAGCGTCAAACTTAACGAATTATTTGATGGCTTTGGACAGCAAAAACCAGTGCCACGCCCGCAACAAGAATCTACGTTGTCAAGCCTGTTAAAGAAAGCAAGACAGGGAAATTTCACATCTAATTATTCAGGAATGAAGCTATGAAATTTTTATTTAAATATATTAAAAGCGATCGCCACTGCGAACGTCAATCAAAATGGTAGATTCTCGGATGAATTGGGTAAGCTAAAAGCACACATTGTCTAAGTGCATTAGAGTTTTTATTCTTTTTTATATTTTTGAAATTTTGGCTAGACAGGGAGTGGTTTGTCGTAGGCATTGCACTCATCGAATTAAAATCAGGAGCTAGTGAAACATCAATGAGTTTACTGTTAAAACATCTTTTATCGGTCAATAACACCGATAAAAACCGTTATAAAAAACTACTAAGTAGCCTTGCTCTATCACTCTGCGCCCTGAGTTTCTCTCCACAAGTTGCTCAAGCTGAAGGTAGTCGTACACTCTATCCCAGTAACGCTCCTGCCAATAGTTCCAGAGCTAACATTGAATGGCGTAATGATTTGTATGGCAATCTTGTGCTACGACGAACGTTGCTTAAGGTCTATGCCAATAAAGATGAGTATATTCTTTTGGGTTCCAGTGCAGTTAAGGTAAACAACGGCGATATTAATGTTTACAATCCCGGTACTGTTACTGGAAGTATTGGCAGTGAATTTATACCCAGTACACCAAACTTTCAGTGTTCCTTGCAAGCGACACCAGGATTTATCTCAAGTCGCCAACAGGAGTTAAGTGGCCCTCGTGCTATTTCTGGTGGAGGTAATCCCAACGGATATATTCCCTGCTATTACAAAGCTCCATCTACTGGAGTTTATAACATTGTTTTCTACGGGCCTGATGGAGGTAATACTTTCAATAATAATGCTCCAACTGGTGAGATTAATTTAAGCAGCGGGAGTAATTTTGATGGTTCACAAGGAACTAATGTTTCAGCTTGGGATGTTACGGTACGGAGCAGCGATCAAACTTCAACAACCGACTTGAATGGGCGGTTATTCACCTATTATATTGCCTTCTATACTGGTAGTAACGGCCGATATCTTAACTTTCCAGTCTATCCTGTAACTACAGATGGCTTCCAATATAAAGTAGAACTCAGGGGCACAGATCCCAATGGATTTGTTCTCTATGGTAATCAAACTGGCTTTTTTGACAGTGATGGTAAAACTCCTCTCTACCACGACATACTGGGGACGGATAGTCAGCTGACAAGTCCCCAAGGTGGTGTTAGCTTGGCTCGTCCCCAATACGCTACCTTTTTTAACTCCATCGATGCCAATGTACTTCCATACATTGAACGTTACAAACGAGATGGCACTTTAGAGGGAACTGGCATTTCCCTTACCCCAATTATTCCTGCTGTGAGTAATTTACAATTCAACGGGACAGTTACAGGAAATAACAGTTCTTACCGCACTGGCGGTACTTTCAACTTTGACAGCAACGTTACAGGTATTTACCAACTCATTATCAGCCGAGATGGTAGCAATTTTGATCCTACCAACTCGCAAAACCGTCTTTTGCGAGGGACTATGACTGCAACGGGACAGCAAGCAGTTAGTTGGGATGGTAAAGATAACAGTGGCAATTTTTTCTCTGTTGGCAGTAATTACAAAGTTCGTGTCACAACTTATGGAGGTGAATATCACTTTCCCTTATTGGATGCAGAAAATAATTTTACTGGTGGCCCTACCATTACAATGCTGAATGCTACTAATCCTATAGGCAACACCAGAGGATTCTACGACGATCGCGCTTATAAAACTATCGGTGGTTTTCAAGTCGGTACTTCTGGTCAGGTACTCTGCGGTATTAATCCACCAAGCCCAGCCTTCAGCGACCCGATTAACGGTTTTGACACCGCCAGCAATGACCGGAAATTTGGTCAATCTGGTAACGCTGGTAATACTGGGGCATCATGCACCGGCTCTTTTGGAGATACCAAAGGGTTGGATTTATGGACTTATTATCCTGGTCAAACTCAACCAACTCCATTTAATATCATTGATACAGCTTCACCTAATGTTGGCAAAGTCATAATCAACGAAGTTTTGTATAGCGAAACTGGTACGGCTACTAACACTAATGATGAGTTTATTGAACTTTATAATCCTTCTTCATCGTCTGTAGATTTGAGTGGTTTTAAGTTAGCAGATGGACATTTGACTGCTAATGATACTGATGGTACTAATGGTTTTAGTTATACTTTCCCTAACGGCACAACTTTACAACCAGGGAAATATGCTGTGATTTGGATTGGGGATAACAACGCCAATCATCAAGCAACAGGAGCAGCTTTTCAAGCTTGGTTGGGACAGACTCCCAAACTCAACAACTCTGGTGATGATATCTGGTTGTACGATAATAATGATAAAATTATTGACTATATCGCTTATGGTAGTGGTACTGAGGTTAATACACCTCCTGCAAGTATTCTCAATCTTTGGGATAACACATATCAGTCTTCTCTAGCTGGGGCTAATTCTGGCCAGTCTATCAGCTTAACTCCCAATGGCAATGATACAAATGTCAGTGCTTGCTGGGAAGCAACTACTAGTAACAACGCTAGTATAAGGTGTACAAATTACTTACCAACTAGAGATACTGATACTACATCTGGTCGTGTTACCAGCGTCGGGGAAAGTAATAATGGTGCTACTGCTGTGAATGCAAAGCTTTTGTTAGTAAAACGCATCACCCGCATCAATAACCAAGATTTAACCGATATTGTAGATGGTCGCAGCGATGTGGCGATTACTGCTGCTAACTATACACCAGAACCATTCGCTTCTGATGATAACGATGCAAAATGGCCTGCTGGCTATCTGCGCGGATTGATTAATGCTGGCATTGTCAAACCGGGTGATGAGTTGGAATATACTATCTACTTCCTCTCCAAAGGCCCGAATGATGCTACTAATGTCAAATTCTGCGATTTAGTTCCTAATAATACTACTTTTCTTCCCACTGCATTTAACGGTAATAGTCCTGGTGATGGCGGCTTACCAGGAGCAGATAAAGGCATAGGTCTTGCAGTTAGTTCTACCAGCCCTACATTCTACCTTACCAATGTAGAAGATAGCGATCGCGGACGCTTTTATTCTGCTAAAGAGTCAACCCCATCATACTGCGGTACTAATACTAATGGGGCGGTGGTGGTGAATATTACGCGGAGTCCAGATTTACCCAATCTCGTCAAAGATTTTTACGGCTTTGTCCGCTTCCGCGCTAAGGTTAAGTAGCTTTGAGAAAGAAAAAAGGTTAAATATGAGGTTCCCTTTCCCCCTTAACCTTTACCCCTCTTTTTTATACTGGCATAGCTTGTCTCACTTCAACTGGTTCACCCGTCAAGCTAAAAGGACGAACTTCGGTAATTTTTACCTTCACTAACTGCCCTTTCAACTCTTTGATGTCGCCACTGAAGAATGTCAGACGATTACCACCAGTGCGTCCCATCACCTGGGTTTGGTCTTTAAGATTTTGGTCTTCTACTAAAACTTCTTCGATACGTCCGAAGTAACGTTGCGATCGCTCGGCTACTTTCAAGTTTCCCAGATGATTGAGCCGTTGGAGGCGATCGCTTTTTATTTCTTCACTCAGTTGATTGTCCCACAAAGCGGCTGGTGTCCCTGGACGCGGCGAATATGCTGCTGTGTTCAACATATCAAAGCCAATATCTTCCACCAGTTTCAGGGTATTCTCAAACTGTGCTTCTGTCTCCCCAGGAAAACCAACAATTGCATCAGCACTAATAGAAGCATCTGGCATATACCGCCGAATGGTATCGATAATCCGGCGATATTTTTCATGGGTATAACCGCGCGACATCGCCTTTAGAAGTTCATTATCGCCAGATTGAAAGGGAATGTGGAAGTGTTTGCAGACTTTGGGTAACTCAGCACAAGCCTTAATTAATCTCTCTGTAAAATAACGAGGATGGCTAGTAGCAAATCTCAATCTTTCAATCCCCGGTACATCATGGACGTAATAAAGTAAATCTGTGAAGTTGTGCAGATTTCGACCCTCTGGTGTTGTTCCTGGCAAATCTCTACCGTAAGCGTCAATATTTTGACCAAGTAGAGTAATTTCTTTGTAACCTTGCCGTCCTAATTCTTCCATTTCAGCGCGGATTGCTGACGGCGTGCGAGATTGTTCTATCCCGCGTACATTAGGAACCACGCAATAGGTGCAGCGTTCGTTACAGCCGTAAATTACATTTACCCAAGCTGTGACTTTACTATCGCGTCGCGGCTGGGTGATGTCTTCAATAATGTGAACCGACTCGGTTGCGACAACTTGATTACCTTCAAACACCGACTCCAGCAAATCTTTAAGGCGGTTCGCATGTTGTGGCCCCATTACCAAATCTAATTCTGGGACTCGTCGCAATAGCGCTTCGCCTTCTTGCTGGGCAACACAACCAGCAACAATCAGTGTTAAATTAGGTTGCTCATGCTTACGCTTTGCCTGTCTGCCAAGATAGGAATATACCTTTTGCTCGGCATTATCTCGAATTGTGCAGGTATTGTAGAGAATCAAATCTGCATTATTTGGGTCTTCTGACCATTCAAAGCCCATATCTTCCAAAACGCCAGCCATGCGCTCTGAGTCAGCTTTATTCATCTGACAACCGAAGGTAGTAATGTGGTAATGGCGTTTAGAAGTGGTCATGGGCAATTTTGCTTAATTAGCTAATGTATATAAGATTTATTTCTATTCTATAACGCTCTAAGAGGATGTTTTAAAAGTCCTCTTGTGGGTATTAAAATGTTCTATATCCCTCTAGCTTGGCTGACGACACGCTGCTGCGATCGCAAGTAGTAATGGTTCTCTGTTCTTTGAGCAAGATAGCATTGGTGCGATCGCTAAAATAGGATTATTTGGGTAGATGTCAAGCGATCGCTTTTTTAGAGTTTTGCTACTGAAATAGTAGATTATCACTGATGTCTGGAAATAATCATGAACAACAACCGTCTGCCAAATATCTACCCTGGATAAATCCTACAACTAGAATTTTTAGAGCCACTAAATATCACCCCTTATCGATTAAGCAAAGATATAGGTGTAACTCAGACAAGAATTAGTGAAGTTTTTATCTGGAAAACGTACTATTACAGCAGATACAGCTTTGCGTTTATCTCGCTATTTTGGTAACAGCGCTCAGTTTTGGTTAAATTTACAAACGCAATACGATATACGTCAAGCTCTTGAAGAAAATGCAGAAGTTTATAATCAAATATTGGCACTTTCGTTGAATGATGTAACCTGAGTTTGTCAAACTACTTCTCTAATTCTGCCAACTTTTGTTGAGCAAACTCTCGCACTTGCTCATCTGGGTCATTCTCTGCTTTGTCACGCAACAGTGGTAAAGTCTGAGGATGCTGAGGAAATTGCTTGATAATTATCTCCAGTGCAATGCGCCGAGGGTTGGTTTCATAGTTTCGCTTACGCTTAAAGGGGTCATTGACAGCGCAGTTGTAGTAAATTTCAAACAACTCAGATTGATCTCTGAAGTGTTTAGCTAATGCTTGGATGGCTGTACATCGTAGATATTCTTCCTTGTCAGCAATGGCGCGGTCTTTGAGAATCGAGCGGGTATCCGCGTCATCTAGAAAATTGCTGGCTAATGCTCTGATGGCTGCACCTCGCACATTCCATACATTATCACCATTGGCGAGGTCTTTAAGAATTGAGCGGGTATCCGCGTCATCTGGAAAATTGCTGGCTAATGCTTCGATGGCTGCATATCGGACATCCCATGCATTATCACCAGTGGCGCGGTCTTTGAGAATCAAGCAGGTGTTCGGGTCATCTGGGAAATTGCTAGCTAATGCTTCAATTGCTTCACCTCGCACATTTTCATCATCATCAGCAATGGCGCGGTCTTTGAGAAACGAGGAGGTGTCCGGGTCATCTGGGAAATTGCTGGCTAATGCTTGGATGGCTGCACCTCGCACATTCTCATCATTATCAGCAGTGGCGAGGTCTTTGAGAAACGAGGAGGTGTCCGGGTCATCTGGGAAATTGCTGGCTAATGCTTGGATGGCTGCACCTCGCACATTCTCATCATTATCAGCA
>NZ_JBALDM010000058.1:0-278795 GCF_036917435.1 Nostoc sp.
GTTGTAGTAATCAACAGCCACATCAAACTGCCGTTGCTCTTGGGCTACCGTGCCCAGTTGGTGATATTCTCTAGCAGCACTGTAGAAATCCCCAGTATCTTCATATATCTTTAGCGCTTTGTTGTAGTAATCAACAGCCACATCAAACTGCCGTTGCTCTTGGGCTACCGTGCCCAGTTGGTGATATTCTCTAGCAGCACTGTAGAAATCCCCAGCATCTTCTAATATCTTCAGCGCCTTGTTATAGTAATCAACAGCTACATCAAACTGCCGTTGTTCTTCGGCTACCGTGCCCAGTTGGTGATAGTCACTAGCAGCACTGTACAAATCCCCAGCATCTTCTCTTATCTTCAGCGCCTTGTTGTAGTAATCAACAGCTACATCAAACTGCCGTTGCTCTTGGGCTACCATGCCCAGTTGGTGATAAGCAACAGCAATTTTGTCATTCACTGAAAAGTCATTTATAGCTATCAATTCATCTAAAATTTCTTGATAAACTTTTCTCGCTTTTTCCAAATTAGCACTTTGCAGTGCTTCGTTAGCTTCATTAACCCGCAGATATATCCAGAAATTCAAAGCATCTTTACCCTTTGCTTTTGCATCTGCCAAGTTAATGCCAATTTGGTTGAGCGCCCGTTGTTGCAGAGACTTAAATTCAGCTTTGCGCCCTAAACGCTCATACACTTCTCCCAAGGATTGCAGAATCGATTGTGCCTCAGCCCATTCCTGTTGTTGTTCGGCAAGGCGTAAGTTTTGCAACAGATTCGGTTCTTCGACTCGCAGCACAAAAGTTGCCAGTTCTGCGTTGCTGATGAGTTCTCTATCGTAGTTATCCGCCAAATAAGCGTAGAAAATCAGCAACTTTTTTTCGAGTTCGTTAATCACCTCTTGAGAAGCCATTGTGTTTAACTGCTGGCGCAAATACCAAGGTAGTGCTGGGTGAATTTTGTAGATAGTCTCATAACCCAAATATTCCAAAACACCTGCGGCGGCGGCTTCATTGAGAATTCTCATCCAATCTGGTTTTTGCAAGTTCTCCCCAAACACCGCTTGATAAGCTTGTCCATAGCTATCATCAGGACTTTCTGAAAA
This sequence comes from Nostoc sp., assembly GCF_036917435.1. GTDB lineage: Bacteria > Cyanobacteriota > Cyanobacteriia > Cyanobacteriales > Nostocaceae > Nostoc. The sequence continues at coordinate 1,093 of NZ_JBALDM010000058.1, forward strand.
ACTATGCAGCCAATCTGCATTAACCCGATCGCAAAACAGCCCCAAAAATGGTAAATGTTGGCGTGTACGTTCCGATAACTTAGCAAAAGAATAATCCAATGACACAGTAAGAGATTTTTCTCTCCCTTCTTCCTCTTGTCCCCTAAAAGTATCCAACCCCCGCCGCAGCGCCTCAATTAACTGCACGGGTGTCTGTGTCTGCAAATGCGGCAATACCACCCGCAGTGACAAGGGATGTCCCCCCAACAATTTCAACAACTCCAAATACTCTGCTGGCAGGTTCTTTCTCTCCACACCCACGGTTTGCAAAATCTTCGCGGCTAACTCTTGGGCATCCGCTTGAGACAACCCCCGCAAATTGATTAAACTATACCCACAATCTAACCAAGGTTCTTCGCGGCGACTGGTAATTAATACCCAAGATTTACCACCCCGCAATTCCTTAAGAAACCGCTTCAGCTTATTTCTCTCTTCCCCACTCAATAATGGTTCATTCCCCGTAGGGAAACCGTTGACAGGTTCAAAGTTATCCCAAATCAACAAACAAGAATGAGTTTGCAGATATTCCCGCACCACAGCCTCTTGCTGTTCTAGCATCATTTGGGAAAATTTCTCACCGCCCAACGCCCTACCAATTTGGTTAATTACCTGACTCAACCCCGCACCCTGTTCAAAAGAGGTGAAAAAAGTATATTCGCGCCCTAAAGTATCATCCAACCACCGGGCGAAACCTGCGACTAACTCAGTTTTCCCGACACCGCCCATTCCCTGCACTAGCACAACATGATTTTGCCGAAATGCTCTCTCTAAACGCAAAATCTCATAATCTCGCCCAATAAAACCATAAGCGCTTTCATCCGGTAAACCTACAGCTTTGCTACTTTCTGGGGTGTTATCCGCTTGCGCCATCAAATCGGCAAAACTGGATGCCGTCTTTTTAGGAACAAAAGGCGTATAGGGTTCCTGCTGATAAAGCACCGGCACAAGCCAATCTTGTAAAGGTAAATTTCCTTTGGGACTAGGGCGCATTTTGTCAATAGACATGGACTTGCGCCCAGCTGCAACAGCTGTGGCAATACACTCTCCCCTGACTAATTCCCCATACAACCGCCCAACAAAGTGTTCTGCACCCTTGGCTTTAATGGTGTACGCCATCGCTACTACACCCTTTGCCCCCAATTTCACCAACTGTCCCGCCACTGAAGAAAAGGCTTCTTCGCCTACTTGCCCAGACTTACAAGCATTGAGTACAAAAATCGGCACGCGACAATCTGTCAAATATTGGGCAATTTCTCTAGCGCTGACAGCTTCCTCATTCCCTTGTTCATCCTCAAAGATTAAAACTCCTTGAGTATGGCTGTCAAAATTTCCATGTCCATCAAAATGGACGATATGGTAAAAACCTTTATTTGCCTGGAGTTCTGCTTCAAACGCTTTCAAGCTAGGGGGACGTAATACTTTCAGGTTGACTCGCTGACGTATTGGTTGCAACGCCGCCAGCAAAGGACGGGCAATGGTTTTAAAATTTACGTCTTGTTCGTCATAAGGGCGGGCAATGACTAATAAAATATTCAGTTGGTTATCGGGCATTGGTGGCAATGGTGCTTTTACGCCCTGAGTGCTGAGACTGCGATACATTCCCGCTAGTGAAGGTGCAAGAAATTGATAGTCGGGGGAATACAGCAATTCCCAAGGTAAATTCAGCACGTTGGCGTTATCGGAAATGATGCCCAGTTCACACTTATCGAGTCCTTCCCGTGTGGCTTCTTGAAAAAACTCTCTTCCTTTTTCTGTGCTGCGAAATACTAGCTCAAATAAATGTTGTCCCCACTGCTGTAACTTTTGTTCGATTTTTGCAGCGTTATCAGGAAATATACCGTAAGGAAATTTTAAATAATCTTCTAAATACCAGCGCAATTCAGCCGCGTTTTCTTCATCGAAAGGTTGCTGGAAGCCAACTTCTGACGCAAAGCGAGGACTTTCATATCCGCGTTGCCAAGAAAGTTGGATTTTGTCGTTTTGATGCGTAATCCGCAACCAATTCTGCGCCATAGCTATTGCCAACACTAGTTAGATGCTACCTTATCCTAGTAATTCACGCAGAGGTTAGCTGATTACTTGTTAAACCCGAAGAACCCCACCCCGCCAAAGCTACGCTCCGTCTCCCCTTCACGTGTATACACAAGTCGAATTACCCCCCTTAATCCCCCCTTATAAAGGGGGGAAACCGGAAAATCTAGTTCCCTCCCCTTTATAAGGGGAGGGTTAGGGTGGGGTAAAACTCTGGTTAATCAGCAAATTCTATTGGGATAGGCTTTTCATTCAGTACAGATACAGCGATAATTTACTCAAATCATCACCGAGTTGTTTCATGCTGCCAGTTATTGAGACTATTCCTTTACGTCAAATGGCTTCGGGCGATCGCCTATACTTACAAATATACAAGTTCATCGGCGCTAAAGCTGGTAAAAAGGTATACATTCAATCTAATCTGCACGGTGCGGAAATCGCTGGTAATGCCGTTATTCACCAGCTAATTGAGTTTTTATTGACAATAAATGATACCGATTTAACTGGGGAAATTTGGCTAGTTCCCGTTTGTAATCCAATGGGGACAAATGAACGCGCTCATCATTTTTCCCCTGGGCGATATTGCGTTTATGAAGCCAAAGACTGGAATCGCATATTTTGGGACTACGAAAAAGAAGCTGATGATTTAGTAGCTTTTACTAAATCTCAACTTCATATCGATCTAGAGGTCGTCAGACAAAATTATCTAACTATAATTAAGCGACAATTCGCAAAAACTTTAGAAAAAATTAATTCTTCTAGTGGCGTTCCTTACACTGAGCTTTTTGCCTACAAGCTACAAAACCTGAGTTTAGATGCAGACTATTTAATTGATTTACATAGTTCTACAAATCAAGCTTTAGACTACGTTTATTACTTCCGAAATCGAGAAGATAGTGCAAAATACTTCCTACTCGATTTCGGAATCTTACTTGACAAATATGATGGTGATGCTTTTGATGAAGCTTTTATCAAACCTTGGTTAGCACTAGAAGCTTGTTTTAAAGAGTTGGGCAGAGAAATCAAGTTTGATGTAGAAGCTTGGACGCTAGAATTAGGAGCAGGAATGCAAATGAACCCTGATTCAGTCGCTAAAGGTGTACGTGGTGTGAAAAATTATTTAGTGCAGAAAGGTGTACTGCAAATTCCTAATTTATTGGATAATACAAAAACCTACGAAATGACTTTTGCATCTAGCAGTAACCGGAAAAAATATTATGCGATCGCAGGTGGTATGATTCAATCACGAATTGAATTAGGTAGTTCAGTAAAAGCTGGAGATAAGCTGTATGAAATTCTCAGTTTTAACAAAGAAGGTAAGTTACCAAGTGTAATTGATGTCTACGCTCAACAAGATGGATTAGTTTATGATGTCGCAACGAATCAGGCTGTGAATCAAGGCGAGTTTGTATTGGGAATTGTGAGTTAGGAGATGGCAAATATATTTAGCGATTAGAACTTTATCTGCTTTAGTCTAAATTTAGGTCATAATTAAAAATTTGCAGACAATAATTCGTAGAGTGTGCGTAAGTCATAATTTAAATATTGGATTGATTGAACATGATACCAGGAGAAATAATTACACCAACAGGTGAAATTGAATTAAACGTTGGTCGTCAAACTGTAAAATTGCAAGTTTCAAATACAGGCGATCGCCCCATACAAGTCGGTTCCCACTATCACTTTTTTGAAGTTAACACCGCCTTACACTTTGACAGAGAACAAGCGCGAGGAATGCGCCTCGATATCCCCGCCGGAACCGCAGTTCGCTTTGAACCAGGCGATGAAAAAGAAATAACTTTAGTCCCCCTCGTTGGTACTCGCCAAGTCTACGGCTTCAACGCCAAAATTAACGGTTCTCTATAGATATGAAAATGGAATGGTACAATGAACCGCCTGTTTGGGAAGTAAAAGATGAAGCGATCGCTATCACTTCCGGCGCAAAAACAGATTTCTGGCGGGAAACTCACTACGGTTTTATTAGAGATAATGGTCACTTTTTTTATCAAAAGATTCAAGGTGACTTTATTGCTGAAGTGAAAATCATTGGGCAATATCAGGATTTATACGATCAAGCGGGTCTGATGGTACGTTTAGATGAGTTGAATTGGTTGAAATGTGGTATTGAATTTGTCAACGGCGTACAAGAAATTAGCGCAGTAGTGACACGCAATTTCTCAGATTGGTCTGTTATTCCAGTACCTCAAAATCCATCTGCAATTTGGGTACGTGTAACTCGACGCGGCACAGCAATAGAAGTCGAATACTCTTTAAATGGAACTGAGTACACAATGCTGCGGCTTGCTTATTTGACTCCAGTGGAAACATTAAGTGTCGGTCTGATGTGTGCCTCACCTGAAGGAAATGGTTTTCAGATGAGGTTTGAAAAATTCCAAATTCGCAGTTTGTGAGGAGTAGTTATGAGTTATAGAATGGATCGTCGCGCCTATGCCGAAACTTATGGCCCCACAGTAGGCGATCGCATCCGACTTGCAGACACAGAATTATTTATTGAAGTTGAACAAGATTTCACCACCTACGGCGATGAAGTAAAATTCGGCGGCGGTAAAGTCATCCGAGACGGGATGGGACAATCCCCCATTTCTAACGCCGATGGTGCTGTAGATTTAGTCATTACCAATGCCTTAATTCTCGATTGGTGGGGTATTGTCAAAGCAGATATCGGCATTAAAGACGGCAAGATTTTCAAAATTGGTAAAGCCGGAAATCCTTATATTCAAGACAATGTAGATATTATTATCGGCCCCGGAACTGAAGCCTTAGCTGGTGAAGGAATGATTCTCACTGCTGGCGGTATCGATGCCCATATTCATTTTATTTGTCCCCAACAGATTGAAGTGGCGATCGCTTCCGGCATAACCACTATGATCGGCGGCGGTACTGGCCCAGCTACAGGTACAAATGCCACCACCTGCACCCCCGGCCCTTGGAATATTTACAGAATGCTGCAAGCTGCTGATGCTTTCCCCGTCAACTTAGGATTTTTGGGTAAAGGTAACGCCAGTCAACCCCAAGGACTTGTAGAACAAGTAGCTGCCGGTGCAATGGGCTTAAAGCTGCATGAAGACTGGGGAACCACACCCGCAGCAATTGATACTTGCCTCAGTGTTGCTGATGCTTATGATGTGCAAGTAGCGATTCATACTGATACCCTGAACGAAGCCGGATTTGTCGAAGATACGATCGCAGCTTTCAAGAATCGTGTTATCCACACCTACCACACCGAAGGCGCAGGTGGCGGACACGCACCAGATATTATCAAAGTTTGCGGACAAGCCAACGTTTTACCATCTTCTACTAACCCCACACGCCCTTACACTTTAAATACCTTAGACGAACATCTGGATATGTTGATGGTATGCCATCATCTCGATCCTGCGATCGCTGAAGATGTTGCTTTTGCCGAATCTCGCATCCGTCGAGAAACCATTGCTGCTGAAGACATTTTGCACGACTTAGGCGCATTTAGCATGATTTCTTCCGATTCCCAGGCAATGGGAAGAGTAGGCGAAGTGATAATTCGCACCTGGCAGACATCTCATAAAATGAAGGTGCAAAGGGGAACTCTTAACCCACAAGGGACGGAGCAAAAAGCAGATAATTTTCGAGCAAAAAGATATGTTGCTAAGTATACAATTAACCCTGCGATCGCTCACGGAATTGCTCAATATGTGGGTTCAGTGGAAGAGGGAAAATTAGCAGATTTATGTTTGTGGCATCCTGCATTTTTTGGCGTGAAACCAGAGATAGTTATTAAAGGCGGAATGATTGCATGGTCGCAAATGGGCGATGCTAACGCCAGTATTCCTACACCGCAACCTGTGTATATGCGCCCAATGTTTGGTAGTTTTGCCGGGGCACGTCATGCCACATCACTAACTTTTGTTTCTCAAGCAGCTTTAGAGAACGAAATTCCCAGCCAGCTAGGTTTACAAAAGGCAGCAGTTGCAGTTTCTGGGACACGCCAATTGAGTAAGCGGGATATGAAGCTGAATGATGCACTACCCGAGATTGAAGTAGATCCAGAAACATATCAAGTCAGGGCTGATGGTGAGTTACTGATTTGTGAACCTGCGACAGTTTTACCAATGGCACAGAGGTACTTTTTGTTTTAATTCATGACTGAGCAACTTACTGATTACGATAGTCCTTGGAAAGAAGTCATTGAGCTATATTTTCCCCGCTTTCTGGAATTCTTTTTCACCCAAGCTTATGCCGAAATCGACTGGACGAGACCTTATGAATTCCTGGATACAGAACTGCAACAGCTAGAACCAGATGCAGAAATTGGGCGGCGTTTGGTCGATAAAGTCGCAAAAGTTTGGCTACTGGATGGAGAGGAAGCTTGGGTATTGGTTCATGTAGAAGTTCAAGGGCAATATGACAGCCAATTCGCCGAACGGATGTACACATATAATTACCGCTTGTTTGACCGCCATAAAAAGCGAGTCATTAGTTTAGCAGTTTTAGCGGATGAACAAGCAAATTGGCGACCTTCCAGCTACAGCTATCAACTGGGGGGATGTCGCGTCAGCTTAGAGTTTCCTGTGGCGAAACTGTTGGACTATGAGCAAGGGTGGGAAACCTTAGAGCAAACAACCAACCCCTTTGGGGTAATTGTGATGGCGCATCTCAAGACCAAAGCAACGAAGCGAAACCCAGAAAGTCGGTTACAGTGGAAACTAAGCCTAGTCAGACGGCTGTACGAACGGGGATATAGCCGGGAAGATATTCGGGAATTATTTCGATTTATTGATTGGGTAATGATTTTGCCGCAAGAGTTGGCACTTAGTTTTAAAACAGAAGTGAGAAGTTACGAGGAGATAAACAGAATGCGGTACGTAACAAGTATTGAAAGGCTAGCAAAAGAAGAAGGAATTGTCGAAACTGCTAGAGAAAACATAATTACAGTTCTAGAGACGCGGTTTGGAGAAGTGCCAAACTCTATTGTAGAAGTTATCAATGGGATAGAAGAACCATCTGTATTAAAAATGCTTTTCAAAAGTGCGATCGCAATTCCTTCCACAGCAGAATTCCAGGAAGTTTTCGATAGTCTTTCCTCTGGAAAATAAGCGTAGATGCCTAGAGGCTTGTCGCCAAACATCGCTTGTTTTCAAGTTACAATAAATTTCTTTATTACTGAACCTGTTCAAATATAAATCCGCTTTCGGAAGGCCCGCCTCGACCCTTTATTACTTTGACAAGAACAGGTGCTTGTTGGCGATCGCCACTATTATTAAAATTCAGTGGATGTCCAGAAGTTTCGCTTGCTAAAAGATCAACAGATTTTAGGTTTGTCAAGACAGTTTGACGAGAGGGATTGTTAGACTTAGATATAACTTTAATAAAAGCCTGAGTCGCATCATAGGCGGCACCTGTGCGCCAGCTAATCTGTCCTCCCCATTTCTGGCTGGCTTTATCTGCAAATTCTTTTGAGTTTTGCTCTCCTGCAAACCAATCTACAGATAGAACCAAGCCTTCAACAGCTTCTCCACCTGATGTCAAAATCTCTGGATTGTACAAAGCATTTCCTCCTAGCAGAGGCAATTTTTGGCTTCCCTGACTGCGGGCAATTTCAAGTGCCACAGAAATTAACTCTGTATTTGGAAACAGAACAACTGCGTCTGCTTTATCTTCCTGTTTAATTTTTAAAATTTCGGCAGATGTATTCAGTGAAGCATCAGTCAAATCCTTAGTGGATATAACTTCCCCACCCTTATTTTTAAAGACATTTTCAAAATCTTTCTTTATATCATTACTATAAATATCACCAGGATTGTAGAAAATAGCTACTTTTTTATAGCCCTGATTACTAGCATAATTTGCTAACTTTTCAGCACTTACTTGGTCAGAAAGTACTGTTCTAAAAAATACTTTACTCTTCAGTGACCTACTTGTACTCCCTGGAGATATCATTGCTATACCAGCGTTTTCATACTGAGGTAGCGCAGCTTGACTATTTGTACTAGTATAGTGTCCAATAACTCCTATAATATTTTTGTTTTTAGTTAGCTCTTCGGCAACTTTTACAGCTTGATTTTTATTGCTGCCATCATTAGCAATTACTATACTTAATAATCGTTTATTCGTTCCACCTAAACTATTAAAACTATCTTGTGCCTGTGCAACTCCTCGCAATAGTTCTTGAGAAATTTTGGCTTCTTTATTAGTATCTGGTAAAACAACTGCTAGAGTTAGTGGATTTTTATTTTGATATGCTAGGGCATTATTGTAGTATATTTGTAACTCTGGGTCTGTAGGAAAGGCTTTTATGGCTTTTGTAAAGGAATCAATAGCTTGTGGATAATGCTTTTCTTTGAAAGCTTCAAAACCACGATCGCGATTTAAATTGTTATTTTGTGCAAAGAGAGTATGCTCACCTTCGCTAAAGAATACTGGTACTGGCTGTGGCGATTCTGATTGTACCGTTATTGGCTGATTATTAGCAACTGGAGGTTTTGTTATTGTTTTCCAGAATAACCACCCAAGCACTGAAATTAGTAGTACTGGAGCAAGCGAAAAGACAAGGCGTTGCTGCTTTCGTGTTGCTAATTCTTGGCTAGCATATAAAAATTGATAATCTTCAACAAGCAACTGTTTATGTTCTGCCCATGTTTGAGCTTGTCGTAATTTTTGTCCCTGCAAGAGATGCGATTTATTCTGACGGTTAGATTCTAGCCATGCTGCTAATTCATTTGCATAAGGTCGTAAATTTGCTAACGCTTGATTAACCCAGTTGTTGTCAAAAACAAACTCATAAATGCGGTTATAAACTCTTAATTTACCATTTTCCTTAACTACCAATCCCGACAGGCGTAATTCTATTTGCCCCGGACTGTTATCTTCTTCAATTTCTTTTTTTCGTAAAATTTGTTCATATAATTCAAGCAATAAATCCGCAGGCTGCTTGTTACTGAAAATCCGATCGCGTATTGTCCTCAAATGCTCAGGATCATCCTGAGATTGCCAATTTTGGATAATCCGCGATCGCACTAATTCTTCTACAGACAAGCTTTGCTGATCCTCTAAAATAAATTGACAAAGCTTTTGGGTAAGAAAAGGTTGCCCACCAGTCCATTCCAAAACCTCTTGTAGCTTTTCTTGGGGATTACTGACTTTACCTACTAATCCCCTAGCTAAAGGCTCGGCTTCATCTAAATCAAAACCTTTGAGTTCAATGGGTTGACCAATATTAAACGGTGTACGCTGTTTATCTTGAATCAAATATGACGGAGTTGCTACCCCTAAAAGACAAAATGTGAGGCGTTTATATTCTAGTTTATCAGCACGTTGATTATAGCAAGCTCGAATCAAAGCGAAAAAATCCTCAGTTGAAAAACTCAGGCTGAGAACGCTATCAATTTCATCTACAAAAATGACAATTTTTTTAGGAATACAGGTTAGCATCTCCTCTTCAAGAAACTTACCCAATCGCCGTAATGGAGGCAATAATTTTTGCGCTTTCCACCAGCGCTCTAAATCAAAATTCTCGTTTAGTTTTAAACTCTGAACCAGACTATCAATTACACCTGCATACCATTGATCGGGGGTTATATCTTGAGTGCCAATGGTATTAATATCAATTTCAGCACAGGCGATTCCTTCTTTCTGTAATTTTTGCATGGTTCTTACCCGCAAACTCGATTTACCCATCTGCCGCGAGTTTAGAACATAACAGAATTCTCCTGCTTTCAACTTTTTGTATAAGTCGTCATCTGCCTGTCGCGTGACGTAAGTAGGGGAATCAGGAGGTAAACTACCTCCACGAATTTGGTATTCATACTCTGGGTTAGGCGCTGAATTCATGAGTTATTACCAATGCAGTTGCACACTAATCATTCTCAGGCTTTCCTCTCTGCTTGCAAAGAGGATTTGGGGGAAATTTTTGGGAAATTTGAAATCATCACTACAATCCGAAGCGATCGCGAAAATATAGGCGATACAAATCACAAAAGGGCAGAACATCATTGCCTATGTATTTCACCAGTCGCATACTGCGTAACTTAGATGATTTTTCTGCATCTATTCTAACTGGGCTATTGATAGTAACTACTTGCATCATGGCTTGCAGCAGTTCTGTATTATCCTGCAAAATTAACCAATGGTGCAGCAGGTGATCGCGGTATAAACCTTCTTCAGTAGGTGCAATTTGCAATAATTCTGTCAACGTTAGATCGCGCTGCGCTATTTTAGATAGTGCCTTCTTCACCAGCCAAGGATGGCCACCTACCATCACCATCAGTTGAGCGACTTTTTCTGTATTCCAATTAAGTTTTAAGTGTTGTGCCAATTTCTGGATCTGCGCCTGATTTAACTCTGGTATTTCAATGAGCTTCCCCACATTGAACGGCGATTGATTGTTATCTATGGGAATGTAATCTGCTCTGGAGTAGCCAATCACTAACCTTAATTTTTGCCAAATCTGGTTAGTTGTAGCCCTCTCATGCCAAGCTCGTAGTAATGGAAAAAAGTCACGAGCGATCGCTGGATATTGAAAAATTACATCAACATTATCTAATCCCAAAACCAGGGGGCTACTAATAGCTGGCAACAAATATTGTTTAAAGTAGTCTGTACAATTGCTGTTGGCACTCAGCAAACCTTCCCATTTTTCAGCCAGTTTATCCGGTAGATTCAATTCTCTGGCTATGCTGGCACAGAACCACTGTAAGAAAGACTTCAGAGTATTGAATAATTCTTTTTCTGGCTCTTGAAAGTCTACTCGTACTGCTTGATAGTCTTGTTGAGACGCATAATTAAGAATTTGGTTCATTAAGTAGGTTTTGCCCCATTGCAAAGGCGCTTGCAATCGGACTAATCCTCCTGTCCTATCTACTTCTTTGTAACAATTAGAATAAAAAGTCGTATCGAAAAACGGAAATTCCAGTTCTGGGGATGGTTCTGCATCAAGCAAGCCTGTAAAATCAGACCAATATTCTTGAACTGTCGTCAGTGGTACAGCCAATCCCCCTTGGTTATTGTCGTAAGCGGCAATCATCCCAACTATCGCTTGAACTTGAATATCAAACACAGGGGAACCACTATAGCCACCGATGATTTGTTGCGAGTCTGCCATTACCCGCAACCGCAACATTAATAAGTTACTAAAACCTAAATGACGGTTAGCATCTGTGATATTGCCCTCAATTGTCCCTCCTTCTGGGAAGTCCAAACGCCCATAGCCAATAGACCGAAATTGATTCCCTGGCTCAAAGATCACCGATAGAGGTACAGCGTTGCCTTGATAATCAGGTAATTGCAAAATAGCGAAATCATCGCGGGTGCTATTTCCCAAATAAACCAATTCAACCGCTTTCCCATTGACTCGCACTTCTTCCCAACCCCCTGCTGACTCAACCACATGGGCACAGGTGAGTAAATGTCCTTGGGTTGAGATAAAAAAGCCCGTACCTTGGATATTACCTTCTGGAGTAGCGATCGCAACGGTACAAGCTCTAACTAAATCCCAACTCATGACAATTTATTACTTGTTTTCTTCTTCTGTCAGTTTCCAAGTTATTTTCACCTTCAGGGATGCCTGTCCACTAGATTCGACTACATAAACTGAGCCTTTGGCGGTAAAATTCAACCCAAACTCAACTTCTCCGCTCACAGGTTGCGATTCTTGCTGTAAGGTACGAAATGCTTTTGTAATTGGGCGACACCCGCGAACAATCAAATCTTTAACGACATCGAAGCTAGCCTCTACTTTTTCTATAGGTAAATCACCTGTAGGTAGTGCTACACGACCTACTGACCCATCTGGTAACTCAACTGCTACCAAAATCTTGCCGCCATCCTCTGTATTCAGTTCTAGAAGTTTACGAGCCATAATTCAATTACCTTGTGACTATCTGTTAAAAAGGTAAGTAAAGTAGTTTTTAAAACACATTTATATAAATTTCGTGGTAGAAATTTTTTGGAGGAAATTTACTTAAGAGAACTATTTAAAAACTATACCAGTAAACCAGTTTTCCGAAAAATTTACTTTTACCCCGTACCTTGCATCTATATGACTTCACAATCTTCTCATTCTGGCAAAATTCTGGTTGTTGATGACTCTCCTGATAACGTGTTTTTGATCAAAACTATTTTGGAAGAAGAAGGTTACACAGTTAGCACCGCAGAAAATGGTATTTCGGCTTTGGAAGAATTGAAAGCTTCTCCTTGTGACTTGGTTTTGCTGGATTTGATGATGCCAGGTATGGATGGGTACGAAGTCACTAAGTACATTCGGGGGGAGATGAAATTGCCGCAATATATCCCCATATTGCTAATAACTGCCCACGATGCGCCCAATGTCGCCCACGGATTAGACTTGGGTGCTGATGATTTTATCCGCAAACCTGTAACAGTAGATGAATTACTGGCACGAGTGCGATCGCTCCTCCGTTTGAAGCATAGTATGGATGAACGTGATGAAATTGCCCGTCAGCGAGAAGATTTTGTTTCCCGCCTCACCCACGACTTACGCACTCCCTTAGTGGCGGCCGATCGCATGTTGATGCTGTTTCAGCAAGGTGCGTTGGGAACATTATCACCGCAAATGCACGAAGTAATCACCATCATGACCCGTAGTAATATCAACCTGCTAACTATGGTCAATACCTTATTGGAAGTTTATCGCTTTGAAGCCGGTCGCAAAAGCTTGGCATTTCAACCAGTTAACCTGGGACGTTTGCTAGAAGAGGTGACTGGAGAATTAGCACCTCTAGCCCAAGATAAAAAACTGTCGCTAAATTTGGTTTTTAGTGAAGAGTCAAACACAGTGATGGGCGATCGCTTAGAATTGCATCGTCTATTCACAAATCTTATCGGCAATGCGATCAAATTTACCGATTCTGGATCTATTACTATTCGTTTCACTTCTCAATCTCAGTTATCTGGAAAACCCAATTCTGTTGAATATATTCGGGTTGAGATCGCGGATACTGGCCCAGGTATTCCTACTGAAGAACAAGCAACCATATTTGAACGATTTCGTCAAGGTAGTCACAAGAGTTCTGGTAGTGGCTTAGGACTCTACCTCGCTCGTCGAATTGTCGAGGCACATCAAGGCATTATTTTGCTAAATTCTGAGTTGGGCAAAGGTAGTGTATTTATTGTCCTTTTACCCACTACAACATGAGAAAATTAGCAATTATAATTTATGAATTATGGAGTATTTTGTCCTGATATTTCATAAATTATAACTTTACTAATATCTACCAAGAATTGAAAGTAAATATTCCAATGATCAACTCAAACACTAAAAATTGACGAATTAAATATGCTGAGATAGCAGTGCTACATTAAAAACATAGTTTTTTAGGGTACAAAACAATGATTACCACTGAATTATCTAACATTGGCGATATTATCCAGAATCAGCGAGTTTTTTTTGAAACTGGTAAAACTAAAGATGTCACTTTTCGCATTCAGCAACTTAAAAATCTCAAGCAAGCAATAATTGAGCATGAACAAGCAATAATCCAGGCATTAAAAGCGGATTTACATAAACCAGAATTGGAGAGTTACCTTACAGAAATAGGTGTAGTTAAAGAAATTGATTATGCTATAAAACATATTAATATCTGGACTAAGCCTAAAAAAGCAGCTGTTTCTTTTGATTTTTTTTCCTACTCAGCGAAAATTTATCCAGAACCGTTAGGGGGTGTTTTAATCATTGGCCCTTGGAACTATCCATTTCAGTTAATTATCTCACCGTTAGTAGGTGCGATCGCAGCCGGAAATTGTGCAATTATCAAACCTTCAGAAATTGCTTCTCATACCTCTGCTGTCATTGCTAAAATTATTGCCAAACACTTTGATCCAGCTTATATTGCAGTCGTAGAAGGAGATATGGAAGCAAGTCAAAAACTACTTGCAGAAAAGTTTGACCATATCTTTTTTACTGGTGGCACAGCCGTCGGCAAAATCATCATGGCAGCAGCAGCAAAATATCTTACACCAGTGACTTTAGAGTTGGGTGGCAAAAGTCCTTGTATTATAGATACTGATATTAATCTTGAATACACAGTCAGACGAATTACTTGGGGCAAATTCATTAATGCTGGACAAACTTGTATCGCGCCTGACTATCTTTTAGTTAATCAAAAAATCAAAAAAGATTTAATAGATGGGTTGAAAAAATGCCTAAAAGAATTTTATGGTGATAATCCTGTAAATAGTCCTGATTATGCCAGAATTATCAGTCAAAAACACTTTGATAGATTGGTTAATTTTCTCAAAGATGGTGAAGTTATCATCGGTGGAGAAAATCAACCTTCAGAGCGTTATATTGCTCCCACAGTGATTGATAATGTCTCTTTGAAAGATTCTGTAATGCAGGAAGAGATTTTTGGCCCCATTTTACCCATTATTGAATATACTGACATTGCAGAAGCGATCGCGTTGATTAACTCTAGACCGAAACCCCTGGCTTTATACTTATTTTCCCAAAACAAAAACCTGCAAAAGCGGATTTTGCAAGAAACTTCATCTGGTGGAGTCTGTATTAACGACACAGTTATGCAGGTTGGTGTCTCATCTTTACCATTTGGCGGGGTAGGAGATAGTGGTATTGGCAACTATCACGGCAAAGCTAGTTTTGACACTTTTTCCCATAACAAAAGTGTATTACAAAACTCCTTCTGGCTCGATTTAAAATGGCGATACGCTCCTTATACGGGCAAACTACCACTCATAAAGAAACTTTTGGGTTAAAAAAGTTAGGAGTAGAGACGCGATTAATCGCGTCTCTTAAAACGCAAAAGCATTGCTGTAACGCTCCTCAGCCCAAGGTTCGCCACGGCGATGGTAGCCATTGCGTTCCCAAAAACCAAATTCTTCAGCAGCTAAAAACTCTAAACCATTAATCCACTTAGCACTTTTCCAAGCGTAGAGGTGGGGAACAAGTAGCCGCATTGGGCCACCGTGTTCAGATGGAAGGTGTTCACCAAAGACTTTAAAGGCAAAAAAGTTTTCTTCCCGCACGAAATCTTCTACAGAAATATTGGTAGTGTAGCCGCCGTAGCAGTGTTCCATAATGTGGGCTACTTTGGGGTCTAGCTCAATCAGACTCATGAAATCTGTTACTTTAATGCCAGTCCATTTGACATCAAGTTTAGACCAGCGCGTTACACAGTGGAAATCTGCTGTGAATTCGTGTTGAGGTAGCGCCATAAAATCTGACCAACTAAAAGTAGCAGGTTTTGCCAAACCCCAAACTTTAAACTCCCATTCCTCAATGCTAACTTGGGGAGTTGCGCCGTAAGTTAATACGGGGAAACCTTTAGCTAAGTGTTGACCAGGAGGGACACGTTCCCCCTCTTCTTTTCCTGGTTTCTGAAAAAATTTTCCTAGCATAGTTGGAGAAAAATAAGTTTTCTCAAGGTGTTTACAAGCTTTATTACTGAGTTGCTAACACTACCAGATGTTTTACTTTTTATATGATTGCTTACTTAATCCTTACTCATCAACATAATTACTAATTCGTAATTAAAAATCGGGTTAGAGTCTCCGACTTCTATAGGATATAAATCCCTATCTATAACGTAATTAGGAATTATTAGGTAATGGGTAATGGATGTTCCCAATTACTCACTACCAATTTTTCTCGATCTAATGAGCTTGTGTAGAGTATTTATGATTCAAAATCCAATCAGGAAAGCTGATAAAAAGCGTTTATCCAGTCATCAGAAGATTGGTGCTGTTTATGCTTTGCCTGACTGAGAAATTATGATTCTTCTTCCTCTTCTTCAGCAACTGGATACACAAATGTAGAACGTCCAGTCAAAATTGACTTACCCAGAGAGAGGGCTTTCTGAGCTTCAACGACGGCTTTATGCGTCCAGGTAGCTCGACGTTTATCTCGTTTTGATTTGGAAGTTTTCTTCTTAGGAACAGCCATGTCAGCAGATATCGTGATTCTTGACAACCTTCTTATTCTAGGCCATCCAATGACGCGAAGAACAATAGGTAAGTTGAATTGATAGCTTGAGACTGAAGTAATACAGGGGAACAGAGGAAATTCCAAGGGGTTTTGGAGCTTCCACTGTTTGCGTCTCCGTGTCTAGCTCAAGATTTCATTTTTTTGCTGGCACACTGCTAGCTGCTGTAGAGGTATTGTCAAAGAAAAGTAGCGATCGCGCCGTTTTAAAGTAAGTTGCCCAATTTTGAGCATCAGGACGCGATCGCCATTGGGGACGACTAACATCTAATGCCAGAACTGGCGCGATCGCTCCATAATTTTGTACTGAGATAATTATTGAAACATCTGTCACCAAGATATCTTGGTCGAAACTCCTCTGAGCAGCTGCCCTAGCTGCGGCTTCCGCCCTCCTGAGAACGGTTTCATAGTTTTCTTCCGGCAAGCGGTCAATAGCTAGATCGACTCTAGCGGTGTAAGCTCGCACAACCTGGGGTGCGATCGCTTCCGTCAAAAACCACGCAGGAATGGTAGATCCGAGCAAAATTAATAAAGGAACTATCCGGATTTGTCTGGCAATTTGGCTAATAAATGAAAAGGGAGTGATCGATGATGGTAGGTGAGCAGAAATCTTGCTCATGACCTTCTATCTCCTTAGTGATGATCTGTTATTGAAATTAGGTAAAAGGTATTTTCCGACTAGCTAACGTAATAAAAATTACATTCTAACTTAAGATTCGATGAGAATCACCTAGACTACAAGACATAGGTTAGCTTTGTTTTTTGGCAAAGCCAACCGCAATTTTAAGACCAGCAAACAATAACTGACAAAGAGCGGGATGGCAAATTACTGGGCGATCGCGATTGGCATCAATCACTATCAGTTATTTCAACCTTTAAGTTGTGCCCAAGCGGATGCTGAGGCACTAGAGGATTTTTTGGTGACGGAGGCAGGCTTTCTCCCCAAACACTGCCTGCTAATGACGGATACTTCGCCGCCAATGGGAGATAGATCAACTTATCCGACTAAAGAGAATATTCTGCTGCTATTTGAGGATTTGGCAGCGACAAGTTGGCAACCAGAAGACTATCTATGGTTATTCTTTAGCGGTTATGGGGTTAACTACAAGGGCAAAGATTACTTAATGCCAGCAGAGGGGAATCCCGAATTTGTGCAAGAGACTGGCATAGAATTGCGATCGCTAATGCAAAGTCTCCAACTTGCTGACTTGAATGTATTGCTACTACTTGATGTCAACCGTGCTTTTGGCACTCAAGCGGATGCTCCTGTTGGTGAAGAAACAATAGAACTAGCCCAAGAACTACAACTTGCGACAATTCTTTCTTGTCAACCAGAACAATTTTCCCACGAAAGTAGCGAATTAGGTCACGGATTCTTTACAGCAGCTTTGTTAGAAGCTTTGCGTTCTGGTAATGGCAGCAACTTGTCAGATTTAGAAAGCTACCTAAGTCTGATCATGCCAAAATTATGTCACCATCACTGGCGGCCTGTTCAAAACCCTGCCACAATCATCCCATCAAGGGCGCAGGTAATCTTGCCAGAATTGGCAATGGAAACTGAGTTTCAACCAGAATCGGTAATTTATCCTGAAGAATCTTTTGCTGTTGCCCTTGCAGCGCCTCCCCTCAATGATTACCCTAGAACTTCAGCAGAACGGGGCAGATGGGGAGAAGCTACTGTGAACTCTTCCCAACAGGTGAAGGCTCACAAGGTTGAGAAGCCTAAAGTCCAAGAGTCAGCTACTAGCCTAGTTTCTCAGCCAATGGCGGAAACTTCTTTAGGAGGGAATCCGAGGGGAAGATTTATCCCCAATTCTTCCAAAGGTTACGTCTCTCGATTGCCATCAAACCAGCCAAGTATCCCTTTTTGGAAACAGTTTATCTTGTGGGGCGGAGGCAGCTTGCTGGTAGCAGGTTTAATTGCTGTAGTTTTTCTCCGTAATCAAGAAACTTTTAGAATTAAGCAAATATCAAGGACATCGCCTAATGCTAGCGATCGCCAGGTTATCGAGAATTTACCAAGCGATCGCACTTCAGTAGTTAGATTTAACAACCAATCTAGCGCCCAAATAACCTCTAATTCCGAGTCTAAAAAGCGGAATCAAGCAGTATTAGATTTGGCGAAAATGTCGCTCCGACAAACTCAGGCTAGCGATTTGAGCATGGCGATCGCTACAGCCCGAAAAATCAAATCCGGTGAACCACTGTACGAACAAGCTCAAGAGAATATTAAGATTTGGAGTCGGATGATTTTAGATTTAGCAGAGGGTCGTGCTAAACAGAGACAGTATGCTGCTGCAATAGCCGCCGCTCGATTAATCACCAAAGATGAAGCCCCCTACGCCAAAGCACAAGCAGCAATTAACCTGTGGCGACTAGAGGGCAAGCAGTATGTAAGTAACAAAACTCTTTTAGATGCAGCTAATGGCTTAATTAAGTCTGGACAGGCATCTACCTATAATCGGGCAATCGAAGTTGCCAAGAAAGTACCAGGAGATCAACCAGGCTTCGATAGTGCCCAAAAGTCGATTAATAAATGGAGTGAGAAAATTTTAGACATAGCAAAGCGTCGCGCTGCCGAAGGAGATCGCAATGCGGCAATTGCGACAGCTGCCTTAGTGCCAGAGGAAACAGGCGCTTACGAAGATGCTCAGGATGCCATCCAAAAATGGCAAAAGAAATAATAAAAAAATAGTAAAAAATATCAGGGAGTTAGGAGTTAGGGGTTATATTATTGATCCCTGACCCATTTCTCCTGACCCCTGACTTTTCCTTCAACAGTACTGTGATATATCTTCGCCGCATTCATCGGCTAGATAGCACAGCGCTCGGAAACGTAAACCAACCACTTCGTCATATAAGGGGTTGAGTTTGCACATGGGTGGAATGTGAAACAAGGTTTTCCCAAATACTTTGACATCTCGCTCAAAGGGGCACTGAGACGGGATTAGTTTGCACAAACGATGTGCTAGTTGGCGATCGCGGACTTGAATGTTTTCTAGACGCTGCCGTAAAGGTTGGAGAATATCCCAGTAAGGCTTTGAAACAGGACGGTTTAGCTGGGTTGCTTTGTGGACACTAGTCTCTGCTTGATTGATTGATACCCAGCTAGCCAGAAAAATCTTTTTTGTGGTATTGTTGAATACCTTCATGGTTAATCCTCTGTATTATTGAGGTTATTCACCTTTTTGATGAATATATACAACGTGGCAACGAACTTTCCCGGAAAAATCGCGTCCTGACTGCGATATAATGTAATACCTTATTGGCCACTTAAGTCAGAACCTAATTTATTACTACGTCAAGTTAATCGCAAATTTTCGGGGATCGGTAGTGTAATATTACGATCTTGTTCATAACTTGACATAGTTTAGATTTTAGTAAAGACATCCGTCATTGGATAGGCTTTAGTGTAACATTTACAGAACTTAATATAAGGTCTTTCTCAAAGAATTTTTGCCAAGTATAAACATCGGTAATACCCTAGAAGACATTTTTCCTCTCAGTGTTCCCACTTTCTCACGTAAGTATGTCTTGTTTATTGCTGGCTGAAGACTGGAGATGTAGAGAGAAGTCTGTAGACGTTGCTGCTTTTTGCACCCTTAACCTTGAGTCAGACTCAAGCTTTGGGTTTAAATCCGATTCCTTATTTACTAGCGTTTGTCCTTGGCGTTGGTGCAACCATCGTAGTGCAACTAAATATATAGACTCGGTAGCAAGTTTGAGTGGTAATACCCAAAATATTCTGATTGGCTAAAAATTAAACTCAGACATTTATGAAGTATTACTTTTAAAAAAATTTTTTAAGTATAAATATTTATTTAGATATTTATTTTAGTATAAAAAGATGATCTAAAAATATTGAAATATTTTAAGCTAACTCAGTTTAAGTACTCTAGTAATCCAGATGAAGACTGTGCCACAAATATCTTAGGCAACTACTATTTTTGTTGCTATTAACAAAAACTGAGTATTAAAGGCGACTACAACATGAGCAAAGGTGATCATATTTACTTTAATTGTGGTGGTTACAGCCATCATGGTATTGACTGTGGTGATGGTACAGTCATTCACTACACAAAAAATCAGGGAAATATTTCTCGTGTTTCTTGGGATTCATTTGCATCTGGAAAGACAGTATTTCTAAGGGAGTATGGTAGTTCTGACTTGCCTTCTGTTGTAATTCAACGCGCCGAAAGCCGATTGGGGGAAAACGCCTACAACCTGTTTGGTAATAATTGCGAACACTTTGCTACATGGTGTAAAACAGGTATACACGCAAGCGAACAAGTGAAAAATGCTGGATCAACGGCAGGAGGAGCTTCTGGAAGTGGAGCCGCAGTTGCAGGTAGTATTGGTGTTGTGAGTGCTGCCGGAGCCGCGGCTGGGCTAAGTGGAGCCGGGATTATGTCAGGTCTGGCTACAGTCGGTGGAGTTGTTGGTGGGGGGGCTGTTGCAGGCATTGGCGTACTTGGTATGGCTCCTGCTGCTATAACAACCCTGGCAATGAATAGCGTTTTAGAAGATGATGAAAATCTTACTAGTGAGGAGCGAGAAGCTCGTGCTGTTGGTAGAACAATGACGACTGTTGGTGCTGCTGTCGGCACTGCCGGAGCCGTTGGTGCTGTTGCAACCTGTGGAACTGCTGGTCTGAGTGCTATTGGAATCACTTCAGGGTTAGCGACTGTTGGGGCGACAGTTGGCGGTGGTATGGCAGCAGGTGTAGCTATCACGGTTGCAGCACCAGCAGTTGCAGCAGCAGCAGTTGGTTATGGTGCTTATTGTTTCTGGAAATGGATATCAGAATAATAAATCACTACTCCCGACAAAGTTGTTTATACATAACGACTCCACTTTATAAAAGCAAATGATTTTTCTCTAAATCTCACGCCAAAGCGCAAAGACGTTAGAAAAACTCTACGTCTCTGCGCTTCTGCGTGAAATTTTACCCTAAATTACGATGCTACTTGAGCAGCAGTCCGAGTGCGTCGTCTTCTACCGTCGGCAACTTTTACTGGCGGTTCATCAGGAATTTGCATCAACAAAGTCACAGATGGCTGACATTGCAATTCCCGCCGGATGGAACGTTGCAATTCTCGTTCTAAAGTTCCTTGCAATCCACCCCAGTCTATATCTGCTGCTTCACCTTGCTCAGGAGCAAATTCTGTCCAGCGCACAGTGAGGATTTCTTCAATGCGTTGTTTGACCCAGGTTTGTAGTAGCGATCGCTCTACACTTGTAACTACACCCCGGAGGTGAGTTTCTGGTTTAGCTAACAGTTTACCATTCCAATCAATGGCAGCTGCAATGGTAATAATGCCTTCTGAAGCCATGCGTTGCCGTTCTTGTAAAACTTTGGAACTTACCATTCCCGAACTGGTAGTATCCACCAATTCGATACCAGATGGCACTTTACCAGCGACGCGAATCGCATCTTCAGTCAGTTCGACAATATCACCATTCTGAATAATGATCATATTTTCTGCGGGAATGCCCATACTCTGAGCCGTTTCCGCGTGCTTCACTAGCATCCGATGTTCGCCGTGAAATGGCACAAAGAACTTGGGTCGAGTTAAGGCAATCATCAGCTTTTGTTCTTCCTGACAGCCATGACCGGAGACGTGAATCCCTTTATCCCGACCATAGATCACTTTTGCACCCTGAATCATTAATTTATCAATGGTGTTGACTACAGCGATCGTATTTCCAGGAATTGGGTTAGCAGAGAATACTACCGTATCTCCTTCGCGGATTTTGATGTGGGGATGTTCTTTGTTGGCGATGCGGGTCATTGCCGCCATCGTTTCACCCTGAGAACCTGTAGTTAAAATTAGTACTCTTTCATCAGGTAGATTGCGGACTGCGTGCAATGGTTGCAGCAAATTATCTTCACACTTGATGTAACCTAAATTACGGGCGTGAGCAATCAAGTTGAGCATAGAACGCCCCACAATCGTCACTACACGGTTTTGCTTCTTGGCGATATCCAAAATCATGTTGATGCGATGGACGCTGGAAGCAAAGGTTGTGACGAATAATCGTCCAGTGGCTTGACTAAATACTCTCTCTAGATTGGGATAAACTGAACGTTCCGAAGGTGTAAATCCTGGTATCTCGGCGTTAGTAGAATCACTTAGCAGGCAAAGAACGCCTTTTTCCCCATGTTCTGCTAAACGTTGCAAATCAAACTTTTCACCATCAACTGGGGTGTGATCGATTTTAAAATCCCCTGTATGAATGACTACACCAAGGGGAGTCTGAATGGCAACAGTAAAACTATCAGCGATGGAGTGGGTGTTACGGATATATTCCACTAAAAAGTTTTTGCCAATCCGTACTACATCACGTGGTAGAACTGTTCTGATTTCTGTGCGATCGCGGACTCCTGCTTCTTCTAATTTACCCTCTAGCATTGCCATTGCTAGCCTGGGCCCATAAATCACGGGGATATCAAATTGCTTGAGATGGAAAGCAATGCCGCCGATATGGTCTTCATGACCGTGAGTAACGATCATCCCTTTAATTTTGTGGCGATTTTCCCGCAGATAGGTCGTATCTGGGAGAACAATATTTACTCCATGCATCGCCTCTGTAGGAAAAGCCAATCCTGCATCTAACAGGATAATTTCATCGTCATACTCAAAAAGACAGGTATTTTTCCCAATTTCGTGCAAACCGCCCAAAGGAATAATTTTCAATGCGGAATTATTAGCTTCGTTTTTAGCCATTTTCTCCTGAGATTGTTACTTTTAGTTAATCAAGTTGATAGTTAACGAACTTGTTTTTAAGACAACATCATCTGCCTCTTAAGCCAGTCTGAAAGCAATCAAGTTTTAATTGAAATTTTCAATTTTTTATTCAATAAAATCGACTGTAAATTGAAGAATTCATAGTATATCTATCAGTCTTAACACAGGTTTTCAAATTGCAACTTATGAACAATTACAATCATTGTTTATATGTATCTTTAGAAAGCAGTAAATTACTAACGCTTAAGCAGGTGGTGGCTAGATTAAACTAAGTTCTTTTAGAACCGCTTCTAACTTTTGACTTACTTCTAAATCAGCTTCACATAGGGGTGGACGAGTTGAACCAACCTCCCAACCTTGAAGTTTCAGTGCTTTTTTCACTGGAATGGGATTTGAAGTGAGAAATAAAGCTTTAAACAACGGGAAGAGTTGGAGATGAATCTCGCTAGCTACTTCAGTTTTCCCCGCACTAAAAGCTTGGATCATCTGCTGTAGTTGGTTTCCTACCAGATGAGAAGCCACGCTTACCACGCCCTTTGCCCCGATCGCTAACAAGGGCAAAGTCATGTAATCATCACCAGAATAGATGTGGAATTCTTTTGGTGTCAAGCGACGAATTTCGCTTGCTTGATCTATGCTACCAGTAGATTCTTTAATCCCGATAATATTACTAACCTTAGCTAACCGGGCAACTGTTTCTGGCTGAAGGTTTTGTCCGGTACGACCTGGGACGTTATATAACAACAATGGTAAGTCAGGACAGGCTTGTGCTATTGCCTGAAAGTGCGCCTCCAATCCCGCTTGTGGCGGTTTGTTGTAATAAGGAACAACTTGTAAGGAACCATGTACTCCTATCTTAGACGCTTTTTGGGTGGCTGCGATCGCTTCTTTGGTGGAATTTGAACCACAACCTGCAATCACCTTGGCTGTTCCTGCCACGGATTTTAATACTTCGACAAATAGCTGGTATTCCTCATCCCAACTCAGGGTAGGGGATTCTCCGGTTGTGCCGCACACCACCAATGTATCTGTACCGTTGTTAGCTAGATGCGCTGCCAGTTCTGCCGCTACACCATAATCTACACTACCGTCTGCTTTAAACGGCGTAATCATAGCGGTTAAAACATTGCCAAAATCTCCCACCCTGTTTTCACTCCTGATTACCCATGTTTTTGTATCTTGGTGGTTTCCTATTGTGATAACCTATCTGCAAATTGCTTTCAAGTGTCATTAGTTCTTTGTCACTTACCAATGACTAATGACTAATAGCTAATGGTTTGAGTAGATTTTTCTCTACTAATAACTCGGCAATTTGTATTGCATTCAATGCTGCGCCTTTGCGGATTTGGTCGCCGCACAACCATAATTCCAAGCCACAGGGGTGAGAAATATCCTGACGGATTCTTCCCACTAAAACTTCATCTCTACCAGTTGCTTCAATTGGCATCGGAAAATGATTAGTTTCCCAATCTTCTACCAATTTCACTCCAGGGGAGGAATTTAAAATTTCTCTGGCTTCCTCTGCACTAAAGGGAGTCTCAAATTCTAAATTAATGGCTTCTGAATGGGCGCGGAGTACGGGAACCCGTATACAGGTTGCAGTAATTCTGATTTGCTGCGTCCCAAATATTTTTCGGGTTTCGTTGACCATCTTCATTTCTTCCTCACAATAACCCAAATCGTTTAATGGTGAGTTATGGGGGAATAAATTAAATGCCAGTGGGTAAGGCAATACCTCAGCAATTGGCGGCCGTCCTTGTAGTATAGCGCTTGTTTGGGTTTTGACTTCTGCCATTGCTCTAGCACCAGCACCACTAGCAGATTGGTAGGTTGAAGCCACGATGCGTTGTACTGGTTTAACTTTATGCAATGGCCATACTGCTACAGCCATTAAAATTGTTGTGCAGTTGGGGTTGGCAATAATGCCTTGGTGATTAGCTGCGGCTTGGGGATTCACCTCTGGCACTATTAAGGGAACTTCGGGGTTCATCCGAAAGGCGCTGGAGTTGTCAATTACCACTGCACCTTTTTCTACGGCAACTGCTGCCCAAGTTTTAGATGTTGAACCACCTGCACTAGCTAGTACTATATCGATATTTTCAAAGGCGCGATCGCTCACTGGCTCTACTGGTATATTTTCCCCTTTAAACCGCAGCGATCGCCCGAAACTCCGCTCTGATGCCAATAACTTCAACTCAGCAATGGGAAAATTACGATTTTCTAATAACTCCAGCAATTCTGTGCCAACAGCACCAGTAGCCCCCAAAATAGCTAAACGATAGGATTTCGACAAACTTGCTTCCTCCTGTAAGATACTCTATGTGCAATTTTTTGGAACAATTGACAATATGTTTATATTTAAATAGCGATCGCAGTCTTGAAATAAATTTTGAATAGATTTAGATTTTTTTCTAATTTAGTCTATTTTTTATATATTTAATAAATTTATTTGCTTGGTTCTTTAATCAGTTAAGTGATGTTGTATTTCACAACAGATGCCATCTAATTTTTCCATTTATCTAGACCAATATTATAATATTTTACAACAAACTGCCATCTAGCAGAAAAATAGATATATCTGCACTTGATCGTTTGACCTGTAGTAAGATAAACGTCTTTGTTGTAAAGCCGACTAGCTGGATAATGAATGTATTATGATGCAAATGGTGTAGAATAGGCGATCAATCAAATTGAAATATGAGGTTAGGTAGCATATCTGCCCCCGTACCATAAGTATAGCTACACTCAATGCTATAACCTTAAAGTATTAACTACTAAACTGAAAACCAGGATATCACGGTGTTCGCCCACCGAATAATTAATTCCAGAGTTTCCAATGCTAAATTCAGACTAACTGAAAAATTACGGACTGGGAAATAGGCATTAAACTTTTTCCAATCGGTAGTCATCCAGTACTTATTACAAATATTAGGCAAGAAAGCCCAGACGCTTTTAGCCCTGGGAGTCTCAATAATTGTTATAAAGGTAAATTGTCAAGTCCTTGGTCATTGGCAGTAAACTGGATCTCTGTGCCAGGACACACCATCCATCTTTGGATGCCATGAAGCCTTGTTACAACCTCCCATCCTCCCTAAGAGACATCAAGCCATAAACGCGAACAATTTTATTGCGTCTTGTGTGTACTCGGAGATTAAAATACCAGAAAACTAGAGACGAAGCATGAAAGTTACCCAGGAAAAACTTCCCGCCAGCCAAATCGGCCTGGAAATAGAGATTACGCCGGAAATTACGAAGCAAACTTACGAACAGGTCATTAAAAACTTAGCGAGTACTGCCAATATTCCTGGGTTTCGTAAAGGCAAGGTACCTCGGCCGATATTGCTACAACGGCTGGGTACAACTCGTATCAAGGCGGCAGCGCTGGAAGAAATAATTCAAGATGGCATTGAGCAAGCAGTTAAACAAGAAGCTATTCCGGCAATAGGTCAGCCGCAATTGCGCTCCTCCTTTGAGGATTTGATTCAGAATTATGAACCTGGAAAACCCCTGACAATTTCGGCTGCTGTCGATGTAGAACCAGAAGTAAATCTAGTGCAGTACACTGATTTACAAGCGACGGCTGAAGAAGTCAAGTACGATCCAGAACGAGTTGAGAGTACCCTCGACAAGGAACGTCAAGAATTAGCGACATTGATTCCTGTGGAAGGACGTGCAGCCCAAATCGGTGATATTGCTGTAGTCGATTTTAAAGGTTCATTCGCCAGAGGGGAGGGTGAAGACGAAACGGCTGAACTAGAATCGATTCCTGGAGCCGAAGCGACTGATTTTCAAGTTGAGTTACAGGAAGATAAGTTTATTCCAGGCTTTATTTCTGGAATAGTAGGGATGAATCCTGAAGAAACCAGAGAAATTGCCGCGCAGTTCCCAGATCCTTATGCTAATCAAGATTTAGCTGGAAAAGCGGCAACTTTCACCGTGACGCTAAAAGAACTCAAGGAAAAAGAACTACCAGAAATCAATGACGATTTCGCCCAGGAAATCAGCGATTTTGAAACCTTGGAAGAGTTACGCGCTTCTTTGGTAGAGCGCTATCAAAAAGAGGCGGATGATAAAACAAAAGCAAATAAGCAGGAAGCTCTGCTAACGGAACTGCTTAAGCACGTAGAAGTTGACTTACCACTAACCTTGGTTGAGCAAGAAGTGGATGCAATGCTAACCCAAACAGCAATGCGTCTGTCTCAGCAGGGATTGGATGTGAGGAAATTGTTTACTCAAGATATTATTCCGCAATTGCGGGAGCGATCGCGTACTGAAGCAATTGAACGCATCAAACGTTCCTTATCCTTGCGAGAAGTGGGTAAACGCGAATCTATTGAGGTAACACCAGAAGAAATCGCAGCCAGAGTCAAAGAACTTTTAGAACAGTACCCAGAGGAAAAAGAGGTTGATGAAGATAGACTGCGCTCAATCGTGGAAAACGAACTATTAACCGAAAAAACCATTGATTGGCTATTAGAACATTCCTCAGTTGAACTTGTACCCGAAGGTTCCTTGACTCCCGCAGAGGAAACGGAAGACGTAGAATCAGATGCTGATGCACCTCAAATAGAGGAAGAAGGCAGCGAACCTTCCACAGAAGTCACAGAAGGATAATAAAAATCCCACAGCCATAAGTAAGTTCACCAGTTCTGAATTAAAGTACTGGTGAAATGGGGTAGCAGGAAGCAGGGGGAAAATAACCAATTCCCAATTCCCAATAAATAATTAAATAATGTAATCAATTTTCGGCAAATTGTGACACATGTTATGGACTGAGCTTGATACTGTGTTACACGAGAGGAAAGTATATGAGGCATAATGGTTAACACGTACCTATAAAAATCTCATTTGTCGAAAAGGCAGCATAAGCTGCTGAAACATCTGTCCTAAATTATCGTCAAAGAAAGCCTGTATGTTTGTATCGCAGTCGGGAAACTACCCCATCAGCAACCAAAGTCGGATAAACATTAACTCCCAGTTGAGCAGCCCTACCAACATCGTGCCGATGGTGGTGGAACAGTCTGGAATGGGAGAAAGGGCTTTCGACATCTACTCCCGCCTGCTGCGAGAGCGGATTATCTTTTTGGGAACGCCAATAGACGATGCCGTAGCCAACTCAATTGTGGCTCAGTTGTTATTCCTAGACTCCGAAGACTCAGAGAAAGACATCCAAATGTATGTTAATTCTCCTGGCGGCTCGGTCTACGCAGGGATGGCAATCTATGATACAATACAGCAAATTCGCCCTGATGTTGTTACCATTTGTTTTGGATTAGCCGCGAGCATGGGGGCATTTTTGTTGACAGCAGGGGCTGCCGGTAAGCGAATGTCTCTACCCGACTCCCGGATTATGATTCACCAACCACTTGGTGGCGCTCAAGGTCAAGCTATTGACATTGAAATTCAAGCTAGAGAAATTCTTTATGTTAAGGCTAAGTTGAATCAGTTAATGGCTCATCATACTGGTCAACCCTTAGAAAGAATTGAAGCAGATACTGAGCGCGACTTTTTCATGTCGGCAGAAGAGGCAAAAAACTACGGCTTGATCGATCAGGTAATTTCCAGGCAAAATCTTCCCACAGCAGGGGAAAACGTCACCATTGTGAAATAAGAGGCTGGTATGTCTAAGTACGACTCCCATTTAAAATGTTCGTTTTGCGGCAAGTCTCAAGAGCAGGTGCGTAAATTAATCGCAGGGCCGGGAGTCTACATCTGCGATGAATGCGTTGATTTGTGTAATGAAATACTAGACGAGGAGTTACTCGATACCAGTGGTGCGGCAGCACAACCGGCACCAAGAGCAGAACCCCCTCAAAAACGACGGACTCAATCTTCTAGTATTTCGTTTAATCAAATACCCAAGCCAAGAGAGATTAAAAAGTATCTAGACGAACACGTTATTGGTCAAGACGAAGCGAAGAAAGTCCTGTCAGTAGCTGTTTACAATCACTACAAGCGGCTGGCAGTCATTCAGTCTAAAGCCAGTGGCAAAGCAGGGGCAGATGATGCAATAGAACTGCAAAAGTCAAACATTTTATTAATCGGCCCGACTGGTTGCGGCAAAACTCTCTTAGCGCAAACCCTAGCGAAAATCTTGGATGTGCCCTTTGCTGTAGCCGATGCGACGACGCTGACGGAAGCTGGATATGTGGGAGAAGATGTAGAAAATATCTTGCTGCGACTGTTGCAGGTGGCAGATTTGGATATAGAAGAAGCACAACGGGGAATTATTTATATTGACGAAATTGACAAAATTGCTCGTAAGAGTGAGAACACGTCAATTACCCGCGATGTCTCTGGCGAAGGCGTGCAGCAAGCTTTGCTGAAGATGTTAGAGGGAACGATCGCCAATGTACCACCACAAGGAGGGCGTAAGCATCCCTATCAAGACTGCATCCAGATTGATACAAGTAATATTTTGTTCGTCTGTGGTGGTGCCTTCGTGGGCTTAGAGAAGATTGTAGACCAGAGAGTTGGCAAAAAAGCAATAGGCTTTGTGCAAGCAGGAGAAGGCCAATCGAAAGAGAAACGGGCAGCAGACACTCTCCGCCATCTAGAACCGGATGATTTAGTAAAATTTGGCATGATTCCTGAATTTATTGGGCGCGTGCCAATGGTAGCAGTAGTAGATCCGCTAGATGAAGAAGCGCTAATGGCCATTCTCACCCAACCACGCAGTGCCTTAGTCAAGCAGTACCAAAAACTGCTGAAGATGGATAATGTCCAGTTAGATTTTAAACCAGAAGCTTTACGAGCGATCGCACAAGAAGCCTACCGTCGGAAAACCGGTGCTAGAGCGCTGCGGGGCATTATCGAAGAACTTATGCTCGATGTAATGTATGAGTTACCATCCCGTAAGGATGTGACACGTTGTACAGTAACACGGGAGATGGTCGAGAAGCGATCGACTGCCGAACTGATCGTACATCCATCTTCACTACCACAACCAGAATCTGCTTAATAGTCATTGGTCATTGGTCATTGGTCATTGGTCAAAAACTAAGGAATAATAACCATGTAAAAATGACTAATGACAACTGACAAAGGACAAATGATAAATGCCTTATATTAATGTTCGTGGCGTTGAGCATTACTACGAATGGGTGAAAAAACCATCTGGTTCTTTGGTAAAACCAGTGATGATTTTCATCCACGGTTGGGCTGGTTCGGCTAGATATTGGCAAAATACTGCTAATGCTTTATCAGAGCAATTTGATTGTTTACTCTACGATTTGCGGGGATTTGGCCGTTCTCATGGGAAGCCAACTATAGCCCAAGCAAGTGAAGCTGTTGCTGAGGCTGATTCCCCACAGGAAGAATCAGAGGCAATCAAAGAGTTAACTTATAAATTAGAAGAATATGCTGATGATTTGGCAGCTTTGTTAGATGGGTTGCATCTTCAACGTGTCTATATTAATGCTCATTCGATGGGCGCTTCTGTTGCCACTTTATTTTTTAACCGCTACCCCCAACGAGTGGAACGAGGAATTTTAACCTGTAGCGGCATTTTTGAGTACGACGAAAAATCTTTTAGTGCTTTTCATAAATTCGGTGGCTATGTGGTGAAATTCCGTCCCAAATGGTTAAGCAAAATTCCATTTGTTGACCGGATGTTTATGGCAAGATTTTTATATAGTTCAATACCACATTCTGAGCGTCAAGCTTTTTTACAAGATTTTCTCGAAGCAGATTACGATGCAGCTTTAGGGACAATTTTTACTTCTGTTAGTAAGGCTCAATCTGAAGTTATGCCCCTTGAGTTTGCCAAGTTGACAGTGCCGACTCTGCTTGTAGCGGGGGAGTATGACAAGATTATTCCAGCCGAGATGGGGCGTAAAGCAGCTGCACTGAGTGACAAAGTTAAGTTTGTGATGATTCGCAACACAGCACATTTCCCGATGTTGGAAGATGCTCCAACTTACATGCAACTGGTGCAAGAGTTTTTGCAGGTTTCTATACCAGAACTCCAGGTGTGATGACTGGGCACGGCAGTGCCGTGCCCCTACGGGTGTGTATCACTCAACCGAGAACCGCTATATCTTTGAATTAAGTCAAACCCAATTCTCGTTTTAGCAAGTTAATTGAGTTAGTGCCAATATAATTTTCAACTTTAATCAGCTTCGGTGGACGAATAATATCTTCATCAGATGCTTGCACAGCTGCTTGCACTGCCGCAAAACTGGCTTGATCAGTAATGATTACCTCTGCTCGTTTAACCATAGCCTGAAGTTTATAAGCATCTTTTGGTTGCGAAGTCATCACCAGTAGTTCATCTCCCCGCAGACCGTGAAGGATGATTTCTGCTGCTCGTGCAATCCCGGAACTGAGGCTAACTATGCCTACACAATTTTCTTTTGGTAAGGTTTTCAAGAGGCTGAGTTCTTTGCTGTAGTCGTAGATATCCAGAGGAATGACCCGTGCAGCTTTCGGGGCTGCGATCGCTTCCACGTTACTGATAAAATACCGACTTGTGACTACTGTCGCAGAGGTAGTTTTATCTAACACAGCTGTTAATTCTTCCATTGCTACCAACTGGATTGGGATTTTTAGCGATCGCTCTAATTCATAGACCATCAACTCACCAGCACCCATGTCATAAGATGGAACTGCAACCAGCACCCGCGCACTACAACGCAAGCGCCAGTCAATCTCCGCTAAAAATAGCTCTCTGGCTTGATTGAGCGAACATTCTTGAGAGAGCAAATCGTCAAGTGCTTTCTGGACAACTTGATATGCGTCAGGATTTTTTTTGAGAATTGGTGATTGCAGCCTACTACCGCCCTCATGACCTTGGGCGCGAACATAAATGCCTGAACCAGCCATACTTTCAACAAATCCGTCTTCCTCAAGTTGACGGTAAACTTTGCTAATGGTATTACGGTGTAATCCAGTTTGCATTGCCAGCGCCCGTGTGCTTGGCAATTTGTAAGCTGGGGGATATTGCCGAGAAGCGATCGCAAATCGGATTTGATTAAACAGCTGGGTTGATGCGGGAATTTCGCTGTCTGGCTGAATACGGAATTGAATCATCACCAAACCTCCTGAATACTAAGTGCTGATGAGTGCTGAGTGTTGTTAACGAGGCATTTAGCCCGTGCTGAGTTTTGGGTATTAAGTATTGCTTTTCTACTCAGCAGTTTTAACTCAGCTCCTTTAGTGACCAGCTGCATTTGCTACATGTCAAATATTTTGTTTACAGATGAAGTTTTTCTGGTAGAAATTTCTAATACGCTCCCTATCGTTAATTTAATTAGAAAAGCCTGGGCATACTGGCATAGTTATATCAAAGAAACACACAATTCATCACATAGCACTGGTAAAAATTATTATGACAGAGCAAGCAATAATTACCACAACGGTTAATCTTTTGCAAGATAATATTCAAGTGTCTGCAAATCTTGCAGAACCAAAAGAACCTGGATCTTATCCAGGAATCGTGGTATTACAAGAGATTTTTGGTGTCAACGTTCACATTCGGGATGTTACAGAACGGATTGCTAAACTAGGGTATGTAGCGATGTCTACGACGGGCTACGCCTACGCACCTGCACTTTTTCAACGCACTGCTCCTGGTTTTGAAACCGGATACACGCCCGAAGATATTGAAACGGGTAGGGGTTACGCTATGCAAACTTAAGCATCAGAGTTATTGAGCGATATTCAATTAGCAATTGACTACCTCAAAAATTTGCCCCAAGTCAAAAAAGATAGTTTTGGCTGTATTGGCTTCTGTTTTGTCGGTCATGTCGCATATCTTGCAGCCACCTTACCAGATATTAAAGCTACGGCTTCCTTCTACGGTGCTGGAATTGCAACCCGCACACTAGGAAGCGGCGCTCCCACCGTCACCCGTACCAGAGAAATTTCAGGTACTGTCTATGCTTTTTTTGGTACAGAAGATGCTAGCATTCCACCCCAACAAGTAGATGAAATTGAAACAGAGTTAGAAAAATATAAAATTCCTCATCGTGTGTTTCGCTACGATGGATCTGATCACGGATTTTTCTGTTACCTTCGTGCCAGTTATAATCCTAAAGCGGCAGCCGATGCATGGGAGCAAGTAAAACAACTTTTTAGTCAACTGAACTAAAAACCATGCATCCAAGTTCGTCTTTTGTCATTGGTCATTTGTTATTTGTAAAGGACAAATGACAAATGACAGATGACAATCTAAACTTCAATGGCATCTCAAATAAAAATTTAATCTTCAAAAGTCATGAATTCCGAATCGAAACTTTCTCAAACAGCCAATTCGTCATTTACAATGGACGATTTTGCCAAGGCACTAGAAAAACACGACTACCAGTTTCAAAAGGGACAGGTTGTACATGGCAAGGTGTTCCAACTTGACCATGATGGAGCTTATGTCGATATTGGTGGTAAGTCGTCAGCTTTTCTGCCGCGCGATGAGGCTTCTTTGAGAGCAGTTACCGATTTATCGGAGGTGCTGCCATTGCAAGAGGAAATGCAGTTTTTGATTATCCGAGATCAGGATGCAGAAGGTCAAGTCACCCTTTCTCGCAAGCAGTTGGAAATTCAGCACATCTGGGAACGATTGGCCGAAATGCAGGAAAATGCTCAGACTGTGCAAGTAAGAGTTATGGGTGTGAATAAAGGTGGTGTCACCGTCGATATTCTCTCCTTGCGAGGGTTTATTCCGCGATCGCACTTGGCAGAGCGTGATAACTTAGAAGCACTCAAAGGTCAAAATCTGACTGTGGGCTTTTTGGAAATTAATCGCAACACCAACAAGCTCATCCTTTCTCAGCGTTTAGCAACTCGTTCTAGCAACTTCAGCTTATTAGAAATAGGTCAATTAGTGGAAGGCAAAGTTACTGGCATCAAACCTTTTGGTGTGTTTGTCGATTTAAATGGTATGGGGGCTTTGCTTCATATTAAGCAGGTAAGCCAAAAATTCATCGAATCTCTAGAAAAGGTATTTCAAGTTGGTCAGCCAATTAAAGCTGTAATTATTGATTTGGATGAGGGTAAAGGGCGGGTTGCTCTTTCTACCAGAGTTTTGGAAAACTTTCCTGGTGAAGTGCTAGAGAATATGGATGAAGTGATGGCTTCAGCTGAGGCACGTGCCAATAGAGCTAATAATAAAGCTTCTGAATAGTTTTGAGGTATTTTTATCTCGTGAGAGTCATAGAAGAGCGCTAGGCAATAGATAACAAAACATTTAACAAAAATAAGGCACACAAATACTTTTACGCGCTGTTACGACGACAGTATCCAAGTGTGCCTTCCGTTTTGTTACAAAAATTAGAAGATAATGCGCTAGAGGCTATTTATTAAAGCAACCAAGTTTAAGGGTATCCCTTGGCTAGAAATGCAGGTAAAATCAGAATTTAAGTTTTCAGAAGACCTTTGCTATGAGCCGCAGAATTTATTCTGAGGGGGAAGTGTAGGCAATGCCATTTATCGGTCTGCTGGAAGCCTACACTGTAACCGTTTTGGTTCAGTGTAGGAGATGTCACTCTTGCAGCATTGAGATGTTCGGCGATCGCTCAATCCAGATGTTAACCAACTACAAGTCACCAATGGAATAGGTTTTTGGCTATTTAGTTTTGCTCTTAATAGAGTTCTTCTTCTTTGTGAGTTTCGATTGTGACATCAGAAGTTGGGTAAGCAACACAGGTAAGTACATATCCAGCTTCTATTTGATCGTCATCTAAGAATGATTGATCGCCTTGATCGACTGTACCTGATACGATTTTACCTGCACAGGTCGAGCAAGCACCAGCGCGGCAAGAGTAGGGCAGGTCAAAACCTTTCTCTTCAGCAGCGTCTAGAATATAGGTATCGTCCTCAACATCAATGGTTGTGTCTAGATTTTCTTCCTTGTTGATTAGTCTAACTTTATAAGTTGGCATCTCAGTAATCCTCTCTTTTGTGAACGGCAGTATAAGTTATCTTAAGGCAAAGGTTGCGGCTGCTTTATAGAATTAGCCACTAGTTTATATTTCCTTCAATTCTGATACTACGAGAAAAATTAAACTATGTAACTGGAAATTGAACCCGATTAGTAATGAAATTTAGTTACTTAATCCTGATAAGTTTTATTTATGTATTTACTACTCTATTCAGACTGTGATAATAAAAATCTATCTACTCACTAATAAAACATGAGTAAATTTGATGTTATCTAAATTTGATATGGGAATTTCCAATTCATAAGATCAGATTTTTGTCAAGGAAATCAATAAAAAGCCCCTGGTGTTGCCCAGGGGTATCTATCTTTATTCTCTGATATTAGAATCGCATCTGTGAAGTTATGGCAAATCCTTACTAATGCAATTGCTGCATGATTTTAATCACAATTTTGCAATCAGCTAGTTAGATAGAGAAAAAGGTTTATTACCTATTCTTCCAGTAAGCTTCTCAACATCCAAGCTGTCTTTTCGTGTACTTGCATCCGTTGAGTTAATAAATCGGCGGTAGGTTCGTCGTTAACTTCCTCTGTCACAGGGAAAATAGACCGTGCAGTTCTGACTACGGCTTCTTGCCCTTCCACTAATAAGCCGATCATTTCCACAGCTTTAGGAACTCCGGGAGTTTCTGGAATCGAACTCAGTTTGGCATATTCGCTGTAGGTTCCTGGTGCAGGATAGCCAAGCGCTCTAATTCTCTCGGCGATTAAATCAACGGCTAAAGCTAATTCTGTATACTGGGTTTCAAACATCAAATGTAGGGTTTGGAACATCGGCCCCGTGACATTCCAGTGGAAATTATGGGTTTTCAGATACAGTGTATAAGTGTCAGCCAACAGACGAGATAAACCCTCAGCAATTTTAGCCCTACTCGCTTCATCAATGCCGATATTTACATTTTTTACTGTTACTTTCGATGACATAATTTTCTCCTAATTAAGTTATATGTAATTGGGAATGGGGAATTGGGAATTGGGAATTGGGCATTGGGAATTGGGCATTGGGAATTGGGAATTGGGAATTGGGAATTGGGAATTGGGAATTGGGCATTGGGAATTGGAAATTGGGCATTGGGCATTGGCAAGAAAATAAATTAAGTCCTCATTCCCCATTCCCCATGCCCCATGCCCCATCCCCCATTCCCCATGCCCCATGCCCCATGCCCATTATCTATGCCAAGTGCATCTTTAAAACGCTGCGGGGTGCTTTACGGACTCTGGCTAAAACGGTTTCTTTGCCTAAACGCTGGCAAGCCTCATACCGATGACAACCTGAAAAGCCATAATATTGTCCATCTACTTCTAGGACATCAATAGGTTCTTGCTGCCCAATTTCCGCAATCGATTCCATTAAAGCTTGCACTTTATTTGGATCGTTTGCACGGGGCAATGGCCGTTTTATCTGATTTAATGGAATTTCTTGAACTCTAACCATAAAGAGTTTATCCAACTAGTTCTGTTTTATGTCCCTGAATAAATCATAGTCGTTATGACTTTGTTTTGCAACGTATATTTTGGGCAAAACTGGTAATGGTATCATTGGAGCGCTCATGCGACAAAAAGACCGTGCTGCAAAGCAATTGGAAAATCAGATCCAACGCCGCATTAGAGGGCAGAAGACGCTTGATTACTCACTACCGCTCCGCTATCTATCCATGAAATTTTCGCTTTGGCGTTTTTCCCGCACTGTGCTGACAACATTTTGTCTCTTGGGACTGACTGCTGCATCAGGGCCTGAGAGCAATATCCAGGGCATGGAATTGAAAATTGGGATTGTGCAGCGATTTGGCTCAGAACCCACAGCTAAACTGCAACTGGAACCCACAAAAGGCGATCGCTTAAAGCTAAAATTTAAAGCGGGTAACAAGCAGCAAAGTCTGGTGACGAAGAACCGCGTATTGCTGGAAACAGTCATGCAAGCTTTACCCCAGGCAGATGTTGAAGAAATGGTAGTCTTAGGCACATATCGCACTTTTGAAACTGCCGAAGACAGTGCTAACAAATGGCGTTCTCAGGGAATAGAAGTGGAAATTGCCCAGCCAGAACGCTGGCAAGTTTGGGCTAAACGAGATGTTTATAGCACTCCTTTACTGCGCCGTTTATTATTGCAAAACATCCAAGCTTCTACCAAAGAAAAAGTATATCTTGATACTAAAGTTTTAAAACAAGTGCCGCAAGTTAGTTGGGTGGTAGATGGTAAACGCTATAGCCCAGATAATTTGGAAATCAGCACTGATAAAAACTTGATTCGGGTGAATAAAAGCGAAAAACCAGAGAATGCTCGTCTTTATGCTGGGCAATTGAATTTACAGCCAAATGCTTACGGCACATACACTCTAGTTAACCAAGTACCCTTAGAAACTTATTTACGTGGGGTTGTGCCTTACGAAATAGGTACAGATGCACCAACGGCGGCGTTAGAAGCCCAAGCAATTCTCGCTCGGACTTATGCTTTAAGAAATTTACGCAGGTTTGCCGCAGATAATTATCAGTTGTGTGCTGATACTCACTGCCAAGTTTATTATGGGTTAAATGGAGCGGCTGCCAAAACAGACAAAGCGATCGCTTCCACTAGGGGTAAGGTAGTAACTTATAAAAACGAACTAGTAGATGCCCTGTATTCTTCTACTACCGGTGGCGTTACTGCTTCCTTCAGTGATGTCTGGAATGGCGACGATCGTCCCTATTTGCGGCCTGTACTAGATGCTGCAACTAATTTTTGGGATTTGTCTAAGCAAAGTTTGGCAAATGAAAAGAACTTCCAAAAATTTATTAATATCCAACAAGGATTTAATGAGAGTAAGTGGGATGCCTTTCGTTGGCACAAAGAAACCCCTTTGGAGGATATTATCAAGGACTTGCAGAAATTTTTGCAGGTGAAAAACAGTCCTCATGCCAAATTTAAGACAATTCAGGCTATGGCAGTGGTGAAGCGAAGCGAGAGTGGACGCATCCTGGAACTCGCCGTTAAAACTGATAAAAGTACCTTTATTCTCCACAAAGACGAAGTTCGCAGTGCCTTTGCTGCTCCTACAAGTACGCTTTTTTACCTAGAACCTCTAAATAAAGGCAAAGCAGAACTGTGGGGATACGCTTTTGTTGGTGGTGGATTAGGACATGGAGTTGGCTTGAGTCAAACTGGCGCTCAAAATCTCGCAAAATTAGGTTGGTCAAGTCCCAAAATTATCCAGTTTTACTATCCTGGTACTCAGATTCAGATTATTAACAAAGAGATTAAACTTTAAGCCGATCGCCATTGTTAAGTTGCATCTATCTTTAGCACTACAACAAACTCAGCAACGTAAAGGGTTCAAATTCCCTGACTTTAACTTATCCCCCACATCTACAAGGATGTGGGGGATCGTTTTGGAGGTATTAAGATAAATAGGGTGTGACCTATTGGCTTAGTTGGCTTGAGGATATTTGAGCATGGTAACACAGTATAAAAATATGCTGATATCTTTGTTTAAGTATTGATAAATGGGTCTTAAACACATATATATAGAGCATTTTGACAACTATCAACACTGTAACTATTCAATTTAGGTATTTATATGTTTCTAGTAACTGGAGCAACGGGAGGAATTGGTCGCAGAGTTGTGCGACTCTTACGGCAGCAAGAACAGTCTGTGCGGGCATTTGTTCGCCTAACCTCGCGCTACAGCGATTTAGAACACCGGGGTGCAGAAATCTTTATCGGTGATTTGCTACGGGAAAAAGATATTGAAAAAGCTAGTCGGGGTGTGAAGTATATTATCAGCGCCCACGGTTCTGATAGCGATGCTCTATCCTTAGATTACAGCGCCAATATTGAACTGATTGACCAAGCAAAAGTCAATGGCGTAGAGCATTTTGTCTTCATTTCCGTATTGGGAGCCGATCGCGGATATGAAGATGCTCCTGTGTTCAAAGCTAAACGAGCAGTAGAGCGATATTTGTCAGCTAGTGGCTTGAATTACACAATTTTACGCCCATCTGGATTAGCATCTAACTTGCTGCCACTGGTAGAAAGATTTCGGGAAACGGGATTATATCTGCTAGTTGGCGATCGCAAAAACCGTACCTCAATTGTCAGTACCGATGATTTGGCAAGGATAGTAGTAGATTCTGTGACTGTTGCAGGCGCTCGTAACCAGATTTTACCAGTGGGAGGCCCGGAGATTTTATTACGAGAAGATATTCCCCGAATTTTTGGTCGGATTTTCGCCAAAGAGCCAGTAATAATTAACTCACCACTATTTTTTATTGATGGATTACAAAGTGCATTGGGTTTATTTAATCCCCAAATCCAAAAAGCTTTGGGAACTTATCGCACATTGCTAGCAAATGAATTTTTCTGTACAAAAGATGAAATTGCCAATTTAGAAGCGATTTTTAACTTTCAATTGGAGACATTAGAAAACTTTTTGCGGCGCTATCTAGCAATTTGAATTAAACGTCATTGGTCATTAGTAAATAACCAAGGACAAATAAGTAGGTAGATGTAATTAAATATAAGATTAAACCTCACCCTCAATCCCTCTCTTTACTAAGGAGAGGGAAGCCGGAGGTAGGGTGAGGTTTTATATTTAATTTGACCAACTTAGTTAACAAATATAGCGGTTCCCATTCAGATACAGTACAACATTAATCGCTAAGTGTAAGGGCACAGCACTGCTGTGCCCCTACGGGTGTATTTCACTCAACCGAGAACCGCTATAACAAATGACAAATAACAAAGGACAAAAATATATGGTAAATGCTGCTCAAGCACGTCAGACAAAAGAGCGATTCGCCCAACCAGAAGAAAAACTCACTTATGAATTGGGGAAAGCGGTACAGGAATTGCCACCCCTGTATACGAGATTATTAGCGGGAACAATGAGCTTGATTGTATTTGGGGCGATCGCTTGGGCGTATTTCTCGCAAATCGATGAAGTAGCAACAGCGCCAGGGGAATTAATTGCTTCCACCCAGGTAAGACCGGTGACATCTTTGGGTGGGGGGTCAATTGTCGCTGTTAAAGTACAAGAAGGCGATCGCGTTACTAAGGGTCAAATTCTGATTCAAAAAGATCCAGACTTGCAAAAAAGCGACGTTTCCCGCCTAGCCAAATCTACTAAATTGATTCAAGACGATTTACAACGTTTGGATGCAGAACGTGTTGGCGGTAAAACTACTGGGACAAAACTACAAGATGAACTTTTAACCTCACGCCTACAAGACTATCAAGCGCGTCAAGCAGGGGCGGAAGCAGAAGCAAATCGCCAAATCGCACTTATCAATCAAGCCAAGGTTCGCTTGACTCGGTTGCAAGACAACTTAGTTAATGCTAGAAGCAGCTTTGCGAATGCTCAAACCAACCTTGTCAACGCAGATAGCATCCGAATTAAAATTGAAAGCAATTTGGCTCTCGCAGAAGAAAGGGAAAAAAGCTTACGCACCCTAATTACTCCTGGTGCTGTACCTCGTGTTGATTACTTGGATGCTCAAGAAAAATTAACTCGTGCAAAGACAGAAATTACCAGAGCGCAAGATGAAGTGACTAACGCCCAGAATAGAATAACAGAAGCTCAAGATAAAGCCACGTCATTAGAAAAAGATATTGCTGCCCAAGCCCAAGAAATTCGCCAAGCAGAACAAGCTTACAAGGCTGCCCGCAGTCAGTCCCAGCGCATATCATCAGAACGCCAAAGTGAAATTTTAACGCAGTTTAACAAGCGTAAAGAAGAACTGACAACTGCTCTAGGTCAATTAGAGCAGGCGAGGAAGCAGCAATCTTTGGCAACTATTGAGGCTCCCGTTGCTGGTACGATTTACAGAGTCAAAGCTACTAAAGGCCCAGTCCAATCCGGTGAAGAATTGGTATCAATTTTGCCAGAAGGCGAAGAAATGCTTCTAGAGGTGAAAGTTCTCAACCGCGATATTGGGTTTATTCGTCAAGGAATGAAAGCAAAAGTGAAAATGGCGACTTTCCCCTTCCAAGAATTTGGGATTGTGGATGGCGAAGTCATGCAAGTCAGTCCGAATGCAATTGTTGATAAAGAATTGGGTTTAGTTTTCCCTACAAGAATTAAGCTAAATAAACATTCAGTTAATGTGCGTGGTCAAGAGGTAGAATTTACACCGGGTATGTCTGCTACAGGTGAAATTGTCACTCGTAAAAAGTCAATTTTGACATTCATTACTGAGCCTGTGACACGGCGCTTCAACGAGGCATTTTCGGTTAGGTAAGTTTGTAGCCTATCTTATTTTGATAGCTATTTTAGTTTAAAGTTGATACCAATAGATTGGTAGGTTAATACAGATATGTTAACCTACTAAAAATCGTTATATAGCGGTTCTCAGTTGAGTGAGGTACTCAAGTTACCCACCCCCACCCCCCTCCCGGCAAGCGAGGAGGAGGCTATGAAGTATCTGATGTAATTAAGAAACGCTATAATTTTCAACCAAGACCAAAGTATTTTCTATACTGCTCAATTTGTTTTTGAAATCCCTTTAATAGGCTGCCATAATCAATATTATTTCCATCTTCATTATTGCTATCCAGATTGATAATGCTCATGATGTTTTCATAGTTTTGGGATTGCGACCATAATTCTAGATTGGCTAATCCATTATTTCCCTCAGATGGTGTCAAATATTTTGCCATTTCTGTGATTGCCCCACCTATTAGAGGATCAGAATTATTTAAACTAGTGGTAGTTTCTGGTGTGAGATATTTTGTCGTTTCTGTAATTGCCTTACCTATTAGAGAAACGACATCAGAATTATTTAAACTAGTGGTAGTTTCTGGTGTGAGATATTTTGCCGTTTCTGTAATTGCCTTACTTATTAGAGAAACAACATCAGAATTATTTAAACTAGTAGTAGTTTCTGGTGTGAGATATTTTGCCGTTTCTGTGATTGCCTTACCTATTAGAGAAACGACATCAGAATTATTTAAACTAGAACTTGTCTGTGATGTTAGATAATTTTGCGTCTGTCCATAGATGTGTAGCACATTATCGTTAGATGTCACCTGACTCGCTAGAGAACTG
The DNA here is from genome assembly GCF_036917435.1 of Nostoc sp. GTDB lineage: Bacteria > Cyanobacteriota > Cyanobacteriia > Cyanobacteriales > Nostocaceae > Nostoc. The sequence continues at coordinate 42,814 of NZ_JBALDM010000058.1, forward strand.
ACATTAGAAATCTTTAAACTAGAGTTTGTACTTTGTGATTTATTTGCTGTGTCTGCGTAGCTTGTTGTAGAAATAACCTGACTCGCCACAGAACTGACATTAGAAACATTTAAACTAGAGTTTGTACTTTGTGTACTATTTCCTGCGGTTTCTGTGACAATCTGACGGACTTGGGCATCAGTCAAATTGTGGTTAGCACTAAGCATTAGGGCAACTACACCGGCAACGTGGGGAGCAGCCATAGAAGTGCCGCTATAAGTGGCATATTCATTATTTGGAACTGATGAATAGACCTTGACTCCTGGAGCAGTGACATAAGCGATTTCATCGGTTCCAGAGCGGTTAGAGAAGTCGGCCATTTTATTATTTTTGTCTACTGCTCCAACAGCAATTCCCGACTTTGATGCATAGCGGGCGGGATAGTCTGGTGATGAGTCACCATCATTACCTGCTGCCATGACAACAATTACTCCTTTGCTGCTGGCATAGTTAATCGCTGACTCTAGAGTATTATTGTTAGAGCCGCCACCTAAACTGAGATTAATCACATTAGCTCCGTTATCCGCAGCGTAGCGAATACCTTTAGCTATGGAACTATAGGAACCAGAGCCAGAGTCATCTAAAACTTTGACAGGCATAATTTTGGCATTGTATGCAATACCAGTGACACCGTAGTTATTATTTTCTCCTGCGATCGTGCCGGAAACATGAGTACCATGACCGTTGTTATCTAGGGTGTTGTTATTTTTATCCGCAAAGTTCCAGCCGTAAGTATCATCAACATAGCCATTACCATCATCATCTATACCGTTGCCTGGAATTTCCTTGGTATTTGTCCAGATATTATTTTTTAAATCTTCGTGGTTGTAGTCAACCCCAGTATCTACAACAGCAACAACAACGCCTTTACCTGTGTATCCGTGTGCCCAGACTTCTGGTGCTTTAACAAGGTCTGCTCCCCAATTATTGCCACCAAGATTGGCAACATCAGCAAAGGTATTCTGATTAGTAGCTTTAGCCACTGCTGCTGCTGCATTAATTAGGCCATAGCCATTGGTGGAGTTATAACTCTCTGTGCTAAAAGTATTAGTAGTAGCATTACTGCTGTTTTTGGAGTCATCATTATTTAGCAACTGCACATCAGAATCGGCTGACTTGTAGCTACTATGTCCGCTTAAGTTCAGGCTGGAGTTATCCTTAGTATTAAATGTATCTGATGAAGAAGTTGGAGTGATATTCAACCCTTTATTAGTAGAAAGCAAATTGTTATTATCATTGAGCATAAGTATTTTTTCTCAAAATTAGCAATGTTTTTTAACAGCCAAAATTGTTAAAGTTTTTGTCAAGCAAAAACTTTAATGTGTAAATTAAGCTGTATTGTTAATAATTACTATGAAATTTCAGAATAAAATGCTAATTATATTACCAAAAAAATAGAATGATAATTATGCTTTTGGTGCAGAGCTACACCGATTTTTCTATCAAATTAGGTATCATCCGAATGATTAAGAAAAACCGCAGAGACACTGATGCCAATTCTGTATGAAGATGCGCCAAACTATATGAGGAAGGAACCGCAAAGAACGCAAAGCACACAAAGAAAGAAATAAGAAGCCAAGAAAATTTGGCGCAGCCTCACAAAGAAATGGTATGAGGGCACAGAGTGATAAGAAAGAGCAATGATTCTGATATAAACGGATTTTATATTACATATTTAGAATACGATTAATTATAAAATAAACGGCAGAATGAGTGGCGTTTGCTGCTCATTCTGCCTCCTACAGGAATTCTATTTTACTTCTGAAAACAGTACTAATCTTATTAAATGTTTGTTTGCTGCCGTTGATATAGTGACCAATACAAACCCTTTTGTTGCAACAACTCTGAGTGAGTACCACGTTCGGCAATTACGCCTTGCTCTAATACTAAAATCAAATCTGCACGTTTGAGAGGGGCAAAGCGGTGAGCAATAAGAAACACGGTACGGTTAGCGGAAACTTTTTGCAGATTTTGTAGTACTTGTTGTTCAGTTTCACTATCCAAAGCGCTGGTAGCTTCATCTAAAACTAAAATTGGTGCTTGGGAAAGAAATAATCTTGCTAGGGCAATACGTTGTCTTTGTCCACCAGATAAAGCGGTACCGCGTTCACCTACATTGGTTTCGTAACCGTAAGGTAATTGACTGATGAAGTCGTGTGCTACTGCCAGTCTTGCCGCTTCTACCACTTGCTCTGAGGTAATGTCAGGAGTACCGAGAGTGATATTTTCCAAAATGGAACCGTTGAATAAAAAGTCTTCTTGGAGAACTACACTAACTTGTTGCCGCAGTGAGGCTAAATCGGCACTTTTAATATCAAAACCATCAATAAGGATGCGTCCTGATTCAATTTGGTAGAGGCGTTGCAATAGCTTAGATAGGGTACTTTTACCAGAACCGCTACGTCCGACAATGCCAACAAATTGCCCTGGTTCGACATTAAAAGAGATTCCGCGCAGAATTGCTTCAAAGTTCGGGCGGTAGCGGAAAAATACTTGCTCGAAGGTGACTTGTCCTTTTAGGGGTGGTAAAACTAGACCGGTTCCTAGTTCAGCTTCTGGGGAGACGTTGAGAATATCACCAATGCGATCTACAGAAAGTAGCACTTGTTGGAGGGTTTGCCATAACTGTACTAAGCGCAAAAGTGGGCCTGTGACTCTACCAGATAGCATTTGAAAGGCAATTAGCTGTCCAATTGTGAGCTTTTGTTCGATGACTAATTTGGCTCCAAACCAGAGAATCAGCATGGTGGAAAAATTGGTGAGGAAGTCACCGATATTGCTGCTGATATTGGAGGTAGTAGAGGCTTTAAAACCTGTGCGGATGAAGCGAGCAAATAAGCCTTCCCAGCGATCGCGGGCGACTGGTTCTGCTGCATGGGCTTTAACTGAATGAATCGCGGTGATTGTCTCTACTAGAAACGATTGACTATCAGCACTCCGGTTAAAGGTTTCGTTGAGCCAGTTACGCAAAATTGGTGTTGCAACTATCGTCAAAGTCGCAAACAGTGGCAATACTGCTAAAGCTACAAAGGTGAGTGGGACGTTATAGTAAAACATCAATGCTAGATACACCACAGCAAAGATGCTATCTAGAATCACAGTTAATGCTGTACCTGTGAGAAACTGACGAATTTGTTCGAGTTCTTGAACTCGTGCTACTGTGTCGCCGACGCGCCGCGACTCAAAATAAGCCAAAGGCAGCCGCATTAAGTGGCGAAATAGCTGTGCTGATAAACTTAAATCCAGACGACGGGCTGTATGGGTAAAGATGAATAGGCGCAGGATGCCAAGTATGGATTCAAATATGGCTACGCATAAAAGTGCGATCGCCATCACATCAAGAGTCGGCAAACTCCCTTGCACCATCACTTTATCAATGACGACTTGGGTAATTAGCGGTGTTGTTAACCCCAAAAGCTGTAAGGTAAAAGATGCTAATAATACCTCTGTTAGCAATTTCTTATACTTCCAAACTGCTGGAGTGAACCAACTGAGGTTAAACTTTTCTTGCCGGGATATGAGTTCTACTTGCCACAATCGCCCATCCCAAGATGCCTCAACTATCGACTGCGGTAAGCTTTCACAAATGCGATCGGGGTTTAGAGGGTTAGCGATAATTAAGCGATCGCCTTTAACTCCATAAGCTACTACCCAAGATGGACTCTGGGGTGAGTCAGAATTCCACAACAGTAAAGCTGGAAATGATAACTGTCGCAACTCTCCCCAACTCACTTGTAAGCGCCGCAATACTAACCCTAGCTTTTCTCCTGCTTCTACAACTTGTTTTGGATGTTGTCCTCTGAGTTGACGCTGCACCCATTCCAGTTGCACAGAATTTTCTAGTTGTTGCGCCACCATTGTTAAACAAGCAGCAGCAGTGTTCCAGCTAGCAACAAACGGATAGTTTGAGACGATTAAATTGGCGGCTGGGAGTTTTCTTTGCGGTTGAATGCTGTGAGGGCTGGAAGTCCCCTCTGAGGCTGCCGATAGTGAAGGAGTGGAAGAGAAGGAAAATGCCTCCCTTTCTCCCTCTATACCCACTGGAAATACTTGCCAAAATTCTTGAATTTGTGGGTTAGAAAATTCTGTCCACAGGGCTGAATCCCAATATACTACTACTACTTCTTTGCTAGCAGCTACAGCTTTAAATTCCGCAGACAGCTTTTGTAAATCACCAAACCAATCCCCCACATCTAGGGCGGCTAAAGGTTTACCAATGCCCTCTTCGCGTAAGCGAACTTTTCCAGCCACAATTAAGTATTGGTAACGCCCAACATCGTTTGACCAAATTTTTTCTCCCAGACGATAATGACGGGTTTCGCACTCATTTTCTAATTGGGATTTTTGTTCGGGAGTTAGCCAGCATAGTGGTGGCTGACTCCAAGGCAAAGAAGCTAGAACTTTTAACCGTAAAGATTCATTATCCAGAATATTTAACTCACTTGTAATTTGACTGTCAGTTTTTGAATTTTCTCTGCTAGCCATTTTTCAAATAACTCATTTTGTAATGCAAGATTTAGTTGAGTATCTTCTAAAGACGCTGGCAGAAATTGTTCTACTCGAAACAAACCATAAGGTCCTTCTCCTTGGGGAGAGTCTTTGCCAACGATTTCTATTGGTCCTATTAATTGTCCAGGACTCGCCACATCAATAGCTGCCCGTAATATATCCGGCATATTTCCTCGGCTGACTATTCCCATCATGCCGTTCACAATTCGGTCATCTGAAAGTGAATACTCTTTAGCTAGTTGCTCAAAACTACCTCCTTCTTCAATTTGGGTTTGTAATTCGTCTGCCAATTCTCGATTATCAACAACTATCCGAGAAAGTACTACACGATCCAAAAAGATTTTACGTTCAATAAAATATTCTTGGATTTTTGCTTGTGTCACTACGGCTTTCAGCTTTTCTAACTTGTACCCAAAAGTCACCGATGTGTGAAAGGTAGCGTAATCTGTGTTATTGGTCTTTAACCATTCTTGAAAACTTTGGGGGTCAGTAAGTTGATTTTTTAGTCTAAAGTCAATAATGGCCTGTTCGGTTATTGCTGTACCAATTTCAATATCGTCTCGTGTTCGGATTTCTGACTCAATTACGTGCTGACGGAGAATATCCCCAATGAACTGCCCCAATTTTCCAGAGGCTTGCAGGTACTTTACAGCTTCCTCAATAGAAATTATTTGGTCATTAATTGTCAAAAATGATAAAGATTCCATGAATTAATTATGTGAAAATGGTTAAACGCTTATAGGACTTTTAAATTAAATCACATAGAAATTATTTGGTCATTAATTGTCAAAAATGATAAAGATTTGATGAACTAATTACATCCAAATGGTCAAAAATTTATATAGCTAGTAAATATACAATAATTTCCCATGATTATGTTTACAGTCTAGCGGGGGCAAAACAGGATTTTAAATATCAGATGCTGGTGTAGTAGTCAAGCAGATTGCTTTTGCTTCTTTTCTACTACTGCCCCGCTACCGCTAATAAAAAAGAGGAACTGTTTTGTTTTGCCCAATGCCCAATGCCCAATGCCCAATTCCCAACCTACTTAATGATATTTACCCATGTCCAGGAAAGTAGCACAGATGCGATCGCACCGATTAATGTATTAAAAATATTTACTACTTCATTGGTCAGCCAATTATACTTAGATTGCAGTGTTGCGCCAATTACACTTTCTACGTTAGTGGCAATGAATGCTGCCAGCACACACCAAGCGACTCCTAATAAATCGATTAAACCAACTGCCCAACCAACAAATGCGATCGCAACAGAAGCCACAATCCCGGCTAAAGTTCCCTCTAAGCTTATCGCTCCTTCTGTACCGCGAGGTACTGGTTTGAGTGTGGTAATGAGAAAAGTGCTTTTACCATAAGCTTTACCAACTTCGCTAGCAGTGGTATCAGCCAGTTTGGTACTGAAACTCGCCACATAGCCAAGCAATAATAGAGACTGGGGATTGGGGACTAGGGATTGGGGACTAAGTACAAGAAATCCTGAATTTATTATCCCTACTCCCAAGGCACACAAGGCCCCTGTCAAAGCGGAACCCCAAACATTCTCTGGCCCCCTTGCCCCAGAACGTTTTTCGGCAATTCCTTCAGCTTCTTTCTGCGCCATCCCAATGCGGGTAACGCCAGAACCAACCAGGAAATAGAACATTACTACTACATATCCTTGCCAGCCTAAAGTTACCCAAATTAGGATGGCTAGAAACCAGGCATGAAACGATCCCGCAGGGGTAAGCAGCTTTTTCGGAGCAATCCAAGCTAAACCCAATAGAATTGTGTTTAATACTACTGCCAGCAACCAGGGATTAACAGAATCAATTAAAGATGACATCAGCAATTAATTATGAGTAATTTTGTCTGAACATCAACAGAATAACGAATTTGTCATGCTTAGTGCTTAATTTCTGAAACTTCTTCAGCTAAAGTAATATGTTTGTATTTTTAACTAAATTGCATCTGCATCACCCTCAAAGCTGAGTATAGAATTACAAACAACGTCTTACATATACAATGCAATATTGACTCAATAACGTGGATTAAACAAAATGAAAATGCAAAACTTTTGTTTAGTTGGCTAGACTCTTCGACTAAGAGATCCAAAGCATTTCATTATGGATGGTGCGTTAAGTTGCCAACATAGCATCCATAATAAAGTTGTAAACTATTAAATCTACGTTTCTGAGTATGTGCCCATACAAACATAAATTAGTATAGCTGCACAAGAGAAGGGAGTCACCTGAAAAATTGAGTGTAAATTATCTAAATGTAGGGCGAAGTCCTCAGCTACAAGGTGCAGTGGCTGAAGTGTTACTCAGTCCCTAGTTTTAGTTATAAAGGTAAAGGATATAAATTATTGTCAATTAAAACTGTGTTCAAGTTGACCACAATCAAAACTTAACAGAATTAATTGTAGACAGCATCAACAACTAATATTTTTTCCACAAGCTATGAGCCAAACTTTATTCCATCTTGCTTTCCCTGTAACTGACATTACCCAAACAAAAGCATATTACGTTGATGGCTTGGGCTGCATTCCTGGTCGTGAAAACCATCATGCGCTGATTCTCAATCTCTATGGTCATCAACTAGTAGCCCACGTCACAAAAGAACCCTTGATACCGCAAAAGGGTATCTATCCCAGACACTTTGGGCTAATTTTTACCCAAGAGCGTGACTGGCAAGAATTACTAGAAAGGGTACAACAACAACAGCTACTTTTTCATGAAGAAACCAAAAATCGCTTTGTTGGTTCTCCTCTTGAGCATCGCACTTTCTTTTTAGAAGATCCATTTTATAACCTTATGGAGTTCAAGTATTATCGTCACCCAGAGGCGATTTTTGGGAGTTACGAACATACGCAAATTGGGGATAGAACTTAAGTAATTGGGAATTGGGAATGACGCTTGATAGCGTAGCGTTAGTGACATAGGAGTGTCTGACTTGCTAACGTAATTCGTAATTTAAAGATGAATAAAGCTAGCGTGGTAAGTATTCTGGCTACTAACTGGATGCTTTTTTAAAGAAGGGTAGCTTGATAGGGTTTGTTAAAGCTGCTTTTACTGCTGCTAAACTCCTGGAGTCTGTTAGCATCCAGGGGTGTAAGGCGACGGGTATTATTACTTCGATACCTACAGGCATTTGTGAACTATTGGCTGGGACAATCATCAAATCATAAGGTGTCCAGATAGATGTAAAATCTACTTGCTCTAATATTGCTGCATCCGAATTTAAATCTTTGAGAAAAATGCTGTCGGGGCGCATTTGTATGCAACCAGGACGCTGGGAACCATAAGCAACCACAGTTCCATAATGGGGTGAAGAAATAGTGATAAACCTCTGTACGCGGTTAATTCCTCCCAGTCGCTGGATATAGTAACGGCTGACAATTCCCCCCATACTGAAGCCTACTATATCTAAGTGTTGTTCTGGTACAAAGGTGGATGTAATATAATCGGCTACCTGTTTTGCCAATTCATCAAGACCCACATCACCATTATTAGGAACCAAATCCAGGGAATATACAGACCAATCCTGTAATCTTAAGTACCCTGCCATCTTATGGAAAACTAACCCCGTATCATCAATACCATGTACCAATAACACGGCATTCCTTTGCTGATTTTCAGTATTCATTGCTAAAATATTGGCTGAATTAAGTCTGTACAAAATGTAACTGAGTACTGTTGGTATCTGCCAAAAGTCTATGACACTCCTCCCACTGGTTAAAAGTAAACCGCTTGCTTTTCTCTAATCAATAATTTTTAAACGAAGAAGTGTTAATTTTTATAAAGCTTGCTTTCAGAATCTTGCTCTTAGCTACAGTAAAATTTAATAATTAGTTCTCGGTGTATAAAGGTCGCAAGTGCTTGCATAAAGAACATTTGCCCTATAGTTTTACTACAATGTTGATTAAGCACAAACCTATAAGGGTTGTCACTCGAACAAGGTGACGCAAATCAGAAAATGTTACATTTTTTCGTAATTTTTAACAATTACGGTCGAGTTCCAAAATATAACAGGCAGGAGTAATTAGTAATGGATTTTATCAAAAAGTTATTTTCAGGTATTCTCGGTTTTATAACTGGGCTGTTACCAGGGAAGAAAAAAAGCAACGGCTACTTCTTAGAATTGGACGAAGCCAAAGATGTTGCTAAAGAAGTAGCATCGAACGCGAAGAAAGTAGCAGAGACAGTTACATCGAATGCTAAGAAATTAACGACAGCAATTGCATCAGAAGCACCAACTCAATCCAAGCCAGATTCATTGAACGGAACCAAAACCGCCGCACAGAATGGTAAGGAAAAATCAGCTAAAAATCCCAAACCAGCTGATGTTAGGCTAGTCCAGACTGCTGAGGGTCTTAAAGTTGAACCTGGCAAAAAGGAAAAAGCCGCAGCAGCCAAAGTCCTTAAAGAGGAGCCAAAAGAAACTACCTTTGCACCTAAATATCTCTCTCCTTCGGTTACTAGCTCAAATGGCCGTCGCCGTCCAGGTGCGAATATGAGTGCTTACCTAGATATGGCACTTCAGGTTAAAACACCTAACAATTGATAGATAGAAACGGGAATTTCCCGTTTCTAAAAGTTAAATGTGAATCCGCAAAGTTAAGATGACTTTGGCAGTTGTAGATGGAGGAACTCTCCAAAGTAGGAGCGATCGCTTAATTTTCTCCACTACAACTGCATCTTTTACGGTTGAGGCTTTTTCATCCAAAAGTACTTGTCCGACTCGACCTTTGTTGACGGTGAACTCAAAGACGATTTCACCACTGAAGCCGGAAGGCAGGTTTAGTTGTTGTAAGTGTTGGGTTAGGTCAGCAATTCCTATTTCATCCAAGCCTATAACGCTGATGACCTCTAACTGATGGTTAATGGCTGCGTCTGATATTTCATCTTGTTCCATCTCATCGGAATCAAAGCTATTAAGGCTAAAACAGACCTCGACTTCTTTGGCTACTGGAGATGGTGGCGATCGCCTTTTGCGGAGAAAATCTGGAGCTTCTGCTGAAGCTGATGGCATTGAGAGTGATATCTTAGGCGCAAAACCACCAGCCGGAGGACTGCCAAATACTCCTTGATAACTAACGGCTTCCGGCATTTCCACTGGTACTTGCATAGATATATATTCGCTTCCTGGTTCAACCCGCACGTCATCGCTGACAGCCACAAAAGCGGTGTATTGAGAAAGCAGTTGATAAGTTAAGGCTGTTTCTGTAACCGCTTCTACACCAGCTTTAGTTTCAAAACTTACCATTTGATTCATCAAATCTTTGATGCAAGCACGCCCCCATAACTGCGCTACAGCAATATTTCCTGTTTCTTCAAATTTGAGGTTAAATGTTTTTTCATAGTGCTTACCGCCCGCAGCAATGCCGGAAATTTGCAGATTACCGCCGACTCTATCTTGTTTGCGACCAAACAAAACTAATGGTTGTTCGCTGAATAAATCAGGCGCTATTGCTGGGTAAATGACAGGCGATTCTGTGTCACCTTGCCAAGAGATTTGAATATTTGTGAGTACGGGGTTGTTAATTTGCCTGTAAAACTTTTCGGCAACTTCTTCTGTGGGTTCATCATGACGAATAATTTGGGATATTCCCCGGCCAATTTCGGCGATACGATTCAGTAAAAAACGGTTAACTGAACTACCAACACCAAAACTATAAAGGCGATTTCCTGGTTGTAGATGCTGTTGTACCTCTGCCAAAATTTCATTTTCGTTGCCGATGTAGCCATCAGTGAGAAGTACAACACTGCGTAATCTTCCGGCTGGTGTGGGGAAATTTATGGCTGTACGAATGCCACTGAGCATTTCTGTGCTGCTATCAGCTTGTAAATTGTTAATGTAAGCGATCGCTTTGGCACGATTTTCTGCTGTATTCGGTAGAGGTTTTGGCGATAACTGCCTGACTGTATCGGAAAAATCGATAATTGTAAAAGTATCGTTGGGATTCAACCCATTAATAAATCGCCGCATCAATTCCTGACACTTCCATAACGGATCGCCAGATTGGGAACCGGAAGTATCCACCAAAAATACGACATCTTTGGCGACAATTTCATCAGGAGAATATTCTAAAGCTGGAATCAGATATATTGCAAAGTGTCCGCCGCGATCGTCAGCTTGGGTTAATACTGTGGATTGAGTTTCTTGTCCAGAAACTTGATAGCGGAGAATTAAATCTTTGTTGGGAATTGTATCTTCTCCGGCTAATTGAATCCGCACAATTTCACCTGAGTGTTCAATTTTTAATTGATGGGAAGGAGAACGTACTTCAGAAATTGCTAAACCTGCATCAATTTCGACTGTGACATTAATATTGTGACGGGTTCGCATTCCTTCTGGGACTAGAGGGGATGTAATGCGGGAAGCATCAGGAACTCGATCTGTGTCACCGCTACCATCTATGGTTGTTCCAGGAATATACCTTGGCCCCACCACCATCGGAAAAACAAATTCGTAGTTTCCCGCCTCAAATTTTAAACTTTCGGTGTAACGAATTGTGACATCAATTTGTTCGCCAGGTTTGATGTTAGCGAGAGATTGGGTAAAGATGTTGTCTCGTTCTTGTTCAAGAAGTCCAGCAGTGCGGCCTTCTTGTTTTGCCTTTTCGTAGATGGCTACAGCTTCTTCACGTTTTTTAATATTACCTTTGATGATGCGATCGCCTATTTTGATTTCCATGTCATCCACCGCAGCCTCATCGGGTAACGGAAAGACATATATTGCTTCTAAAGGCTGTGTAAATTGATTCTCAAAGCTTTGAATCACCTCAACTCGTGACAAGTTACCTGCGATTTTTGCTAAAACTTCCGTATGCTTGAGCGGAAAAACTAGCTGTTCTCCTTCAGGGGATTGGACGTACAAACCCCCTAACTGTTGGTTTTTAGAACTTACTATATTCATAGGTTTTATTGTTGATTTAACCAAGTTTCTAAATCGGCGACACTAGAAAAGTCTAGTAATGCTTCTCCTAGATTCTCTAATTGTTCAATAGATAATCCTTTAATTCTCTCGATTAATGATGAATTAATTTCACCAATCTGGCGATTGATTTGACGTGTAATCAAACGTCGTTCTCCTGACTGTATAGCTTGTTCTCTATCTCTTTGATAAAGTGGTTCTAGTCGCATAATTAACTCCCGATCATCTTCTTCTAATTGTTGATTTACTTTCAAGTTTTCGCGTAAGTTGTAAACTAATTCGAGTGTTGCTTTCTGGTAAGGATGATTTAATGGTAACGCTTGCAACTCGACAATCGCTTGTGACTGCACACTTCCCCTTCCCAAAAGCCTCAACCACAAAGTCTCCGGTGTTTGCGGTAGTTGATGTATCGCCACAATTGCTGTCCGCAAGGCATCTGGCAAAAAATGTACTCCTGATAACCAACCTGCTTTTTCAATAGTTCCAAAGCTAGACAATCTAGTTTCAGATACGGTAGGTGTAAGAACCCACAATTTAGGAATTTCTGAGTCTTGAACTTTGGTTTTATTTGCTTTAGCTTCTCGTCGCACGAGAGCCTTTATTTCTAATAATTTGAGAATACAGTCGCATATTTCATCAGTAGAAGCAGGATTGCGGAAAGGTTCCAGTATTGCGGGATGTTCAGCAACTCTTCCTAGTAAACCCAGTATTTGCAAATTAGAATTTTGCTGTTTAGAAGGAGTGAATAAAACATCTATTTCTTTAATCTCTCCTGAGACTTTCTCTGATGATTTGACCTCTCCGTAATCTTTTAGTAATTCTTCTAGATAGTCTTTGGCGAATTTGTCATGGATAAAGCGGGTCATTTTATAGTTATATACGAATTATTTAACAAGCACCAGTCCACTATATAAATGAAAAGCTGAGTCCCAATTAGTCGGTTCCCTGCGAAACAAATGAATATGAGACTTGATATTACTCAGCATTTCTGTTTGATCTAATGTTGTATCTACAAATGACGTGAAATCTGACCAAATTTTGACTTGAGGTAGTTGCTGATCAATCCAACCTGATAAACTATTCCAATTAATTCTGATTGTATTTTGGCTAGCTTGGGGAATGATTTTTAATCCTTGCTGGAATTCATAGCCGTTATCATCAAATCTGAGAATGCAACGCCTAGCTGGTAAGTGTAAATCACAAAACTGGGCATAGTCTTGTGTTTGAGTTTTCCATTCCAATTTCCGGCGGGCATCAACATCTACAACTTGTTCAAAAATTGGCAATAGTCCCACTACTTTTGCTGTGACTTCTGACCAGTCAAAGGTGAGAGAACCAAGTTGATTTGTGTCATTACGGCAAACAACAGTAGCTTGTGGAGTAGATTCTTGAAAATGTTTGACTTGATAAACTTGAATTTCCTGAATTTGAGCTATTGTTACCCAAAAGCAAGGAATACCAGCCTGCTGTAACTGTTTGCCGTAAAATTGTAGTTCTCCCACTGGGCCAGTACGATACAACCTCCAGCCACGACTTGGCAGTAATAGCCTTGCGGTGTAGGGATCTAGCTGCATAATCTCGGCGAATTTTCGAGATGCTTCTGTTTTCAGTTCATTACTGAGTGGCTCTAAAACTAGTACGCCGATTTCGGTGTTATTCGGTTCAGATTTTGCTTGGGAAATGGCTCTTTGTCTTTCTTCAAGCTCAATTTCTTGTAATCGTTGCAAACCTTGACGTGCTAGGCTCACTATTTTGGTATTTGTTGTATTTCGCAGCAGTTGGCGATAAACTTTTTCCGCATCCTGATATTTTCTAGATACTTCATACAACCGACCATGATAAAACTGCACCCAAGGATTGTCTGGCGATTCTACTAGCAGCTGTTTGAGTAATTTGGCAGCTGTTTGATAGTCTTTATGGTCAAAAGCGATCGCAACTTGCTCAATCATCACTTATAAATACACGCTGGAGTGATGTCTCACGCAAAAGTAAATTTGCGTGAGCTATAAATCATTTATACTTCACAACTTGCGGTAATTAAGGATAATGCTACTACTGGGGCTGTAACTGCTCTCAAGATGCGGCGACCAAGGGAAACAGGTTGAAATCCAACTGCGATCGCATTCTCAATTTCTTGTGTTGTCCATCCTCCCTCTGGCCCAGTAGCAATAACAATCGTTTCTTGTCCTTTGTGCTGTAAGCAATCTTTTAAATGGGGAAACTCACCACGCGCTTCACAGATATATTGCTGGCTGTTTGCAAATGATAAATGACCAATGACCAATGACAAACCAGTATTAAAAGCGACAGGTTCTAAAATTGTTGGTACAAAAGAGCGCTCTGATTGTTCGGCGGCTTCCGCAGCGATGCGCCGCCAACGTTCGAGCTTTTGAGGACTAGGATGAAGCAAAGTGCGATCGCTCAATACTGGTGCAATATAAGTTACTCCCAACTCTGTGCAACACCGCACCACTTCATCAAATCCATTGCCTTTAGGTAACGCCACCATCAAGGTAATTGATACAGGTAATTCTGTTTCCACCAAAAGCGGCTCTAAAACCTCAGCTTGTTCTCCTGCTAGCTGCGCTAACCACCATTTTCCCTTACCATCCATTGCAATAAAGCGATCGCCTTCACGCAAGCGCAACACCCGCCCTAAATAGTGTTGCTGTTCTTTTGTAAGTAAAATTTGCCCTTGTTGAAATTGGGAGGGTGCGATCGCAATTCTTTGCAGTTGAGACATTTTTCTTAATAAACTACTACCCTGCTCTAGAAATATGCCGCCATAATATTACCTATTTATTCTTCTCTTTCTTCCTTTGTGTGCTTTGCGTCCTTTGCGGTTCGTTAAAAAATTAAGTTCTTCAAGTACGATATGAAGTACGACTTATGCAAGACCGATTCAAATGGACACAGATGGAATTATCTGTGTCCATTCATGGTTTAGTTATTTATTCAGCTTAGGAAAGATTCTGGAAGTAAGCCTCTAACGCTTCAGTCACTAACTGAGTCATCGGCTTACCTTCGCTTTGCGCCACTTCCTTCAACTTGCTATAAACCTCTTCTTTCAAGTTCACCCGATGGCGTGATTTATTTGCACCATTGGCTGCTTGGGGTTCGTAGGTGCTAGCAAATTCGCGGATGGCATCAAAACCAACGCGATCGCAAAAATCACCGAAGCTTTCCTTAGATTTCCGAGATTTCTTAAAGTAAACAAAAATCGGCTCTAAGAAGCTTTCTAAATCATTATGGTGCAGTTTTTCTGTGTAAGGTTGTGCCAATCGAGTCTGATTTGGCGAACCCCCTAACCATAATTGGTAAGATTCTGGAGCGCTACCGACAAAAGCCAATTCTGCCAAGTAGGGACGAGCGCAACCATTAGGGCATCCAGTCATCCTTACCACAAAATGTTCTTTTTGTAAACCTAATTTATCTAAGAGAGCGCGAATTCGCTCCAAAATACCTGGTATTGCCCGTTCTGATTCTGTAATTGCCAAACCGCAAGTGGGCAAAGCCGGACAAGCCATTGCATACCGTACTAAGGGTTCGATTTTACTGGGGTCATCTCCAACACCATGACGGCTGAGAATGTCTTGAATCGCTTCCTTGCTATCTGGTTCGATATCGTAAAAAATCAGGTTGTGGTTGGATGTCAGGCGGATGGGTAAGTTGAACTGTTCGACAATTTCCCGCAAGGCGGTTTTCAGTTGAAACGAACCTTCATCCTTGACTCGACCATTGTCAATGGAAATTCCTAAAAATAGTTTGCCATCACCTTGTTCATTCCAGCCGAGGAAGTCGTGAAATTTAAAGTCTGGCAGTGGTTTGAAGGCTTCGAGGGGTTTACCGAAATATTCTTCAACTTGGGTGCGGAATTTATCTACACCCCAATCGTTGATTAGATATTTTAATCTGGCGTGACGACGATCGGTGCGATCGCCATAATCTCTTTGGGTAGCAACAATCGCTTTCACTACATTGTAAACATCATCCTTCGCCACATAACCGATGGGGTCTGCTAACCTAGCGAAAGTTTCTTCTTTCCCGTGTGTCCGTCCTAAGCCACCACCAGCAAAAATATTAAATCCTTCTAATTGTTTCTTTTTATTGGTAATTACTACCAAAGTCAGGTCTTGGGAATACAAATCCACCGAATTATCCTCTGGCACCGTCACGCAAATTTTGAACTTGCGAGGCATATAGTGAGTGCCATAAATCGGTTCTTCGTTGTCATGAACAATTGTGCCATTGCCATTGCGTTGTCGTGCCGCCTTCACCTCTGGGTCTTCTTCTGCACTAATTGCCTTTTCCCCATCTAGCCAAATTTCGTAATAAGCACCGCTTTGTGGTGATAGCAAGTCAGCAATATTCTGGGCATACTCCCAAGCATACTGATACTCCGGGCGATTCTTAAAGGGGGCTGGTGGTGCCATCACGTTGCGGTTGATGTCACCGCAAGCTCCCAAAGTCGAACCCAAATTGTTGACAATTGTGGCAATTGCTGCTTTCAGATTCTTCTTTAAAATACCGTGCAGTTGAAAACCTTGACGGGTAGTTGCTCGTAACGTGTGGTTGCCATACTCATCAGCGATTTTATCTAAAGCCAGATATAGCTGCGGCGGTACTAAACCACCAGGATTTTTTGTCCTCAGCATAAACTGGTAATCTTTTTCCTGTCCCTTGGTGCGGTTGTCACGGTTATCCTGCTGATAAGAACCGTGAAACTTCAAAAGCTGCACCGCATTTTCGGTAAAATGGGTAGTATCTTCAAGGATCTCAGTTGCTACAGGTTCACGCAAAAAATTACTATTTTCCTTGATTCCTTCTACTTTGGAAGGCTTACGGCTAGCGATTGGGGAAGGAGCAGATTTAACCATTAGACTTGTATAGTATTCTCAATAAAGCATTACGTAGACACCGAATCAGCACCTTTCGGCTACTTTATCCCCGGTAATCCGGCCGGAATAATGAGGAATGATCTAATTTTACCACGGCAAAAGCCGGCTTTGTCAGTGATGTAACACTTAACAAAACCAGCTTTTGCAAGTAGTGAATTTTTAGTGCTAAGTCCTGAGTACTTAAATAAAGTATAGAGTGACTGAGGACTCAATAATTTTTTATTTGAAGCGATAGCCAAGTCCACCATTTATGGTGACAGCAGAAGCATCGCTATTTTGGTAAGCACCAATTCCTACTTTAGCGTTAGTGTAGACGAGGAAATTGTTAGCAACTTCCGATTCAACACCAGCACCTACCACTACGGAATCTTTGTTACCTATAGGAGTTGGTGAGCCATCTTTTTCTACAAAAGAATAACCACCAGTTAAATAGGCATTAGTTCTATTAGCAATAGGCACATCCACAGAAAGTTCTGGGATAATAGCACTTGTTTTATCACTCCAAAGAACATTACCGCGTGCAGAAAAAGGTGTAGTTCCTAATTTTAAGCGACCTGTAATATTACCACCAAATGTAGCAGCATTATTGATGCCTTGTCCGCCGCTTGTAACGCCAGCTGCAACACCAGCACCAATATAACTAGCGGTCAGTACCCTTTTTGGTTTCAGCAGAAGCTTGACCATCTAATAGAACAAAAGGAGCAACTAATAAGGAAGACAATGTAGAAATTGTGATGAAAGACTTGAGCAAATGTTTCATATTTTTTAGCAAATTTTGTATTTTTTACTTGTATATTAATAGTCGAAAATCGTATAGTAATGTTCCAAATATTTCTATAATTCTATTAAATGGATGTTGCTATTGATGCATAAAATTAGTAGGCTAACTATCCTTTGAAATCATAAATAAGCTGTTATAATTACATTCAATGTCTTTTTATCTCGGTTCTTTGTTCCAAAAATAGACGCTTTTACAACTGGCACAATATTTGGAACTAAAACTATGTCGGAATAGTGAAAATAAAGTACTCAATTAACAATTTGTTGCCGAGCTTTTCACAGATGATGAAAAATTCGCTGTAGCATCTGTTGCAACAAGCTATAGAGGGAATCTATAAAGTTAATTTTGAGCAAGTTATCGTGGAGATTGAATAATGCTAACCGGTACAAAAACGTTGTCTGGTTTGATGGGTTTATGTGTCGGTGATGCGTTGGGTGTGCCGGTGGAGTTTACTAGCCGTGCTGAACGAGTAAAATCTCCAGTGACAACGATGCAGGGTTATGGCACATGGAATCAACCACCGGGAACTTGGTCAGATGATAGTTCGTTAAGCTTTTGCTTGGCGGAATGCCTTTGTCGGGGGTATTCGTTGGATGCCATAGCTAATTCCTTCTGGCGCTGGTACAAGGAGGCTTACTGGACTCCTCGCGGCGATGTCTTTGATATTGGTCAAACTACCCACACAGCAATTATGCGTCTGAAACAGGGAGTTGTTCCCCATCAGGCGGGCGGAAAGGTTGAAAATACTAATGGCAATGGTTCGTTGATGAGAATCTTGCCAATGGCTTATTGTCACCGAAACTTAACTTTAGGCGAATTGCTGGCGCGAGTGCATGATGTTTCAGCGATTACTCATGCTCATCCGCGATCGCAAATGGCTTGTGGAATTTATATTAGTATTGCAGTGGCGCTCTTAGAAGGTGCTGACCCGCAAACAGCTTATTTACAAGCATTGCAAGATATCC
The DNA here is from genome assembly GCF_036917435.1 of Nostoc sp. Taxonomy (GTDB): domain Bacteria; phylum Cyanobacteriota; class Cyanobacteriia; order Cyanobacteriales; family Nostocaceae; genus Nostoc. The sequence continues at coordinate 60,941 of NZ_JBALDM010000058.1, forward strand.
AAACAATATATTCTGTCCGAGAATTTTTGTTAGAGAAGCCGCATTTTCGCAGAATTTTCAGTGGTGAAATTGCCAAGATACCAGTGGAAGAGATTAATTCTGGTGGCTATGTAATTGATACCTTGGAATCGTCCCTGTGGTGTTTATTAAATAGCTCGTCTTATTCGGAAGCAGTACTGAAAGCTGTCAACTTAGGCGGAGATGCCGATACTACTGCTGCTGTCACTGGTGGATTAGCGGGAATTTATTACGGGGTGGAAACTATTCCCCAAAAATGGATGAACCAAATTGCCCGTAGACAGGACATTGTTTACTTAGCAGAGCGTTTTACAAGGGCTGTTTACAGTTGAAGGGACAGGGGACAGGGGACTGGGTACTGGGGACTAGAAACACAAGGAGAATAACCAATGCCCAATGCCCCATGCCCCATGCCCAATGCCCAATGCCCCATGCCCAATGCCCCATATTCTTAAACCGTAGACAAAGAATAAACCTGACCATCAATCAACAGTCGTGTAATGCCCTTAGCTTGGAGATGAATCCGAGCCTTATGGAGCATTTTACTATCAGGAACTTTAATCACGCGATCGCGCTTTGTAGAAAAACGCTTGGCGACGCGATGGTTATCAAACACCGGTAGAGTTCTTTGCTGAGTTTCCAGGCTGGGAATTTGCCCCAAATCACCAAAGTCCTTCAGGGGTCGGGTAATTAATTCTGAAGAACGGTCAATTACCAAATAGCAAGTTTTTGGCAAATTGGCTATTGACAGAGGTAAAACTTGAACTGATGCTTCGCCTGGTCTTCTTTTTGTGACTAACGGTCTTTCATCATCCAGGTCATCGTCATCAAAGTCTTCTTCCTCAAAATCGTCATCATCTAAATCATCATCATCTAAATCGTCCAAATCCTCCGATTCGTCTAGCAAATCTTCGCCTAGCATCTGCGCGATGACAGCCGCTCCTGGATGTTTCTCCTTTAACGGTGGAATGGAGATACTCACTATTTCCGGCGGCTTCTGCTCTGGAGTTTCTAGTTTCTCTGTGACTCTGAGCTTCGGTTTTTCCGCCGCCGAGGGGCGACGGCGCACCCGTCTACTAGCGGCGAGCGACTCTGCCGTTTCCTCTGAGTACGGTTCTTGCTCTACATGAATTACCCGACGTGGTAATGGCTCAACCTTTGCCACTTCTAAGGGTTGGCTCTCGATCGGTGGAACTTCTATCTCCGGCTCCGGTTCCGGTTGAGTTAGCAGAGGTAATTGCTCGTAGCTCACCTGCGCCCTGCCTTCAGGAGTTCTCGCAGCCCGTTTTAAAGAGACTAAATATTCATACTCATCCTCTGGCAAAGTGCTTTTGAGCAGACGACTAATTGTCGAGTTACTCACACCATAGCGTTCTGCCAAAGTTGATGTTGTTTCGGCAGTCTCTCGATATAACTTAAGAATTTCTTGCTTGTCAGAGTCTGTTAGTTTTCTCACGGTAGATACCAAAAATCTTTACTAAGCTCGTTTACGTCCGGTGGTACGCCGCGTTCGTCTTAATGATGCGTCATATTCTAAGACAGCGCCCATACCAAATAACACTCCACTAAACACCCAAAATACTTCTAATACTTCCCCACTTTGATAGTTAGGGCCTTGGGCGTATTTAAACCACATATCTGCAATGTAAAGCGAAAAGGCCGCGGCTGCAATCATTCGCCAAGACTGGGAAACTCTTCCTCCCCAGAAGGCTAACAGCAGAGTGGTAGCAATAATTAACAGAACCACATCGCTAACTACGTAAAACCAATTCAAAATAGCGACTAGCAGTTCTGAGGGTGTTCCCTGCTGCATAGAAATCCACCATGCCAACAAACTACCGAACACTGCAATTGCTAACACAATTAGCCATTGCCATTTTTCCAGATTGATTCGCCTGGAAGCCACAGCTAAAATCATGCCTGCGCCAAGTAATAGATAGGTCAGTACAAAAAATATATCGCCTACAGACACATCCGGTTCATTTTTTAAAACTATTTCGGTATATCCGAAAATTATCCCCCCAACGAAATAAGAAAGCATACCTAAGCCAATTAACAGCCAAACATTTCGCCCACTGACGATTTGCGGACTCAGCCAGTTCCTCAAGCATAAGATACTAGCACCCAAATAAGCTAAAGCTTCAAAAATATTTGTACCAATCACATACCATTCGGCCCGGGTTTCTATGCCATTTGCTCCGGGAACTTTGGCACTAAACAACAAAAAGTATAGCAGTGCCAGTACAGCCCAGCCAATATTAGCTAAGACAATGTTCTGAGTATTGAAAATTGATTTAGAAAGGAACGAATTCTCGTAAGAATTATTCATAGGACTTGACTTATGTAGATGCACTCTGGCAGTATTTTGAGTTAAAGGACTCTATATCTAGCAGTATGTCTGCCAAATAATACACAATCAGACACAAAAAGCAAGTGCCAGTGGACTGAGTTTTGTTGGGATTTTCCATGCTACTGCCACAATTTACCTAGTGGCGATTGATTTAGCCAGTTAATAAACAGCGAACGCTCGGCTTCTGGCATATCTTCTAGCTTATAAATCACTTGTTTGGTAAAATTGGCGTTGCCAAAATACGCCTTTCCTAATCGATGCAGTTCTTGTAACAAGATAACTACATGATTTTCTTGCCAATCAGGTATTTTGGCGGTCGGCAAAGGAGTAGTAGACACCAAATATTTAACTGCTTCAAGGGAAGATGCTTGAGGAAATTGTTTCTGTTTTAATACCTCCGCAATATCTTTTTCAAATAATGCAGCTTGCCTAGCACCCAAAAATTCTTCAATATCGATAGACACACCTTGCAATAGCAAAATACTGGCTTGGATTAAAATCGCCGTTTTGCCATGACCACCTGTGTCACCATCCAGCTGCTCTAAACGGATTTTACCCCAGACGCTAAAGCGTTCTGGTTCCTCTAGTAAAACACAGGCTTTACCACGGTTATCCGTTAATTCTCTCCACAAGGCTCTAGCCTCTTCTTCTTGACTAGCTTTGAAAACACTAATCAAACGAAAAGTCTGCCCTTGATAATTGAGGATCGGCACCTGCTGATCCTTTTTTGGGTGCTGAATGCTTGATATTTCAACATCCTGCCGTTTGAGAATAAACATGGCACTAGCAAATAACTCCTCACAGGGGCACTCTTAATATGGAATATATAATGGCATTTGGCAGTATCGCCAAGGCTGAAATTACCTAGCTTACTGTGAAAATCGGCCTAGCGATCGCCAGATCCTTCCCGAAGGTATCCGTCCAGAGGGTGTTAGCGTTAACAGGCAAATAACCCCTTGACAACTGAATATATCTAAACCAGTACCCCATCTGTTTCGTTTTTAGTGTAAATTGACTAGCTAGCGACTAGCATCTTAGCCTTGTTAGTAGGAAATCTGCAATTTTTGATTGCTTCTTGGTACGCAAAAACGATATAATAGTTTAGATGACTCCTTTGGGAGCCATTAATTTATGTTGGGCGCGTAGCTCAGTGGATAGAGCCACGGATTTCTAATCCGTTGGCCGCAGGTTCGAGCCCTGCCGCGCCCGTTTTTACCTAATACGAACCCTGAAAAAGCCTTTTCATGGTAATGTGGCAAATAGGCTTGAGAGTTCATATAAATGCACCACACAAAAGATAAGGGTGATCTAGCAGCTGCTAAAGTGATAGCAGATTTAGTCGAGAAAGAATATTCAGTTTTTGTACCAGTAGTAACTGAACACGCCCCCTTTGATTTAATTGCCTACAAAGATGGCAAATGCTACAGAATTCAAGCTAAATACAGTTGCGACGGCACAGTGAAAAATAAAACCAATTGGGCAGACAAGAATGGTTGTCATGAGAAAAAGTACAAATCTGATGACTTTGATTTCTATGGCCTTTATTTGCCAGATATAAATCAAGTAGTATATCCATCAATCAAGTTTGGCGGTTGCGGTATCAGGACAATGCCACCTAATTCACCTACACCCTTTTACTGGTGGGAAGATTTTATAGATTTAACTGAAGCAGCATCTAAGCGAACCTACAAGGAGTTTGGCGTTGATTTAACAACCAGAAAGGTTAACCCAGACTCTAGAATTCATACCAGAAAAGTAGAAAGACCATTGAAAGAAGAACTAGAAAAAATGGTGTGGGAAAAACCGACAGCACAAATTGGTAGAGATTTTGGTGTGTCTGATAAGGCTGTAGAAAAATGGTGTAAAGCTTATGGAATAGACAAGCCACCTAGAGGGTATTGGATGAAAAAAGCTTATGAAAACATTATAAAAAATGATTAGCTAGCATTAGAATATTCCACATTTAAATTCCAGAATTAGGGCGGGTAAGATTCCCACCCTATAAAAATTTGATTTAATTCGATTATGCAATTCAGATGTTTTTCAGATTACCCAACTTAATTCTGTTTCGATGAATTGTTGTTGTTCATCGTAATTATGCTCTTGAAGCGAGGTTAGCTACAGTAAAAAGTTTTTTTGACTATTGACTAGTGACTAATGACTCTTTTGGAGTATTAATCAGCGCTAGCTCAATTGTATCTTCAGATGGCTGCGTTATTTGAACCTCCAATCCGGGGCCAAAATAGGTTGTCATTTTTTCCTGCTTTTTTTGCCATACATCAAGTGGTATTAGCGGTGAATCAAATTCTAAAATTAAGGCATAATTGCCATTAACTTCTACTTCTCGCAACCCCGTGACTGTTGGCCGTTCCTCGTCAGTGGGACTCAAACCTAGAAAAGAAAGGGTTGTATCTAGATGAGCATCTTGACCATAACAATATCGGGTGATGTCTTTAAGAATTTTATTTTGAGTATCAGTTGCTTGCTGTTGGCGCAATATCAATGCTGACGGTGATGTAGTTTGGGTAAAGGGTACTGGCTTGAGTTCATTAGCTTTCAGTGCCAGCCCTCCCAACAATAGAGGAATCCCGTAAAAAAATCCGACAAGATTAAGTGTGGCATTATTGCCAGCATAGGCGACGAAACCAATGATGGTTAATATGCCGCCGACAGTTAAACCGAGTGTTCCTAAAGAGATTTTACCTAGCATGAGCTTAAATTAATATCAGTTTTGAATACCCTTAATACAATTTCCCAAAATTTTGGCAACAAATGAATTGGTTGTAGTGACGTAATGCTTAAGCCACTACCAACGTACCTGTAGCAGCAATTTTGCAAAAAGGTATCAGTCTTATTATCATCGGCTATTAGTAACAAATTAGGGAAGAGGATTAATTAAGACTTACGCATTGACATTTTACCTCACGCCTCATTCCCCTCCCCGATGCTTTGGGGAGGGGAGGTTTTGCGTTAGCAAAGCCGGGGTGAAGTGATGCGGATATTGATAGGAAGTCAGTGAACTCAAGATCGTTTCTTCACGAGGGTTTCAGGTTAAGTTGACACCTGTGGGCAGTGCCGTGCCCCTACGGGTGTATCTCACTCAACCGAGAACCGCTATATCTATACTGCTGAAGACTTGATGTGATATTTAATTAGGTTTACCTACTTAGTGCCCCAGAATGTTTGATTTTAAGTTAACTTAAAACTTAAAGGTAGTTAAAGATAGGAAAAAATAATGGATTTACAGACTATAAAAGAACGGATTGTCGCAGTTAAAAGTAAACGCGATTACCTGTTAGGCTTACTAGAGAAACCAAACCTGGGAACTTTAAGAGTTGACGTAAATCAGGCTTTGGAAGAACTGGATGAATTAATTGATGAATTTAAACGTACCATTCCGGTAGAGTAGAAATTATCAAAAATTGCGTCGGTCTAACCCTAAATTTCCGGCTCTACCGACGCTCCTTAGTGCTATGGTGTCTTTAAAACCCCAAAATTGGACTAAGCCTAAGTTGGCGAAGCAACGTAGCTCTATTATTTATCCTGCAACTGAACCATTTTCTCCACGCTGACCTAATTGCCTAACTAAGGCTATCAGTTCACTCGTGGGTACATCTTTCTTGCAAACGTCATCAAAGCTAGACATTGCCTTTGCTCCCTGAAAATTTACGTCTTCCACTGAGGAGTAAGCAAGGATTTGGGTATTTGGAGATATAGCTTTAATGTGACTAGACGCACTCCAGCCATCCATGACGGGCATCTGTAAATCTAGAACAATCACATCAGGATGGCAACGTTTAACCATTTCTATAGCTTCTTCACCATTACTGGCTAAACCTACTACTTGAATATTTTCCTGGCAAGAAAAAATTAGTTGTAAGGTTAAACGAGTCAGTTCGTGGTCATCAACTACTAGAACACGCAAGGTAGAAAGCTCACAGGATAACATTAACATCGAGGGGAAAGACAAATTTATTTAGGACAACCCCTCTACCTTATGCTAACAAGTACCAACACTGAATCTATCCAATGGTTGAATAACTTGTGTGAACAGATGACAAACAAGTTAGGAACAAGAATTAAATAACATACAGTTTATGTCCCTAGCTTACCTCACCTTCAATCCCTCTCCTTATAAAGGAGAGGGATCGTGAGACAGGATGAAGTTTTGGATTTTATTTAATCCAGGTTCCTTAGATAACTTCTCGAAAAATTAAAGTTTTCTAAAAGTTACTAAGTTGAGCTAGTTGTCAAGGTCGAACGAACTAATTATTTAATCAATTAAGTTTGAGGCTACGCCAGTTGACCGTAATGCCATATTCATGATAATTTTTTGTGAATTAGCTTCTGGAGAATCATCATAAGGATGGCGTTGAATGTAGTTGCCATCAGCTTGTAATTCCCAAGCTTGGCGATTATCTGCAAGCATAATTCCCATGATTTCTTGTAAATCCTTGGCAATATCAGGGTCTTTTATTGGGGTAATTACTTCGACTCGCCGATCTAGGTTGCGGCGCATCCAGTCGGCACTGCCGATAAAGATTTCCTCTTGGGTATTGTTATGAAAATAATAAATGCGAGAGTGTTCTAAAAAGCGACCGACGATGCTGATAATGCGAATATTTTCACTAATGTCTTTGAGTCCAGGACGCAAACAACAAACACCCCTGATAATTAAGTCGATTTGCACTCCGGCACGGGAAGCTTCATATAAAGTAGCGATAATTTCTGGATCGACTAGGGAATTCATTTTGGCAACAATGCGTCCAGAAAATCCCTTTTGAACATTTTCGATTTCGCGGTGAATTAGTGCCAAAAAGCGATCGCGCATATTCACTGGTGCAACCAGCAACTCTCGATAAGACTTTTGCAGGGAGTATCCTGTCAAGAAATTAAATAAATCTGTGATGTCAGCACCTAATTCTTCACGACAACTAAACAATCCCAAATCTGTATACAGCCGTGCTGTTTTGGGGTTATAGTTACCAGTGCCAATATGCACGTAGCGACGTATCCGGTCTTTTTCACGCCGTACCACCATGACGGTTTTACTGTGGGTTTTTAGCCCTACTAAACCATAGACTACATGCACGCCAACTCTTTCTAGTCGTTTTGCCCAGTAAATATTATTTTCCTCATCAAATCGCGCCTTTAATTCCACCAGTACAGATACCTGCTTATCATTTTCGGCTGCGGCAATTAGGGCGTTGACGATGGGCGAGTCGCCAGAAGTCCGGTAAAGTGTCATCTTGATGGCTAACACATTGGGATCGTAGGCGGCATGGGTGATAAAGCGCACCACTGTTTCCGAAAAAGATTGATAAGGATGGTGTACTAGTAAATCTTTTTCCCGAATCACAGCAAAAAAGTCTTTTCCTTCGTCCGTCTCCAGTGCTTCTGGATCTAAACTCGGTTCCCTCAGCCTTTGCAAGCGTAATGGGACAACAGATTGGCGTGGTGGATCTTTGAGTTCCGGTAGTGGTAATGCCATAAAAGACATCAAATCTCGCAGTCCTAAAAGACCATCTACTTCGTAGAGATCGTTTTCTGTTAATTCTAAATCGTGCAATAATCGCGATCGCACTATTTCAGGAGTCTGGGATTGAATTTCTAGCCGGACTGGACTCCCACCTAGCCGTCGTTTTCGTAATTCCTGTTCAATGGCTAACAGCAAATCATCTGCTTCATCTTCTTCTAAGATCAAATCAGCATCACGGGTAATGCGGAACGGATGATATTCTTGAATATTCATCCCTGGAAATAGAGATTCTAAGTTATGTGCGATCGCTTGTTCTAAAGGTACTCCAGTCCAGTGAGCAGGTTTGTCGTTATTTTGCTCTCTTAACTCAGGCGGTATCGGTAAAAATCGTGGGAGAACACTGGGGACTTTAACTCTGGCAAATAATTCTTCTTCTGTATCTGGGTTCTTAACCACAACAGCCAGATTCAGACTGAGATTAGAAATAAAAGGAAAGGGATGACTAGGATCGACAGCCAAAGGTGTCAAAACTGGAAATACTTGTTCCTCAAAATAGCTATTTAGATGAGTTCGTTGTTTTTGATTCAAATCTATGTAATTCAGAATATGAATGCCATGATTTGCTAATAGGGGACGAAGTATTTCCTCAAAATGTTGATGCTCTTTCTTCACATAAGGAGTCAGGGTAGACCTAATATCGTCTAGCTGTTGTTGTGGTGTCCGACCATCGGGAGTTAACAAGCTGACTTTGGCCTCTACTTGTTGCTTTAAACCAGCAACCCGCACCATGAAAAACTCATCCAAATTAGAGTTAAATATTCCCAAAAACTTGAGGCGTTCCAGAAGAGGCGTGCGATCGTCACAGGCTTCATGTAACACCCTGGCATTAAATTCTAGCCAGCTTAACTCCCGGTTAAGATAATATTGTGGATCGTTTAAATTGATAGGGGTAGAGCTTTTTTTAGATTTTGCCATAACGATCTTAGGGTAGCCAGATGTAGCCCATACAGATGGAGAACAATACATATAGTAAATTAAATCGGGCATCCAAGTGAAGCGGTTTGTCCCTAGTTGTCGCTTTTAGAAAAATCTTAAAAACTATTTTTCTTGAGTTTCTTTTTTCTCCTGAGTTTCCTTAGCGGCTGCGGCAATCGGTAATTGCAGATTTTGATCGTAGACGAACTCTTTACTAATTGCTACTTCCAATTTTGGTAAAGTATTGCTGTTGGCGATACCATCTTGAACAGGAACGCGCAATGTATAGTTACCAATAGGAACAGCATCTAGACGGTAAAGACCAAATTCGTCGGTAACAGATGATACTACTCGTTTGCCTTGAGCATCAACTAATTCTACTTCCACATTTGGTATTGCCTGACCTGACACATCAGTAATTTTGCCTGCCATACCATATTCTAATCTAGCGGGGAAATCTAAGCGCGTCACAGCAGAGTTGGCTACTTCGGCAACTATAGTAGTTTTTGGCAGTGAAAGTTCTACAGGTAGCTGTTCTGGTTCAAGTTGAACAAGATAAACTCCTTCTGGCAAATTACCCACGAAGAAATTACCTTGGGAGTCAGTTCTCGCTGAACTAATAATCTGGTTACGCTTATTTAATACCTGAATCATAGATCCACTTAAGTCAAAGCTTTTTCTTCCTCCTTCTACGACAATTTGCCCAGCAATTCCACCGCGCTCTTTACCAATAGAGGTATAGTTAGACGGAGTCATTCTGCCGCCAGCAAAAGATAAATCTGATACTAATGATATTGTCAGGCGATCATCACCAATGCCGTCTAGAAATTTTGTGGTTCTGGAGGGAATGCCTTGATATTCAACTCTAGCAAATAGACCTGGAATTATTTCCATATTAGCGCCCACAATTGGCCCAACTTCTCCATTACTATAGGCTATCCCTAAGCGCCAACTGAGACCAGTGAGATTACGAGCACTACGATTCACTGTCAAAGTGTAACGACTAGCCAGATCGCCTCCAAATTCAGTTCCGAAGGATAGTTGGAATTCTCGGTTCAAGTTATAGCTAAAATCTGTTGTGTAAACATTACCAAAAGTATTAAATGACAGCCTACTTTGTGGTGAAGTTTGATAGAAGGCATTGAATAAATAACGCCCTTGAAAATCTGGTCTACCGCTTAAAGATAAGTTTGAAAAAGGGCGTAATGAAAAGGTAGGCAAAATGTAACTAGCTGCATTATTCTGATCCTGGCGGCTGCGGGCAACAACTCCCAGATTGAAACTGTTACTTAACTTATATTTAAATTCCAGACTATGATTGAAGCGATCGCGTGATTGATCGCTATATAAATATCCCGATGGATATAACTCAGAATTCCCGAAAATTTGAAAGCGGTCTAACTGAAAATCTAAATCTGCCGTATAGCCGAGTTCACCACGAGAAGTTCCAACACTAGCAGCTAATATTGCCGGAGATGCCAATCGCCAAATAAAACCTGCTTGTGCTTGTGTTGTATCAGGCAATACTTGTACTGCCCCTTCTAATGTTAAATCATTGGAGAGACCTTGACGCACTTGATAAAATGCAGCAAGCTTACCTGAATATTGGGAAGTATTATTATCAAATAAAGCATCTTGGATAAAGTTTCCTGTCAACCCTACACCTGCTAGCTGAATATTTCCACCAGATGGTAGTAGTAATTCAGAAGTATTAAACCTCAGAGAACGAATTTCTCTTGGCGCATTCGGGTTGTTACGGTCAAATACCAAAAGTTCAATATCATTGCTTTGTCCAGGAGGCAAATTGATATCAAGAAATTCGTATTCTCCACTTAATCCTACCTGCTGTTGGGCAATTACAATGCCACTAACTCTTAACTGAACAAAACTTGCCGGCGGAACTATACCCCTAAATGTTTGTAGAGGTTGGGAACGCCTGGGTAAAAGCTCATTCGCACCGTAACTGCTGGTATTAAATCTATCTGCCGGCAGATTAGTATAACCAAATTGCGCTCCAGTTAAATTAATGCCTGTTAGTAGGGGATGTAAACCAATTTGTTGCCGACCTATTTGATAGAGAGTTTGACCTGTGCGCTTAAAGAAAAAGTATTCAGTAACATCAGGTTTATTGACAAAATTGTTATCTAGCCGAACTCGCCACGCTCCACCTGCTAAACGTCCTCCTAATAGAGTAGAACTACGCAAGCTTGTATCTCCAGAATTGTTGGTGAGCTGTAGTTCTTCCCGAAGATTTGACAATCCATTGCTAGGAGGTCGAACTTCTGGTAGAAGGTCAGCCGCTGGAGAATTAGGTGTTCTGCTAGTTCTTCGCCAAGGTAAGTCAACAACCAAAGCTAAATCTGTAGAGTTTAACTGAATATTTGTAGCTAATTTTTCTCGCAACAAGGTATCGCTGATATAGGTGATACCGTTGATTTGCTTAAGTTCATCTGAAGTGAGCCTAACAACTCCTGCGGGTGTCTTAAGCTGCGTTTTTTCGCCGATGGTTTCAACAGTAAACCCAGCAATTTTGGCAAAGTTTAATAAGGGAAGTAATAAAGTATTCCCCTCTTGGAGAACATCTAAACTACCAACTTCCCGTTCGTTGATAATTACACCAAGTAATAAATTTTTTGCTTCTGCTAGAAAATTTTCGGTGGCAGTATTAGGAACAGGATTACTTGTGTTTACTAAGTCTGGCGAGGTTTTTATAGGGTTACTGGTGGCAGACCCTTGAGAAGGTACTGGCACTACTATACTTTGAGCTACTACTTGTTTATCTACTTGTGCTTGAGTGCAAGAGGGCTGCAAATTATTTGGGGAAAATTCAGCTGGTAAGGTTTCTGGTGGAGCAATAGTTGCGATCGCTGCTGCAATTCTCTTATTTTCCTTAGTGGCACTACTATCTAGTGGTGGTTTACAAGATAGATTCTCAGACTGTACAATTGTTAATGTTGGGGGAGATGTTGGAGTTTGGTAGAGCATACTTAGCAATTACATTTCTATAGGTAGCCAAAAATACTTCCCGGCTACAAAATCATTGTTGGGAAAAACGAGTATTAACGTACTTTGAAAATTTGGGCTTTTGCAAATCAAAAGCTATTTGCGGCGTAGGGAATTTCTGAGATTCTGCGAAGGAACCTTAGTTAAAATTCCGTCATTATTACCTGCTGGAACTGTAAAGGGTATACCTTTGTTAATTGACACACCACTCAAGTCGCCATTGATATCTAACACATAGTTACCGGGGGGTAATTTTTTGGTGATTGGTAGCCGGATTTGACGGCGATTACTAGGTAATACAGGTGCAGAAGGTAATGAACCTGCATCTAATACATTCTCAGGAATTTTTGCTCCTGGCTGACCAACATTAGCGACAAAACCCGTAGCTTCTGCTCCTGGATATTTAGCAGCAGGCCAGATGGCATATTGACCTTTTAGCCGCACGTAGGCATTACCTTGATTAGAAATATCAAATACTGCATTGGGAGTCTTCGGTTTAGTGTCTACAGTCACAGAATTAACTACACCAACCCTTTTCACATCTCCTACATAGCCGTAGATTACAACACCTAACCGTGCCACTACCCTCACACTCTTGGATTTTGGCTTGTCAGTTGTGTTAGGAGCACGAACATCTTCAAGATAAAGCACAGCCCGGTGTTCACCTTGTTTAGGCTGGATTTTCGGACGGACTGCAAAGCGTATAGTTTGAGCGCCACCTGCTGGAATTTTAAATTGAGAGGGAGTGAAAACAATCCATTGGTCTAAAGATTGTTCGCTAGGTGCAACATCTTGGAGTTTATTATCTTCATTCATTACCCAAGACCGGACAGAAACCTTAATTTCAACCGGCTCGGATGAAAGATTCAAAACGCGAATAGATTGAGAGCGCGTTTTGCTATTAATTTCCATTTCAATCCGAGAAGGGGAAATGCCAACATTAAGTGCTGTAGCAGAAGGCATTCCTAATGCTAATGCCCCAATTAAACCTAAAGCTATATTTCTAGATTTGTAAAACATCTGCATGAAATTTTTGACTTTTGCACACACTAAAAAACAGAAAACTAGCGTTGATTGACTGTCACCGTCACATCGCCAGCATATACACCCGCAGACCCGGTAGAGGAGAGATCCATTTTTAATCGAACTCCTCCCTGTACCACAGCTGTATTGGTATTTTGATCGCGGGAAATCTCTATGATGGGCAATGGTTCTAGCACAACTTGAACTGCGGAGTTAGAATTCTGCTCGTTGCTAACTGCATTGCTCCGTCCACTTTCAGCCTTTAATTCATAAGTGGCATAGAGAAGACCAACCTGCTCCACAGGAACCCGCATTTGCCAAAGAGCTGGTAATTCACGAGTAATCACAGTGTTAAAGCGGGGCGGAGCGAGCAAATCCTCCTTATTAGTAACCGATTCGCTCGTAGCAGCAGCAGGTGCTATTTCTGATGGTGCTAGTGGAGGAATAACTAGTTTTTGGGGAGTAGATAACTGATTGATTTTTGTAGGCTCGGTACTCTGAAATAGAAATTGTGCTAAGGCACGAGGCTGCGTCAACACTAGCAGCGCTACGGTCATACCTAAGCAGCTAATGATTTTATTCCGTGACATATTGCTAGATTTCTAACATCAAATGTGATGTATATTTGGCATTTTAGAAGTTTGATAACTGCAAGAAACTTCTTTTGATATGACAAACTTCTAGAAGTAGAGGGAGGAGAATCTGCTCTCTTTTTCCGATATTTGAGGCAGATTCTTTCTCTCTATGCCAGAAAGATTAGGGCTAAAAGCTATTACGAACCTAGTTAATAAAAACTCAATAGCCTCAGCCTTAATTAAAGACGTTACTGAATAGAGGGATGAAATCCGGGCAAAACCTTCACTTTTAAATACCCTTCCATCCCTGCAATCAGCAATCCTAATTAAGGAGCAGTTGCTGTAACACTAACAACACCACCTGTATAAGCACCCGCTTGAGCGATACCGTTACCACCCAAAGTCAAGCCTAGATTAACACCACTGCTGAAAGGTGTAACTAAACCAGGGACGGCAGCAGAAGCTGTTATGGGACCAACTGAGTTAATCGTGATTGCGGAGCCGCTAGCACCGTTGAGAGTGGGGGTTACAATTGCAGTGGTGACTGTAACTCCATTACCACGGGGGCTGTTAGACCACACTGCAAACACAGCGGGTACTGTCTTCGTAACCGAGACATTTCCTGTTGCTACGTAGAATGGCGATGTGGTATCAACACCAGCAGTTCCGTCTGCTGTACCAGCTTGATTCCCACCAACATATCCGCTACCACTTGCAGTCAATGTAGCAGCAGTTAACTCTGTCGGCAGAATATCTATATCAATGTCAGTGACAGTCCTTAAATAGAGTACTTCAGGTACTGTTACACTAACGTTGACGTTGCTAGGAGCTGTTGTGATCTGAGCATGGGCGGGTGCTGAAAAAATGGTGCTACCTAAAGCGGCGGCGCTAGCGGCAATAATGGCTACAATTTTGTTCTTCATGATAAAAAATTTCTCCTCAATTCCGGTATTTGTGTGAATCTTGATGCTGTCTTAGGCAAATTACTTGCCTGGGGTTGTTTGAAAGATAAACTGCAATCAATTTCGTCTATTATTTAAAGCTTTTGTTTAAAACATCACCTCCTTGTTAAATCACCCACAACTCTGTACCGTTAGTCCCAGTCGTGGCGGTGAAGAACAGCCGCGTACCAACGACAGTCAGCTGGGCAGGGTCAGCCTTGCCTGTGGCATTAATATTGCTCACCTTGCGCGTACCTACAGCTGTGCCGTCACTGCTCCACAATTCCCTATTGTTGCTAGCATCAGAAGCTGCAAAATATAGGCCACCATTGAAACTGACCAGACTACTAGGAATACTGTTATTAGGGTCGCTACCAACCCAAATATCTTTAACTACTGTGGCGCTGGAAGTATCACTCTTCCAGAGTTCCAAACCATTTGTAGAGTCATAGGCAGTAAAGTAGAGGGTACTGCCAATAGCCCTAAAATTGAACGCACCAATACCAGTAATGCTACTATTGACTTGTGTAGTTCCGGCGCTAGTGCCGTCACTCTTCCACAGTTCTTGTTGAAAGTCACTATTGCTATCCGTAACAAAGTACAGATTATTGCCAGCAGCAGTAAGATAAACCGGCGCAAAACCATTGTTACCAGGTGTAACATCTTTAACTAAACTAGCAACTCCAGCTTCGTACTTCCATACCTCAGAGCCAGTCGTGCCATCATTAGCCGTGAAGTATAGTGTACTACCAATGGCAGTGAGACTGGCAGGTGATGAGCTAGGTCCACCTGTCCTGATGTCAATGACTTGCGTACCGCCTGTAGTACCGTCGCTAGTCCAAAGCTCGTTGCCACTAGTTGGGTTATAAGCTGTAAAGTATAGCTTTCCGTTAACATTAGTGAGATTTGCAGGTTCGGAACTGCTAGCACCAGAGAAAATATCTTTGACTAGGGTAGATGCGGTGCCATTATATGCCCATAATTCCCTACCATTGGTGCCATTATCAGCACTAAAGAACAAGTTGTTACCAACAACGGTAAGATTGGCTGGGCTAGAACTGGCAGAATTAGGATTAATATCACTGATTCTTTGTACATTTGTGCCATCGTACATCCAAAGTTCCGTACCTGTTGTACCATCATTGGCGGTGAAGTACAGCTTGCTATTCAAGACAGTCAGATTAGCTGGGTTGAAACCAGTAGGATTAATGTTGGTCAGACGAGTATTGGTAGTGCCATTACTCCTCCACAATTGAACGCCATTAGTACCATCATTGGCAGTAAAGTACAAATTGCTACCCAATGCAGTCAAATTGCTAGGGTCAGAACTACCAGAGCCTGAACGCACTTCAAGCATCTGGGCTTGTAGAGTAGCTGACACGTTCAGAGTGTAGAAAGCTTCAGCAGTACCAGATGG
Source organism: Nostoc sp. (assembly GCF_036917435.1). GTDB lineage: Bacteria > Cyanobacteriota > Cyanobacteriia > Cyanobacteriales > Nostocaceae > Nostoc. The sequence continues at coordinate 76,722 of NZ_JBALDM010000058.1, forward strand.
ATAGACGCGAATGTAATAAGTACCTGCACTCAGGTTAGTGTTAATAGTTTCGTTTGCAGTTCCTGTAAAAGCAGACGTATTAATTGTGGTTCCACTACTGTTGACTAATTGGACATCTGCATTGTCAGTCAAATTATTGAGGGTCAGGTTGAATGCACCATTGTTATTGAGACTGAATCGATACCAATCATTACTATCAATATTGCCAACAAAATCGTTGAAGGTTTGAGTACTGCTTAATGCACCAATGTTCTTAGCTGTTCCGAACGTGTCAGGAGCTTGGTCTGTTCCTATTGGTGTAGCTGCCGCGCTAAGAGTGTAGTTAGTGGCTGCGCCTGTACCAGGAGTTACCAGAATGTAATAAGTACCTGCAATCAAACTACGCTTAATAGAATCTTGAGCAATTCCCGTTTGGTTGGAAGACAGGATACCGTTACCGGAACTATTGAGTAATTGTAAATCCGCGTTTGCTGTTGCTGGTGTTAAGGTAAAGTCAACCACAGCCGCAGAGGTCAAATCAAAGCGGTAATAATCGAAGTTATCAGAAGAATTTACAAAGTCTGAGTAAGTCGCAGGGGTTGTAGTTAAGGTATTAATATTGCGAGCCGCTCCTGTTGTATTACCCGCATTGTCTACTGGGTCTGAGCTAAAGGAAAGCTGCAAATTATAGTTAGTAAAACTTGATGTACTAGGAACTACCCGAACATAGTATGTAAGACCAACGGCAAGATTATAGCTGAAAGACTCTGATGTAGTACCAGTTTGAGGATCACTTTTGATGACTCCAGAATCATTACGCAACTCTAAATTAGCATCGGCTCCCAAACCATTGAGAACGATATTGATTGTGCCACTATTTGCTACATTAAATTTGTAATAGTCATTGGAATCTTGGATAGCACCGGTTGCACCTGTATTGCCCACAAAATCAGTAGTGCTGTAGCTGGTGTTGCTGCTACTAAAAGTGCCAATATCGAATGCGTTTGCCCTACTATTATCAGAGCGTCCACTTTCTTGGATAGTTTCTGCTACGAGACTGAGGTTATAATTTGTGTTGCTTGCACCGCTAACCAAGGAAATCCGGGCGTAATATGTGCCAGCAGGTAGGTTAGCGCGGATTGATTCTGGTGTAGTTCCTGTTTGATTAGAACTAAATATAGAATTACCACCACTGTTCAACAGATTTAAATCTGCATTGCTACTTAAGCCATCTAAGCCTAAAGTAACGATGCTGGAACTGCTAGTAGTAAATTTATATAAATCGAGAGTGTCAGAGCCGCCAAGAGAGTTTTGAAATATATTGGCTGTGCTAGTGAGAGAGCCACCAATATAAGATGCAGATGTAGTATCTAAAGCTGTGGCTGTTGTACTTCCTGGATCGGAAAATCCTGAATAAGGACTTGGCATAGTTATTTATTATTTTTTATGAAGTTCAAGGATATATACTGGCTAAAAATTACTCAGAGCATTCATCTATAAAAGAGCTATATATTAGCTGTTGCAATGAAATTTTTAATGTTCTTTGCCATCTCTCCTTTAAACTTCATTGCAAATAGAATTTAACTCTTAGGGAAAAGAGAATGCCTGCGTAAAAGCACTTAATTTGTTGAAGTTAATTGTTAAAAAACTAAATTATTTTTTTAGAGAATTTTAGTATAAAAATTTTCCGGTTATATCCTGACGAAGAGTATTTTCAAGGAAGATATTTTATGGTACGATGTCTCTTCTATTCTTTGGTAACTGGCTTATCTAAAGGATTTTTCTCCACATTGTAATATGTTTCAAGCTACTCGTCGCCGTCTCGCTCTTTGGTATACTTCCGTCACTGCTGTATTACTACTACTGTTCGCTAGTGGCGTTTATTTATACGTCCGTAGCACACTGGTTGAGCGGATTGATGATACCCTTAACCATGTAGTTGAAATAGTGGAGCGTTGTCTCACAACAAGCCCTTGTGCATCTACGCTTATATTTGAGCCAATTAATGCTGATGCAGATAAATTTCGCATTAATTTAGAAGCCAGTTTTCGTGAGAATGCCTACACCGTAGAAGATGACCACATCGACCTAGAATGGTTTAGTCCCACTGGTAAATTACTTTGGTCAACGCTATCTGAACCCCTAAATATTCCCATTCATGTCAATCCAACCGGTGAAACTGTGCGCGTAGTCAAGGAAGAGAGTGAAAATTCAAAATTATTAACTCCTCAGTCCTCACTCCTCACTCAAAATTCAGCATTGTTATTACGGCAAATCACGCAACGGATGGAAGTGGGACGGCAAGTAGTAGGATATCTGCGTGTTAGTCATCCGTGGTTTGAAGTCACTAAACCTAGTCGTGAGTTAATTTTTGATTTAGCGCTAGGTATTGGGTTAATGGTGCTTTCTGTAGGTGCAAGTGGCTGGTTTCTTTCGGGTAAAGCGATGGAACCTGTAGGGCAGTCTTATCAACGCCTCAAACAATTTACTGCTGATGCTTCCCACGAACTTAGAAGTCCCATTACTTTGATTCAAACAAATGTGCAAGTTGCCCTTGCTGACTTGGATTTAGCAGAGACAGAAGCAACTGCTTCTATGCAATATCGGCAACAGTTAAAGGTGGTGGAACGGTTAACGCAGCGTTTAGGTAAGTTAGTCAATGACTTGCTGTTCTTAGCACGACAGGATAGTGGGATTACCAAAGATATCTTTTCACCTTGTCCTTTGGATGCTTTGCTGATGGAGGTGGTTGAAGAACAACAATTGTTAGCCCCTGAAAAAAAGATTGCCCTTTCTCTAGACTTAGTTGATCCTCCTGCCTCTGAAACTAACCCCGAATTACTGGAAAATTGGTTTACCCTTGTGGGCAATTGGGATCAGCTGGTGCAGCTATTCACAAATTTAATTGCGAATGCTTTACATTACACTCCAGCCGGGGGACGGGTAAAAGTGGAATTGGCGCGGATTGAGGGAATAAATCGCGTTTCTGGACTACGTTACACCAGTGCCCAGTTGCAAGTTAAGGTGCGTGATACCGGAGTTGGAATCCCTGCGGAAGCACTACCACGCTTATTTGATCGCTTTTATCGGGTAGATCCGGCACGGACTCATACAACTGGGAATACAGCTACAGCCAGTGCTACTGGTTCAGGATTGGGATTAGCGATCGCTCAAGCTATTGTCGAACATCATCAGGGTCATATTCAAGTTGAAAGTACTCTTGGCGAAAGTACCATGTTTACCGTCACTTTACCAATAACCCTTGAGTCTTAATTTAATCAAAAGTTTTATCAGTAATAATGTAGCTTTTTCAGCCTTGGGAATGAAATAGTTATGTCTAATTCGAGATTAGTATCTAGTCTCTAGTTAGATACAAAAAATTGATGCAATTGGTAATATCTGGTTTATGCACTGACAGCTTAAACCTAATTAAATCTGCTGTTTTAAGTTCTTATAGCGGTTCTCGGTTGAGTGAGGTATACCCGTAGGGGCACGGCAGTGCCCATTGGTGTCACGGTGATTCTGGAGTAATGAGTAATAAGTAATAAGTAATGAGTAAATACCCATTTTTCATCCACTCATTACTCATTACTTTAAAGCCGTGCTAGAAGCACGGGGCTTTAGACCCAATTCTTTGGTAATGTTTTTTAGGAGTCTATAAATGAATATTAAGTCTCAAAAATTTCGCAAGTGTGCTGAGTTATTTGGCGCTATTTGCGGGGGATTACTAATTAGTCTGCCAGCAATTCCTCACGCATTAGCACAAGACTCTACTCCCAAGCTTAATCCAAGTCCTAGTATTTTTAGCGAACCACCCTATAACCGCTCCCAAGCTCCTGTCCCACCAGTACCAGGTGCTAAACCACCACGCCCAGTTCCTCCAGTTGAGGGGCAAGTTTCTCCCATGCCACCAGGGCCAGGTGCTAAACCACCACGCCCAGTCCCTAGAGATCGAAGTCAACAGCCCTCACCAAGAGCGGTTTCCACCGATCAACCACAACTACTACAACCACGACAAACCCCAAGTGCAACGATCGCACTGACTAATGGTACTGTTAATGTCAGGTTGGTAAATGACACTGCGGCTAATGTAACTTTCCAAGTGATTGGCGATACTGCGCCGCGATCGCTACAAGGCAAGTCAAATGTAATATTGCAAGGTTTAAAAGCACCAGTAACAGTGACATTTGAACGAATTGATGGCGGACAGTTGATAGTGACTCCACAAGCTTCTTCAGAGCCAGGAAGTTTGGAAGTTACATTCAAGGAAGCCACAAATGCATCACAGGGTAGAAGTGCTTTGAGAATTGAACGAAACGGTTCAGTATTCTTGAATTAATCAAATAGTACGAAAGTAGGGGCAATTCATGAATTGCCCCTACTTTTTCTGAAGCATTTTAGTTAGTTGATCTTGTAATTGCACTTCTTGTTTGCTGTCTTCTAATGTTCGCGCCAGTATAATTGCCCTTTCGTAAAAATTGCGGGCGGTTATGTAATTACCTTGTTGCTTATATAACTGAGCGTAAGACTCAAAAGATTTTAATTCTTCTCGCAAATTTTGCAATTCTTTAGCGAGTGCTAAACGTTGTTCTAGTAAATCAAAAGCCCGTTCGTAGCGTCCGACAGTAGTGTGAGCTTCAACTAAACCGTCAATTGCCCGTAATTCATTAGTGCGATCGCGATTGGTTTTAGCTGTCTGCATGGCTTCACCATAACTAGCAATAGTATCCTGATAATTCCCAGATGCTAAGTAAGCATCACCTAAATTATTTAGGGTATTTGCTTCACCGATCGCATCGCCAGTCTGACGGCGAAAAAGTAAAGCATTTTCATACAATTTAATGGCTTTGTTGTAATCTCCCAACCTGGCAGTTACTAAACCCAAATTACTCAAAGATAGTCCTTCTCCTTCAATGTTTTTGACACTGTGAGCAATTGTGAGTGCATCTGCAACTGTTTTACCAGCATCAGCAAATTCCCCCTGTTGGAGGAAAAATGTAGCGATATTATTTAGCACAAAAATCTGAGTTTGGAAGTCTTTGGTATCACGAGCGATCGCTAATCCTCGTCGTAAAGCATCTTCTGCCTCTTTTGAACTACCAAGCTGAATGTAAGCCTTTGCAAGTAAATTGTAAGTCAGACCTTGTGCTTTTAAGTCGCCAATTGAGTGATATAGTTCTAATGCCTGCAAGCAAGATGCGATCGTTTTATCGGCATATCCTGAAGCATATTGTTGCTGACCGATATGCAGCAAGCTGTCTGCTTCATCTCTTGATTGTCGCCCAACAGAACTATTTAAAGGACGGTGGAGTTGTTGCGTAATGTCAACTGCACCCGCAGCTATGGGACTCAGCAAAAAAGTAAACAGTAAAAAGCTGTGTAAAAGTACCTGGGGACGGGAAATCACACCTACGCAAACTAATTGCCTGGGAAATGCAAGCCGTTGTTTCATAAAAATTACCCGTAAAGTTGCGGGTTTAAGTAGAAGGTCTAAGAAGAAGTTTTAAGTTTTAAATTGAAGACAAACAATATACGCATTTACACTTAAGTTATGATTGAGCTAAATCTTCCCCAAAGTATATGGCGCGGATATCTGTGGGTAATTTGTCCTCTAGCATACGATAGCCTTCCTGGAGAAAATTGGCTACTTCGTTAGGAGCGATCGCTTCTCCTTCGGCTTGCAGATAGGCGGCGATTCTAGTTTCACTCCAGTGGAAAGTTTGGGACATTAATACGATTAATCGTAAAACAGGTGGTAGTTGGTCTAATGCTTGTTGTACATAGCACCATAGCGGCGGCGAAGTCGCTTGCAGAGAATAATGAATTGCTTCTGTGGGTGGTAGCTTAATTTCGTTAATACAAAAAGCTGTCATATTAATTAACCAATTTTGCATGGTTAAAGCTTGCTCACTGGATTCAGGGGCGGTTAAATTTAGTCCACCGAGTTCGTAATAGATATGTCGCCAGGTGAGAGCGAACAGATAATCTGCCTGTACAGGCGATCGCGCCGAATGCCGAATTAAGGTATACACTATGGGGCTATAGCGGCAAAAAATCACAGTAAAATACTTTCCGGCATCTGGATGGCACTGAAACAGAGTGAGTAATTCATAGTCACTGTGATGAAATAGCGACTTCACCAGAGGGTGATTAGCTTCAGGAAAATGAGGAATTTGCACAAGTCTTTGAGTTGATAGTTGTTAAAATAATTTTGGGAATTGCACTCCCGTAGTTAATCGCATAATATCTTGGTGTTGCCCAGTTTGTAGCCGAGACTCAGACAACTTGAGTTATTGATAAACTAGAAACAAGGACTTAATTTTAGTCTTAATCGACAATTATAAAATCGACTCCCCTATAGAATCCTTATTTGTTCATGGTTATAGCAGTTAGTGTGATGTCGTTCCTCCTCAGTCCCCTTACTTTAGGCTCCTTTCTCCCTTCCTTGCCCTTGGATAGCCTGTTTTCCACCCAAGGCATTATGGTAATGCTGCTAGCAGCTTACGCTGGTGCAATGTGGATGTTCCTCACCAGTGCCCCAAAAGTACACACTGTAATGGTGTCAGATTTGGAGGTTGCCCGACAGTTGTATGAAGGACTGCTAGATTTGCCAGCAGCTGAGGTGCCCTTGCACTATTACTACAACTACGAACAAACTATAGGCGCAACTGGGATTGATCCGCTATACATGTCTACCGGGCCGAGTTTGTCAAGCAAAATGATGAATAATGCCACTGAAGGGCTGTGGTATCAATTGAAGAAAAACACTCAGCTACACGTTATTACTGGTGCGAGTTTAGGTAGCAAAAATCAGCAACGTCACGTTTGTTTTGACCACGACTGCCTAGAAATGATTTTAATGCGAGTCGAAACGCGCGGTTTGAAATTTAAGATTCGTAACCAGAAGCCACTAAACTTTTTGGTCAAAGACTATGAAGGGCGAGTGATTGAGGTAGCTGAGGTAGCAAATTAGTCATTAGATTTTAGATGATTTTATATTGTGTGGTGCGTAGCTTGCGATCGTAAGCATCGCGCCACACAATATTTTTTTAAGTAGTTAGGCGTAAATAAATTAAAGTTTGTAGTAAGGATTTTAGTCCTGATAAACCTTGCTATGAGCGATGAATCGGTCACTACGAACAGTCATTATAGGGTTTTGCTAGGTAGAAACTTATGACCCTTGAAAATATGTACACATCTCAGCTGTATGAAACAGATTTCTATAGTTGGACTCAAGAGCAGGTTAGCTTGCTCAAAACTCAACAGTGGAATCAATTAGATACAGTCAACCTGATTGAAGAAATTGAAACTTTGGGCAGAAGAGAACGACAAGAATTGAGAAATCGGCTAGGAGTATTACTAGGACACTTACTAAAATGGCAATTTCAACCAGAAAAACGTAGTAATAGCTGGTTGAGTACAATTCGAGAGCAACGTGTTCAAATTAAGCTGCTTCTACAAGATAGCACTAGTTTGAAACCCTATCTAGATCAAGTTTTCCTGACTGTTTATGAACTAGGTTTAGCTTTAGCAATTCGAGAAACCGAGTTAGGTGAACAGGTTTTTCCAGAAATCTGCCCTTACACTTTAGGCGAAACTCTAAATCCTGAATTCTTACCAAATCTAAATCAGCTTAATGAGCAGAGCGAGTAATTATCCCTGGAACGCGATCGGTCTGAATATTCAAAAGCTTTTTCTATTTGTCCAAATTAGGTAGATTATTTTATCAATTAAAGTACAATATTTCATTAATTCGTAGCAAAAAAACTAGGCAAAACTCTGCGTTACTTTGCGTTTATTTTGCGTACCTCTGTGTTTAAAAATATTCTCATTTTCAAATATAGAATTGGTGATTGCAACTTAGGTAACAAAAATGGTGCGTTATGGCTTTGCCTAACGCACCCTACGGTTGAATGGTACTGACTAACTTAACTGTTCAAACTTAAATTTCCCTTTAATAAATTTGTTAAAATATTGACCTTTTGACGGTGCATTGTCTAAGTCTTCCTTGACACTAGGAGGGACTTTGAAATACTCGTAAATACTTCCACTGTCAAATTCAATAGTCAGTGTTTGAGTTGTTAGAACATAGCTAAATTGCTTAATAACACTACCTTCAGGCTTGAGTAGAGGGAAGGCGATCGCATCCCGAATACTGGCACAATCAGTTAATAACATTACCAACCGATCAATCCCAATCCCTAAGCCACCTGTAGGCGGCATCCCGTATTCCAGGGCTGTCAAAAAGTCTTCATCTACACCTTGGGCTTCTAAGTCACCAGCCGCTTTTCTTTCAGCTTGGGCTTCTAGGCGTTCTCGTTGATCGATGGGATCTGTAAGTTCTGAAAAGCTGTTCCCAGTTTCTCGCCCGACGATAAATAACTCAAATCTTTCCACCAAACCAGGTTGAGAACGGTGAGGTTTTGCTAAGGGCGAAATTTCTACAGGGTAATCAATTACAAAGGTAGGTTGAATTAAATTAGCTTCTACCTTTTCTTCAAAAGCTAAATTCAGTAACTTACCAATTGATTTGGCTTCATCTACACCAGGAATATTAGCATTTTTACTTGCTATTTTTGCTTCTTCCAATGTTTGGAAAGAATTAAAATCTAAGCCGGTAATTTCTTTAACTAAATCGTGCATTGTTACTCGCCGCCAAGGTGGTGTTAAATCTATAGGTTCCCCTTGGTAGGTGATTTGCAGCGTGCCGAGTACATCTTGGGCGACAGTGGTAATAATCCCCTCAGTCAGCGCCATCATATCGTTGTAGTCGGCGTAGGCTTGGTAAAGTTCAATCGTCGTAAATTCGGGATTGTGTCGAGTCGAAATTCCTTCATTGCGGAAAACCCGCCCCAATTCAAACACCTTTTCAAAACCACCCACAATCAACCGCTTGAGATGGAGTTCTGTAGCAATTCGTAGATACAACTCCATTTCTAAAGTGTTGTGGTAGGTGATAAATGGACGCGCATCTGCGCCCCCAGTCTCACTTTGCAAAACTGGCGTTTCAATTTCTAGAAAATCCCGTTCTTCCAAATAGCGACGAATTCCAGCAGTAATTTGGGCGCGACGGCGGAAAGTTTGCCGCACTTCCGGGTTAACAATCAAGTCAACGTAACGCTGACGGTAGCGTTTGGCAACATCCGTTAATCCGTGCCACTTGTCGGGTAGGGGCAACAGAGATTTAGTCAGGATAGTATATTGTTTGACGTAGACAGATAACTCGCCCTTTTCAGTCCGCTTAATAGTACCTTTGGCTCCCAGAATGTCACCTGCATCTGTGAGTTGTTTTAGGTGATTGAAGGCATCAACATCAATATCTGCCATGCTTTCTTGGATACGATTTTTATCCAAATAAAGCTGAATTGTGCCAGTTTCGTCTTGCAGAGTGAAGAAAGCCAGTTTACCGAAAACGCGACGCGCCATGATGCGCCCAGCGATCGCAACTTCTAAATCAACTTCTTCACCACTGGCTAAATCGGCAAATTGTTCTTGCAACTGTGCTGCATGATGGGTAGATTCCCAACGATAGGCGTAGGGATTAGTCCCTAGCTGCTTGAGTTGTTCTACTTTCTCCAGCCTTGCGGCTCGGATATCTTCTTCCGACATGGTAACGAACTAAATAGGGCAAGATTAATTATAGATGCTGCAAAAGTTGAGAGTAACAGATATTTGCACTTTGCAGATGATCGTATCGCCTAAAAGTGATGTGCAATCGCTAAAGGAAATACACAATGAGCTAAATCACTGGTGAAAAGTTAGATCCCCGACTTCTTTAAGAAGTCGGGGATCTGGACACTGTGAATACCTTTATTTATTTACTATCTTTAGTGAATACTTAGATGAAACAGCCTTCATTTTCAAGTTAGTAAATTGGACGATCGCCTTTACTAACTCTTGCTGTTCTGGTTGCAAATTCAACTTTTGTAGGGCTTGACTCATATTATTACCAGCCCGGAGATTGTGATTAAGTTGGGCACGTTGCGATGTGTTTAATAATGCCTCAATTTCCCTGTTTCTTCTCTGGCGTACAGCCTGGAGTTCTTGGCTTTGCAAGGGAGTTAGGCTAATCTCGGACGAAATGGAGTCGCTTGCAGTTTTGCTAATGGCGAAAATGACACCAGAAGTAATATGTAGTTGAACCGGTATAGCTAAGGCAATTCCCGGCATGAAAAGGACAATACTTAGAATAGCAGCGAACACAGAGAGCCGTTTTGTCAAGTGAATTGCCATATTGATAAATGCCTACATCTCATTTAACGCTCAGATATAGTTAAGCAGTTTTTAAGTCTCTAATTTTGAATATTGAATTTATCCTACCCCCAAAAGTGTGTTGATGCGGTATAACTCAGATATTGCATCAATCTTAAGTGAGTATTGGATTGTCGATCCGATACAAGAGCAAGTGACGGTTCTGGAATGGGTAGAGGGTTTTTATGAAGAGAAGGTGTATGCAGGGGATAGCGCGATCGCAACGCTTGTATCTGCTGATCTAAAATTGACTGCTGTTCAGGTTTTGCACTGCCATTAAATACTGAAATAACCGCAAAATCTAGCTGTCACAACCAGGTTTTGCGGTCATTCAACAAACGCATGACTACATTGGATATCCAATAAACTAATTGCAGAAATTGGGATAAACTGCTGGTTTAGCCACCCCAGATTTTCTCTAAAACTGCGTTTGGTGAAATATCTGCCGTTTTATCCGTATGGGATTTAATGGGCAAAAATTTGTCGTTTTTTGGCAACAACTTAGCTGGATCAGTGGGCCCAAATAGGGCGATAGTATAAGTTTGGACTGCAACACTCAGTTGTAGTGCCGGACTATCAGTAGACAACATCAAATTTGCCCCGGCAATCATAGCAGTTAACTTGCCAATATCATCAGGGGCAGTCACCTTGATATCTGGAGAAGACCCCAGAAGCGATCGCACAAACTGCTCATCGTCAATTCCCTTAACAACCACCACAGGCAGATCCGGCTGCTTGTCTTGGAAGCCTTGAATAATTTGATGCCAACTTTGGACAGGGTAGATTTTATCTAGTTCTTGAGCCTGGGTTAACTGGCCAGAACCGCCATGAATCAAGATATAGCCTGTTTCATGCACGCCTAAGCGTTTTTGTTCATTTTGTGCCCACTCAATATCTGGTTTTGGCACATTTACTGCTAACTCTGGGACAGGGCTATTTATTTCCAATGGTTGCAGCAAATCGTGATATAATGCCGCCGCATACTGGGATACTTTAAATGGCACAGCATGGGTCAGAAAAACCGAACCTTTGCCTTGGTAGCCAATACGTATGGGGATTCCCGTCAACCAGAGCAAAAGACCGAGCAACCAAATTTGCTTAACAGCAATGACAACATCGTATTCGCGATCGCGAATTATCCCGACCAAATTACCCCAATCTGCCAGACTATTACGGTCTTGAAAATCAAAGTTCAGCACCTCGTGAACTGACTTGCTCACTCGGTAGGCAGCCTTTGACCGGGGTTCAACAACGACATCTATCTGAGCATTAGGGTAATTGCGCTTCAGGTCATCTAGAGTCGGAAAGAAGAGAATTTGGTCGCCAATTCCGCCAGGTACAAGGGCTACTACTCGCATAATATTTATTGACGCTTACTCGCTCCTTATTTTAGGGGAAAATATATAGCTTAATGATTGAGGAATTCTGTGTATTTACTAATTCCAGCTGCGGGAATCGGAAAAAGAATGGGTAGTAACCGCAATAAACTACTGCTGAAAGTGCGATCGCAACCAATTATTGCTTGGACTCTATTAGCCGCAGAAGCCGCCGATACAATCAGTTGGATCGGGATTATTTCTCAACCTCACGATTGGCCAGACTTCAGGGCAATTCTCGCCGATCTCAAGCTGACTAAACCAGTGGAATTGATTCAAGGTGGCTCCACCCGTCAAGAATCTGTTTACAATGGCTTGCAGGCTTTGCCAGTAGCCGCAGAACAAGTGTTGATTCATGATGGAGCTAGATGTCTCGCCACGCCAGATTTATTTAACTCTTGTGCCGAAGCTATTCACCATTGTCCCGGTTTAATTGCTGGTGTACCCGTCAAAGACACTATTAAAGTTGTCGATGGACAAGGCATAATTCAAGAAACACCCGACAGACAAAAATTGTGGGCAGCACAAACTCCCCAAGGATTTGATGTCAAGTTGTTAAAACAGTGCCACGCTGAAGGTGTCCGGCAAGGTTGGGAAGTAACTGACGATGCCGCTTTATTTGAAAAATGCGGTATTGAAGTCCGAATTGTCGAGGGAGAAGAGACGAATTTAAAAGTGACAACCCCCCAAGATTTAGCGATCGCAGAATTTATTCTCACAACTAGAGGTTTTTGAAGAATTGGGAATTGGGAATTGGGCATGGGGCATGGGGCATGGGGCATGGGGCATTGCTTATTTCTTCCTCATTCCCAATTGCAAATTCAAAGGTTTCAAAAAATACTTTGACAATTTACGATACAATCCCACACACTTGTTGATTGTTAGTTTTCATGTACTAATGCCCAATTCCCAATGCCCAATTCCCAATGCCCAATGCCCAATTCCCAATTCCCAATTCCCAATTCCCAATTCCCAATTCCCAATTCCCAATTCCCAATGCCCAATGCCCAATGACTAAATGATTACAGCCACAGCGACGAAGATAGAAGCAATTCTCTATTTAAAGGGTAAACCCTTGTCGCTCGGCGAAATCGCCGAGTATGCCGCGTGCGATCGCGCCACTGTCAAAGAAGGCATGATTGAACTCATGGACAATTATGCCCACCGAGATAGCGCCCTAGAGGTAATAGAAACCCCCGATGGTTACAGTTTGCAACTACGGTCTGATTTTCATGATTTAGTGCAAACGATGATACCAGTAGAGTTGGGTGTAGGTGCATTGCGGACTTTAGCAGCGATCGCCCTCAATACTCCCATACTCCAGAGCGACTTAATTAACCTGCGAGGTTCAGGAGTATATCAACACGTTCCAGAACTCGTAGAACTTGGTTTCATCCGCAAACGCCGAGACAGCGATTCTCGCTCCTACTCACTCCAAGTAACCCCAAAATTTTATCAGTATTTCCAAATCGAACAACTCCCGCAAATACTTTCCACCACCAAGAAGGAAGAACAACTAGAACTAGAACTAGAACTAGAACTAAAGGGAGTAGGGAGTGAGGAATAGGGAATAGGGCATGGGGCATGGGGCATGGAGATGAGGAACAGATAATAAGCAATGCCCAATACCCAATGCCCAATGCCCAATACCCAATGCCCAATGCCCAATACCCAATGCCCAATGCCCAATACCCAATGCCCAATGCCCAATGCCCAATGCCCCATGCCCAATACTAATACCCGTGGTGAATGCGCTAGCCTTGTACTATGGTTTAGAGTAGAGTTAGCAATTAAGCTAAATAAAACTGCCAATGGTGTTTAATCCTGACTTTTTAAATGACAACTCCGAGGAACACCCTAATCAACTTCTTTCCGACCACTCTGAGGAATACCCCAATCAGTTACTCAAATATCTACAACATCAGTCTCCTGATGTTTTAGCAAGGATTGCTCAGTCTGCTAGCCCCGAAATTAAACAAATCATCTCGCAAAATGTCCAAGGGCTAGTGGGAATGCTACCGGCAGAAAGTTTCAACGTGCAAATCACAACAGATCGGGATAATTTAGCTGGGCTTCTAGCGTCGGCTATGATGACGGGATATTTTCTGCGACAGATGGAACAAAGAATGCACTTAGAGCATTTGTCTAATAGCCAATAATCAATAGTCAATAGTCAAACATTCTGGGACTATTGACTAAGTAATTCGTAATTCGTAATTAAGAGGGTACGAGCTACTACCAAAATCTCTGTAGTGGTCTACAAGACAGTGGAGAGTACAGGAGCTAGCACTGATAGCGCAGCGTCAAGCCTTTGGTATAGGTTCTCTACGAGACGCTATGCGTGGCTTGCTTCTGTGCGAGAGTACGGTTAGAGCGAATCCGCAAACGTCTTGCAACTACGAACTACGAATTACGAATTATTTTGACTATTTCCTTTCAGGATAAGCTCCTGATTGGACTTTGAAGGTTTGAACTTTCCCGCTACGGTTGACTTCGATAGCTAAAATGTCCCCAACTTTGCTGGACTCTACCAGCTTTTGAACTTGGGCTGAGGTTTTGACTGGTTTACCGTTAACTTTTTGAATCACGTCTCCAGGAAGCAATCCTCCGCGCTTGGCTGGGGAATCACCTGTGACTGCTTTAATCACAATTCCAGCATCCTGCTGAATGTTCAGTTGATTTTCTTGATTAATCTGCTGTTTTCTAATCGGAGAAAGGTCTGCCATATCAACACCTAAGAAAGGATGTTCCACACGCCCTTTGGTAAAAAGTTCATTGGCAATGCGGGCGGCGGTTTCAATGGGAATGGCAAAACCAAGTCCTTGAGCATCAGCGCGGATGGCAGTATTAACACCAATCACTTCGCCTTGAGCGTTTAACAAGGGGCCACCAGAATTACCAGGGTTAATTGCGGCATCAGTTTGGATAAAGGTGACTCGCTTATCTGGGACACCAACTTGAGTGCTAGTGCGATCGGTAGCGCTGATGATGCCGATAGTGACAGTATTATCTAAACCCAGAGGATTGCCAATTGCGATCGCCCATTCTCCTGGTATTAAGTTTTGTGAATTGCCTAGTTTCACAGTCGGTAAATTATTCGCTTTTATTTTCACCACCGCCACATCTGTTACAGTATCAACTCCTACCACCTTTCCCTCTAAACTTCGACCATCCTTGAGGGTGACTAGTACTGTATCTGTATCTGCTACCACATGAGCGTTAGTGAGTAATTCTCCATCTTCACTCAAAATAAATCCCGAACCTGTACCGCGCTCAATCCGTTCTTCGGGAATTGGTTGCTCATCCTCTCCGAAAAATCGCCGCAAGATGGGATTTTTCAATGCGTCTGAGATCGGATTGGCGACTTTGCGAGTGGCATTAATTCGCACCACAGCCGGGCCAACTTTTTGCACTGCCGTCGCAATAAAATTAACATTACTATCGCCCCCACTAGCCCCAATCTGTGCGTTAGAAGGATTTGGAGGTACGGATTCTGGAGGCGAAGCCATTGTTACATTTTTTAACTGTTGGAAAGAGGGATTTTGTAGCAGGAGATAGCGACTGCCAAACAAACCTGCACCACAGCCGAATACTAGTAAGAACACATAAACGCCCAGTTGCTTTAAAGATAACTTCATAATCATTCTGCTTAAGGACAGCAATGCAGTTGCTAATTTCTAAGTGTAGTCAAGCTAATGGCAAGTGGACAGATCAATTTACAAGGAATTGGGAATTGGGCATTGGGCATTGGGCATTGGTTATTAATAATATCTTCTCTCCCTGCCTCCCCTGCCTCCCTGCTCCCCACTCTCCCTACTTGATCTAAAATCTAAAGTTAATGCGCTATTGACCTGTGTACATGACTTTACCCTTTCGTCAACTATTTCTCTGTAGCTTAGTTAGCGCCTTGAGCCTAGTAAGCATACTGCCAAACTTGAACAGTGCTAACGCTGCTGTAGGTGGTTGCCCGATTCCAGCCTTATCTCGCTTCCAACGCCATAAAGTCGTTCGCGGCGAAACTTTGGAGAGCATAGCGCAGCGCTATAATCTCATAGCTACAACTATTATCGGCATGAATCCAGCTTTACAGAACGGTGCGATGCCTACGGCGGGTTCCACCTACGCAGCCGTTGGTAGTGTGCTTCAAATTCCTCCCTACAATGGGATTGTAGTTGAAGTACCTCGCGGTCAAACTTGGCGACAAGTAGCAGCACAATACAAAGTTCGGGCTGATAGCCTTTTTGAAGTGAATGGCTGTCAACAAAACCCCAGAATTGTGTTTGTTCCGGGGGTAAATTGGTCGCCCAATGGGGTTGTAACTAAATCCCCTTTACCCACTGATGCAGGTACACCAAACCGTGCATCCCTGTCTGGATATCCCTTGGCACAAGTCGCAACTGTGGGATTAGCTTACGGCTGGCAAATTAATCCGGCGACAGGTGAAGTTTTCTTCCATAGTGGTGTTGACTTATTAGCGCCAGTTGGTAGTAATGTTTTAGCGATCGCATCTGGAACTGTAGCCTTTGCCAGCGATCAAGGTTCCTATGGCAAGTTGATCATCATTAACCACCCTGGCGGACTCCAAAGCCGTTACGCCCAGCTTGACAGCATCAAAGTTACTGTTGGTCAGCAAGTAAAAAAAGGAGACTTACTAGGAACAGTAGGCACTAGTGGAAAACCAAGCTCCACCCAGCCACATCTGCATTTTGAAGTCCGTTCTAGCTCATCTCTTGGTTGGGTAGCAGAAGATCCAAAGGGTTATTTGAAGAAATAAGGAAGTGAGGAATAAGCAATAAACTAATCACCAGTGCCCAATGCCCAATTCCCAAATTCGATAGACTTTATTATGTGCATTCCTGCCTCTGCAAACCTTGCAAATGCGGCATCTGCCTGTTCTGTGTAGTCTACAACACCGGGAACAACAACTGGGGAAGTGCAATCTTCTAAAAGATAGATTTTTTGAGCAAGGGTAGCA
The DNA here is from genome assembly GCF_036917435.1 of Nostoc sp. GTDB lineage: Bacteria > Cyanobacteriota > Cyanobacteriia > Cyanobacteriales > Nostocaceae > Nostoc. The sequence continues at coordinate 93,303 of NZ_JBALDM010000058.1, forward strand.
TCTACCACTTTAATTTCTGTTAATAAATCGTCGATTGTCCAGGCTACACAATGACTTTTAGCTTGACCACCAATAATAACAGTATCAAATTCCAAAAGTTGCTTAATCAAACGGGCATTCTTTTGACCAAGTGGACGTTGTTCAAAATCTTCCAACACCTCTGGACGTAAGATGGAATAGTTTTCTGTTAAAGGATTTTCACCTTTAATTTCAAATTGCGTTTGACTTTGACGAGCAATATTGTGAAAAAATATTGCTTCTTCTACTGATGAAACTAAAGCATGACCAATACCACCCAACATAGAATGATAAGGCCAAACTGTGAGGGGATATTTACCGTCTTGACTAAGTTTTCTAATGTAATGATAAGCGTGTTTTTCTAATAATTCATAATCCCCGTTAGTAATACTGTCAGCAACTGCCGGATTAACCTTCCAAATACCTTGTTCAATATCTGCTGTGGTGATGTTAGTCGCGGCTGGAGTTGGATGTTCTCCGGCGGCGTTTACCCAAAAAATTGGATGGAAGATTTGCGTTGCTGTGTGGGTATCTAGAGTTGGTACAATTTTTGTAATTACTCCCAAGTTGCGATAGATAAATTCACACAATTTGACGTTATCATCCACAGCCGCATTCCCAGATTTTCCACCTACAAATAATTCAAATTCTGGAATACAGAAAGTGTTTTGGACATCAATTAATAGTAAGCAAATCCTGGTTTTATCTAAAGATGCAGGTTTGATATCGTGTTGTTTTGCCCAGGCTTCGGCTTTTGCAGCACTTTGTTGGTAAGGTACACGCCAGACTTCGCCCACTTTGTCGGGGTTGAAGTGAGGAGGAATTGGTAGTGGGGTTTTTATTTGGGTATTCATAATTACAATCGCTTTTATTCTGTAATAACATCAATAATTCCAATACCCAAATTTCCCAAGTTCAGTGCCTACTTCAGTAAACATCATCATGAGAACCCAAGGTCAACAAAGAAATCACTAATTCCCCAGAATCGGGATGAGGAACAAACTCAAATAGAATACGATTGTTGTAGTCTATGGAACAAGCCCATGTACCCAATAAATCCCCTTTAAGTTTATGAGTACGCAAGTTAGGGTAAAATGGATCTTCAGCAAGTTGTTGTAATGTTTGCTCAACTACAGAGCGTAATTGCTGATTTCGACGGGCTAAACGTTTAAAATCTCGAATAAATCTTGCACTCCATAGCAGTTGCATCAATCATCCAACTCCGCCATTAAATCAGCAACAGTTCCACTACGTACTTCCCCTTTAGCATAGGCTTCACGAGCTTCTGCAACCGCCTTTAATAAGTCATCCCGTCGCTGTTGTTTGAGGCGCTTTTGGATAATATCTACAAGAATAGCCTGAGCTTCTGAATCTAACGCTTCTACCGCCTCTATAGCTTTCTGGAACGTAGATGTTTTTTCTAGCATGGGTGTCAAAGAATTTAGTGATAAGTCTAATTTAGCTGGTGGGATGTGTAATCTGTTTACTCAATAGTATATTTGTATTATAAAAACATAAATTTAGCGATCGCTCTTTTCGTGCTGAAGGCTGCGCGATGAGCTACGCTCCGCCGGAGGCGATCGCACTCAAGCTACTCAGTTCAAAAGATTTTTTAGCAATATATCTTTATAAAAGAGCAAAACTTTTCAATTGCTCTTTGTTTATTTGCCTACCTCATTCTCCATTTTTTCTATATTAATCGTCCAAAAAAGCGCTAGCTGTGGCAATCTGGGAAACAGAGATTTATTAAATCTGATATTTGAGCTACAGCAAATTTACCTAATCAGGTTATGCAAACTCTGCCCACAGTCAACACTTCAAGCATCACACCCAGTCAAGACACCTTTGATACAACTATCAAGCGGCGTAAAACCCGCCCTGTAAAGGTGGGAAATGTCACAATTGGCGGTGGCTACCCCGTTGTAGTGCAGTCAATGATTAACGAAGACACCCTTGATATTGATGGTTCCGTGGCTGGTATTCGTCGTCTGCACGAAATTGGCTGCGAAATTGTCCGTGTCACAGTGCCAAGTATGGCTCATGCTAAAGCTTTAGCAGAAATTAAACAAAAATTAATAAAAACTTACCAAGACGTGCCCATTGTGGCTGATGTCCATCACAACGGACTAAAAATCGCCGTGGAAGTTGCTAAACACATAGAAAAAGTGCGGATTAATCCGGGGTTATATGTCTTTGAAAAGCCCAACGTCAATCGAACTGAGTATACTAAAACAGAATTTGACGAAATTGGCGAAAAAATCCGCGAAACCCTAGAACCTCTGGTAGTTTCCTTGCGCGATCAAGGTAAATCGATGCGAATTGGGGTAAATCACGGTTCCCTCGCTGAGAGAATGCTATTTACCTACGGAGACACTCCCGAAGGAATGGTGGAATCTGCCATAGAATTCATTCGCATCTGTGAATCCTTGGATTTTGGCAACTTAGTAATTTCCATGAAAGCCTCACGAGTACCGGTGATGCTAGCCGCCTATCGCCTCATGGCCAAGCGCATGGATGAACTGGGTATGGATTATCCGCTACATTTAGGCGTTACCGAGGCTGGTGATGGCGAATACGGGCGAATTAAATCCACGGCTGGTATTGCAACCTTACTTGCTGATGGCATTGGCGATACAATTCGCGTGTCACTAACAGAAGCACCAGAAAAAGAGATTCCCGTCTGTTACAGCATTCTCCAAGCTTTGGGATTGCGAAAAACGATGGTGGAATATGTCGCTTGTCCTTCCTGTGGACGCACTTTGTTCAACCTAGAAGAAGTGCTACACAAAGTCCGGGAAGCCACTAACCACCTAACTGGGCTAGACATTGCAGTTATGGGTTGCATTGTCAATGGCCCCGGAGAAATGGCAGATGCTGACTATGGTTATGTAGGCAAAACACCTGGTTACATTTCTTTGTATCGTGGTCGAGAAGAAATTAAAAAAGTCCCAGAAGACAAAGGTGTAGAAGAATTAATTAACCTCATTAAGTCCGATGAACGCTGGGTAGAACCTTAAGGGGGCAGGGGACAGGGGGAGATGAATTAATAACCAATTCCCAATGCCCCATGCCCCATGCCCCATGCCCAATGCCCAATTCTTAAAACTTTTGTATTGATGACAACCAATGTCGCTGCATTGTCAAGTATTTTGTTTAAATTAGGATACATGCTCGGTCTGTACAGTATAAGCCTGTGTTAGATTGAGCATACTGACTATATATTATTTTCCCTCTGACACAGCTGTCATTATGGTGATTACAAAAAGTAGGCTTGTTTTGGGTGCTACGGCGGTGACACTCTCCACCATCGCAGTTACTAGCCTTGGCATTCATTCGCGAGGTCAAGCTTTATTTAAAGCAAGTCCCAAACAAATAGTAGATGAAGTTTGGCAAATTGTTCAGCGCCAATATGTAGACGGTACTTTTAATCAGGTAGATTGGCAGGCTGTTCGTAAGGAATACTTAAGCAAGTCCTACAATAATCCCCAGGAAGCTTATAAGTCCATTCGGGAAATGCTCAAAAAGCTGGATGACCCATACACCCGGTTTATGAACCCAGAGGAATTCAAGAATATGCAAGTGGATACCTCTGGAGAATTGATAGGGATTGGGATAACTATCAGTCAAGATGAAAAAACTAAGCAACTGGTTGTAATTGCGCCAATCGAAGACACACCAGCATTTAAAGCTGGTGTTTTGGCAAAAGATGTTATCCTCAAAATCAACGACAAAAGCACCAAGGGAATGGATACTAATCAAGCAGTATCCCTGATTCGAGGTGAAGCAGGAACGCAAGTCAGCTTAACGATTCAGCGCGATGGTCAGACAAAACAGTTTGATATCAAACGGGCGCGGATTGAAATTCATCCAGTGAAATATTCCCAAAAGCAAACTCCAGCAGGTAATCTTGGCTATATTCGTCTGAACCAGTTCAGCGCCAATGCTGGTAAAGAAATGCAAACAGCTATCAAGGATTTAGAAAGCAAAAAGGTAGCTGGATATATTTTGGATCTACGTGGTAATCCAGGTGGCTTACTGTTCTCTAGTGTAGACATTGCCCGGATGTGGATAAATAAAGGTAAGATTGTCTCCACCGTTGAACGCCAAGGAGAGGCAGAAAAAGAAGAGGCAAACGGACGCGCCTTGACAGATAAACCTTTGGTGGTGCTGGTAGATAAAGGTTCAGCTAGTGCCAGTGAAATCCTTTCAGGAGCTTTGAAAGACAACAACCGTGCTACTTTGGTTGGTACTCAAACCTTTGGTAAGGGATTAGTACAATCAGTACGTCCCTTAGAAGATGGCTCAGGATTGGCGGTAACAATTGCTCATTACTATACCCCCAACGGTACAGATATTAATCACAAAGGTATTAATCCAGATGTGAAGGTAGAGTTGACTAAAAAGCAGATGGAGGAATTATGGCTCCATGAACGCGATAAACTTGCTACTCTAGCAGATCCACAATTCGCTAAAGCAGTGGAAGTTATAGGTAAAAAAATTGCTGCTAAGGGCACACCCACAGCAGAAAAATGAAAATTTAAGAATGAAGTTAGGAGTGAGTGGTCAGGAGTTAGGAATAAAAACCATCATTTCTAACTCCTCTACAGACGCGATTAATAGCGTCTCTACTCCTAACTTAAACTGGTTGGCACTTTCCAGCCCTAATAAGTCCGACACGCCGAGCGATCGCTTCTCCTTGCGAACTAAAAGGCCCCCACTGTTCTATAATCTCGGAATTATCGTCGCCAACTTTATCGCTGGTGACAATTTCACAGTTTCCAGCAGAGTGCTTGACAATATACCAAGTTTGTGATTCATCCATGCTTGAAACAAAAAGTTTGTTTTTTACAGTAAAAATTTTACGCCATAGAAAAAGCGTTTTCGCATAGGTGCGAAAATATCTTAAAGGAAAAGTCAATTCAGTACTTTTAATTTATCTCATTAATGAAATTTTTTTTAAGAAAAAAATTTGTATTGCTGATTAGATGTATAAATATTGGTGTATGTAGAGATGAAAATTTGAGAGCGATCGCTCATCAAAAAATATACTTTTTTGATTGTTAACTCTTGCCGAATAAAGATTTTTGGCTCTTGTATCACTCCATATTTAGGATTCTAAAATCTTCATTTTTATATCACTAGATGCTTGATATTCAAGCGAATAACTTGGACACTGTTTTTGTAATCAAGAATGCAAAAACGTGAGAAAAATCAAGATTTTGAAGTTTCTACTGCCATTCGTGACGGTGGTTTTATTCATAATTGGGTTAGCACAGATTGTACCAGCCCAGTCATCAGTAAGTGTTCATCTAACCCTTGGCAACCCTAGCAACGCTGGAACATCTAGCCAAAATAATTACTTATTGGTAAAACCACAATATGTAATTGGTTACAACTGCGGAATAGGTAGACCAAATTGGGTGTCTTGGCAGTTGAATAATAGTTGGTTAGGTAGCACACCGAGACAAGATACTTTTCGGGCTGATACAACACTTCCTTCTGGTTGTTATCAAGTTCAATCTACCGATTTTAGTGGAAGTGGATTCGATCGCGGTCACATGACACCCAGTGCTGACAGGACTAGTAGTGTTACTAATAATTCTGCCACTTTTTTGATGAGTAATATGATTGCTCAAGCCCCAGATAACAATCAGGGAATTTGGGCAAACCTAGAGGATTATGCCAGAACTTTAGTAGGACAGGGTAAAGAACTCTATATCATATCTGGTGGATATGGGATAGGCGGTAATGGTTCTAACGGAACGTTCTCTACAATAGCTAATGGACGGGTTCAAGTCCCTAACAGAACCTGGAAAATTGTTGTTGTATTGAATACTCCTGGTTCAGGTCTTGCTGGTGTGACAACTAGCACCAGAGTCATTGGTGTCAATATTCCTAACGCCCAAGGTGTGCGAACAGCGAATTGGAAAAACTATCGGGTTAGCGTTGATTCATTAGAATCCCTAACTGGATACGATTTTCTCTCACAAGTTTCAACATCTATTCAGTCTGTAATAGAAGCGCAAGTGGATACTTTATAAGTTGGGTTGAAGAAGAATTCAGAATTCAGGAGTCAGAATCAAGATGCTGTGGGGAAACTTGCTACCAACAGGGGTACGTGAACTCGCTCTAAGAGTTACGATGCCGCAGGTTTTACGTTACGCTATAGCGGTTCCCATTCAGATGCAGTACAACATTAATAGCGAAGTGTAAGGGCACAGCAGTGCTGTGCCCCTACGGGTGTATCTCACTCAACCGAGAACCGCTATATCCGCTAGAAGTACAGAATACCCAACTGAATTCTAACTTCTAACTCCTGAATTCTGTTTTGATAAAGGAAAAAGCCTAGCTGCACAGATGGCTAGGCTTTTGTTTAAAGAAATTTCAACCTGTTACTAGGTTTCAACTAGTTTTGTAACTACTCCAGCTAAGTCACCGTCTTTAGTTTGTCCGATGATATAAGCATCAATATTTATTTGTCCAAGACGATAAACCTTGATGTCACTAAGATTATCTTTAAGTGTCTGAATAAGTATTTGAAATTTTTTAACATCTTGTTTCTGTAATTCATTGTGCCACTCTTGCTCAAATGCACAATTACGAAAAAGATAGTCTAACTCTACTACTTCGATTGGCAGGTTTTGAGAACCTGTTAGCTGTAATATCTTCTCCTGTGTTGCAGGTGCAACACCTTTCCATTGAACAACCTCAAAAGGGTAATCGGACTCGCTCATCATTAACAAGCCAGTACTAGCTTCATTCAGTTTTTCGACAATCTCGCCGCTCATAGTCATCAGTTTCTAGCAACGCTTATACTGTATCATTCAGCCACCAGCAAGGTAGAAAGCCGAAAGAGAGATATACTAACTATTTATTCTATTTTTAGCGATCGCTAATCAGAAAATTTTATGGATTTGAAGCTCCCATGTCTGACTGGATTAAGATAGGTACTCCGCCTTTTTCAGAACCAATAATTACAATTTTAGAATTATTAGATTGAGCTAGCTTTTCTGTGGCTTCAATCGCTCGTAGTTGCAGCACTTGGTTAGTCAGTCCACCAGAGATAATTTTTTGGGAATCAGCAATGCCTTGTGCTTCAATCCGCTTCCGTTCTGCCTCTTGACGCTCTTTTTCTAAAACAAATTTCATCTGCTGATTTTCTTGTTCTACCTTGAGTTTGTTTTGAATTGCAGCTTGCAGAACATCAGGCATTTTGACGTTTCGCAAAAGAGCTTCTTCAACAATAAAACCCAAAGCGGGTATCTCCTGGGTGAGTTGTTGGTCAATTTTTTGGGCGATTTCTTGGCGTTTTGTAGAGTAAATAGCACTAGCTGGGTAATTTGCTGTGATAGCGCGAACAGTAGAGCGGAATCTGGAAATTACCAGTTGGGTTTCATCAGTTCCAATTGTTTTATATACTGTTGCAGCTTTCTGCGGATCTAGTTTGTATTGAAGACTGACATCAAGATTTAGGCTCAAACCTTCCTGGGATGTTACATCAACGTTTTCTTTCACATCTTTAAGGCGAGTGGAAAAATTCAGCACCTTATTAAAGGGATTTACCAAGTGGACACCAGGAGCAAGGGTATTGTCGTCAACTTGACCAAAAAAGTTGACGATACCGACATTGCCTGGTGGTACAATTACCAAAAGTCTGGAGATCGAATTAAAGACTGCAATACTGCCAATCAATATCGTAATAGCGCGTACTGCTAAACGCGGTCTTTCGCCAGATATCTTACCTGTATTCAGATAAACGGGAACTGCAATCAAGCTGGTTAGGAGAGAGAGTATAAAGCCCATGAGTTTTGTGTTTGTGGTTAAGACGTATATACTTAATCACATAATTCCCAAACGCTTTTATGAAACTAACACCAGTCAGAATACATCTGTTGGATGATATAGGTATTAGTAAGTGACTTTTAGTTCACGTAGATGTCGCCAAATCAAAAAGTTTTTATTATTTTTGGAGATAAAAATTTATTAGTAAATGGCACGCACTAAAAAAGCCGATAGAGAATCCATCGGCTTTAACTTGCAATATCGAAGAGATGATATAGGTTTTTGAGAGGCGATAAATCGCTGTTTTAAGAAGACGCGATAAATCGCCGTCTCTACAAGGGTTTTGGTTTACTGTTCTTGGATAGCTGCTGCTTTGGGAGGAAATTGAATTCTGGGATCTGGCATGAAATTGTATCTCAAATACAATCCTCCCCAGACAAATAGGGTAATTAACAATGCACCAATACCAAGGGGACTGGGAAGCCAGAAAACGGCTTCTATGTGGTTAAGTTGCCCAGGTTGGAGTCTCCATACTAGCTGATTACCATTTTTTTCTGGTTCAATAGCAGTTTCAGTTAGTTGAATGTTTTTAGCTCCCCAAGGAGTCTTCAAGCTAAATTCCAAGTCGAGAATTGAACCAGCATTAGCCAGAACATTACCTTTGCTGGCAATTAGAGAGAGCGATCGCAAATCCAAGTCATAAATCAACCGATTTCGGACTAAAATCAAAAAATAATTCTGCTCTAAGAGGACGTTTGATTCGATTTTAGGCAGTTCTGAGTCAGATTTGCTCTGTACAGACTCAGAGGGTTGATTTGTACGGGAATTAAAAAACTCGTTGAACTTTTCTTGCAATTCTGTCCCACTACTAAAAGGAATTGTGACGATGATTTCTTCTTGGGAAACTCGCTGCGTTTTACCTTCTAGTTGACGGGCACGGCGTTCTATGCTATTCAACCATTCATATACAGAATCGCCACTAAAACTGGTTAGTCGCTCTCCCAACTTAATATGCTGTACTAGTTCACCACTGTTTGAATTGTCAAAGTTAAGCCCCACATCGTACTTAACACAACCAGTCAGTAACAGGGATGTTAACAGCACTAGCCACAAAATAAAATTTCGCATAGGAAAGGCACGGTTAATTCGGTTTCGACCATTTAGTGCCAACACAAAACTAAATGGTCTGATTAACCACCAGAAAATCTTTCCCAAAATTGAAGAATTTGAAACCATAAATTTCCCCAAAAGTCAACAGATTTTGGATTTTAGGTCGCACCTTGGGTTTTGGATTGGCCCCACCGATAAACGCATGAAGCTCAAAGATTTTAAAGTTCGGGTTTTGGTTCATGCCTCAACCCTTGTGCGTAAGACATGAACCAAAACAATCTAAAATCCAAAATCCAAAATTGTTATCCGCCAGGTGTTCCTGAAAAATTCAACCAAACTAAGTACGAAATGGTTAAACCAATAGCAATTAGTGCCACCCAGATAAAGCGATTATCCCTTGTATTGACCTGACTGAGGTCAACAAATTCTGGCTCTGTGGCTTTAGGCTTCTGCTGGACAGAAGATTTAGTAGGTTTAGCAGCTACAGAAATTTTGAGTTCATTATCTGGTAGTGTGCCCAAATCGGGGATTTGAGTCATCCATTCACTAGGTCTTTTTAGCTTTGGTGCTTTTAAGATGTAAAGCATCTGTCGCGCTTGTTTGCTGGTTTCAATATAGGGATGGCGTTTGAGTCTTTCGCAAAGAGCGATCGCATCATCCGTGCGTCCAGCCGCTTCATAAGCTGTCACTAGAGAAATTTCTACTTCACCCCCAAAGCGAGAATTACGAGCTAATAGGGCGCTGGCTTTTTCTAAATTTTCTACGGCTTCGCGGTATCGCCCATTTTCAAAGGCAATTTTCCCCGTCTGATAGAAGGTTTTGGCAATTTCTAAACTTTCTGCACTCACGTCTTATACAAAAATTAGCACTAACTATTTTAATTTTGCCAATGCAGCAACCTTTTTGGAATCTTTTCAAAGGCTGACAATCTGAAAGCAATTCAAAATTCAAAACATTTTCAGACGGGGATTTAAATCCAAAATTTTCGATAAGGGGAATAACTAATGTCCAATTCCCCATGCTCCATAAGCATTAAGAGGTAAACTGAGAACTGAGAATCATCGTCCCAATCCCAACATCAGTAAAGATTTCTAGTAATAAGGCGTGAGGAATGCGACCATCGATGATGTGTGCTGCACGGACTCCTTGAGCGAGCGATCGCACACAACAACTAACTTTAGGAATCATCCCACCGCTAACTATACCACCAGCAATCAACTCGCGGGCTTCGCGGATATCTACTTTCGGAATCAAAGTAGATTGGTCTTTATAATCTCTTAAAATTCCACTGGTATCGGTCAGTAAAATTAACTTTTCTGCTCCTAGTGCCGCAGCAATTTCTCCAGCTACAGTATCAGCGTTGATATTATAAGCTTGCCCTGTCTCGTCTGCGGCAACGCTAGACACTACCGGAATATAGCCATTGCTAGCGAGGGTGTCCAAAATCTTGATGTTAACATTACTGACTTCCCCCACAAAACCGATGCCTTCTTGACCTTGGGGACGGGCTGTAAATAGATTACCGTCTTTACCGCAAAGTCCTACAGCCAATCCACCAGCTTGGTTAATTAGGGCGACAATTTCTTTGTTAACTCGACCAACTAAAACCATTTCCACCACATCCATTGTGGCAGCATCAGTGACTCGCAGACCATTCTTAAATTGTGGTTCAATGCCAAGCTTATCTAACCAACTGTTAATTTCTGGGCCACCGCCGTGTACTACTATGGGACGCAAGCCAACGCAGGATAAGAATACAATGTCGCGCATAACTTTGTCTTTGAGTGCGGTATCTTTCATCGCTGCGCCACCATATTTGACAACAACAGTGCGACCGGCGAATTGTTGAATATAAGGTAGTGCTTCGCTTAGTACACGTACACGAGTGGCTTCAGTTTCTCTGATGTATTCAGAATCGTTGACCGTCATGAGGAGCCGCCGTTGAGAGTTAAAACCTATTTCAGTAAGTGTAGAAGACTTTGTAACCTGTAACAATGTCTGACTTTACAAATTAACTATTCCCACTTGCCTGACACAATAAGCAAGCGATCGCTCTTTCAAACCTCTAAAATTAAAATCATTCGGCTGAAGCTAGGCAATGAAAATGACCACGCTGCTAATTCAAACTGAAAGCACACCCCTAACGGTAAATTTCCCCTCGCTTGTGCAGATGACAAATGAGCAGTTCTACGAATTTTGCCAAGCCAATGGAGATTTGCGAATCGAGCGTACTGCCAATGGGGAAGTGATCATTATGCCACCAGCTTTTTCAGATACGGGCAACCGTAACTTTAACATTGCTGCACAGCTTGGGAATTGGACTGAAAAAGATGGCACTGGTATAGGTTTTGATTCCAGTACAGGGTTTACGCTACCTAATGGAGCGATGCGTTCCCCTGATGCTTCTTGGATTGAACTGGAGCGCTGGAATGCTTTAACAGATTCACAAAAAGCCTCATTTGCGCCAATTTGTCCTAGCTTTGTAATTGAGTTACGCTCATCCAGCGTAGGCGTAGCCCGTCGTAGACATCGATTGATAAAATTACAAGAGAAAATGCAAGAGTATATCGATAACGGTACATTACTAGGCTGGTTAATAGATCGGCAGAATCGAAAAGTCTACATTTACCGTCCTAATCGAGAAGTTGAAATTTTGGAAAATCCCGAAGCAGTTAGTGGTAATCCAGAATTACCGGGGTTTATCCTACGGATGACCAAAATTTGGTAATTTGAGTCTTCTTAATGAGAAACTTGTGGTTTGAGAACGCTAGGAATTACCTCAACTATTCTGTTGGCAATATCTTCAGGTGTTTCTCCCTCTTGGACGGTGATGTGCAAATCGGCTTGAGAATAAAGTGGTGTTCGTTGTTCGAGAAGCGATCGCAATTTACCCTTAAGATCAGCATCTTGCAAGAGTGGTCTGGTGGTATCCTCAGCTAAACGGCTGTAAAGTATTTCAACTGGCACATCTAGCCACACTATCAAACCGTGGTGCAAGTAACCCCAATTTTCTCGCCGCAATACAATGCCTCCACCGGTTGCGATCGTCAATTTTGTAAAAGCACAAACTTGTGAAAGCACATCACTTTCTACCTGGCGAAACTCAGCTTCACCAACTTCTGCAAATAACTGATTGACAGATTTACCTGTTGCTTTGGCAATAACACCATCGATATCCACAAACCCATAACCCAGATGCTTTGCCAGCAAGGGCCCTACTGTCGTCTTACCAACACCCATCATCCCAATTAAGTACAGATTGACTCCCTGTAATAAGCTGCTCACCAGTTGCTTCGCTCCAATTATTAGTTCTGAGTTCTGAGTCACAGTTTCCAATTATAAACTCAACTACTCATACGTGCGTATTCAAGCGATACCTGCGTTTGGCTGCACCAATGCACTTGATTCGCTACAGCTTTGAACACTGGCATTAGTAATTACCGCAGGAATATAACTACAAAAAAACCTCGGATAAATTTATTTTCAACGAGGGTTAAAGCTTTTCATTTATCGATATCAAATTTACCTATAACTTTTCTAACTCCCAATTGTTTTTAGTTTCTACAAATTCATCTTCTATTTAAGAGCAATTAACTGCTGTTGTTAATGTATTTAAAATAACTAAAGCAATATTATAATATTTGATTTTTCAAAAAACTCAGTACAACAAAAAGAGCTTTTTTTCCGTTGCCTCTTGCCTTTGATAGCTAAATTAATATGGCTACGCCACGCTGCGCGAACAGAAATAAAAGCGGATTCATACAGATTTAACAAATATTCCGTGAAATTACTATAAAGAATCAACGATGAATTTTTTAGGGATGTAGCAAATATCCTGATGCAACCTGGTAATTGCCGTATATTAATCACGATGCTTAACGAAAAAATTAATATAGCTTGTTTGAAACTTTATCGAAACAATTCCTGTCTATCTAAATATCCGAATTTTTACTCTGGTGGGTAATTTTAAGTATACACAATACTGTGTTTCTAATAGCACGGCATCATTAGTCTAAAAATCTAGTTATAATCAGCCCTTTCAATTAAATGTTTTCGATAGAGGTGTAAATCATGACTTATATCGTGCGATCGCTCCAGAAAGCTTTGTAAATTCGATGTTTTGGCACAAAAACTACTGCATATTTCACCCCAATAAGCCTGAATGAATAAATATATGATGAATGAGGTGTCAACCATGAATCGAATTCGTGACGTAGTACAAAAAGCTTTAGCAACTGGCTATTTGACAGTGGAAGCTGAAAATCAACTACGACAATTGTTGACTACTCGATATGACTTAGAAGATTTTAATGCTTTCATGGCTTTGCAAGAAGCTGCTATGACTGGTAAGGTCAAGCAGGAGTCTAGAGAGCGGTGTGGCATCAAGTAGAGACATAGACTCGCTACGTCTTAACGACGGGAGGGTTTATCATTATCCTCAAAATCCTCATCATCATCAAAAAATTCCCAATCATCATCCCCGGCTTGATTGGTAGTCGGCGGCTGATAAGGGGGAATGATTACGCGGTAATCGGCATCGTAAACCGATTCAGTTTTTCCCGCAGCCGTATTTTTTGGCTCACGGTAGCTGTAGGAGTAAACGGAACCAGACTGAGAACTGCTTTTAGCTTCTGATTGACGTTCGTAAGTTTTAGAGTCTCTAGTAGGTTGAGGATTAGGGTTAGGCGCTTCCTCTGACTTTTCATCAAAGTTCCAATCATCATCTCTACTGCTATTTCTCTCCCAATCATCAAATTCATCACTAGCAGACTCTTCTTTTTTACTAGCTGGTGGTGGAGGACTGCTAGGGCGAGATGTAGATTCTTCTCTTTGGGTTGTCTTTGCACGAGGCGAAGTTGTACTTCGGCGTTCAGGAGTTTGGCGTGGTTCTGCTACAAAATAATTGGATAAGTTAAAGAAGGTAGCTATCAATACAGATGTCAAAGCACCTATGGTAGTACTGAACAAAATCCATATCGCTAGTGGTAATGGTTGAGTTCGCACGCCCAAAAATACTAGCGATAGGGCAGGTGAAAAATTTTGAACTAACAACAGCGTTAGTCCTCCCAGTAACGCCACCAATAGAATTAAGCGAATTACAGCCATAGCAATTTTGTCAGTTGTCAGTTGTCAGTGATTAGTTGTCAGTGGTCAGTTGTCAGTCATCAGTCTGATTATTCTTCACTAATTACTGTTCGCTGACTACTGACACTATCAGCCATCTCTATCATTACCCTTTTAGGACTATTGTGAAATTTCCGATGAGTCCACCGAGGGCGTTAGCGACGGCCTTCCCACCTCTGAATCGGGATGCAGTCAATATCTAGTTGATCTAAAGCACGGGCAACTACAAAATCAACTAAATCTTCAATGGTTTGGGGATTGTGATACCAGGCGGGAATAGCGGGGACAATTCTCACTCCAACTTCAGCTAAAGAGGTTAAGTTACGCAGGTGGATCAGGCTAAAAGGTGTTTCACGAGGAACAATGACCAATTTTCGCCCTTCTTTGAGTTGGACATCTGCTGCCCGTTCTAATAAATCGGAACTCAAGCCAACGGCTAGCTTTGCCACTGTACTCATACTGCATGGAATAATTATCATCCCCAGAGTAGTAAAGGAACCACTGGCAATCCCGGCTCCAACATCACCCCAAGGATGGCACCGGAGTTTACCCGAAAGGGCAACTCCAGCTTGCTCTCGCCAAAATTGCTCTTGTGCAGTTGGTTCTGGTGGCATCCGAATTTCCTGTTCTGACTGCCAAACCATGTAAGTAGATTTAGAGGCAACCAATTCAATACTGTAATCCGCTTCGAGCAAAAATTTTATTGCGCGAACAGCGTAAATCAGACCAGATGCGCCCGATACGCCTACAATTAGGGGTTTAGTGTTATTTGACACGTAAGCTTTACTTGATTTTACTCATCTTCAGAGTAAGGGTCTAGGTCATCAGGCTCGATATCATTTGGTAAGTATAAGTCTGAAAGCTCGTCATTAGAGCCATTGCCACTTAAACCTTTGGGTACGCCATCGCTGCCAACTGTTACCAAATCAATTTGCTGGCGGTAGTAATCGACACTCTTCACTTGGACGGCGACGCGATCGCCTAGTCTATAAGAAGCGCGATTTTTGCGACCAAACAGTGCCTGTTGTCTGGCGCGATATTCATACCAATCATCTTTGAGAGAACTGACGTGTACCAGTCCTTCTACCCTCAAAGGCACACCAGGATTACTGCTGGACTCCACCTCGGCGGCTGGTACTTCAATTTCCACAAAGAAACCGTAGGATTGAACGCCAGTAATCACACCTTGAAATACCTGACCGATGCGTTGCTTCATCAGTTGGGCTTTTTGCAATCCGGCTAAATCGGCTTCAGCTTCTTGGACTTGTTTTTCTCGGTCGTTGAGTTGGACAATTACCCTAGTCAAATCGCTTTGCAGTTCTTGTTGCAATTCTGGGGGTAAAACGTTCCAGTTAATTTCCTCGTGGCTGGAGGAGTGGCGCAGGTTAACGCGCTCTCTCACACGGGTATTGCGGCGATCGCGTCCGTTTTCGAGTAGGCTGTAATACACTCTCTGCATCAGCAAATCTGGGTAACGCCGCAAGGGAGCGCTAAAGTGAACATATTGCGGTAGTGCCAGACCAAAGTGAGATCCTTTGGTGGTGCTGTATGCCGACGGCTTGAGGGTATCTTGCAACAAGTAAGTCAGAACTTGCTCAGAGGGAGATTCTGCAAACGCTGTGGTCAAATGCTGATAATCTAAAGGTTGGATATCGACTTCTGGATCTAATGTGAGGTCAACACCTAAATTGACTGCCAATTTCAGCATTTCCTGGACATCTTCAACATCGGGTGTACCTTGGACTCGCCAGATAGCGGGAACACCAAGAGCATTTAAGTGAGTTGCTACCAGTTGATTAACTAACAGTACCAACTCGGTGAGTAGCGATCGCATTGGTAAATCATTCACCACCACAGCGCCGAGAATCCCTTCATCATAGTAGGCGTTTTGGCTGGGCGGCAGATTCAACTGGAGGCTACCACGATTTAAACGTACCTGTTTGACAGCTGTTTGCAAGGCTTGGAGGTCTTGCAGTATCTGGGAAACCTGTGATGATTTATCTTGTGCAACACCAGTGAGAATTGCTTGAGCCTCTTCTGTACTCAGTGCAGTCTCTACGTTAATGACACTGGGTTGAATTTCCCACTCCAGCACTTCTCCAGATTGGGGATCAATTGTAATTAAAAAAGAGATGGTTAAGCGATCGCTCCCAGGGATTAAAGAACAGCGTTCTGCCACAACTGGAGGCAAAATCGGTAACACCAATTCTCCCAGATACACTGACTTACCACGTTTGAGCGCTTCTCTATCTAAAGCTTCATCAGGTTGGACATAGTGAGAAACATCGGTGATATGAACACCCAAAAGCCAATTGCCGGCTAAGTTTTTTTCTAAACTAAAAGCGTTTTCTATAATTTTGGTGTCGCCATTTACCCCTTCAATGGTGAGAGTAAACAAATTACGCAAATCTAGCCGATTTTTCAGGTCTGCTTTGAGTAGCTTTTTAGGCAACTTGGCGGCAGCTTCTAGAACATGATCTGGAAAAGTCCGGGAAAGGTCGTGTTTGCACGTAACTAAATCTATATCAGCAGCAGCTTCGGCATCGCTACCGAGGATTTGCACCACTCGACCAAGGGGAGGATATTGTGCCAACGGGTAACGCAAAACTTCCACATGAACAAGGTGATCGATCGCTTCTTCCAACTTCGCCTCGTTAGGCTGAATCTTGAGTTCAAAGAGCAATCGATCGTCTAAAGGCACAGCCCTAAAACCAGCTTCCACCTGCTTAATTCGTGCCAGCAACGTGTGGTTAGAACGTTCGAGAATCAGCTTCACCTCCCCTTCAGGAGAGCGACGGCGGCTGCCTTCCTTGAGAACTCTAACCAAAACGCGATCGCCATTCCAAGCATTACTCAGATGACTTTCGCGGATGTAAATATCCTCGGCTCCTTCCACATCTTGAATAGCAAAGCAAAAGCCTTTACTAGAACAACGGAGTTTTGCCTCGATTATTCCCTCTTCTGAGACACGGCGATACTTGCCCCGTTCTTTGACTAAAATACCGATTTTTTCCAGAACATCTAAGGCAATGTGAAGTTTTTGTAAACTTTTTTCATCTTCACAGCCAAGTTTCTTTTCTAAAACTTTACGGGCTACCAATTTATCATCGGTGAAATTGGCAAGGAGTGTAGCGATTGAAAATTCCATGCAGTGAACCGACCTTTGGTCAAAACATCATTTTTTGTTTAATCTGGTTCATTCCTGTATACCCTCACGGCTTACAGAAACAAGCTGGAAACGAATTGTCCAGAGGCAAGGCTTCCTAAGTTCTAAGGAAAGGAAGCCCAACCCAGCAAGAGGAGGAAACCACTCCGGCAGTTCCGAGCAAAGGAAGCCTACCCACAAACATCTCTGGGTGTCTACGAACTTCTCACTGCAAGATGTTCAGGACTTACGCAAAACTTTAGCCGAAACCTTTATTTCCAGGTAGGGGCAATTCATGAATTGCCCCTACCACGTGTAGGTTTGCGTAAGTCCTAATGTTCTCAGAATTCGCCTGCGTTCAAGTCTCTTCACCTAATCAAACTTAGAAAGCACGCCTGATTTAATATCTAGCCCCGCTAGTTAATTACGCGACGGGTTTTTGAGAAGTTGGGTTTTAGAGAATCCATACTGCCCAAAAGCGCTATGCAGGGGAGCCACTGAGGTCTTGGGGTTTCCCCAAGGATCGCAAGTGGTGTGGAAACTACAGGTGTTTGATTGTCTAGAGTGAAGGTAAATTTACGCCATTAGAATCTGATCTTAACTAGGAGGAACTGCCGATGAACCCAATTTTCCCACATGTAGAATCGGTAACAATTAGGTTAGCAGCTTAATAAGCAGTGAGGGTGAACCTTATCTCCATTATTGTAGATTTAGAGCGCACTTCCAGAAAATAGTTCTAGATATCTAGTTGGGTAATCAGTATAGCATTGCAGGCAAGACTACTCAGATAAGTTAGCACTAGCCAAAAATTTCGTCAAAAAACAGCTACTGCTACAATTGGGACACGAGATAAAGCATTAAAAGGGACTGGAGATTGGGTATTAGGGATTAGGATTCAAATAATTCTTTCCCCTGTCCCAGTCCCAAATCCCAAATCCCCAAAAGATTTAGATTGGTAGCAGTATTATGTTGGCTCAATTCCAGAGCTTGTATCCCAAGGGCAGTCTGATTTCTGAATTAGTCCAAATTTTTCAAGGAAAATATATTGTCCGCGCTAGCGTGCAAATAGAAGGCGTAACCCGTGCGACGGGTATGGCAGCAGCAGAAACAGTAGAAGCAGCAGAAGACCAAGCCAGAACTAGGGCGTTGATAGTTTTGGGTATAACAAATGCACCACCCGAATCAGTGGCATTTACCTCAAATCCAATTTCTCCACCTCAGCTAAATCCCTCCTTGAATCCCACAGGTGGATTGAGTGAGCCTGCTGCCTATTCTTCTCCAAAAGATGGGGATTTTCTTGGTAGTCAATGGCCAGTGGTCAGCGAAAAAGAAATATCTATCACGCCCTCCAAAGTCCGCAATATCAAACCAGAAGTAGTAACAACCAGTAACGAACAGTATGAGTACAGTAGTGCTGCGTTCTTACCAAGCGATAATAACTATAGCCAGGATTTAGGTCAAAACTTTCCTGTGACTGCCGACCGGGAGCTAGAATTTGATCCTCCAGTTGAAAAATTAGAAATAACCTTTGATAACCAGGTAGAAAATCAAACCTTTCCACCAATTTCTGCCAACAATGTCACACCATTTACACCTCGGAGTTACAGCCCTCAAGAGGATGTAGCCACCCCATCGGTGACAGGAAAGAGAAAGAAGAAAGCTGAACCCGTGGATTTATCGGATGTCATTGCTAAAACAGATGTGGAACTTCAGCGTTTAAACTGGACACCAGAACAGGGACGGGAGCATCTGATTAAAACCTACGGTAAACGGGGGCGTACTTTGCTCACTGAAGAAGAATTGCACGGATTCCTCCAATATCTTCAATCTGAGCCTGACCCAATAGCGGGATTTTGATTTGTCATTGGGCATTGGGCATTGGGCATTGGGCATTGGGCATTGGGCATTGGGCATTGGGCATTGGGCATTGATAAGGACTAATGACTAATAACGTGGGTTCTTGAAACAGTAAGGACTTTAGTCTTTGATTTGAGCGCTAAAGCGCTCACTACGAACCTAGCAAACTTGACTTTACAGAACACTAGCGGGATTTTAGTTAGTCATTTGTCCAAATCGGCATTAAGTACCTGAGCAGTCCACCCATTCCAAAAATAACCCCTCTTCACTTATAAAGAGGGGTTATTTTTGGGGTTTAAGGGAATTAAAAGTGGTAAATCACCATTTACCAATCGTGAGTATTAATTAACAAGAGCAACTGCGGGACGGCTGCCAGCTGCATGGCGGTCAATTACTTGGTCAATCAAACCGTATTCCTTGGCTTCCTCTGGCGACATGAAAAAGTCACGTTCAGTATCTTCAGCAATGCGCTCAATTGGTTGACCTGTATGGTCAGCTAAATAGTCATTTAGCCGCTTCTTATGATACAAAATTTCCCGCGCCTGAATTTCAATATCAGTCGCCTGTCCTTGAGCGCCACCGAGAGGTTGATGAATCATAATCCGAGAATGGGGTAAACTCATCCGCTTACCCTTAGCACCAGCACTGAGGAGGAAAGCGCCCATACTCGCCGCCAATCCGGTACAAATTGTACAGACATTAGGGCGAATGTGCTTCATAGTGTCGAAAATGCCCATACCAGCCGTAACTGAACCACCGGGAGAATTGATGTACATATAAATGTCCTTCTCCGGGTCTTCAGCATCCAAATACAGCAGTTGGGCAACAATCAAGTTAGCAATGTTGTTGTCAACTTGTTGTCCCAAAAAGATGATGCGCTCACGCAACAGCCGTGAGTAGATGTCAAAGGCGCGTTCACCTCGACCCGATTGTTCAATAACGATAGGAATCATGGAAGCGTGTTTGTGGCTACTTTAAATACATTTTATCGGTGACAGCACGAAACTGGGGTTTATCTCTACTGTTCTCAAGCAGATAGCTTAAAATTTTATCGTTTTTCTTTGCCCAAAAAGAGTACAAATGATGATTTTGTAATAGATTCAACCTCTAAGGGCACTTTTTAGCAGCAAAAGGTGTCTAAAAAAATATCCCATACAGGGAAAAACAAATCAAAAAACTTCAATTACCGCCAACCTCATAATCTCGACCTTTGCTAGACAACTTTGGCGATATAGTCATTAAACTGATAACCGAAATTTAACTTGCTTAGGGACTTGTGTTAACTTTCAGTAACATTTTAAACATTTTTTTAGAATTTTCCTCAGCAATTATCAAGTTCTTTTGTTAGATTCGGTAAATCGATACTACGAGGTGTATTTAGAATAACCAGTCCTAAATGAAATGCTATCCACTCACAAGAGACGTGCCATGCTGGAAAAACTTATACAAGCCGCCATCATCACCTTCTTGCTCCATTTGATAGCAGGACTTAGCCCAAATACTTTAATTCAATCAAAGGCAGCATCACCTGTGCCAGAAACGCCACCAAGTATTGTTAGTTTGCTATTGCGATCTTTTCAATAAAAATATTTCACAAATTACACAGGTGTGGGCGATATCAAAGACATGCACTACTACCTTCTATCCAAGAAGTACTCGCTCTTAGGGCGATCTTGCACATACATGATCGTCTAGGCTAACACTCTTGGGAACAAGGTAGACTGAGCAAAGAAGGCAACTATTTGGATTTGATCGTGACTAATCGCCTTGCTGAAGCTAAGAGCCTCTATCTCCGCAAACACGCCGAAAACCCCATTGATTGGTGGCCTTGGTGTGACGAAGCACTTGCAACTGCAAGAGCGCAAAATAAACCGATTTTTCTCTCCATTGGCTACTCTAGTTGCCATTGGTGTACTGTGATGGAAGGCGAAGCTTTTTCTGATATTGCGATCGCCCACTTCATGAATACCAATTATCTTCCCATCAAAGTAGACAGGGAAGAAAGACCTGACCTCGATAGCATCTATATGCAGGCTTTGCAGATGATGAGCGGTCAAGGAGGTTGGCCTTTAAATATTTTTCTTTCCCCTGAAGATTTAGTGCCGTTTTATGCGGGGACTTATTTCCCTGTAGACCCGCGCTATGGTCGTCCGGGATTTTTACAGGTTTTGCAAGCGCTTCGCCGTTATTACGATACAGAAAAAGTAGAATTACAGCAACGCAAAGCCTTAATTGTTGAGTCTCTGCTCACATCTGCGGTGTTGCAAGACGGTATAACAACTGAGCTTGAAGACCGGGAATTACTCCGCCAAGGTTGGGAAACCAGCACAGGTGTAATTACTCCTAGTCAATCTGGTAATAGATTTCCGATGATCCCCTATGCAGAATTAGCGCTGCGGGGAACTCGATTTAATTTTGAATCTCGCTATGATGGCAAACAAGTTTGTAATCAGCGAGGACTAGATTTAGCACTGGGTGGGATTTATGACCATGTAGCTGGTGGTTTTCATCGCTATACTGTTGACCCGACTTGGACAGTACCGCATTTTGAAAAGATGCTCTACGACAATGGACAAATTGTGGAGTATCTAGCTAATTTATGGAGTGCAGGAATACAAGAACCAGCATTTGAAAGAGCGATCGCTGGTACTGTACAATGGCTAAAGCGGGAAATGACCGCACCGGAAGGTTACTTCTATGCTTCTCAAGATGCCGATAGCTTTACCCAACCCACGGCTGTAGAACCAGAAGAAGGAGCTTTTTATGTTTGGAGTTACAGCGAAGTACAACAACTATTAACGCCTGAAGAATTAAGGGAATTACAAGAAGAATTTACTTTTACCCCTAACGGTAACTTTGAAGGACGTAACGTTTTACAAAGAAGGAATTCCGATCAACTGAGTGGAACGCTAGAAACGGCACTGAGTAAGTTATTTATTGTTCGCTATGGCGTTAATTCTGAGTCACTAGAAACTTTTCCCCCAGCCAGTAATAACCAAGAAGCAAAAACCACTAATTGGCCTGGTCGTATTCCTTCGGTGACAGATACGAAGATGATTGTCGCCTGGAATAGCTTGATGATTTCTGGGCTAGCTAAGGCTGCCGGCGTTTTCCAAGAACCATCATATCTGGAATTAGCAGCACGAGCGGCGAATTTTATCCTAGAAAATCAGTTTGTAAATGGGCGTTTTCAGCGACTCAACTATCAAGGCGAACCAACTGTTTTAGCTCAATCTGAAGATTACGCTTTGTTTATTAAAGCTTTGCTAGATTTACACGCTTCCAACCCTGAGCATAAGCAATGGCTAGAAAATGCGATCGCTATCCAAGATGAATTTAACGAATTTCTTTGGAGTGTGGAATTAGGTGGCTATAATAACACATCAAGCGATTCTAGTCAATATTTAATTGTCAGAGAGCGGAGTTACACCGATAATGCGACACCTTCAGCGAATGGAATTGCGATCGCTAATCTTGTCCGTCTGGCTATACTCACCGATAATCTAGATTATTTGGATTTAGCTGAACTTGGTTTGAAAGCCTTTAAAAGTGTGATGCATCGCGCTCCCCAAGCTTGTCCTAGCTTATTTACAGCCTTGGATTGGTATCGGAATTCTACCTTGATTCGCAGCACAACTGAGCAAATAAACTCGCTGATCCCCAAGTTTTTACCAGCGTCTGTGTTTGCCGTAACATCTGATTTACCAGAGGGAAGCGTTGGGTTAGTTTGCCAAGGTTTGAAGTGTCTTGCACCAGCCGAAAGTGTAGAGCATTTATTACAGCAGGTGGACAAAAGTCAGGTGAGGGCGTGAAATAGTTTTATTTGTCCAATTAGGATGTTACTGACCCAGTACAGTGATGAGCCTAAACAGACCAAGGATTAACGATTACAACTCCTGTTCCAACAAAATCTTTTTCGTTACGGGTGACAAGTGATAAAGAGTTATGGATTGCAATCGCTGCAATCAGAGAATCCATCACAGGTAGAGGTCGCCCATTCTGTTCTAGTTGCCCGATTAAATTTCCCCACAACACCATTGTTGAGACATCTATACTTAAAATTCTTTGTTGAAAGCGATTGGGTAGGGTTTCATTCAGCCAAGTTGTTAGAGATTCTTTCCGCTTAGATGCAGTAATTTTGCTGATGCCTTTAGCGATTTCGCCAATTGTGATGACGCTGAGGTAAAGTTTTTCTGGAACTTGGGCATCTAACCAATCTAAAACTTGTTGATTTGGTTGTTTGGCAACAAGTTCGGAAATCAAGCAGGTATCAAGGAGGTAATTCATGGGGTGAAGGCATCACGGGGGAGGCTGCGATCTCGACTAAGGTCAAGTTCTTCGGTGAGTTCAGCTAGGGGGGATTGACGGAAAAAATCTGAGAGTTTGCTTGGTTGATCTGGTTGGGTGTTGTGTGTGGTTAGGCTTTGGGCAAGGAGTTGAATGATGTACAGTTTATCGTTGGGGGAAAGCTGAAGGAGTTGTTGTTCGAGTTCTTGGATAGCCATGATGGGGTTTAAGTGGAGAATAAATTTATTTTACTTTCAGCATTTGGGGTTAATTTAGTTTGACTCGTTTTTTACCCTCTATTTTTTTTGACGAATGACTATTAACTCATGTAGCAAATTAACCGCCATTGTTTTAGCTGGCGGTAAAAGTTCTCGTATGGGTCAAGATAAAGCCTTGATTCCCATTGAAGGAATACCTTTGTTACAGCGAGTTTGTGCGATCGCTCAAAGCTGTGCTGATACAGTTTATATAATCACTCCCTGGCCAGAACGCTATCAAGATTTGCTTTTGTCTGGTTGCCAATTTATCCGAGAAGTACCTTTATCTGGAGAATCTTTAGCCCAGGGGCCTTTAGTTGGTTTTGCTCAAGCACTAGCGGAAGTGCAAACAGATTGGGTGCTTTTGCTAGCTTGCGATTTGCCGAGATTGCGGGTTGAAGTGTTGCAAGATTGGGTAACTAAACTTGATGGTGTGGGGGATAATGCGATCGCAGCTTTAGCCGATAATCCAAAAGGCTGGGAACCTCTGTGTGGTTTTTATCGCCGTCGCTGTTTGCCCCAACTTTTAGAGTTTATCAACCAAGGGGGGCGATCGTTTCAGCAATGGCTGCGGCAATATCCGGTAGAAGTTTTGCCTTTAGCAGAACCCGAAATGTTATTTAACTGTAATACACCAGCAGACTTAGTAAAACAAAATTTCATTAGTTCTTAGCGAATTCTCCGAGTGCCTCTGCGCTTCCCTCCGCACCCCTTTGCGTTTAAAATTCCCCCCTCTACTCATTACCGAATGCGACAAAATTTGCGATCGTTATCATTCTCAGGATATTGCCAAGAATAGGCAAAATGGCTAACTCCCTTCAGTTGGGGCGCAAATTGTCGGAGTGCTTGCATTTGCACTTCTAGGGATGGACGATTACTAACCGATTCTCCCCATTTGCCGGCTAAAGCTGGAATCACTTTAGTACCCGGTTTTGTCATACTCAAAACCCGTTGCACTTGCGCCACAATACAACTGACATTACCGCAATTTCCATAAGACATGGGATGCCACTCTAATGTCGTGGGAAAACGATCCCAAGGTTGCAAACGGGAATCATATCCTTGTCCTACAGTTTGGTTGCCATCAGGGAAAAACACTACTCCCGTGGAAACACCTTGCTGCTTGGCTGGGTAACTGGCCATGTTGACAAAATCTAGAATTCCTTGCATGGCGTGAGCAACTGCTAGCTGCCACAATTCCCATTGTAAAAGTGGTTGTCTGTCGGTTGCAGACAGAATTGATTTTTGCGCTGTTGGCGGAATGCGCCCTTGCCAAAGAGGTTCCCCTTCCTGGGGATAAAGTTTATCAATTTGGGCGATATCTCCGCCGGTGACATATCCCTTGCTCAAATAGCGGCGAATTAAGTCCAGCCCTTTATAATTCAGTGCCCGTTTAAATAAAGCTTCTTGAGTTGCGGGACTAAATAGCCATAAATCTGAAACTTTTGTGGCGATGGAATCACTTCCGGCTTGCCGGGGATAGCGCACGTAATCTAATAGCAAACCATCTGGACGACGGCGCAAAACTTCTTTTACTAATTGGTAGTAGTCGCTTTTTGCTTGGGAGTTGTAGGGATCGATAAATACTTGAGAGCCGTTATCTACAACATATAGGCTGGTTTGACCTTTACCATTGCGAGCGATCGCACTTTCTCTATCTGGACGCTGGGCATAAGTATAGCCGAAATTGTTAGTAAACATCCAAGCGTAGACCTTCAAACCGCGTTGCCGACCTTTTTGAATTGCTGTAGCGAGTATATCGATGTTTTCTGTCCCTGGAGTGCGAATTATAGAAGGCCAAACCGTCGGGTTAGCTTTTGCTGGCAATAATACCTGTCCGTCGTAAAATACTTCCAAATAAACTTGGTTATAGCCACGGTTGACAATCCGATCCATAATCTGGTCGATTATTCCTGGCCGAATGTCACAAGGATATAAACGCAACCAGAGAGCTTGAATTTGTGGCCACGTCCGAGTGCGGCACTCCTGTAAGTCTTGTGCCTGTTTTTTTAGTAAGTTTTGGTAGCGGGTTTGGGCATCTTGATTGCCTTTAAGGGCTGATAAACGTAAATTTTCTTTTTCTTGCACCACCGATGATGATAACTGACAATATTGGGTTGCTTGCGCCCTTGCTGGCTCGGTTCCAAAGTTGGGGAGCAACGAACTAGTAGTGAAAATAACAGCAAATAGATGCCGCCAAAATAATGTTGATCTTGCAACGTTCAAAGGATGGTTAGACATACCTACCAGTAGATGGACACAATAATCATCGACCCCAATTCAAATAATTGTGGGCAACGTGTATCGAATTATATAGTTAAGCTGTAATGGTTTTAAAACCTATTTTTTCAAGACTGCCAAAGCCCTGTTTGTGTTACCGCATTTTTTTATGAATACATAAACGTATTTAGGACAGTATAAAATGTCTCAATACAAAGGAAGTTTAGTCTACTATTAGATTCTATAGCGGTTCTCGGTTGAGTGAGATACACCCATAGGGGCACGGCACTGCCGTTCGCAATTAATGTTGTACTGCATCTGAATGGGAATCGCTATATATCTACTTTAGTTACTGAAAATCTGCCAAAGTCAGTAGTTTTTTGGAAACAAGAATAACTTGAATTTTAGCTCTTGTTATTAATCACATTGTTCCAATCTCTGGCAGCATTGATCCTGCTTGGTAATTTATAGCTATATTGCTAAAAGCTAATACGGTTCAGTTAAGGCTAAAACTTTTTGTTAAAGTCAGTTTTTTTAACAAACCACAGAGACGCAGAGTACACAGAGAGAAGATAAAAACCTTAACTGAACTGTATTGTGCTAAAAGCTACATTTGCGATTTTTGAAAGTGCTGCTGAGTATTTTTCGTATGCAATTTTTACCCCAGAAGGAATTTTAATATGCATCGTCGTTGGCTCTTATCTGCTTTAGCACTTTTGATGAGTATAGTTTTAGCTGCTTGCACGACTGCAACCACTCAACAGTCAGAAATAAAAGTCACAAACCCTACTGAGACGACAAACACAAGTTCTCAGCAATTATCAACAGGTTCAGCAAAAAGAGTTGTTGCTCTTTCTTCTCTTTCTGCGGATATTATCTCTCGACTCGATCCAACAAAAATTGTCGGAATTACTGGTAGTAAATTATTTAAAAATGACTCAAGATTCAAAGATATTCCCCGTGTTAGTGAAGGACAAAACCCACCAAATTTAGAAAAAGTGGTAGCACTCAAACCAGATTTAGTTATTGGTGCGGAAGGCTTTTCTAACATCCCAATTCAAAAACTTCAGCAGCTAGGAATTCCGACTTTATTAGCTAAGGTGAATAACTGGGAATCTCTAGAAGAACTTACTAAAACCCTTGGTAAAAAGATTGATGCCGATCCTCAGCCTTTGTTAAATCGTTATAAAACTTTCTTACCAGAAAAGCCAACTCAGGGTTTTTCTACTCTAGCGCTGGTTAGTCGTCAACCAATTTTATCGCCTAATAAAAATAGTTGGGCAGGGGATTTGCTGGCGAAATTCCAGGCGAAAAATATCGCGGCAGATTTACAAGGAAAAAGCCCAATTGGTGGCTATGTGACGCTTTCGGCTGAGAAGGTTTTAGAAGCAAACCCAGAGGTGATAATTTTGGTTAATCCCCCACAAGGTAATTCAGAAGCAGCACTTTTAGATTCGCTGAAAAAGGAAGCTTTTTGGAAGCAACTACAAGCAACTAAAAATAACCGAGTCTATGTGTTTGATTATTTTGGTTTGGTAAATCCAGGTAGTATAGATGCAATTGAAAAAGCTTGTCAGCAGCTTAAGCAAGTATTGTTTGCACCACAAGGTACTTAGCTTTTTTAAAATCGCAACGCTTCAGATCCCCGACTTCTTTAAGAAGTCGGGGATCTTGTTGTTCAATCTTTTGCAGAACTAATCGGTTTTTGTCCAAAGGGGATATTTTTTTTACCTTCAGGAGAAGCACCTCCAAGGCTGCGGAAATACAATCCTCCAACGGTTAGTAAGAACGTCACATATCCTACTGCTTGTACAAGATAGAGATTGTCTCTGTAACCAAATAAAGATTTGAGAATAATGCCAGGAAATTGTTCGTCAGGCAAGATTGTGGAAGTATTTGCAACCATTGGCCCCAAAATACAGGAGTGGATTTTTGTAAAACGTTCGTAATAGAAACACAGGTTTTCTGTGGCACGACTGCTAAGAGCAAGGTTTGCCACAGCTTCGTCAAAATGTTTCAAGCCTGAAACTACCAACCCAGCCACAATCAACACTAAGAAAACGCCCATTACCTGGAAAAACTGGCGGATGTTAATTTTCACACCCCATTTAAATAGCAGCACCCCAATGGCAGATGCTGCTACCAAACCACCAATTGCACCCAATGCTGGCATGAATCCCTGTTGAAAATTAGCAGCAACGAACAGAACAGTTTCAAAGCCTTCACGGACAACGGCAATTAAAATTAAAGTAAAAACACCCCAACCAGCATTTGAGTCTTGTGTCAGCGCTTCTGTTACTGCTCCTTCAACTGTGGCTTTCATGAATTTGGCTTGTTTAGTCATCCAGATTAGCATCCAACTGAGCATTGCGATCGCTAATACACTAAACACACCTTCTAAGGCTGGCTCAACTACAGTAGTGTATTGAGGATTCGCCGCTCCCAGTATTTGAATTACCCAACTGAATAGCACACCTATAAAGGCACTGACGACAATACCAACGCCGACACCCGCATATACCCAAGAGTTGAGTCGAGATTGTTTAGCTTTTTTCAGCAAAGCTAGCACAATACCAACAACTAGGGCAGCTTCCACTCCTTCCCGGAGTGTGATTACAAAAGTAGGTAGAGCAGTACTAAAATCCATCTTTTTTCCTTTGTCTTTTGTCTTTTGTCATTAGTCAGTTGTCCTTTGTCATTTGAATTTGTTTTTGACTAATGACTAATGACTAATGACTATTAGCTAAAATCGCGTAGCATCTTTTTCAGTTCGAGATTATGCATCTCTTCTTGCCCAATCATGCCACGAGCGAATTCTTCAAGATAAATACTAGCATTGGTGACAGTTTCGAGGAGGTTTTTATACAGTTCCAATGCCTTTTTTTCATGGGATAAGCTTTCTTCCAAGATATCTTTGACTTTATGCTGGTAAGTTTCTTCCATTGGGGCAATTTTCAGGGAGGGATGCCCATCTAAACCGGTAAGAATTTCTCCTACTTGTTCAGCATGAAGTAAAGACTCGCTTGCTTGTGCTTTGAAAAAAGCCACAATTGGAATGCGGTTAGGGCCAGTTACCATCAAAGAATAATGTGTATAACGCACTACTCCTGCTAGTTCAAATTCCATGATGGCGTTCAGCAAGTCAATAGTCTTTTTATAGTCAAGTTCTTGCATCATTTCTTAGTTAAAGTAACGAATGGAGTGTCAGAAGTTAGGAGGACGTAATTCCTAACGATTTCATCATTTTAAGCTCCTTAGCATGAGCTTTCCATTAAAACAAACTGTTATCGCTGTGCTTGGGTATTGGATTTGTCAACCACTTTTTGAGAGTTTTCCTCAATGGTTTTTACCAGCTTGGTAACATCATTAGTTGTTTTGACTGCTTTAGCTGGTGGGATGGCGGAGGGCCAAACTTTTATGAGTTCAGCGAAACTAGCATCGATCGCTTTGTGCGCTTCGGGATCTGCTTGAGCTACTTGACTAGAAATTCCTTTGTATAAATCATTGGCGTAAAAGACAAAACCACGGGAGTCTTGATACTCAATTGGGGCGGTTATTTTACCATCTGCGATCGCAGCGCCATATTCGGAGTTAGCTGAATCTAGCAGTTCGTTAATTACCTGTAACACAAATCCCGGTTTTGAGCGTTGAGCTTCTGGCAAAGCTGCGATCGCTCCGTCAACTGCTTGCACTGAAGAAGTAAAATTAGTTTTAACTTTGCTATCCTTCGGATTAGATTTTACTAAATCTTGCAAACTCACTAATGTTGTCTTAAATTCTTTGACTTTGCGCTCATTTAATTGTTCTTCTACATCAACATAAATTTCCTCAACTGGATGTCCAATATGAGGTTCTGCTTGTTTTGGCTGATTCTGATCTAGTAGTTCTCGTGCTACTAAAAGATGCCCTTTCATTAAGCCCAACTTGCTCATGTAGTCAACATCTTTTGCTTCACCAGTAAGTGCCACTTCTTGAACACCAACCTGGTCTTTAATTTGGTCGAACTGTTCTTGAGTAATGACTTTTTTAGTAACTAAATCTTCTGGTTTCCCATAAGGACGACCTGCTTGGATTTTGTTAGATAAAGCTGGAACACCTAGTTTACCTTCAAACTTATCTAATTCTGACAAAATAGCACTATTAATGTTAATTTTTTCTTTGCTACCATGACCACTATGACTGTTACTACTTACTGCTTCTGTAGTTGGAGTGCTAGCAACTGGTGCTGATGGATTTTCTGCGGTTGGTGTACTGGTACACGAACTCAAGGTAACTATTAAGGCTGCTGCTACTGTTAAACAGACATAGCGAAGTTTTATCATTTTTCTTTCTCACACAACTAAAAAAGTATTAATTGAAACATTTCAAACTATTACTAGAAAGTAGTTTGTTTGACAGAATGTCATAGATATTTACTGTTGCATATAATGACATTTTTTATCAACTAATTTTCTAAACCTTAATAAATTAATTACGAATTATTAATAATATTGTCAGGAATGTTTGACAGAATTTTGAGAGTTAATCTGGGCAAGTACTTCAAATTGACCCATGCAACCGTTTTCTGCGATCGCATCTTGATGGGGATGGAACATATACTTACCTGGGTAGCGAAAAGCAAATTCTAAGATGTGTCTTTCGGCTACACCCATCGTAATCACATCTGCTTTCTCACTAGGAGTCATACTCATGCCATAGCGATAGACATCAAAGAAGTTAGCGTGGAGATGAAACGTCACTGCCGGATCGTATTCAATGATGTTGAGGACATAGAGCCGAATCAACTGATCTTTGTAAATAGGAATGGGATTATGCATGTAATAGTGAGGCAAACCATTGAAGGCATAATAATCGTTATGACTATCATCATTCACGTCATACCCGCCCATTACTAGTACAATCTCATCAGCCGGAGGACGGGGAGTAGGTGGATCGATGATAAACATCCCATATAGTCCCTTAGCGATGTGACGGGTGACTGGTTCAATATGGCAGTGGTACAGGTGTACACCATAAGGTTCAGCATCAAATTCATAAATTGTGGCACTGCCATTACTGATTGGGCGAACACCATCCATTTCCGCCGGATGAACCCCATGAAAATGTAACGAGTGAGAATGTCCCGCATTGTTGAGAAATAGTACCCGAATGCGATCGCCTTGTTTTGCCCGTAGTGTTGGCCCTGGTATGCGACCATTTAAGTCCCAGATGTTGTAAGAAACAGCGCTATTGAGCTTTATGATGGAAGTACCCGCAGTTAGCTGAAATTCGCGGATAGTCCGCCCATTTTCTTGCTTTACCGTTCCATAATCAAAATCCCTTAACATCTTCATTGGGTTAGTAACATCATCTGGCGCTGACCTATCGAATGGTGGCACTTTGACGATGGACTTACTTTGTAGATTTAGCATCTGCCAAAGTCCAGCTGCACCAGTCACTCCAGCACCTGCTAGTCCCAGCTGCAATAATTGACGGCGGCTCCAAGGCTTTCCGTTACTTAGAGCGAAGTTGTTGGGCATGACATTTTGTTACGGTTAGCGCCAAAAAAGAATTGCAAAAGATTTGCAATTGCTTTTAAATATTAGAGGAATTAGTAATTATTGTCAATAATCTAATAGGGCTTCAAAACTACTATTTGAGTTGTTAAATTTAGAGCAAAGGAAAATTCACTCCTTGAAAATGGCTAAATTTATCAATATTAATTTAAGTGATTTATACACTGGCATCTGTATAAATAATCTTCAGAATCAAGCTAACTCTTTCCTGCTGATTGCTTTAGGGACTTCCAACAAATAAATTACCCAATCTTGTGGGGTGGGCAACATGAGCGCCTTTGTATATGGGCGCTCATGTTGCCCACCCCACAAGAAAGTAGTTGAGTATTTTTTTATTTGGAACTCCCTTAGTACTACTTAGATAGATGTACAATAAACCTCGTCTACCTTGAGAACTCTCTGCGGTTCATTTATTTTTACAAATGATTTAGGACTGCTATAATTCGATCTTTATGATAAACAGAGAATTAGTACTTGCAAAACATTTACCTCCTACAAAATATTTTCCTCCTAGTTGGTTACGATTTTTAATCGTAACCTTGTTAATATTAGGGATATTTTTTCGCTTCGCCTATCTGGATCGAAAAGTGTACTGGCACGATGAAGCTTATACCTCATTACGAATTTCTGGTTACACTAAAACAGAATTTGTTCAAAAAGTGTTTAATGGGCGCGTGTTTGCGGTTGGAGATATACAAGAATATCAACAGCCTAATTCTGAAAAAAGTTTAATCAATACAATCAATTCTTTGGCGGTGGAAGATGCTCAACATCCTCCACTTTATTACGTGATTGTTAGATTATGGATGCAATTTTTTGGCAATTCAGTAGCGACTACGAGAAGCTTGTCAGCCATAATTAGCCTGCTAGCCTTTCCTGGCATTTATTGGTTGTGCTTAGAATTATTTCAGTCATCTATAACGGCATGGATAAGCGTAGCTCTTCTAACAATTTCACCTTTCCATCTACTGTACGCCCAAGAAGCAAGGGAGTTCGGTTTGTGGGTGGTTACTACTTTGCTAGCGAGTATTGCACTACTGCGAGCAATAAGGCTTGGTAGCAAAAAGCTTTGGGGGATTTATGCAGTAACAGTTGCAGTAGGATTGTACACCTTTTTGTTTTCTGGGTTACTAGCGATCGCCTACGGTATTTATGTATTTGCCATTGAACGCTTTCGATTCACCAAAACCGTTAAAGCTTATCTAATAGCAACCAGTGCCGGATTTTTAGCTTTCGTTCCTTGGATTTTAACTGTTATTAATAGCCTGTCTGAAATTGAACGCACAACAGCTAGCGCTCAAACCAGAGAATCTGTATCATTTTTGGTTTCTGGTTGGATTGCTAATATTAGCTATTTATTTGGTGATTTTTGGCGTTACGAACCATTTTTTCCAGATTTGAATTTGCCAATTTTGCGCTGGGGTCGATTTTTAATTCCCTTAATACTAATCTTGGTACTATATTCATTCTTCTTTCTTTATCGTCAAGCAGAAAGACGAGTTTGGTTATTTGTTTTTACCTTAAGTGGGGTAACAGCTTTAGCTCTCATCTTGCCTGATTTGATTATTGGAGGTAAGCTTAGTCTCCGAGCTAGATATGTCATTCCGTGTTATGTAGGTATCCAGCTAGCTGTTGCTTACTTGCTGGCAAGTCAAATTATTTCTTCTAAGTTAATCGCCCAGAAATTTTGGCAATTAGTAATGGTACTAGTAATTTCCAGTGGAGTTATATCTTGTACCGTCAGTTCTCAAGCTGAGACATGGTGGAATAAAGGCAGCCATAAAAACCCTGAAATAGCTCGTATCATCAATAAATCTAATAACCCACTATTAATTAGTAGTAATTATTCCTTAAATATTGGCGATATAATGTCTCTGATTCATCTGCTCGATTACAAAGTACAGATGCAATTGGTAACTGAACCAAGCATACCAAATATTCCTGATAGTTTCAGTAATTTATTTTTGTATAATCCTTCTAAGAAATTTCGCTCTGAGCTTGAGAAGAAATACAAACTGGTCGATGTTTTTCAGTATGGTAGATTGTGGCGGTTAGAACAGAAAAGCAGATAAAGTTTGGATTCTCTATAACTTGGTATATTTATTATAGCGATTACCAGTTACGTGAGGTACAAATAATATTTTGAAACGCAAAGGGACGCAAAGTAAAGCGCAGAGGTACGCAGAGATTTGTACCTCAGCAGACTAGGAAACGCTATAAGTAAAATTTGATTATTTTCCAGATCATAAAATTAAAATTTACTCAGAAAAAAGAAAGTAATGCTGACAAAAATTGCTGTTGAAAAAATTCTTGAACGCGCCTTGATGGGATACGACTTATCTCCCGAAGAAG
This sequence comes from Nostoc sp., assembly GCF_036917435.1. Classification (GTDB taxonomy): domain Bacteria; phylum Cyanobacteriota; class Cyanobacteriia; order Cyanobacteriales; family Nostocaceae; genus Nostoc. Next base: position 127,010 of record NZ_JBALDM010000058.1, read on the forward strand.
GAGTGGTGTTGTTACAACAAACTGAGCCAGAGGCGATCGCAGCAATCCGTACTACATCCGACACACTCCGCCACACTCAAGCAGGCGATACGGTTACATACATAATTAATCGGAATATTAACTTTACCAATATTTGTGAGCAGCACTGTAGTTTTTGTGCCTTCCGTCGAGATGATGGTGATGTCGGTGCATACTGGTTAGATTCGGCGCAAATTTTAGAAAAAGCGACAGATGCAGTGCAACGGGGGGCGACGGAAATCTGTATGCAGGGTGGGTTAAATCCACAAGCGCAGATAAATGGTAAATCTTTACCCTATTACCTCAAGGTAGTGGAAACCATCAAACAGGAATTTCCGCAGATACATCTCCACGCTTTCTCACCCCAGGAAGTGGAATTTATCGCCAGACTTGATGGACTTGAGTATGCTGATGTGATTATTGCTTTGCGCGATGCTGGTGTTGCCTCAATGCCGGGAACAGCAGCAGAAGTATTAGACGATGAAGTAAGGCGGATATTGTGTCCAGAGAAGATTAATACAGCCACTTGGCTAGAAATTGTCAGCACCGCTCATAAATTAGGTTTATATACCACCAGCACCATGTTATCTGGGCATATTGAAACCCACGAACAGCAAATCGGACATTTAGAAAAATTGCGATCGCTCCAAAAAACTGCCATCAATCAGGGATATCCCGCAAAGATCACAGAGTTTATTTTATTACCCTTCGTAGGTCAAGAAGCCCCCAAACCCTTACGTCGCCGTGTTGGACGCGATCAGCCAGTTTTAAGCGATGCGCTGCTGCTAGGCGCTGTGGCGCGGATTTACTTGGGTAATTGGATTCCCAACCATCAGCAGAGTTGGGTAAAACTGGGGCTTGCAGGTGCAACCGAAGCCTTAGTTTGGGGTTGCAACGATATCGGCGGTACATTGATGGAGGAGCATATTACCACAATGGCAGGTGCTTTGGGTGGTACATGCATGGAAGTGGAAACTTTGCAAACTGCGATCGCTTCTTTAGGACGACCTTACCAACAACGTGATACTCTTTATCAAAAAGTTGAGATTTAAGAATTTCCCTTTCAAGCTGGATAAAAATTCCTCTTCCCTCTGTGTTCTCTGCGCCTCTGCGGTTCAATAAATTACTTTTTAACCGCAGAGACACAGAGAGAGCAGAGAGCAAAAAAGAGTTAGTCTTCAACGCTTAACTTAGAGGTAGAGCATAATGAGAATTTTGATAGTTGAAGATGACGATCGCATTGCCAAGCCATTAGCCGAGTTTTTAAGACGACAACACCATATTGTAGATATAACAACCGATGGCTTGGCAGCTTGGGAATGGTCGCAATCAGCATTATATGAGCTAATTTTATTAGATTTAATGCTTCCTAAATTAGATGGAATTACTCTATGTAAGCGTTTACGCGCAACTTCATCTAATGTTCTAATTTTAATGTTGACGGCACGAGATACAACAGACGATAAAATTATCGGACTCGATGCTGGTGCTGATGATTACTTAGTTAAACCATTTGAATTAAAAGAGTTAGCAGCACGCATCAGGGCTTTAGCTAGAAGAACTCCAGAGATTCGTCCCCAGATTTTAATCCACGGTGATTTACAACTAGATCCAGCAACTCAACAAGTTACTTATGCCGAAAATATCATATCATTAACTCCCAAAGAATATATGATATTAGAATATTTTTTGAAACACCAAAATCAAATTGTCACTCGTTCGGTGATTCTTGATAAATTGTGGGACTTTGATAAATTTTCGGGGGAAGGAAGTATTAAAACTCATATTACAAATTTGCGGAATAAACTTAGAGCATCTGGAAGTTCAGAAGACCTGATTGAAAATATCTATGGCATAGGTTATCGTCTAGGAAAAAAGTAGAATAATTTCATATAAATAACAGAAACAATGTGTTTCAAAAAATCAGATATCGTTTATTGTTGTCTTACTTAGGAGTGTTCGCATCGCTTTTGGGAATATTTGCGATCGCAGTCCGATTTGTTTTCACTCGCAGCCTAACTGAACAAATCACAGATAAACTCACAGCCATAGGGAAAGCTGCGGCTACAAATGTAGAATTTGAAAAAGGTCGCCTAACGATTGAAAGTGACTTTCGTCCCCAAGATTTACTTGCTTCTCATCAAGCATTACAGTGGTTTGATCCTCAAGGAAATTTGATTATGCAACAAGGAAAAACTGTTTTAACCTTACCTTTTTTACCAAACAAAATAGTACAAATTCAGACGGGTAAAGTTCCTATCCAAGTAGTGACTGTACCAATTATTGCTAGCGATAATGGTGAGCTAGTTGGGTATGTAAGGGTAAGTCAATCTTTGGAAGAATTTAATGAAACCCTTGAAAAACTCGACTGGGGATTAGGCGGTGGCATTATTATAACTTTGGTTCTGAGTAGTATTGGCGGAATTTTACTAACTCGTCAAGCAATGCAACCTATTGAAGAAAGTTTTGAAAAGCTTAAACAATTTACTGCTGATGCTTCCCATGAACTACGTAGTCCGTTAATGGCGATCAAAATTAATGCTGAGTTACCGCTACAATATCCAGAAGAAATAGGGCCAAAAGATGCAGAGAAGTTTCAGGCGATCGCCAACGCTACTAACCAAATGACTCGCCTCACAGAAGACTTATTGATGCTAGCCCGCACTGATAAAGTTTCAAATCAGAATAGGGATACTCTCAATTTAACGTCAATATTAGAGAATCTAATCCAACTGTATAAACCTCAAGCCGAAGCTAAACAAATTAACTTGAAAATTCAATTAATTGCTAATCTTCAGCTAATAGGTGATTCAATTCAATTAACGCGACTGTTTACTAATTTAGTTGAAAATGCACTCCATTACACACCATCAGGGGGCGTAGTTGAAATTAAAAGCAGTCGTGTCGGTTCCCAGCTTTATGTCAATCTACAAGACACAGGTGTCGGAATTGCACCAGAGTATATCGACAAGGTTTTTGAGCGTTTTTGGCGAGCAGATCAGTCTCGTTCTTATTGGTCAGGTGGTTCTGGCTTAGGGCTAGCGATCGCTCAAGCTATTGCCCAAAATCACGGCGGATTGATTAGTGTTACGAGTCAATTAGGAGTTGGTAGTTGTTTTACTGTGCGTTTACCAACTCCATAAACTCAATTACCTACTTATTTATCATCATTAGTTTCTTTAACTTGAATACTACTCTTGGGACGATTAGCTTCATTTTTTTCATCTTGTTGATTAGTATTCTCAGCATAGAGAACTTTGCCATTGCCAGCATCAACCTTAATATCTTGCTGACCAATTTCTACCGAATAAACTAAGTTGCCATCTTCGTTTTCGAGTTTAATACTTTTCGCTTTAGCTCCCACAGATGCTTCAACAGTTTGCTGTGCTTGTTGTGCTGTAATTTTAGCTAGCGGTTGCAGTTTTGTTGCTTCTTGCTGTTCTTCTGCATCGTCATTTTTTTCACCGTCGCCATCACTAGCTTCAGCAACTTGGATAGCACTATGATGCTGACGTGCAATTGCTACGAAAGATTGCGGTTGTTTTGCAAATACCACTCTGGACAATCCAGCGAATCCCAAAGTACCAACAAAAGCTGCTGTCAAAATGAGTTTTGTTGAAGTTCTCATCCTTGAAAAATCCCTTGAATTCTAGGTTTGTATTTTCACAGTAAGTAATAAAAGTCAAGAAGTAGTCAAGAATGCTTTGAATTAAATATCAAATATTGAAATATTTTAGCTATTTTTAGCATCTATATTCTGAGAAAATTCCCTTTTAAATCAAATCTTGACTATTTCTTGACTTTTGCTGTGTAAAGTACAATCACTCAGTAATTTATGACAACACAGCTAACTTTAATAATTATGAAAAATAAATGAATAAAGTTGCAAAAGTCACGATTTTCTTCTGGATCATGAAGATCATCGCTACAACACTCGGCGAAACAGCCGGTGACTTCATCTCAATGTCTCTTGGACTAGGGTATTACGTAGCCTTTGCCATAACCTTCGCTATTCTGGCTATTCTCCTGTTTTTTCAAATTCAATCCGATAGATATATTCCCGTCCTTTACTGGACGGCCATCATCGCTACAACCACAGCCGGAACCGAAGTTTCAGACCTGATGGATCGATCTCTTGGGCTTGGCTATGCACTGGGGTCGCTTATCCTGGTAGCCTGTTTATTGAGCGTTCTTAGCATCTGGTACTATCGCGATCGCAATCTGAGCGTTTATCCGATTGTGAGGAAAGATGCAGAGACTACCTACTGGCTGGCTGTGGTGTTCTCCAACAGTTTGGGAACAGCCTTTGGTGACTTTCTCACAAGCAACTTAGGACTAAGCTATATTCAGGGCGCATTGGTGACAGCTAGCGTCATTGGTGTTGTCATCGCCCTTCACTACGTCACAAAGTTAAGCGATATTCTGCTATTCTGGCTTGCATTCATCTTCACACGTCCCTTCGGAGCCACCTTCGGAGATTTTCTGACCAAACCAGTCAAAAATGGCGGTTTATCACTGCCAAGGGAATATGCTTCTGCGATCGCCTTTATCCTGCTGGCGGTTGTCCTATTCTTTTCTGTGCGAAATGAAAAAAAAGTGCGTCGTCCAATTGAGTGATACGTTTTAAGTATGCTCCGACAAATTTCTAATTTCTGGTTGCGTCACATACACCCTCGTTTGGCTGCTTTAATTGCCACAATTGGTATTGTTGGACTTGCTAGTTGTCTGGTGATACTTTTTGTTTTAGCAAAAATAGCTGAAGAAGTTTTAGAACGAGAAGCTTTTGCATTTGATACTAATTTTTTGTTATGGCTACATCAGTTTGCCAATCCCAGCCTAGATAATTTCATGTTGTTCATTACCAATCTTGGTAATCCTAGTACAGTGGTCATCGTTGTCAGCGTTAATCTAATATTACTTTGGTGGCAACGTTATCGAGAAGAAGCAAAATTTTTCATCCTTGCTTGTTTAGGAGGATTCATTTTAAATACAGGGTTAAAGTTATTTTTTTCTAAACCTCGCCCTGAACTATGGCATCGCTTGATTTCTGAAAAATCTTTTAGTTTTCCTAGCGGACATGCACTAGGTTCTATGGTGCTTTATGGTTTTATTGCTTACGAATTGGCAACTCACTATCCTCGTTTTGCCACATTTATTTACAGTTTGACAGTTATTTTAATTGCTGTTATTGGTATTAGCCGCCTATATTTAGGAGTCCATTGGCCCACAGATATAATTGCAGGTTATGGAGTCGGCTTTTTATGGCTGATGATATGTATTACAATGCTCAAATTGCAGAAATTAAGGCAGGAAAACTTAGTTAATTAAATCCTCTCAACCTCTAATCCCATAACTCTAAGTACAACATTCCATTAATTCGTAGCGAAATTCTCTGCGTGCCTCTGCGCTTACCTCCGCGCTCCTTTGCGTTTAAAATCTAAACCTAATTGATCCCCAAGTTACCAATCCAAGATACGATAGACGTTGATTTACGTATTCTTCTACTTAATGCATATGAAGCGCTATTGGTCGCGTTTGCTTGCGCTGGTTTTGGTTCTATCTATCGGCTTAATGGGCTGTTCTGGCAGTCCAGATAGCTTAACTGGGGATTATCGCCAAGACACCTTAGATGTGGTCAATGTGATGAAACAAGCTCTGAATCTATCACAAGATTCAGCAGACAAAACAACAGTTCAAGCAGAAGCGCGTCAGAAAATTAATGACTTTTCGGCTCGTTATCAGCGAGTTAACTCTGTTTCTAGTCTTGGCTCCTTTACAACCATGCGAACAGCCCTCAATTCCCTGGCTGGACACTACAGTTCTTACCCAAATCGTCCCGTACCCGAAAAACTTAAAAATCGTTTAGAGAAGGAATTACAGCAAGTTGAAGCAGCGCTAAAGCGTGGCGGTTAACTCTAAAACTAAGCAAAAAAACCTCTAATTTGCATAACAAAATTAAACACAATTCTTGTGGGGTGGGCATCTTGCCCGCCGATTTCATCCAATCTAAATGTAGAACAGCTTATTGCCTACTGCATCATCAAGAGTCAATACTTAATGACTCTTGATTACTTCGTATCCATCCAATTTTCACCAACACGCGCCTCCACCAGCAACGGCACACTCAACTGGACTGCGTTTTCCATCACCGACTTAATCTGCGGTTGTAATTCTTCCCACTCATTAGGGGGAATTTCAAACACTAATTCATCGTGAACTTGCAACAACAAACGCGCCTGATAGTTCTTCAAAACCTCATGCAGTCTTACCATTGCAATTTTGATAATATCAGCATTAGAGCCTTGAATTGGTGCATTAGCAGCCGAACGTAATAAACCCGCATCATAAGGGCCCAAATTCTTCAATTTACCCAAATCAATATCTTCTGGATTACTGCCTTTTAATCTACGTAAGCTGTTATTAGTAAAGTCAAAATAACGACGACGACCGAGAATAGTTTCTACATAACCAAGAGCGATCGCTTCTTTTTTTACTTGCTCTAAATATGCAAAAACTTTCGGATATCTTTCATTAAACCGTTTAATGAACTCGTTGGCAATGTTCTTATCTATCCCAGTTGAGCGCGAAAATCTAAGAGAACCCATGCCATAAATCACGCCAAAATTGATAGTTTTTGCCATCCCTCGTTCTTCTGAGGTGATATTTTCTTTTTCAAATACTAACCGCGCAGTCACAGTGTGAACATCTTCATTTTGCTGATATGCTTGCACTAATATCGGCTCTTGACTCAAATGAGCCAAAATCCGCAATTCAATTTGTGAGTAATCAGCAGCCACCATTAACCAACCAGCTTCTGGCAAAAACGCCTTCCGAATTTGGCGACTAAAAGCTGTACCAACTGGAATGTTTTGTAAATTCGGATTAGAAGAAGATAAACGTCCAGTATCTGTAACAGTCTGATTAAAATCTGTATGCACCCGTTGCGTATCTGGGCGTACTAGTTTCGGTATTGCTTTAACGTATGTAGAATAAAGCTTGTGTAAAGTGCGGTACTCTAAAAGCGCATCAACAAAAGGGTGATCTCCTTGTAAATTTTCTAGCGTCGCCGCGTCAGTGGAATAAAAACCCGTAGGAGTTTTACGAGACTTTTTACGGTCTAAATTTAGCTTGTTAAACAGTAATTCACTTAACTGCTTAGGTGAGTTCAAGTTGAAGGCTTCACCAGGAACAGCGGCATACGCTTTTTGTTCGATTCCTGCCAAATCTTTTTCTAGCTGTTCTGAAAGTTTTTCAAGATAAGGAACGTCAATGCGGACACCTGTATATTCCATTTCTGCTAAAACTGCTTCTACAGGCTGTTCCACTTCCACGAATAGCTTGTACAAAGTTGGAATTTTCTCCAGTTTTTCTCGCAGTTTTACTACTAAGCCAAATGTAGAATAAGCATCCATACCGCAGTAATCGGCGACAGAGGGAATATCTATATCAGCGATAGTTTTGCCTTTAGGAACTAATTCTAAATAACTTTTCGCCGTCAATCCCAAGTGTTGCTGCGCCAAGTCAGCTAAATTATGTTTAGCATCTGGCTTTAGAAGATAACTAGCTAGCATCGGATCAAACACTACTCTCGCCAAATTAATCCCTTGACACCTTAGAACTAAGCGGTCAAATTTGGCATTCTGTAAAGCTTTGGGATAATCAGCACTTTCGAGAATTGGGCGTAATGCTTCTAGCACCAAATCTTTATGCAAATTTTCCCCAGTTTTATGCCCCACAGGAATATAGGCTACTTCATCAGGTTGCATTCCCCAGCAGCAACCAATTCCTACTAACTCAGCATCTCTCGGTTCTAAAGAGGTAGTTTCAGTATCCCAAGCAACGGGAGTCTCTGGGTTAGTGAATGTTTGCAAAAGTTTCACTAACTCAGTTAGTTTCGCTTCGTTGTTGATGATAAGTGGTGTAATGGGAGAAATAGATTTTTGTGCAACTGCTGCTGTATCACTGGCACTGAAAAACCACAATTCATTATCTTCATCATCCCTCAATTCTGAGTTAGGATTAATTGCGTCTGTTTTAGCTTCTGGCTTTTCGTCAACTTTGCCACCAAAACGTTGCTGTAGGTCGTTGATTCTACCTAAAAAAGACTTGAATTCTAATTTTTCTAAAATGGGGGATAAGACGCTTATATCAAACCCTTTTAATTTGCAATCTTCTAAATTAATTTCTATAGGAACATCTAAAACTATGGTTGCCAAATAACGAGACTTATCGGCATCTTCTTTACCCGTGGCTAGTTTTTTCTGAGTTGCGCCTTTAATTTCATCTAACGCAGCATAAATATTCTCAAGGGAACCATAAGTATTTAGCAGTTGTACTGCCGTCTTTTCTCCAATTCCCTTAACCCCAGGAATATTATCTGATTTATCACCACAAAGAGCTTTGAAATCGATAATTTGTGAAGGCAAAACGCCCATCTTCTCTTTGACTTGTTCTGCTTCAAATTCCGTAATGCTATTTGTAGAGCGTTTTATGGCATCTGGACTAAAATTCAGAACAGTGATTTCTTTGTCAGAGTCGATCAGTTGAAATAAATCGCGATCGCCTGTAAGAATCTTCACCCTATACCCAGCAGCAGTTACTCGCTGTGCTAAGGTTCCCAAAACATCATCTGCCTCGAAACCGGGGGCAGTAAAAATCGGTAGATTGAAGCCATTTAGCAACTCATGTAGGTTTGCTAAATCAGGAATGAAGTCTTCCGGCGTTTCTTTGCGATCGGCTTTGTAAGTCTCGTCAGCTTCGTGGCGAAAAGTGGCCTCACCCAAATCAAAAGCGATCGCCATTGCTTGGGGCTGTTGTGTTGCCATTACCTCCAGCAAGCACTTCACAAAACCAAAACATATACTCGTGGGAATCCCTGCTTTAGTACGCAGTCCTCCATCTCGCCCTTTGGCAAAAGCAAAGTATGAACGATAAGCCAGGGAGTGCCCATCTACAAGGATGAACGTAGGGCGTGTTGCAGTTACAGAAGTGAAAGTTTCAGACATAGCCCTATTTTAGCCAGAAGCTTTGTCACATAGTTAGCAATTTTTAGATGCTAGTTCAGCTTGGCTTTGGCGAAAATAGCCCAACTTTTGCATATCAATTAACTTTGCGTATAATTTTAGACATATATTTGTCTACCATTTGCGGTCTTAGCACGGAAGCCTAGTAGAACCAATTTTGGCAGCAATACCGCCCTAATTAAGTACGTGAGTATGAACATAGTAACCAGACAGTAACTATATACTCTATATTCTGGTGAGAAGTCAGAGAGCTATCTCCTGAGCGGTTTATGTTTAATTACGTTCACCTAGCTTACTTCTCAAAACTAGCTTAGTATTTCAACATGAGACTGCCACTATTAAAGCCTCTTTTCCTTACCAAAACTTTATATGTAGCAATCAACAAGTGTACTTGCTGACAGGAATCGAATATAAAAACTTTACATAAGGTTACGTGTATTTATCAGGACTACAAGCAAAGTTTCAGAGTTAGAACTAACTTAGTAGTCTCCTGTAATGATTCGTTTTAGAAAAGTATCTTCACATCATGACAACAAAACTATTGAACACTCTAGCTGCTGCTACAACGTTGGCAGGAATTGTTGCAACATCTGGAGCAGCTAATGCAGCTTCTCTCTCTTACAGCAGTTTTAGTAATTACGATTTGACAGATATCATTGATTCACCTTTGAGCGTCCAAAAATTTGACTCATCTCTAGGCACACTCCAAGGTGTAACGATAGGATTTACTGGCGATATACTTGGAAATGCAGGTTTTGAAAACACAGGTAAAAGCGTGAATCCGGTGACAGTAACGCTTGCCAGTGAGATCAGCTTACAACTAAATAATCAGTCTCTGTTTGCGCTCAATCCAAAAGATACCTTCAGTTACCAAGTTGCTAAATTTGACGGCAACATTGATTTTAGTGGCACCTCTGGAAAAACTCTTTCTAACTTAACTGCCACACAATCTGGTACTCAATCTTTCACTGATACCCAATTTTTGCAGTCTTTTATTGGTAATGACAACATAGACTTTTTGTTCTCAGCTTTAGCCACCTCACAAGTTAAGGGACCGGGCAACATAGCATCCTATGTTCAAACACTTGCTAAAGCAGGTATCACAGTAACTTACGATTACGATGAGGTTAAATCAGTACCTGAACCCTCTGCCACACTTGGAGTTGCTTTAATTGCTGGGCTTTGTCTGTTGTCACAAGGCAAAAAAAGCTGGCTCAAGGTATCAAAATCATAGACTTTTTTGAAAAGGTGGGTTTTTCCCATTTTATTTATCGGTTAAGCTGTCTAATTTAAATCAAAAACCCCAATTTTTTCGAGAATCGGGGTTTTTTGTTGCGATTACTATCCAAAATTTTGAACAATTTAAAAAAATACTATAGCAATCTAAAATTGTATGATTTACCATTCTCATGTTATGAAAATTGGGTTTTCTAGTCAACCCAATTTTTGCTAATACTCCCCACTGGTCGCTAGAGCCTGTTAACCTCTAACTGGAACTTAAAATCTAGGAAATCATGCAGAAAGCATCTGCCACACCATCTACTGATCATCAGACTGCTACAAAAGACATTAAACTACTAGTTTTGGATATAGACGGCACGATCGCAGGAGAATCTAATACTATTAGCGCAGGTGTAAAGCAAGCTATTGTTGCAGTCCAAGCACGAGGCATTCCAGTGGCGATCGCTACAGGTAGAATGTACCGTTCAGCCTTGCGCTTTCACCAGGAAATTGGCTCTACTTTACCATTAATGGCTTATCAAGGAGCCTGGATTCAAGATCCAAACACCCAAAAAATTCATCGCCATTGGGCTGTTCCCAGAGAAATCGCCCACCAGCTACTCGACTATTTTGAACAGCCTGAGTTGCGATCGCTCTTATCTGTCCACTTCTACATCAACGATCAGCTATATATCCGTGAGTTAACCAGAGAAACCCAAATTTATGCAGAACGTTCTGGTATTATCCCGATTCCCGTTGGTGATTTGCGCGAAACCTTAACAAATGAACCGACAAAAATTCTCGCTTTGTCTGATGACATAGATGTAATCGACAAACTATTGGGGAATTTGCGTCGCCAATACACACCTGCTGAACTTTATCTCACAACATCTGTTGCTACCTTCTTTGAAGCAACTAACGCCTCTGTGAACAAGGGAACTGCTGTACGTTACCTAGCCGAAGAATTGTTGGGATTACAGATAGCCAACGTTATGGCAATTGGTGATAACTTCAACGATCTAGAAATGCTGGAGTCTGTTGGACTTGGTGTAGCTATGGGCAACGCACCAGCCGGAGTACAAGCGATCGCGCGGTGGGTAGCTCCTAGTGTAGAGGAAGATGGAGCAGCAGTAGCAATTGAAAAGTTTTTGCTGTAACGAGGGCGCTCTTTCAAACCTAAACCATATAAATCAGAAAGGACACCGACGACTGGCCGTGTTTCGTCTCGGTGCCCTAGCTGGTTCGCTCCTCACACACCTGCTAATGTAGCCGAGGTGATGCATTGAGTCAATAGCTGTTATAAAAGTTTTTATTTTTACCTAAGCGACATTACTGATTTATAACTCTAATGGCGCAAAAACACCCAATTTTTCCTCTAGTAAGTATCTTAATAGTGACTGAGTAGCCATAAGTAATCCAAGTCTGGCTTGGGCTAATTCTGGTAATGTAATTTTTACCTCACCCCAAATCCGGCAATTACACCAGAAGTTTTCAAAAGCTTGGCTCAAATTCAGCGCGACTTTTTCCCATTTTACAGAACCGCTAATATCAGGGCACTCTATGCTGTCTACCACTTGTATCAATTCGCTAATGAGACGACGTTCATCTGGATGATTTAGTCGTAATGTTTCATCACAGTTGAGCCAAGGTAGAGGGTTAGGAGAGATAACATCCCAAAAACTTAGACTGGTATTTGTAACAGGTTGTTTAAGTTTAATCAATCCCTCTCGGTGAGCCAGTAACAGCAGCGAACAGCAACGTGCATGGGCGTGCTGAACAGCAAATAATGAATGGGGCATAGGGCATGGGGCATGGGGCATTGGGCATGGGGCATTGGTTATTAATTCATCTTCCTCATTTTCTCCCAAACTCCCGATTGCAATACTTTGTAACCAAGCCGCTAAGGTCGAGTGACTCAATTCAAAATGTATCCAGCCAGGGGGAACAATTTGGATGGTAAAAACGTTACCACAAGTCCTTAATAAATCAGATGCGATCGCACTGGCAAGCTCCATAGTCTTCCAATTCTGAGATTTTGACAGTCGCAGGGCCACACTTGAGATATATAAAACTCTATTTTCATCTCTATCTTTATATAGAGGAAATTTTTCATCTTTTATGCTTATACTTTCTATGCTGTAAGTATTAATACTTAGTAATTTTATTAAATGACCATGTAATAGCTGTTTAATTGATGTATATTTATTAACTAGTAATTTATAATGCACGTAATTTTATTTAAAAAATCATGTAAAATATATTCGTTAGTTTTCTGTCATCTATCTTGGGAAACAAATTTAATTTAGATGAAGAAAAATGAGAATAGGATAAAATTTGATGAATAATTGATGAATCGTAAGTAAACTTTACTACCATCATTGTACAGTAGGAAGTATAACAAAAGAGTAGAGAGTAATTTCCTTTCTATTCTTTGGATTGGCTGGCGCTGTTAGGCGTTAAGCCTCGCCAACACAAAGACACTCCTTGCACCTTTTGATCACGTCTTTGTCTTCAGCCGAACGCTCTTTGTTACCTATGCAATCTCCATCCTCCTTTTCTGAGGCATCACGGCCTTTTTTAACTTGGCAACGAATTCTTGACTGGGCTCAAGAACACTATCGATGCCGTACCTTTAGCAAAGATGAGCGCATTCCAGCCCGGCCTGGATTGCTATATTTGGTGCAAAGGGGTGCGATCCGCATGGTAGGAACCGCCCAAGTAAGTGCAACAGCTAGTCAGCTAACGTCTCGACGAATCAACAGAACTCCAGAAGAAGCGTTCTTGGGTTTTGTGGGAGCGGGACAGCCATTTGAAATTGTTGCTCAGTCGCCATTTACACTCCAGTCTTATGCCCATGTTGACCAAACTGCGGTGTTGTGGATGTACTGGCATGACCTAGACAACTGGCCTCACTTCCGTCGTGAAGTTATGGATGCCTTTAGGTATCAGCACCAGCGTAAGCTGCTGTGGCTGAGTGCCTTGGGACAACGCCGCACAATTGACCGACTCTTAGGATTTCTCACATTGTTAATTGAGGAATATGGAGAGCCAGCAATGAGCGATACCGATCCTGATGTGATTCGCGGCTATGCTCTGCCCTTCCCCCTCACTCATGCTCAAATTGGTAGCGCGATTGGTTCAACCCGCGTCACCGTCACCCGCTTGATGGGTAAGCTGCGTCAACGCGGCTTAATCCTCACCCAAGGGGATAATCTAATTTGCTTGCCAGCAGAATCGATTAATAGAGCTGGTTAAAGCAGAGTTGAGAGCGGCGATTTCCGCCACTCTGTCTAAGCGCTATCTAAATGCGATCGCTCCTTTCAGCGAATTTTGACAAACCCAGCTTGGCTAATCAGTTCCTGTCCCTGTTCAGTTAGCAGTAAGTTGGCGTAAGCGACACCAGCTTGCTGCTCAGTCTGATTATTTTGTTTGACCACCACAAACAGATTGCGGGTAATTGGGTATTTTCCTGATTGGAAAGCCTCAATGTTCAATTTGTTCCGTTTACCAGGACATTCAGACGGGAGGACAAATGTTTCTTGGTAAGGAGCAATATATTGCCCCTGCGTTCGGCCTAACGCCAAGGGTTTGATTGAGCATTGAGGAACCACCTCTGGGGCAGAAGCGTAGTAAATACCACCAGAACTACCAGCCAATTTTTGCAAAGCTTGGGTGGTTGTGGAGATAAATTCCACGTTGGGGCTAAAAGCTTCACCACCCAAAATGTCTTGGACAAAAAGTTCCACAGTACCGCCATCAGTAATGCGGCGAGAATAGGGCTTAATCGGAATATTGGGGCCACCCACCTGGCTCCAATTATTGATTTTGCCTGTATAAATTGACTTTAATTGGTCTATCGTTATTCCTGGGATTTTGAGGTTAGGGTTGACTGCGATCGCTAAACCATCAATAGCCACAGGAATTTGTTTCAAAGTGAACCCACGCTGCTGGGCACGGCTTAATTCCTGATCGAGAATTGGGCGGGAGGACTGAGCAAAGGCTAGTTGACCGTCTATCAGTGACTGGATGCCTGTACCAGAACCAGGAGATGCATTACTGGGTTCTACATAGCGCAGCCGAAACTCCGACCGCGCAGCTTGAATTGCTGGATCAACTACCAGGCGAATCGGTGCCCAAGATGTACTCCCTCCGTAATTGAATAATCCTGTAGGAACATCCTGTACTGAAGTGAGAGTATTTCCGCTAGGTTGTTGTGATACAGCCTGGGGTGTTTTGCTACTACCAGAATTAATTGCATTTAGGTCAACACCAGACTTTTTACTAAACCACCAAAAACCGCCAGCAATTAGCCCGGCTGTGATTAGGATGGATAAAACAAGAATAGGTGTTTCGTTTTTTTGAGACATAGTAAATTACCCCCGCCTCCATTGAATATAAGTGCTTGACTTGATAAGTACTTGCTACTTGAGATTGTATTGGCAGGACGGGATTTTCTGAGCAAATTCTGACAAATCCTAACTTCTGACTACTTTTGAAGCCAAGGTATTGGTTGAAAACAGCTAAAAACCTTATAGCGGTTCTCGCTTGAGTGAGGTACACCCGTAGGGGCACGGCACTGCTGTGCCCTTATACTTTGCGATTAATTTTGTACCGCACCTGAATGGGAACCGCTATATTTGATACTTTTATACTTAGTTGAAATTACTCAAGAAACGGACTCAGAAGAAGTCCTCCACGGAAATGGTTTGTATTTAATCCACGGTCGAGCTTGAGTTGGGAGCCTTTCCCTAGATGGCGATCAAAGATGTCGCCATAGTTACCTACAGATCCAAGAACTTGGCGCTGCCACTCTTTGCCTAGACCCAGTTCTGATGCAAAGATTGGCATCACCCCAGCACCACCTGCATACCAGGGTGTTTCCGGTCTTTCTGCGTTGATCAATGTATCCACTGTCCAGGCGACGATCGCTGACCACTGAGCGTCCTCAGTTCCAGTAGCAGCAATAACGGGAAAAGTTGTGAGTGACTCCGGGAGGATGCGGCTTGATAATCGGTTCACCCCAGAGTCGAGGCGGATCTGGGCGAGGGTGGTGATCTCACTGGCGATCGCGTGGCAATTTTGCACGTTGTATGTATCGATCATCTCTCCATCCTCAGAGAACGGCCGACGGAACCAGTTTTTGTGGATAGCACCGAAGTAAGCCGTGAGGCTCCGCTCGACTGAACTACCAATCATAAAGCAGATGCTTTTTCCAGCGAGGTCGTTGACGTGGTATGCAGCTGAAGTTGACGCTACCATCACCGCATTCGATTCTATAAAGACAGTGGGGCCAGGTACTAGCTTACCAGCCAGTTTTTGCTCGTTAATCTCCGATCCTGTCAGGAAGTATACATCATCCTGCTGGTTACGCACGGCATCAAAATCTTTCGCTGTCTCATACTTGTGATATTCGATGCGGTCAGAAGATCCCAGCACGGCAGCAGCGATCGCACGACAGACATCGACGTTAAGACCACTCCAGCCTCCTGCCTCGGCTTCAGTTGCCAGACCCGTCCGCTCGACGCTACCACAGCGAACCACATTGTGTTCCTTTACACGTTTGATGACGGAACCTGCTTCAGCTGAAGAAATTGAGCAGCAGACACCAAATAGAGTCAGGAAGACTAACACAAAACGCATGAATTCTCCTCAAGGAATGTCGAAAAATGATTTCGAGTTATTGGGAATTGGGAATTGGGCATTGGGCATTGGGCATTGGTATCAATAACTAAATCATCGGGGGTAGTCACAGAGCTTGCCGAAGTGCTATCCCTCCCATACCAATGAGAGGGATAGCTGATTTTTTTTAAGGGTTAGCTGCTGGATAGGTGCTTGGTAGGGCATTGAAGCCCTGGGGGATTTTGTTGACTATCCCCTGGCGCTTATCTTCTGGCGTGATTCCGATCGCGCTACAGCCTTCACCGCCATAGTGCGGTAATGTGTTCACAACACTGTCTGGAATCTTCGCAAAGGAGGCTGGTAGTGGCGGCGAGACACCGAGCAGGCGCTTTGGATCAAAGCCTGAGAGTAAGCTGTCGGTAATCGGCGAATTGATATCCCGTGGGCCGAGGTACTTCTGCTTGAATCCTGGCGGGCCAAACTTGTTAAACTCTGGGGAATTGCCAGCAGCGAGTGCCTGCGCCTCATCGGGCAGACTGGCAAGCGCAGGTAAACCAAAGATCGTGTTGATCGTCTCAATCACCGAGTTGTGATCCCCTTCGGCGTGTGAGACAGCGTGCGTCCGAGCATAGGGTGATATCAGGATCAGTGGCACACGGACACCACGGGAGAGCGGCAACCCATCAGGGCCATAAGACAAGATCCTCGGCGGTACATGGTCGTAGAAGCCATCTGACTCGTCGTAGGTAATGATAATGGCACTCTGTTGCCAGATTTTGGGATTTGAGGCGATCGCATTAATCGCCCTGGCTGCCATCCCCTCACTAAGCTGGCGATCGGTGTAACTCGGATGGTCGTCATCACCTGATTTTGCTGCATTAATGGCGGCAATCTCATCTGCCGGCGTGTTGGGGTTCGTAATTGGTGGCTTCAGACCTTGCTGGTTAGTGTAGCCGCCACGAATGTAGAACACGCCACTTTTAGGTAAGGTATTGTTGGCTATGTCGCTAAAGAAGTCATTCAATCCACGCAGATTTTTACTTACCTGCGGCGTGTTGGCAACATAACCGAAATACTGTGCCCCGTTGTGATGGGTAACATAGGCATTGTGCGAAGCGATCCCGTTGCTATCGGTCGGTTCGAGATTGTAGCCTTCTTGATACCAACGCCAATTGACCGGTTCAGTCTGGAGCTTTTGGATATAAGGGATATCTTGCTGGATATCAGCTAAATCAAACAAAGGATTCCTGTTACCAGCCAAGACTGACCGAATATCATGACCCTGGAAAGTGAGCGGCAAACTAGCAAAGGTTAGGTTTGAGGAAATATTGTTATCGGCGTAGCTCTCTTTTGGGCCAGCAGGTTGCTTGTTATCCGTTGTTGGATCAAACTGGGAGCCATAGAATGGCTGTGGATCGTTGACTACCGGCACGCCCTGCGTTGTACCAGTGTGGCTACCCACGGTGTATGATTGACCGCTTGAACCGTGCTTAACCCACTGCGTCTCACCTGACTGCCCTGCGATCATTGCTACTGCATTAGGGGTCGAAGGGGTGTCTTCAGTTGCAAAGATGTTGTCGAAGACGGTGAAGCGACTAGCCCACTTCCAGAAGAAGGGAATGGTGTCGCAGTCGATGTGCGACATTACTAGGCGTGCGAACTGCTTGCCCTCAGCAATGTTGGCTGCTCCACCCTTCGATGCGAAGCGCGTGTACTCGTCGGAGGCGAACTGATCCATTTGTGGCTTACCATCCACAACGTGGAGCTTGTTCGCTAGTCCGGTGTGGGAATGGTCAACGCTATCAACGGCGCTGGCGTTCTGCTCAGATCCAATCAGGAATGGCTGAACTGTGACGCTTGCACCGTTGGCATCTGTGTATATCTGGGTGAAACCAGGCGTTTTTTTGGGGCTACGAGGCTTTTGCCCATCTGAGTAGAGTCCGTTAACACCGGGTAATGTACCATACTCGTTGTCGAAGGAGTGGTTCTCGTTAAAAATTACAAAGACGTACTTGATCCGCTCCTGAAGGAGCTTTGCAAGCAACTGTGGCGGCAGCTTGGGTTCCTTGTCTGGATCGTTTAAGTATTGCGCCACATCTGGCGTTGCATCTGGCTGAGTTGTAATACTTGACTGTGCTGGTAATGCTTCTCGTGGAGAAGATTCCTCTGCGATCGCCGAACCAAGAAATATGGACGGTATAATCGAGGACGGAAGTAGCAAGAGTGTTAGAGCAAAATAGAACTTCGTAAATCGTCTCAAAGCACATCTCCTTAGTAATTTCTATCCAGCTAACATCGCTACGCGGAATTAGAATCTTTAATTCATCTACCGCAAGCTTTTCATTGATTTAAAATAGGTATTTTGGTTACGTTATGCTTTATTGGTTAAGAAATTTAGAAGAAATTAACACTTTTGAGAAAAAGCAAAATTATATCGTCATTTAACCTTTTTGCTTTCTTCTCAGCCACAAACCGATAGTAGCAATAACTGCTGTTCCAGCTAAATTTTGAGGTTCAGGAACAGGTTCAATTTTGACGAAAGTCACGGCAGTAAGACCTGAACTTTTGACACTTCCAAGGTCGCTGTTGTCTAAAAATTTTCCATCATTAGTAATGCCCGTACCTGTAAAATTGCTGTCAAAGTCCAGTTCCAAACTGTACAAATTCTTGTTTTCATTTGTCAATAAACCTGCGTCTGAAAAAGCAAGTTTGTTCTCTTGAATGTAAGCTGTATTGCCAGCCAAACTGTTAGATAATGTTCCCAGAACAGTATTTTCATTGACTAAGTTTACATTCCAACTCGTCAAATTTACAAAAGAATTAGAAGCTGGTAATTGATCCACATCTACTGTGTAAGCCCCATTAAAAGAACCATTTGCTAAGTTAACAGGTAGTCCTATTGAACCATCAAGAGCAGTAGAAGCAAAATTTCCTGAAATATTAAATGTTTTCAGATTGACAGCTTTGGCAGGATCTGTACCAATAGCTGTAAGCATAGTTAAACCAAGCGCTGCGGTTGCAGTTGCTTGCGATAACCTTCTTAAAGGTGTTGCACTCAGCATAAGTTTGGTCTTAATATTTTTGCCCACAGTTTCAGGAAGTGCGTGTTTTTGCACACCGAAAATAATGTAATGCCATCAAAATTGCACTACCTCACTGAATGCTAAAAGTTTCCACTTTTGTATTTTGTTACCGGAAAATTAATGACAAGTTAAGAAAAAGCAAAATTTATTAAATAAATAGAAATAGTCATGCTAGCGCATCACATGAGGTACATCATAGCCTCCTCCTCGCTTGCGGGGAGGGGGTGGGGTTCTTGTATCTCACTCAACTGAGAACCGCCATAAAAGAGCGCTAGTATTACCCAGATTTCTGATAATTGAGAAAAAATCACTGATACAATCTGGATAAAGGATTTTTCCTCAAAACTAATGCGGTCTTGTAGAGATGGATTGCTAGCTAGTTCGTGATGCTCAATTCTTCAACGGACTGGTTCAAAGTCATAACCAGTGCCAGAGCGAGAGGGAGAAGCAGAAACGATTTTTACAAGTTGGACTGGTGCATTGCGATCGCCTGATGCTAAAAACCGAATTGTACCAGAAGCACCATTAGCAGAAAAGTCAGAGGAAGCTAATGCTGCTTGGACTCCAGAACGTGTTGGGTTGCGTTTTAATGCCTCAATCAGAGCTACAGTAGCATCATAGCTGAGGGCGCTTCGCCAACTCACATCAGCGCCCCATAGCTGCCGGGATTTCTGAGGAAAATCTGACTTAGGATCGCTATCAATATGCCACGGAACTGCCAATACCATCCCCACGGCTTGCTCTGTCCCAATTTGTAAAGTTTTAGCGGTGTAAACATCATCTCCCGCCAGCAGAGTTAACCGTTTCTGGTTAATCTGAATTACTTGCAGCGCTTTATCGAGAGTTTCAGTGTTAGCAGCTAACATCAACACTTCTGCACCTTGCTTAGTTACTTGTTCTAAACTTTGAGCCGCACTAAAATCCGCCTTGGATAAGTCAAATTCTCTGGATACTTGTCCACCCTCTAGGGAAATAGATGAGACAAACTCCGACTTTAAAGACTGGCTATAGTTACTCTGAGAATTAAAGAAAACCACGGCATTTTTTTTCTGCAAGGTTTTCACCATATAGTTAGCTAAACTTCTCGCAGCCATAAAATCACTGGGAACCGTGCGAAAAACATAGTGGCTAAAGTTAGAAATTTTGACAGATGTGCTGGTAGGAGAAATTGCTACAAGTTGTCCAGAAGTATAGATAGTACCTGCGGCTAAGGTGGAATCGCTAGTATTTGGCCCAACTACACCTAATACTTCGGAATTACTAACTAGGTTGGAAGCGATTTGCTTGGCTATTTCTGGATTGTCGTCATCGCTAGCTATCCCTACTCTTAACGGCACTCCCTTGATTCCCCCAGAGTTATTAACTTGATTTTGGGCTTGGGCGATGCCACGTAAAATTTCTAAAGCAGCATTGGGGTCAGTGCCTAATGGTACAGAAGCCACAATGGTGTAGCTCTTGGAAGAATCGATGCGGGCATTATTAAGAAAAATTAAGGTTTCTGGATCGTTACGGCTGAGTTTTAGGGCGGCTGTGAAATTGGCGATCGCACGATCGTAAACTTTAGTAGCCATCGCCTGTACTCCTTCTTTTTTCTCTGGAGAAATTTCACCCAGAGTCAAGGATTTTTCGCCAAAACTAATGCGGTCTTGTAAGTACGAATTCTTGCCTGGTTCCTGATTTGGAACGGTGGTATTACCAATTTTGACCCCAGAGTTTTTAGTAAACCACCAGAAACCACCGCCAATGATGCCAACTGTCAGCAGCAAGGTCAAGGCTAAAATTTTGATTTCATTCTTTTGTGACATGAACAAGTTTGAATAAAGTAAAAATATGAACAGTGCTGAGTATGTTAAATAACAGTTTTTGCGTAAGCCCTAATTTAATTATTTAGCTAAATGTAACTATTTGCGATCATTTAATTCTGACAAATCCAGCTTTTTCAATCAGGTCTTGACTCTGAGGTGTCAGCAGCCAATTTGCATAAGCTTCGCCAGCTTGCTGATCTGTTTGACCATTCTGTTTGACAATTACAAATAAATTGCGGGTAATTGCATAGTCTCCACTACGAAATGCCTGACTATTCAATTGATTACGTTTATTGGGACATTGAGATGGAGGTACAAATGGTTCTTGGTAAGGAGGCACAAATTGACTGCTTGTGCGCCCCAGTGGTAAGGGTTTAATAATACACTGAGATACAATCTCTGGGGCCGAGGCATAGTAAATTCCCCCAGGATTTGCAGCTACTTTCCGCACTGCTTCAGTGGTCGTGTCAACATAACTAACATTGACACCAAAATTTTCTTTATTTAGAATATTTTCGACAAAGAATTCTGGTGTACCCCCAGCTTCTTTGCTACGAGAGTAAACTTTAATTGGTAAATTTGGCCCACCTAGCTGTATCCAATTAGCAATTTTGCCAGTGTAGATGTCTTTGAGTTGGGCGACAGTTAAACCAGGAATGTTGAGATCGTGGTTGACAGCGATCGCTATTCCATCAATCGCCACTGGAATTTCTTTTAAACTAAATCCTTTTTGTTGAGCTTCAGCATTTTCTTCGGCCTTTACTGAACGGGAAGATTGAGAAAAAGCTAGTTGATTATCTATCAACATCCGAATACCAGTCCCAGATCCTGCTTTACCTGATGGAGGTTGAGTGTAACGTAAAATAAACCGAGGACACTGGCTTTCTAATACGGAGTCTACATCTTTACGAATAGGTGCCCAAGTTGTACTACCACCATAGTTGAATGTCCCTTCTATGAGGTTGGGCACGTTACATTTGCTGATGAACTGGTTTGTCGGGTTATCTGTGTTGTTAGTCCCCGAAGATTTTACAACATTTCCATTTAGTTGCGCCCAGCGTTCCATAAGAAACCATAAGCCACAAAAGATTAAACCAATGCTGATGACAACAGTTAAGAAAAGAGTACGTGCTTCGTTTTTCTGAGACATAGGTGGCTATTAGCACCAAAAGTTTTTTAAAGGATGATAGATAATAATTTATAAATAAGTCGAAATATGGCTGTTAGTGAAATTGCTACTAAAGCTGCTGCAACTGATAAAGTTATCACTACCTGAATGCCAAGACCCCCCTGTAAAAAGGGGAGAAAAAAAATAATCGCAAAAGTAATTGTCGGAATAATTAATAAATCGAACTTTTCAATCCACCGCCTGGTTTGGGCAAATATCAGTATACCTAAAATTACGGCTGTAATACTAAAAGTTACTATTGGTGGTTGTACTACACTGAAGAGGGCGATCGCTATTAATGCCCCCTCAAATCCACTAAATGCTGCCCCACTCAATAATTCCACTATAGAAAACACTGGTTGATTTGGTGGACGCTGGGAGACGACAGGATTAGAACCTTTAGGCGGTTGTGGCGGGAGTGTTACAGAAGGCGAATTAAGTTGTGTAGCGGCTAGAGGCTGTGAGTAAAGTGCATCTAGAACTTCCTGCGCCGACTGAAAACGCTGATTAGCAGCAGGTAACAGCATCTTATCTAAAATGTCAGCAAGGCGAGAATTTACACTCACTTGTTCGCGCCATTTCCACTGGTTGGTATAGGCATCAAATAGTTGAATTGCTTCTTGATTACTCAACAAGGTAATAAGAGTTACAGCTAAAGCGTATAAATCTGTGGATGGGAATACTTGTCCCCCTGCCATCTGTTCCGGCGGTGCAAATCCCATAGAATAGATTCCTGTGGAAGAAGCAGCCCCTAATGCAACGTTTGTCACTTGCTTAACTGCGCCAAAATCTAGTAAAAAAAGTTTACCATCACGACGGCGCATAATGTTAGAAGGTTTAATATCTCTATGGATAATGCCTCGCTCGTGGACAAACTTTAGCACTTTCAGGATTTCTTGCAGCACCTCTAAGACTTGGTGTTCAGAAAATTTGCCTTGCTGAACTAATTCTTCTTCTAAATTTTGCCCATCAATATATTCTTGTACTAAGTAGAAAAATTGCTCTTCTTGTTCTGACTGCGAACTATTAACTATTACTGGGAAAAAGGCAAATAAATCAGGAATTTGCTCGTGATCGTTACCAAGTTGTGCTAGAGCATCTGCCTCTCTCTCAAACATTATTTGTGCTTGTTGCAGTTGAGTGGGGGTTAAATTACCCACTGGTTGAAACTGCTTAACTACGCATTGACGCATTCCTGGGATTCGGCGATCGCGTGCTAAAAAAGCGGCCCCAAACCCTCCCCTTCCCAGCAACTTCGTGGTTACATATCGACCATCTAACAGCAGTGGCATACCACAGGTAGTACAGTATTTTTGCTGGGTTGTTTTCAGGGTTGTAATATTATCTAAATCTGCAAAATAGTTTTGTGGACGTGGGCAACGTGGACGAGTACAGTAAACTTCCATTTTCGTGATTAGTCAAAATAATTCGTAATTCGTAATTCGTAATAGAGCCTCCGGCACGCTCCGCGAACGTAATTCGTAATTAATTTATTGAGGTTACAGGGTAACTAAATTAATTGATGAATAACAACAAACTTTTTCTCTGAGTGAAATATTTAACACAGCACGGCGTAAAGAAGCCACACTATGAAACATCGAAAACCCTTACTTAAGAGTAATTACGAATTACGTTAGGGAGTCAGCAAACGTCATTACGAATTACCTAAACCGGTACTAGCTTTCCTACGGTGTGCTGCGCGAACAGCTATCAGGTCATAATTACAAATTACGTAGGCGCAGCTTTGCCGTAAGGTATTACGAACTATTTAGTCATTAACAAAAAAAACAAATCACCAGATTTTAGTCTTCGCCGGAGGAGGCGGGCATCGCTATATCCAATGTAGTTAACATGATGTTTTTTTGTGCCAATTTTAACACATTTTGATTCCATCCAGGGTTAGCAAACTGGGGCAAAATTTCTTGACTGAAGGCTTCAGCCGCCTTGGATCTATAGCGATTGGGATTGAAAATCAACCATAGCGTCCGTTTGACAACTACCCCTTCAATAGGGGTACGGTGTAGAACACCCATTTGTAACTCTTTAGCGATCGCACTGGTTGAAACAAAAGCAGCCCCTAAACCAGATTGGACAGCATTTTTAATTGCTTCAATGGAATTTAGTTCCATTTCAACCTTAAAACGTCTGGTATCAATTTCACAGCGTCCTAGCACTTGGTCAATCACTTTGCGGATAGTAGATTGAGAATCTAGGGCAATGAATTGTAATTTATATAGGTCGTCTTTTTGGATTTTTTCAAGTTTGGCGAAGGGATGAAAGACGGGTAGAATCAGGGCTAGTTCATCTTCGGCGTAAGAAATAACTTCCAATGATTCTGACAGTTCACCAGGAATTTCACCACCAATAATCGCCAGATCGACTTGTCCGTTAGCGACGCTCCAAGCAGTCCGCCTGGTAGAGTGGACGTGTAATTGCACTGCCACATCTGGATATTTTTGTCGGAACATGCCGATCATTCTAGGCAAAAGATAAGTACCGGTAGTTTGAGAAGCACCGACAATCAAAGTACCGCCTTGGAGATTTTGTAAATCCTCGATAGCACGGCAGGTTTCCTGACACAGACTAAGAATTTTTTCACCGTAATTTAGAAGTAGATGCCCTGCTTCAGTTAATTGGGCGCGTCGTCCTCCACGGTCGAATAAAGGGACATCTAGCTGCCGTTCGAGATTTTGGACTTGTAAGCTGACGGCAGGTTGGGAGACATAAAGACTATCGGCGGCACGCTTGAAGCTTCCTTCTTGAGCGATCGCTTTTAAAATCCGTAACTGATCTAAAGTGAAAGGAAGGTCAGACATAAGGCTCAACCCACAAACATTGAAAGGAGCGGATGCACACAACAAATAAAGTTTGGCAGCAATTAGCCGCCCATGATTTGCTGCATATTAAACTTGAAGACTTGACTCGAAAAGGACAGTAGCACAACATCTTGACTAAAGTCTCCTTTGGAATACTTTGTGGTATTGGTTGTACTGAATTCAATTTTCTTTAAATTACTTCACCCGTTTATATGCTGCCGATTTCTTGGTTGACACCCAGTCATTTTGTCATACTGGGGTTACAAATAGTTTTTGCGATCGCTCACAGTGGAGGCGCTGCTTTGCGTCCAAGGGCCGAAAAGTATATTGGCCCAAGGCTTTATCGCATTTTTTTCGCATTAGTCAGCCTCCCGTTGGCTGCGATCTTAATTATTTACTTTTTTGGGCACCGCTATGATGGTTTGCAACTTTGGCAGGTACAAGGAGTGCCAGGAGTACGAGAGCTTGTTTGGCTGCTGTCAGCGATCTCGTTTTTGTTTTTATATCCTGCTACCTTCAATCTACTAGAAATTGCTGCCATTCAAAAGCCCCAAGTTCATCTCTACGAAACAGGAATTATTCGGATTACCCGTCATCCCCAGATGGTGGGACAAATAATTTGGTGTGTTGCCCATACTCTCTGGCTGGGAACGACCTTTACCCTTGTGACTTCCATCGGATTGGTGTTACATCACTTGTTTGGGGTTTGGCATGGCGATCGCCGTTTGAGCGATCGCTATGGGGAAGCCTTTGAAATTGCCAAACAACGGACTTCAATTATTCCCTTTAAAGCAATTATTGACGGCCGTCAATCTATCTTATGGCAGGAATTTCTTCGCCCTTCCTATTTGGGAGTTGCCATTTTTATCGCTTTGCTTTGGTGGTCACACCCTCTGTTGATGGAAGCAACTGGTAGAATAAAATGGGAAATTTAAGCGATCCCCAGTGTCAGCAGAAAATCTAAAATAGATGAAATTTCAGCTTATCAATTGCCCCGAATCAATGTAGGATAAATTCAAACATCTGCTTCAGTGGAGGTGCATTTAGTTAGCTTGAGATTTTATATTGGTAGTCGTTGGTCAGTTGCCTTTCCTTTAGAGTCAGTGGCAGATTCAGTCAAATTCCCAGGCAGCCACAGCAATCAGGAGTCTAATATTCAAAAAAGCCACCGTGAGAGTTGCGCTGGCTTTTTTGTCCGAGATACATCAACACGCTGAATTTCTGCCCTATTATTGTCTGTCCTGAGATTTGGTTCCTGAAAGCATCTATCGCCCGTTACTGACTTACCAATCCTTCACTTCAGTACTGATAGTTTGATATAAAAACCTTATAATCCAAGAGGCGTCATGGTGTTGTCGGTTATTGAACAGACATTTACTCAAGAAGTTTTAGAATCTCCTATTCCTGTTTTAGTTAACTTTGAAGCACCTTGGTGTGGCTTGTGTCGGATTATCCACCCACTGTTGTTGGAATTTCAAGCCCAATGTGGGGACGAAATTAAATTAGTTGGGGTTAACGCCGATCAAAATTTTAAATTGTCTACTACTTATAGGCTAAAATCACTACCAACTTTACTATTGATTGAAAATGGTACTGTTCGTCATCGCTTGGAATGCTTTCGCAGCAGAGAAGACTTACGTCTGGCTCTAGAAGAGATTAAAGCCAGCTACAGCAATTGCCCGAAAATCTACAAGAGTTC
The DNA here is from genome assembly GCF_036917435.1 of Nostoc sp. Classification (GTDB taxonomy): domain Bacteria; phylum Cyanobacteriota; class Cyanobacteriia; order Cyanobacteriales; family Nostocaceae; genus Nostoc. The sequence continues at coordinate 153,462 of NZ_JBALDM010000058.1, forward strand.
AAAAACAGTGGACTTGGAATGTCGGTCTGCTTGATGGGCATGGGGCATGGGGCATGGTTGATTTCACGATCTAGATTTCTTTCTCCTACAACTCTTTTGGCATGGGGCATGGGGCATGGGGCATGATGAGAGGATGAGAGGATGAGGGACAAGGGGGAATTATTTAACAAGTCTCTCCCTTGTCTCTTCTTCATGCCCAATGCCCAATGCCCAATGCCCAATGCCCAATCCCCAAATCTAAAACCATGCTTAATAACCCACCCAAGACTGAATTGGGTGGGTTATTTTATCCTAAAGGGCGTGTGTCACAATTATTAACAGTTTCGACACGCTAAATCAAGAATTCTAAAAGTAGGCGTCAGTGATGGAAGTAATCTATCAGTATGCCTGGCTGATTCCGGTGTTCCCTCTTTTTGGGGCAATGCTGGTCGGTCTAGGGTTAATCTCGTTCAATCAGGTGACAAACCGCCTCCGGCAGCTGAACGCTGTGGTGATTATCTCCATGATGGCAGTAGCTATGGTGCTGTCGTCTGTCTTGCTGTGGAGTCAAATTCAAGGACACGCGCCTTATCTTCGCACCTTTGAGTGGGCAGCAGCAGGTAATTTTCACCTGAGCATGGGCTACACTATTGACCACCTGACAGCCCTAATGCTGGTGATTGTCACAACAGTAGCTTGCTTAGTCATGGTTTACACGGATGGCTACATGGCTCACGATCCCAGTTACGTGAGGTTTTACGCCTATCTCAGTTTGTTTGGCTCCTCAATGTTAGGTCTGGTGATCAGCCCCAACCTAGTACAGGTTTATATATTCTGGGAATTGGTGGGAATGTGTTCCTACTTGCTGGTTGGCTTTTGGTTCGATCGCAAGTCAGCAGCAGATGCCGCTCAAAAAGCCTTTGTAACTAACCGCGTGGGTGACTTTGGTTTGTTACTCGGCATTTTGGGGCTATTCTGGGCGACAGGAAGCTTTGATTTTCAGATTATGGGCGATCGCCTCGCTCAACTCGTGGAATCAGGTTCTATCAGCAATTTTCTCGCTGTCCTGTTGGCGATTTTAGTTTTCTTAGGGCCAGTCGCAAAATCAGCCCAATTCCCCCTCCACGTCTGGCTACCAGATGCAATGGAAGGCCCCACCCCCATTTCTGCCTTGATTCACGCAGCAACAATGGTGGCGGCTGGTGTTTTCCTCATTGCCCGGATGTACCCAGTATTTGAACACGTTCCAGTTGCAATGAACGTCATTGCCTTTACTGGGGCGTTTACGGCGTTTTTGGGGGCAACTATTGCCATTACCCAAAACGACATCAAAAAGGGCTTGGCTTATTCCACCATTTCCCAACTTGGTTACATGGTGATGGCAATGGGAATAGGTTCCTACAGTGCCGGATTATTCCACCTGATGACCCACGCCTATTTTAAAGCGATGCTGTTCTTGGGTTCAGGTTCAGTAATTCACGGTATGGAAGGCGTTGTCGGTCACGATCCCGCCTTAGCCCAAGATATGCGGCTGATGGGCGGATTGCGGAAGTATATGCCCGTCACCTCAATTACCTTCTTGATTGGCTGCTTGGCAATTTCTGGTATTCCCCCCTTTGCTGGTTTCTGGTCAAAAGATGAAATTCTAGGGAAAGCTTTTGAGGCTAACCCATTTCTCTGGTTGATTGGCTGGTTAACTGCCGGGATTACTGCTTTCTATATGTTCAGAATGTATTTCTCGACATTTGAAGGCGAATTCCGGGGTAATGACGAAAAAATCAAGCAAAAGCTCAAGAGTGCTGCGGCGACAATTGTCCTGGAATTAGAGTCAGCAGAACCAGCCCCGAATTTTGGGCCTGGGGCGATGAAGAAAGGAGAATTGGCTGCAACTAGCGAGCATCATGATTCCCATGACTCCCACGGGCATCACAGCGACTCCCCCCACGAATCGCCGTGGACAATGACCCTACCTTTGGCACTGCTAGCAGTGCCTTCGATTTTGATTGGTTTGGTGGGAACTCCCTATGCCAATTATTTTGAAGAGTTTATCTTTCCTCCTAGCGAAACCCTTTCCGAAGTTATAGAAAAGGCTGCCGAGTTCAACCCCACGGAATTTTACATCATGGCGGGGGCTTCAGTCGGAATTTCTTTGATTGCGATTACCCTGGCTTCGCTGATGTATTTGCGCCGTAAAATTGATCCGGCTGCGATCGCTGCTAAAATCCAACCACTTTACGAGTTATCCCTTAACAAGTGGTACTTTGATGACATTTACCATCGGGTTTTTGTCCTCGGCTTGCGTCGCCTAGCTAGACAAGTTATGGAAGTTGACTTCCGCGTTGTCGATGGTGCTGTTAACCTCACAGGATTTTTCACCCTTGTCACTGGTGAAGGTCTGAAGTACCTAGAAAATGGTCGCGCTCAATTCTATGCCTTGATTGTATTTGGGGCTGTTTTGGGCTTAGTGATTGTCTTTGGTGTTACCTGATTTTAATTGGGGTGGGCGATTGTCCGCCCCTAAGTTTTTTAAGAGTCTATTTGGACTCCTTTTTTTTGGCAGATAGTTCAGTAATTCGATAGTTTAGAAAAAGGCAGCGAATAGGCACATGACAAAGAAGAAATACATTTACTGGCAAGATGATGATATGTGGTTAGGTTATCTCGAAGAATATCCTGACTATTGGACTCAGGGTGAAACCGAAGAGGAACTAAGAGAAAATCTAGTCGATATTTATAGCGAATTAACAAGTGGAAATATCCAAAATATTCGTAGAGTTGCAGAACTTGAAGTTTCATGAAACGAAGAGATTTAATCAGTAAGATTGAAGAAATGGGTTGTATCTTCGTTCGTCATGGTGGCAAACATGATTGGTATCAGAATCCAATAACAAAAATTTCTCAAGCTGTTCCCAGACATAGAGAAATCAAAGAGCAACTGGCAAAACATATTATTAAGATGCTTAGTGATGAAGCTGGCTAATGCTTAGAATAAGAGGTACTGTACTAGAGAGTTTAGGTACTCACTATGACCCTTGAACAGCTTGAAGCCGAAGTTCTTGCACTTCCAAAAGATTCTCAAGTGATTTTATTAGCAAGATTACTGGAAAGATTGGGTCAAGAAAGTGGAATAGATCAAGAAATTGCGGCTAGTTGGGCTGAAGAAGCCCAGAAGCGTGATGAAGATATGAACACCAATCAAATTACTGGTATTCCGGCTGAAGAAGTGTTTCAACGAGTTCGTGCATCTTTACAATGAAAAGAATTGTATTTCATCCATTGGCAGAGCAAGAACTGGTTGATGTCGCAAGTTATTACGAGGAACAAAATCAGGGGCTAGGGCTAGATTACTTGACAGAAGTAGAAGGTGCAATCAATCTCCTTATGCGTTATCCTGCTGCTGGTGTAGTAGTTCGAGGATTTGTTCGTCGGCTGATTCTGCCTAAATTTCTTTATTCAATCCTATACCGTGTTGTTGATGATAATTTAATTCGTATTCTAGCCATAGCACATCACAAACGTAAGCCTGTGTACTGGATTGGTCGAGAATAGAATTCAGAAATTAATTGGTAGGGGATTTAAACCCCCTAAATTTTGTTAAATATTCAAGTTTTCTTTTACATCATCTGGCGGTTCAAACATAATCTCAAAACCTCCGTTGGGAATAGTTCGACGCAAAAATCTTAAATGGTCGTCTGCATCTTGGCGGTTAGTAAAACGGGCGACGGTGTGAGATTGGGTAATCACTACAGTTTTTACTATCACCCAAGGATGATTTTGGGCAATAACTGGTTTTATCATGGTGAATGTCTCCTTTTGTTAGGGAGCCAAGAGCCAGCAGCAAGCCTCGGAAACTTATTTGCTGGCTTTTGACAAGATTTGTAATTTTGTTGCATGGTTGCTGTAAGTTTGAGTGTGTTTTCATCGCTTCTAAACACTCTCATCTCATAGCTTTTGCGGTAAAAGTTGGGTTGCGTTGCGATCGTGTAGTCCTGGGACAACTAGCCATAACCACATCCGGCACTTGAACAAGCGCAGTGATAGCAGTTCTTCAGGGAATATTTGATTTCTGTGACCTTGCCAGTGTCCAAGGTGTGCAAGTTGTTGTTTGGCGCAGATTGGGCAGAGATCGCCTGGTTTTCCTTTGTCGATGGTGTAGTTTGAGTCTTCAGGATTTAGGGGTTTGATGCCAGGAAAGCGCCCTGCTTGGGAATGGGGGCAGGGTTTACCGTCGAGTTCTGCGGGGATGATGCCGGAGCATATTAGATTGTCGGGGTATACGTTGCCGTCAGGAGAGAGGAAGAGGGCTTTGGGTTCGGTGTTTTGAATATTCATGCTTGACTACTGCCAGAAGCAAATGCTATCCTGACAATATACGCCTACCGAATAAATGTCAAATAATAAAATTAGAACCTTTAGCTTTCTTCCTGATATGTAAATCCAAGCATCTGAGCAACTAATTCCAAATGTTTCGACTTTGAGCGAGTTGGTTCATAAATTCCGTTTTCCCATTCACTAACTGTTGCCTGACGCACACCCATTTGTGTTGCAAATTCTGCCTGTGTTAAACCCATTTGGAGACGTAATGCCTTAATGGATTTGCTATTCCATACCACTTTTCCATCTACAATCTGCACTTGTTCGCTAGTAGTAAATTGGCGAAAAGTAACGTTTTGCTTATCAAAATCAACATCCCCAACGCTATATCCTGCTTCTATCCAGGACAAAGCCTGTAATGCGCCTTTGCTGCGATTACTCCACCACGCCCGTTTACTTTTTGCTGAATTGGGTAAAGTATCTTTTATTAAAGTCTCAATTTCAGCAAATGATAAAGTTATTTCATTTTGATCGCTACCACGTAAAAATTCTAGGAGTGGCTGATACTTGCTGCCCTCCTTCATGTGACATCTTCCTCTCCTAAAATTATGCGTTCTACACGGGCTTTTGCTTCATTGAGAAAGTTTTCAGCTTCCACATCTAAATATTTAGCTTGTCTATAAGCATCTTGCATAACTTGTGCTATGTGATCTTGTAGTGAACGGGGAGGAAGGGGAAGGAGAAGTGCATGAATAGATGGTTTATCAACATAAGCAACAGCATTGTTTGAAATTTGAAGTTTGCGAATTTGTCCTTTTAATATTTCACTGTCAAGCATCACGGCAACATAAAAAGGATTATGTTCTTTATTTACTTGAAAACGAAAAATAGTTCCATTAACTATTGTTTTAAATAGAATTTTTTCAACAAAAGCTACTGATTTTTTGGAAGCAATTGATGCTCCTTTTATAGCTAAAATAACATCATTTTTTTTAAGATGCGCTCGTTTATGACGATAATATTCTTCAGGAACTTTAACTGATTTTTTAAAGTCAATTTGCATATTTTCGCGCATATCAGTAACGCGAATATAAGTTATGGGATGTTCATCAGAATAAACATCTCCAGGTGTTAGTATTCCATAAGAATCATCTTCAATTATTTTTCCCAAAGGAATTAAATTAAACTCTTTTGAAAAGCCATCAAAGAAAGCTAGATTGTGAAAAGTATGATATAAAACATCAAACCTTTTTTTTGTCAAATTATTGCTTGGAATAATAAAATTTTTTACTTGCTCAATTTGTGAAAAATTAATCCCAAGTGTATGTAAAACATAATCTTTAGCATTGGCTTCTATTTGTTCAGACTCTTTTAATTTATTTCTATATGTGTTGCGAGCATCCTGCATTATTTGAGCAATACGGTCTTGAATAGGTTTAGGAGGAATAGGAATTTTCAGTCGTCTGATATCTTCTAAATGAATATGAGTTATTGAAGAACCTTTAATTTGCTGTTTTATTTGTAGTTGACCTAGTTCGCTATTCAAGAAGGCAGAAAGATATTGCGAATTTATAATTGGAAGTGGTCGTATCTTTATGACACTGACAAATATATTAAACTCTGGCAGATAGTCAGGTACTACACACGCAACTCCAATTGTTCCATCTTTAGTTACAAGAACATCTCCAGGATCAGGCTTACACCTAATTATTTTTTTGTGTTCTTCTTTGGTTATATATGCGACATTATCCAAATTAATTTCAAAAGGTCTAATATTTCTGGCCATCAAAAAAAGAACACCCGAACTATCTGTATATTGCGGTGTGACATGAGTTCCATCAATTACCTGTTCAGTAATTTGCTGTATTGAGTAAAGAGGATAAGAACTTTTATTTAATTTATTTTCTAAGTCACTAAACTTTTTTTGGTGAAATCTGTAGTCCCAGCGTTTAGATTGATTTAGACTGTATACAAATTTAAAAATTTGTTCCATGATTACTACTTCATAATTTGCGTAAAATTAGTAATTATATCTTGAGTTTCGTCTAAATGTGTTGGCCAGCCTCTAGTGTCATAACCAATATCATCAATTTGTGCCATGTAAACTTTATAATCTTCATCAAATTCAATAACTTCCTGACCAAGTTCTAACTGACCTTCGGCTGTCACAGGTATCCCGCGCTTCTCTAGAACAACCACGCTAGTCTTTACACCTGCACCATAAGGCGCAAATGTAGCTTGTGGTAAACTAATAACTGCTTTTAATCTAGCCCATCGCAAAATCCAGTCCCTTACATCCTGCATAGAACTATTTGCTAATACCCCATCAGGTAAAACTATTGCCAACTTACCCCCTGGTGCTAGAAACTCAAGACAACGATTTAAAAAAGCAACTTCTTGAGGAATACTTTTAACAACTTTGCCTTTTTTCTTTGTAACTCCATCCCGTCCAGCCAAATCTTTTAAAATATTTTCATTTGTCAATTTAGAACCAAATGGAGGATTAGTTAAAATCATCGTCAACCCTCCCAGATAAAACCCAGGACGTTCTGGTAGTCCCTCTGTAATTCCTCCTGTAATGCTACTCAGTCGCTCCAGCGAATCCATTACCTTTAAATCGGCATATTGTGCGCCATTCATTAAAGTATTAACTCGCGCTACGTGCATCACATTTCGAGAATATTCAGCCCCAAATAAATGATTATCTCGAAACTTGATAAACTCTTGGGTTGGTTCTTCAGGATTAATCCCTTCAGGATTACCAGCATTATTTGCGATCGCTTTTGCATACTCCTGCTTACGCACATAATCCAAAACGTGCGTCAACATCCGCGCTGAACCGCAAGCAGGATCACCAACATAATCATTTACTGTAGGTTGCAAAATCCCTACCATTAAATTAATTACAGGTGTAGGTGTGAAATATTGCCCCAAATCATCGCGGAAAGTCTTGCTTAAAAAATCCTCAAATACCCCACCTTTCACATCTGCTGAAGATTTTCGCAAACTCCAAGGTTGTAAACGCTTAACGATTTCCATTGTCGTGTGAGGCTTGAATTGCAGCACATCACCCTCATTAAAAGCCAACCGTGCCGAAAGATCGTCGCCAAACTTTTTTGCTAAAGTCTCTCTTTCCCACTGCTTCGCTTTTTCAAAAGTGTCTCTTACTTGAACTAATAAACGTTCTGGGTCAGTTTCATTACTAACACTAAACACATAAGCCCGTGATTCTCCTGTTTGCTTTACCAAGTCTATTGTTGCCTGTTCGTCATACCACTTAGCAAACAAGAATTTAACCATTGCATCAACGGCTTCTTGTGGCTGCAAACCCTCGTTATCTCTGAGAATAGAGTGACAACCAGATCGCGTATCTCCCAAAACCTCCCGAAACTTATCACGGGTTAGTGGCGTTAGTCCGGTTTTAATCCCATCTGGTTCAGTGGGATTAAGGATTACAGTATAAAAACTGTGCTGTGCGGCTGCACCGGCGCTTTCATACTTCTGTAAATCACCAATTATTTCTAACTTGCGTGGGTAGTCAAGGTCACGACGATAGATGTCTGTATGGTGGCCATTAGTTAAAATGGCATAACGGGCAGATGGTGAAGCACTCATGTAAGCATTGAGTCGATTAAGATGATTAACCCAACCTTCCGCCTCAGTCCCGCCAACTTTTTTACTTGGTTCCATAGCCTCCACCATAATGAAGGCTACATCCAAATTACCTACAGAATCAGCATAACGGTCATCGTAAACTACAATGTCTACTCGCCCTTGATAGCGTCGCCCACCTTGATAAGTTCCCTCGGCAAAATCTGCATTTAATTCTAGTTCCATTGCCTCTAGTGGAACACCGTACTCTTCTACTAAAATCTGAAGCGCCCACATTGTCACAGGGTCTTCTGCTGGACGCACATAAGAACCATCAGCTTTAAATAACTTCTGTAGATTTATATGCTGGCGATAGTTCTGTGGTATGTTAGCGGGATTTTGGTAAGGATTAGTGAAATCGGAGAAAGGCATGAACTTATTGCTATGGGAGACAGACTACACAGTAGATAAATGATATGCTATTCGGGGCGATCTCTTAAGAGAAAAATTAATCTAATCCCAAGATTCAGCAAAATAATAATCTTATCACTAATTATAATTTAAAAATAATTCATGTATGTGTTGTAAAAATATAGTTTTCTCACGTCATGCTATCCAACAAATGTTTTATCGCCGCATCAGTCAAAAAGAAGTAAAAACTGCGATTTCTTATGGAGAAGTGATAGAAGAAAATCCTGATGATACACCCTACCCCAGTTATCTAATATTGGATTTTATAGAAGGTAAACCGATTCATGTTGTATTTTCCTACAATGAAGCTACAGATACAGGATATGTAGTAACAGCTTATATTCCTGATACTAATATTTGGTTAGATGATTTTACAACTAGGAGACAAAGATGATGAAATGTGTAATTTGTCAACATGGAGAAACTAAACCAGGTTTAGTAACTGTGACATTAGAAAGAAACGAATGTATTATTGTATTAAAAAAAGTTCCAGCAGAAATTTGTGATAATTGCGGTGAATATTATTTAAGTGATGCAGTTACCGAACAGGTTTTACAAAAAGCAGAGTCAGCTATTAATAATGGAGCAGAATTGGAGATTATTAGATATGCAGCTTAGTTTTCTTATTGGCGTTTCTGCTTTAGCGATGGGTTTGACTACGCGATCGCTCAAGGTAAGCTTTGCGAAATCTCTCTTTTAGCGGATTGGGCAGATGCAATCAGTTGTTGTTGAGTTTTCTTAAATGATTTATTCCATTTCAATTCATCTTGCAAATCTTCTAGGTACTCTCGGAGATGTTCTGCAACTCTTTCTTGCACATCTTCAGATAAAGATTCCATCATCTTAATTACAGTAGCGATCGCTGGAGATGACATAATAGAATTTCCTTTATCAACTTTCCCTGTCTATTTTACTAAAAAACTCAATCAAATCGCCTACTGTAGTCCCAAAGCTCTAAAGCGGGGAAAATGGCTTTCAATTTGTCCGATTATCATTATGGTTAGTTCTCGTGTAGGGCTTTTTTCAACAACCACGCATACAGCATTGTGTATTTTTAGCGATGGGTTGGACTACGCCATCGCACCACTAAACTATAATTTTATCGGCTTTATTTAGGGTAAATTTTAGACTTGACTCGGAGTATCACAACCCACATACCGTACTCCCAAGTGTCAAAAGAGACTCCCAACAGAAAAAACAGGGGATTGCCAATTTAATTAAATCAACCTAACGAGGAAGACGAAATCCCCAAAAAGCTGTTACTTAATAACTAGTGACTTTTTGCCAAACATGATTTTGATAGCAGACTAATTGTGATGAATATAGCTAATTTTCCGTGGCTGACGACGATTATTCTGTTTCCGATAGCTGCGTCGCTACTTCTTCCCATCATCCCTGACAAAGAAGGCAAAACAGTGCGCTGGTACTCCCTGATCGTGGGGCTGATAGATTTTGCACTAATTGTTTATGCTTTTTCTACTGGGTATGATTTCTCCAATCCAGATTTGCAGTTAGTAGAAAGTTACCCCTGGGTACCACAATTGGGTTTGAATTGGTCAGTAGGGGCAGATGGCTTATCCATGCCCCTAATTATTTTGACTGGATTCATTACCACGCTGGCGATTTTAGCAGCTTGGCCTGTCACCTTCAAGCCCAAGCTATTCTTCTTCTTGATTTTGGCAATGTATGGCGGTCAAATTGCCGTGTTCGCTGTCCAGGATATGCTGTTATTTTTCCTGGTGTGGGAACTGGAACTAGTACCGATATACTTCCTACTGTCGATTTGGGGAGGTAAAAGACGGCAATATGCAGCGACTAAATTCATTTTATACACTGCTGGCGGTTCGCTGTTTATTTTGCTATCTGCCCTCACAATGGGATTTTACGGCGATACGGTGACGTTTGATATGCGATCGCTCGCCCTCAAAGATTTCGCCTTGAATTTGCAACTTGCCCTCTATGCGGGCTTCCTGATTGCCTACGCCGTCAAGTTGCCAATTATTCCCTTGCACACCTGGCTACCTGATGCCCACGGTGAAGCGACAGCCCCTGTACACATGTTATTAGCAGGTATTCTCTTGAAAATGGGCGGTTACGCCTTAATTCGGATGAATGCCCAAATGCTCCCCGATGCCCACGCTTATTTTGCGCCAGTGTTGGTGGTTTTGGGGGTAGTTAATATCATCTACGCTGCCTTGACATCCTTTGCCCAGCGCAACCTGAAGCGAAAAATTGCCTACTCCTCAATTTCTCACATGGGCTTTGTGATGATTGGTTTTGCCTCCTTCACCGATTTGGGATTGAGTGGGGCAGTATTGCAAATGGTTTCTCACGGGTTAATTGGGGCGAGTTTATTCTTTTTAGTTGGCGCAACTTACGATCGCACCCACACCCTAATGTTGGATGAAATGGGCGGTGTTGCGAAGAGAATGCCGAAGATTTTCGCCATGTTCACCACCTGTTCAATGGCTTCTTTAGCATTACCAGGGATGAGCGGTTTTGTGGCAGAATTAATGGTATTTGTTGGCTTTGCTACTAGCGATGCTTATAGCTCTACCTTCAAAGTCATTGTAGTATTCTTGATGGCAGTGGGAGTGATTTTAACTCCAATTTATCTGCTGTCGATGTTGCGCGAAATTTTCTATGGAGAAGAGAACAAGGAATTAGTTTCTCACCAAGCGTTGATAGATGCCGAACCCCGTGAAGTATTTATCATTGCCTGTTTGTTAATTCCAATTATTGGGATTGGTTTTTATCCAAAACTGCTGACTCAAATGTATGACGCGACAACTGTACAATTGACAGCAAGATTGCGTGATTCCGTGCCGACATTAGCATTGCAAAAAGACGAAACACTCAAGGTTTCTTTGAGTGCGCCGGAAATTGGTAATTAAGTTGCGTTAGCGAAGCTCACCGAAGGTATCGCTAGTTTATAGCGTTTCCTAATCACATGAAGCACATCATAGCCCCCTCATCGCTTGCGGGGAGGGGGTTGGGGGTGGGGTTCTCATACCTCACTCAATCGAGAACCGCTATAGTTTAAATATTGATTACTTTGAGGGTGGGTTTTGTACCTGCCCTTTTTGTTACTCACTCGTGAATTTTTATTTAGTAGGATAAAAAACTCGATGTGTTTTTTACAATTACAGCAGATTGTAACTTTGTGAGGTACAGATGATCTTAAGGGCACAGCACTGCTGTGCCCCTACCTGTGTACTTCATTTACCTGAGAAATGCTGTATTACAAAAATGCATTTTAAGCTGATTGATTTGTTTGCAACCAGTTAAGCAAATCTTCCATAGCAGTAAAATCTAACAAAGCTTCGCCAAGGGTTTCTAATTGATTTAAAGAAAGAGATTGGATGCGCTCTTGCAATTCTGGTGATAATTCTCCCACTCGTCTTTGTAGTAATCTTAAAATAAGCCGTTGTTCACCTTCTTGTTTACCCTCTGCTTTACCCTCTTCTTTACCCTCTGCTTTACCGCGCTCGTAGCCGATGCGCTCACCTGTAGTTACATATCTCATAGTCCGTTCCTGCTCAAATTCTTTAAATTCTTCCCAAAACTGATTTTCTAATGCCTTTGGTAATATCATAACCCAATCGATAAATCGATATAGGTTGCGAATATCCTGTTCTTGTAAGCCCAAATCATATAACCTGCGAATTAAGCTAAATTTCCATATTTTGCGTTGTTCGGGTGATGAGCGCGTCTGCTGCGTTTTCAAATGCGCCATAACGACAGTTGCAAATGGATTATTGCTATTTTCTAACTCGTGAAATCGATTTTCGTAATCTAAAAGTTTAATACTGCCAAATTCAAAATTTAAGCGAGTATTGGGATAATTGTAACTGTAATTATTTGGCCGCCATTCGCGGTTTGAATCGCAGAGAATTGCAAGACTAATTGCTGGTTTATCAAAGCGGTCAAATATGCGAAAGTTGTAGGTAAACATCCGCTTGGGAAAGTTGTCTTCTTTTTGTGCCTGAATTTCGACATGGATTAATAACCAAAGTTCTTCTCCTTGGATTTGCCAAACTTTGACTAATTGATCGGCATATCTCTTACCTTGTTCGGCTTCACGAGCTATTTGTTGAAATTCTTTATCTAGAAATTGGTATGGACGTTCCCAATCAATTAATGCAGAAACTTCTGGAAAAAAGAAATCCATTGCTTGGGGAAAATAAACTTCTAGAATTTCTTTCCAAGGGCTATCAAAATCAGCGCGTAGGCGTAGCCCGTCGTAGACATCGCTATTATTATTCATTTGCCAAGAATATCATCAAATTCTGGATGGAGTAGCAATACTTGCAGTAGCTAGTTTAGAACTTTGCTTAATCGGAATCTCAACCCAAAATTCTGCTCCTTGTCCTGGTTCCGAGATACACCAAATAGCACCGTTATGTTTTTCTATTACAATCTGAGCGCTAATTGCCAGTCCTAATCCTGTGCCTTTACCTGCGGGTTTTGTGGTAAAGAAAGGGTCAAATAATTGTTGCTTAACTACTTCGCTCATGCCAGGGCCATTATCTGCAATTTGCACAGTTATACAATCTGCATTGCCTAAATTAGTACGAATTATAATCTGGCTGGGGTTAGCTTTTATATCTTCAAGAGTTCGCTGACTGTTATAACTATCCAGGGCATCAATGGCATTACTAATGAGATTCATAAAGACCTGATTGAGTTGTCCGGCATAGCAATCTACTAAAGGGATATCACCATAAGCTTTTACTATTTCAATTCCGGGATTTACAGACGTTTGTTTGAAGCGATTTTGTAAAATTAGTAGTGTGCTATCAATACCTTCATGAATGTTGACAGGTTTCATATCCGCTTCGTCAAGTCGAGAAAAATTCCGCAAGGATAGAACTATTTCCCGAATGCGATTAGCTCCCATTTTCATTGAAACTAAAATTTTAGGTAAATCTTCAGTCATAAAGTCAAGGTCGATGGCTTCTATATGAGCTTGTACTTCAGGTGTTGAATTAGCATTTGACTTTTGATAGAGTTCTACCAGTTCTAACAAGCCGAGCGTATATTCATTTACATGGGTCAGATTACCGTAGATAAAGTTAACTGGATTATTGATTTCGTGAGCCACCCCAGCCACTAATTGACCTAAACTCGACATTTTTTCGGTTTGAATTAGTTGAGCTTGAGTCTGTTTGAGATTGTGTAGAACTTGGTTGAGTTGTTCTGCGTGAGTAGTTGCAGCAGCAGTAGCAGCGCGGCTTTGATTATACAATTGGGCTTGGTCAATGGCGATCGCTAACTGTTCAGCCACACCTCGAATCAGTTCCACTTCATCATCGCTCCAAGAACGCAGCGCTCTACTATGTTCGCAGACAATCACACCCAAGCGACCCGACTGAGTTTGAACCGAAACTATCAGTAGAGACTTAAAACCCAATGTCACCAGTAAATTTCGATTTTTGAAATCAAGCCAGGGATCTGTCGCAATGTCGTCAAAGCAAAGTAAATTCCCTTGGAGAACAGCCTCACTGAGTGCTTCCACATTCTGGATAGGAGAACAGCCCAAGGGTTCTGGCAAGTCGGGAGCGCAGGCTTGCTGACTTAATTCAAAGCTAGTAGATTCCTCTTCGTCTTCTTTATGACACCAAAGGAACTGGCATCGATCGATCTGGAGCAGTTCTCGAACTTCACCCACTACTGTACTCAAAATCGTATTCAGATCCAGCGAGTTACGAATTTGACTAGATAAACGAGTTTTAAGAATTTTTTCTCGCTCAACTAGCTCTCGTAACTGGGCTTCAGACTGGCTTAACTCTAGCTGGGCCATCTGACGATTGACACTAGCTCTTGCTAGTAGCCAAGAACCAATGCCAATTAATCCTACTAACCCAGCATATAGAAGTAGCAATTGACTCAAAAATCGGTTTGATTTGATCGTCAACATCTCTGGTGACACCCATGAGACAATTTTCCAATAATAGGATTTGGTATCAATTTGATTTTGGCTCGGTGCAAAAGCCTGCCCTGCTCCCGTACTAGATTTTTGCCCTTCCAGAAGCGGGTAGACTGTAGCAAATGTGAACATTCCCTCAGCAGTTTGGAATTGTCCCGATTCTTTTTGAGAAATCTGCTGCCATGCTTGGGGAAAAGCTTTACCAAAAGTGCGGTTTTTGCGATCGCTAAACATAAATCCCCATTCGTCTTCAGATTTCGCCCCTTTTAACCAGTAACCATCGGCATTCAGCAGCATTCCCTGGCTAAGGACGTTAGCAAAAGCTTGATTGAAATTGTCCAGCAGTTTAGTGCCAAAATAATTTAAAACTACAATGCCTCGTTTCTGTCCACGGCGATCAAAAACGGGAGTGCCAAAGCGGATCATTGGTTTGAGGGGTTGTTCAATCTTACCTTGGTCAATGTTGAGGTCAAGGGGAGAGACAAATACTTCTCCTTGGTTGAGTCGCAAAGTGTCATTAAACCAGTAACGCTTTGCTTGCACTTGCAGTTTTTCTTCGGGGACAATCGCTGGTTCACCCTTTTTGAAGTTGACTCTGACAACTTCTTTACCCGATCGATCCAAAAAGCGAATTTGGTCGTAAAGTTTTTTATATCGAGAAAATAATAATAATTCTCTGGAAAGTGCCTGTTGTTCTCCATCCACTCCTTCTAAAATTCTCTGTAGGTCATTTTGTTTAGAGATAACCATCAAATCTGAGACAACCGAGTGAAAGTCTCCGCTAATTACTTTTGTTTGTAAATCTACTTTACCAAGTTCATTCGTTTGCAATACAACTTTCTCAGTTTGTACCTGTTGGTAGTAGATAGCCCCTACAACACTCCCAACTAAGACTGATAAGGGCACAAAAACGGTTAGAAAGTGTTTGATTAAAATTCGTGAATGGATCTGTGGTGACATATCTGATACTTAAGTACGATTCAAAAATCGGGCTAAAAATCAGCTAAGTTCCAGGTGCGCCATATTTTCGGAGTCAAGGTTGAGAAAATATTTTTTCTCTTGGTAGGTATAGGTAATTAGCCGAACTACCAAATTCACCATGAAATTGAATACTCTGCAACTTCTGGAATGTTCTAGTTGAACAATATTCCACCCTTTTTTGCTATTGTGGGTTAGACACTCTCGTTGCCAGTACCGAAAAATTACCTAATTAGAAAATTACACTTGTAATTGCTTTTGAATACTCAAAATGAAGAGAAGTGATGTCTACGATAGGCTACGCCTAAGCTAAAAATAGTTCTTTATTCTGGCGCTGCGATCGCACATCAATAAATTACTTACTGTCTAAAATCAGATTTGGCAAAACCGCTCATGTTAAACTACAATCCGCTCCATTGTTTGCCATCTTCCGAAGAATTGCCCGACTCTAATGACACCCCTGTGGATAATGAACTCCAAAATTTAATTCCCGGCTTGCTAAAAACGATACTAGCTTTGGTTTGGTGCGATCGCTGGGATTGGTTTTTTGGTGTTGATATGGGTATCTATTATCACCCAGATAAACCAGCCGTTGTCCCTGATGGGTTTCTCAGTTTAGGTGTTAAACGTGTCATTGATGAAGATTTACGCCTAAGTTATGTGCTATGGGAAGAAAAAAAGCCGCCAATTTTAGCACTAGAAGTTGTTTCTCAAATTTATCGGGAAGAATATAGCGCCAAGAAAGAATTCTATGTAAAAGAATTAGGAATTTTATATTACGTTGTATATAGTCCCCTTCGGCGTAAAAAGTCGCCTTTGGAGGTGTATCACTTAGTTGATGGGGAATATATTTTAATATCAGGAAATCCTGTTTGGCTACCAGAGATTGGTTTAGGAATTGGGCGAGAACGAGGAATTTATCAAGGTATAGTGCGGGAGTGGCTGTACTGGTATGACGAGGAAGGGCAAAGATTGCTGACACCAGAAGAACGCATCAGGGAAGCCGAAGAACGTACAGCTTTTGAAGAACAGCAACGGGTGGAAGCTGAACAAAAGGTGAAAATGTTAATTGAAAGGTTGAATGCGTTAGGTATTGATCCAGAAAAATTGTCGTAGATTCGTAACTTCTCAATAAGCGATGGTAGAGCTTATTAATGTTGTAATGCATCTGAATGGGAACCGCTATAGTGTATTTAGCTAGCATCCTAATCCAACATTTCGGAGTCAATTTCTAAAGCATTGAGTTGTTCAACAGAGAGCGAACGCAATTTTTCTACAATTCTCTCACGCTTTTGTCGCTCAACATTTGCCCGTTCTTCACCAGTTAGCAGTAAATTTCCTTGTGCATCCCACCAGCGTAACCAAGGTAACTCTGCATTCTGATAAGATCCTTGCCAGATTCCTAACTCTACCCCCAAAGGAGCAATTGGGTAATGTCCCCGTTCATTGGATTTCATTCGTTGATAGCTATTATCGATTAGGTGATATACCTCAATCTGGGCTTTTGCTACTTCATAAATCCCATAATAAGGGACTCGAATCGCCTGCTCATAAACCCAAAATTTAACAACATTTCCACCTTCACCTTGAGATGGCGGCGTGTTATCTCGTTCTTCTGAACCATCTCCAGAGACAAATTCCAGTGCAATCAACGGCGCGATGTACTCCTTCCATAGCACATAAGAACGCCGCATTTTACCATTCAGAGTGGGCGGTACATTTGGTACATAAAACCAATCGGGTGCTTCAGCGCCTTTTTCAGGAGGATCTGTCAATCGCCAGTAGATACCAGAATCTTGTCCAATACAATATTGTCCGTCAGGATGCCGTTGTTCTAAAACTGGTTTAATTGAATCTGTAATTAAGATACTTTGCGGATGCTCCTGAAGATTTTTCACGAATGTACCATCTGAATCTGGTAAGTCGGTGTGATCGGGTAAAGTTAATGCCGATAGGGAAGTCACGTCGCTTCGCTCCGAATTCAAAATTCAAAATTCAAAATTTCCATAAATTTAGTTGCTCTTTATGATCAGTTTTTGTCGGTCATAAGAACAACCAAGATTATAGTTATATTGTATCAAGAAGACGCAGGATAAATTTATGTGATTATTTTTTTACTCTTATAAGTAAGTGGATCAAATTAAATATAAAATCTCATCCTGCCTCCGGCTTCCCTCTCCTTACTAAGGAGAGGGATTGAGGGTGAGGTTTGATCTTAATATTTAATTACGCCTACCTACTTACCAAGTATGTATGAAGATGCGCTAAATCATAAGTACAGGAAAGAAAAACGAACCGCAAAGGACGCAAAGGACACAAAGAAAGAACTTAAAAAGGTTTGGTGTAGCCTTATAAAGAAATGGTATTAGGCATTTTGGGATTTTAAATATTTCAATCCAAAATTTGAAATCCAAAATTTAGGAATTGATTAATACTAATTACAAATTTGACTTTGAGATTTTTTCAATTTGCCCCGTAAAGTATGCTTCTTTATATTTTAGTTGTTGTGCTATTTCCAATCCTTTTTTAAAAGCTGTTAAAGCTTGGGGAAAATCTTTGCGTTCTAGATATAATTGCCCAATTTGGTCATAAGCTTGCATCACACCGTAAAAATTTGCAGCTTGCGTCTGTATCTGCACAAGAATTTCGCTAGTCTGTAAAGCCTCGTCTATTTGTCCTTCAGAACGGTACAGTGCAATTAACTTCTGCAAAGCTTCACCAGCACGAACGTATTCTAGTAATTGCCAAGCAGTGGTATAAGCTTCTTGATAATTTTGAAAAGCTTTTAGCAGTAAGTTAGGATCTTTCTTTGCTAGAGATTCGTAATTTGAAGCGATCGCTAGCTTTAATTCTGGGATTTGAGTAAGATTATTTTCACTAACGTAAATTTCTACTAGTCTATTAAGTACATTCAATGACTGCTGTGGTTGTTTTGTCTGCTCATAAATGTAAGCCAGCCGTTGCAGATATGTTAACTCGTTTATCTGCTCACCTTGAGAAGTCGCTAAACCCAATAATTCTTCGTAGACTGGGGCAGCTTTGGTATAATCAAACCAAGTTAAATGTAGTTCCCCCATTGTCTCAAGTATTTGTACTAGTGCTATCGGATCTTTTTGCTCTCGCACCACTAACAAAACTTGGTCGTAAGCTTCTACAGCTAGTTTAATCGATCGCACATCTTGGTAAGCTTGGGCTAGCGATCGCCACAATTCTAGATCAACTTGGGCAGTTTTTTTCTGAGATTTTTCCTGCTTTTGAATGGCTTGCAATCGCTGCAAAATATATTGTACTTCTTCTTTATCATTTTGCTTCCAGGCGATCGCCCCGACTCGTGATAGTGCTTGCACCTCTGCTAATGGCCCGAAAAAGCGCCGCAAACGAAGTTCCCGGTTCCAAATTTCAAAGGCCGTCACCTTATCCCCTGCTTGCAGTTTTGCTGCTGCTTCTTGATTTAAGGTACTTAGCGCTGGCTCTAAGTTTTGCTGTTCTTGGAGAGTTAACGGTTGTTTATCCTTGGGCAAACGTGGTAGCAGTGGATCGGGTGTGGTAATTTCTAGGGGACTAGGAGGAAATTTATCCGGTGGTTTGGGCTTTTTAGTCTGTGCCAATGTCAAGGAGTTGCTAAAGAGTATAGCGGCAGTCACAATCACAATTAAGCGCCTGAGCATGGGTACTTTACCTTACCTTGAGTTAGCTGCATGAGTTCATTATCCCCATGCCCTATTATTTTTACCTTATTCCAGCAATTCCGAAGCGTCTCTGACTGAAGAAAGCCGGAGAGACGCTACGCGATCGCTCCGAATTCAAAATTCAAAATGACGTACTAAGTACCTGGACACAATTAATTTAGCAGTCCTAAATCATTCATGAACAACAAGAACCCTGGTTCCTTAAAAAAACCGGGGTTTAGGCGGATTATTGACTCTCTTTTTCTCCTGCCGCTCGTTCCCGTGTCAAACTGTCAATAGCATCACCCAAGGCAGTAGTCAGGCTATTGCGGGTTTGAGCGTGATTATCCTGTTCACTTTTCAAAGCTTGCAAGAGGCGATCGCGTTCTTTGATCGCACTCATGAGTTTAGCTTGCAACTCCTCCACAGATTTTAGCTGTTTTACTTCTTCTTGGATTGCTGTTACTGATGTCTCAGCAGCCAGTGTTTCAACCTCAAAACCTCGCAGTTTATGCAAATCTGCCTTCAAGGATGCGATCGCCTGTTGGGACAGTTGGGCATCTGTGCGGCGTTGTTCTGCTTCTGTGTTATAGAGTTTACGCCATTTTTGGGCACTTTCCCAAGCCGTATCGCGATCGCTCTGAAGTCCCGCCATCTGCTCTCTAAGTTCCTGGATTTCTGTCAACCACTCTTGTGTAAAATCTTGATTCATAGTTATTGGGAATTGGGAATTGGGCACTGGGCATTGGGCATTGGGCATTGGGTATTCTCCTTGTCCCCTGCTCGCCACTCGGTATTATTGCGGTAAAAAGATAAATGCGATCGCTACGCCAAATTTGGCACAGTAGTTAAGAAACCTAACCAGTTTTACCTCTAAATTATGTCAAACCCTCGTTTTTTCCGCTTCTTTCGCCACCTCAATTGGCGCACACTCAAAAAAACTTTTGCTAGAACAATGGAAAGGCGACTTTTGGGACTAGCTTCGGAAATCGCCTTCAATGCCATGTTATCGCTGTTTCCAGCGATTCTTGCTGTCCTTACAGCCATTGGCTTATTGGCAGAATCTTTACAAGCTACCTTTAAACAATTAGCAGCACAACTTAGTCAAGTTCTACCTGAACAAGCCCTGGTTCTGATTCGTGATTTTGCCACCACAGAAATTACCAATTCTAGAAACAGTAGCTTATTTTCTCTGAGCTTTGTATTAGCAATTTGGACTGCTTCCGGGGCGGTTAGTACCGCTATGACAGCCCTCGATCAAATTCATCAAATTCCTTCAGAAAACATCCGTCCCTTTTGGAAAGCCAAGCTTGTCTCTCTGGGATTAACAGTCGGTACTATGTTGCTTTTAGTGCTGGCTTCTTTCTTAGTGTTTACTAGCGACTGGCTATTAGGAATGGTAGTACGCGAAAATGTTTCTTTGATCTTCTTATTGCATCTTTGGCAGCTGTTACGCTGGCCTTTAGCATTAAGTATTGTTGCTGTCGCCTTTAGCTTTGTCTATCGCTATGGGACAAGTGCGTGGAACTCAGGCACACCAATGATGCCTGGAGCAATTTTAGCAGCTGTTTTCTGGGCAATATTGTCTGCCCTATTTCGGCTTTATGTGGCGAATTTTGGCAATTATAATAAAGTATATGGTGCTGTAGGGGCTGTGATAGTTTTAATGCTCTGGTTGTCGATGAGCGCGGCTGTACTCTTAATTGGCGATCAGTTGAATGTAACAGTCGGTGAAGATATGCGCCCAAAAATGCAGTCGCAATCTAACGAAAAATATTAATTTGTAAATCCCTGAGAAAACTTTTGCAAAAGCTCAGTAGGGCAGTAGAATATCTAACGATTCAATGCAAAGTTAGCGATCGCCTTCATGCCAGATTCTAACCCTCGGTTTTCAATGATTGAACCTGATGCCAAAGCACCCACCTTGAAGCGCCTACGCCAGTTAAGTCGGCTGCTAGATAATATTATTACCATTCCTGGTACAAAGATTGGTTTTGGTCTAGATCCAATTATAGGACTTATACCTATTGGTGGCGATTTTTTGGGTGTTATGTTTTCTAGCTACATCATCTTAGAAGCAGCGCGGCTGGGTGTATCTAGAGCCACTTTAGGAAAAATGGTTGTAAATGTTATCCTTGATGGCTTGGTAGGCGCTGTTCCAGTTTTAGGAGACTTGTTTGATTTTGCCTGGAAAGCTAACATTAATAACATCAAGCTCTTGGAAGAATACTTAAAATTTCCCAGCGAACAAAAGAGTGCAGATAGGTGGTTTATCATTGCCCTTTTGGTTGGATTATTGCTGATATCGATTATTTTAGTAGCATTACCAGTGATACTAATTAGAATGCTGTGGAACGCTTTAACTGGGGGTTAAAATAATTCGTAATAGAGCCTTCGGTACGCTCCGCGTTAAGCGAAGCTATGCCGCAGGCTTTACGTAATTCGTAATTTAAATTTAGATTATGACACAAAAATTACCGTGACTAGACTGATGATTTGCTGAATTTATTGTTAGTCGCTATTTACTTAAATTAGCAAAATTATAGAACTCATATAGCGGTTCTCGGTTGAATGAGTTACATCAGTAGGGGCACGGCAGTGCCCATTGGTGTCAACTTAAGCTCAAACGCTTATTCCACAGGCATTTTACCTGACTCAGCACTCAGCACTCTTCATCTCATCCCTCAATCCCCTCCCCAAAATATCGGCTACGGTGTACACACAAGTCATCGAATTACCCAAAACAAAAGAAAAACCTTACCCTGTCCTATCTTTAATCCCTCTCCTTACTAAGGAGAGGGACAGGTTTTACGCAGTAAAACCAGGGTGAGGTTTCTTAGGGACTATAAGATATAAGACTTAACCGCAAATCACCTCACCAAAGACTTGTGTGTACATCGTAGCCTTAATAAGGGGAGGGGAGATTTTGCATCTGCAAAGCGGGGTGGGGTGACGCGGATCTTCATGGTAAGTGAGTTGAACTCAAGATCGTTTCTTCACAAGGGTTTCACGTTATACAGGTATTGTAAAGTGTGTTAGAACGGAGTTCGTAACGCACCCTACATATATTTTCAGAAATCAAACCGGATTCCTATATGAAACTGCACTTTATTCACGTAGGTACAATTCATGAATTGCCCCTACAGTTTGTAGTTTTACATCAGTTTTATAAGCGCATCTTCATACAAAAATGGTGTAACCGAATAAATTCCGAAATCAAAACAGACTGCTATAGTTAAATTATTTATTGATAAAATAATGAAAGATTGGTGGCAAGCTACCTTCCCTAAAGGACGGCAAAATCTAATTATTAGTGATATTCAAGGGTATCCTGTACAAATTTCCTATGGCGAAAAAGGTAGAGGCAAACCGCTAATTTTATTACATGGAATGGGTAGCTGGAGCTATAATTGGCGGCATAGCATAGCAGCATTATCTAAACATTTTCGGGTCATTTGTTTTGATGCTAAAGGCTTTGGTTATTCCGAAAAAGCATTGTCTCGTAGAGAACATAATGGTCATCAGATTATTGAGTTTCAAAGAATTATTCAGGCATTGTGTGATGAACCAGCAATAATTGTAGCTGAATCTCTGGGGGGATTAGTTGCCCTTGCCCTAGCTCAAGAAAGTCCGCAGTTAATCGGGCAGCTTATAGTAGTAAATGTACCTGTTTTTACTAAACAACTACCTCATTGGGGTATGTCGTTACTTGCCCAAATCCCTCGAGAAGTAATAGAAACAATTGACTCCTTACGTTTGGCATATTTGTTTGCACCTCTACTAAGAGAAATTATGGCAATAGAAAGACGTAGGGTACTATTTGATCCGTCAATTTTGACAAAAGAAGATGTCTATTGGATAACTTACCCATTTATTGAATTTCCTGGTACGATTGCCAAAGTTGCCGAAGAGTTACAAATAGCAGCGCGAGAAATTGAGAATTGGCAAGTAAATAAACCAAATATGCTTACCCAAATTCAAAATAACCTGAGTGCAATTAAATGTCCTACACTAGTTTTGTGGGGCGATCAAGATAGTTGGTTTCCTGTTAGTCATGGTGAAAAATTACATCAGCATATCCCCAATTCCAAATTCCAAATTTTGTCTAACTGCTATCATGATGCCTCAACAGGTGCTTTTGAGGAGTTGAATGCAGCGATTCTTGAGTTTTTACGGGATACTAAATTTTGAATAAGAATTCTGTTTCGATAAAAAAAGAGTGGGAGGAAGCATATCAGTTAGCTTTCAAACTCCCACTCTGCCATTTGCTGCTGAAGTGAACAGGAATGTATACAGACGTTACCCGTTATTTGGGGGCTAATGCGTACTTCAATAACAACGCCTATACGCATTTAATATTCCTGTTGCAGCAAATGCCAAACCTGATTATTGATATTTATCTGCCGAGAAAAATCCTCTGCAAATAATTGCTAGAGATAGTATTTTTATAAATCACTTAGAGGGTGTTTGACGAAAGCAATTTACTTGTGTGATAGCCCCTGATAAAAAAATCTTTGAAGTCGTTTATCTTTGTACAATTTAACTTGGTGAATCAGAGTATGGTTGCCATTTTGCCAGTTTTCTAAATTTCCTTATGGGACTCATATCATGTCCGCCAAATTATCCATAATAAAACAACCCCTCCCCGCTAGCGGGGAGGGGAGACAAAGCATAGCTTTTGCGGGGTGGGGTTCTTCGGGTTTAATAAATAATCAAGGGGACATCGTATCACGTGAAAATTAAATATCAAGCTAGACAATTGTATTGAGCAGAAAAATCTTAACCTTGATTGGTACATTGGTGATTCCTAAAAAACCACTCTTAGGCGATAGTATAGCTGTAGTTTCTTTTAATTCTCCGATCTATCATGCCAAAACAGTCTTTAGGTCTTGATAACCAACTCTATAATTACCTTTTATCCGTTTCGCTGCGGGAACCAGAGATTCTTTTGAAGTTGCGCCAAGAAACCGCTAGCCATCCCAGAAGCACAATGCAGATTTCACCTGAACAAGGGCAGTTTATGAGACTACTGGTACAGCTGATTGGAGCCAAGAAAACTCTGGAAGTCGGTGTATTTACAGGTTATAGCTCACTCTCAGTTGCTTTAGCGCTTCCTGAAGATGGTAAGATTATCGCTGCTGATGTGAGTGAAGAATTTACTGCGATCGCTCGGCGATATTGGCAGCAAGCTGGAGTTGCCCATAAAATCGATCTGCGACTAGCTCCAGGTTTGGAAACTCTAGATGCGCTTTTGGCATCTGGAGAAGCCGAGACATTTGATTTTGCCTTTATTGATGCGGATAAAGAAAATTATGATGGATATTATGAGCGATCGCTGCAATTAATTCGTCCAGGTGGATTGATTGCTATTGATAATGTTTTATGGTCAGGACAAGTTGCCAACCCGCAAATTCAAGATGAAAACACCCAAGCTATCCGAGCGCTTAACGAAAAGTTACATCATGATGAACGGGTTACACTTTCCCTTGTCCCGATCGCCGATGGACTGACTTTAGCTATCAAGCGATTTTAGTATAGTTTGATTTCTAATTCTTATAAATTATGGAAACACCAGCCGAAACCTTTATTTCTACCTAGGGGCAATTCATGAATTGCCCCTACTTCTATCTTCAACTTGTAGCGGCGTTAGCGCCGTAGAAGCGTAGCAGTCGTCTACTAACTCATGGTTGAGTGGCGCGATGTTCGCCGCTTTGGGATTGGGAACTGGGAAAAGTTTTTTAAAATTTGGTAATGGGTAAAAGCCCCAACCATTATTTTTAGGTGATTACTCCCAATCCCCAATCCCCAATCCCCAATCCCCAATCCCCAATCCCCAATCCCCAATCCCCAATCCCCAATCCCCAATCCCTTTTACTTAGAAGTTGTAGCCAAGTCCTAATTGTAGCCCGACATCAGTGTCATCCAAAAAAGCAGCATTTACAGCCCCATTTAACGTAAATTTGGAACCGAGAGGAATGTCTACACCACCAGTTAGCAGTAATCCAATATCGGTATTCTTATTAGCTTCAATGGCTACGCCAGCGCCAATATAAGGAGCTATAGCGAAGGTTCGTTGACCCACCTCAGCAGTTGCGCGAGGAGTAAAATCTAAAGTCAAGGGAACCATAAACAATGTATCATCCCCAAAGATCACTGATGGCCGGACTGAGATATTGCGTGTCAGACCAATTTTGCTGATTACTGCAAAGTTACCATCGCTTAAAGCTGTATCGTTACCGCTCAAACCAATGTTACCACCACCCCCGATATAGCTAGGGCCACCAAGAGTAGTTCTACCCGGTTTAACATTAGGCGTTGTGCCATCTGTATTACCTGTTGGTGGTTGATTTAACTGACTGATGTTAACATCAGGCGGCACAAGGACTTGGTTAATTGCATGGATAACACCATTGCTAGCTTTAACGTCTGCCTGGATAACTCTGGCATTATTCACCGAGATTTGATTGCTAGCGCGATCGATTTGAATATTTACCGGTTTTTCTTCAGCAGT
Source organism: Nostoc sp. (assembly GCF_036917435.1). GTDB lineage: Bacteria > Cyanobacteriota > Cyanobacteriia > Cyanobacteriales > Nostocaceae > Nostoc. The sequence continues at coordinate 178,903 of NZ_JBALDM010000058.1, forward strand.
ATTCAATTGCCCAGCTGTGAGTTGACTAGAACTTACTGCACCAGGAACGACATGGTATGTCAAAATCTTAATCAATGCTTGTTTGTTTTCTGGTTGCTGTAACTGCTGTAATGTTGCAGCAGGCAAGGCAGCAAACGCTTGATCGGTGGGAGCGAAAACTGTATAAGGGCCTGGTTGTTGAAGAATATCTGTTAAACCAGCTGTCTTTAATAAAGAAGTCAGAGTTGTCAAAGAATTACTGGATGCAGCAAGAGAAACAATATCAGTACCCGTTTGAGTGCCGCCAGCAGTTCCACCCACAATGTACTGACTAGCTGGAAGATTGCTAGCAATTGGTTGTACCCGTCCCTGTTTAGCCAAAGCTTGATACAACAGTGCCGCAGCTTCTGCACGAGTTAGCGGTTGTTGCGGATTGAGTTGTTTGACATCTGGATAATTAACAACAATATTAGATTGGGTTGCGCTAGTAACACTTGCAACAGCATAACCTGGAATATTGGAAGCGTCCGTGTAATAGGTGCTGAGATCGGTACTGCTTCCAGTGCTGCTAGCAGTTAAACCCAAACCACTTGTTAAAGCAACGATCGCCTGTACTCTAGGTATTTGTTCGCTTGGTTTAAACACGTTTCCAGGATAGCCTGCTAGAAATCCTGTTTCGTAGGCGTACTGAATTACAGAAGTCGCCCAATAGCCAGCCGGAACATCTTTAAATCCACCTGCGCCTAATTGCCGAACTCGGTTTTGGCTAGGGAAAGCTTTTTGAATAAGTGCAGCAAATTCTGCACGAGTTACAGCTTGGTTTGGTCTGAAACTGCCATCAGGAAAGCCAGCAATTACACTATTGTCAGCTAGGGCTTGAATGAAGGGACTCGCCCAATAATCTGAGGAGACATCAGATAAGCTAACTGTGGAAGTTGGGGTGGAAGTTGGGGTGGAACTTGGGGTTGGTGTTGCAGATGGAACAGCATCTTGAGATGAAGCTGGGGCAGAAATTACGATAGGAGTTATTGTGGCAGCTGTCATTCCCAGAACTAGTAAAGCAAGCCTTGCTGATGGCCAACGAGAAAAACTAAACATGGAAATATCCCCTCTTGAAATACTTAGATTGACTACTGGAAAATACTGGATGCAAGGTTAAGTGAATAGAAATATCCAGAGGATTGCTTGGTTTGCCTCGATATCGAAGCGTTAACTCTGGAATATTAAAGTGTTGGACATTATGAGTAGCTGCTCTGAAATCTCATCACATTAATCAAAATGTTCACCACACATAGTACTAGGATTCCTATTTGATTTTGCAGAAACCGCAGATCGCAATAATAATGATAGGCAGTGTTTCTGTGGTAATGTAGTATGTTGCAAGAATAAAGATGATTAATGCCAGTAGGCGATTTTCTCAGGTTTAAAATCGCCGGCAAGCAGTAAAGTTATGGGCTTTTAATAGCCGTCTCTCTATAATTGCCAATGGGGTTAAAGTGGTCGATCTCAATGTATCATAATATTTTGCAAGATTTCAAAAATAAAATTTCTCTAAGTGATATGGTGTATTATTATTCTTTTAGTAATATTATACAACTAACTAATGGCTAGGGTTTGAGGAAAAACTTTCACTCCTTAGATAGTTGTTGTTGATGGAATAATTTCAAATAATAGAATGCAAATTAGCGATCGCAATCAAAATTTTGATGCGATGATGCCCCAAAATTATTTTGTAAAAAACAATTTTATGAAAATCTACCCAAGGATAAACTAGGGTTTTTGAATTTCATCGAAGTGCAACGTCCTTGTGCGTTTTGAGCCAGTCAGAAGGGTTGCCTATCTCTGCTGTAGCAAATCTGCAATTGAGGTTAGTAATTCATTAGGTTGGACTGGTTTGGCAATATGTTTCTGAAAACCAGCCGCTAAAACTCGATCGCGATCGCTTTCTCCAGCGTAAGCCGTAAGAGCGATCGCCGGAATATCCCCTCCTTCTTCCTTGGGCATAGCCCTCAGCAGCTTAATCAGGTTATAGCCATCCATCTCTGGCATTCCTAAATCACTGATTAATAAATCAGGTATAGTTTTGACTATGAGAGCCAGCGCCTCAGTTCCCGATGCTACAACTGTTGTCAGCAGCCCATTTTGTTGGAGCAAGAAGTGCAAAAACTGCCGTGTGTCAATATCATCATCGACAATTAATATCCGTCTTCCGGCGATGAGTGACGAGTTAAATTCTTTGTCTACTTCCTTTGCTTCCCTTACTACCCGACTCTCCTGCATCACGGGCAGCCTAACACTAAAAATTGCTCCCTGTCCTATTCCTGGACTAGCTGCTGTGACAGTTCCGCCATGCAACTCTACCAGATGGCGAACTATTGCCAATCCCAGCCCCAGCCCACCAAATTTTCTAGTTGTGCTGCCATCGGCTTGCCGAAAATATTCAAAGACGTGGGGTAAAAATTCGGGGGAAATACCAATACCTGTGTCTTTAACTTGAATTAGGGCGAAATCGGAACTCAATTCCCCACTCAATGATAGGCTGACTTCCACTGAACCATTGGCGGGAGTGAACTTAACAGCATTCGAGAGTAAATTCCCTACAACTTGCTGCAAGCGATAATAATCGCCTGACACTTTACCAACATTGGGTTCAAGCTGTATTTTTATCTGAATAGATTTGGTTTCTGCTGTTAACCGGACTGTTTCTAATGCAGCATCAATTACAGATACCAGGTTAACAGTGGCAAAAGTCAGGCTTAACTTACCGCGAATAATTCGGGAGACATCCAGCAACTCATCAATTAATTGAATCTGCAATTGGGCATTTCTTTCGATGGTTTCCAAGGCGCGATTTGTAGTAACTTCATCAAATTTGCGGCTTTTGAGCAGAGATGACCAGCCGAGAATCGGGTTGAGGGGCGATCGCAATTCGTGGGAGAGAATAGCGAGAAACTCATCTTTATTCCGGTTTGCTTCTTTGAGTTCCTCTGCTTGTTGTCTAAGTGCCTTTTCTAATTGCTTCCTTGGGGTTAAATCTAGAATAAAACAGATCCAAGATGCCGGCTCTTTCTCCACCAAAGCACCACCAATTAGTATGGGAATGCGCGAACCATCTTTGCGGATATATTCTTTTTCAAAAGGATTACATACTCCAACCGTTAAAAGTTGCTCAAGCCCTTGCTCATCAAGAGCTTGATATTCCGTTGGAGTCATCTGTTGTCTGCTTACCTTACTTGCTAATAGTTCCTCTCGCGTATAACCCACCATTTCTAAAAAAGCCTCGTTCGCGTCAGTAATGTAGTCGGCAGTGGCGAACATAATGCCAATAATATTGGAATCAACTAAGCGCCTTAATTGAGTTTCACGCTGGCGCAAATCATTCTCTACCTGTTTGCGCTCAGTAATATCCTGAGTAGTACCCATCATCTGAACTGGATTACCCTCGCCATCGTGAAAGACACGACCTTTAGCAGCAATCCAATGAATACTCCCATCAGGCCAAATACTGCGGTATTCAATGTCATAGTCAACCTTTTCTTTAAAAGAGCGGGCGATCGCTTCGTTGAGGCGTTCATGGTCTTCTGGATGTACACTGTTGAGGAAAAGCTCATAGTCCATTTTGACTTCTGGGTTTAGTCCAAACAGCTGCTTACATTTCTCTGTCCAAAATAACTCGTTAGTGGTGATATTCCAAAACCACATCCCTAATTCTGCGGCGTTAGTCGCTAACCGAATCCGTTCTTCACTCTCGCGCAGATTTGTTTCAATTTCTTGGCGATCGCGTAGCGCGACTTGCTGTTCGGTAATATCAGTACTAGCACCAACTACCCTAACTATCTGACCATTAGCATCTCGGACAGCAAATCCTTGATCTTTCACCCACAAATAGCGGCCATCCTTGTGAAGCACTCGATACTCAATGCTATAGTGGTTCCCATTGGCTATACTAGCCATGAACTGGTCATTAACTCTTTGTTGGTCATCAGGGTGGATAAGTTTTTGCCACCACTCGAAGGTAGGTTCAGCTTCTTGTTCTGTATAGCCAAAAACCTCAGTTAGACCCTGAGTTCTTTCCACAGTAATTCTTTCAATCTCCCAGTCATAGATTAGGCAATTAACCGCCGCCGCCGCTAGTTCAAATCTTTCGTTACTTTGCCGCAGGGAAATTTCTATATGTCGTCGCTCTGTAACATCAAAGGCGATGCCTAAAAGGTATTTTGGTAATCCCTCAGCAGTTCTGCTATACACAGTGTCATAGCTACAAAACCAACGCCATTCTCCATTAGCGTGGCGAATTCGGTACTCAAAGCTGAAGACTTCACCCTGACGAGTAGAATTAAATTTTTCAAAATAGCTAGGGAGTCGGGCTAAATCTTCAGGATGGAGAAGTTGGTTAAATAACTCCTTTCCCATTGCCTGAATTTCTGCTGGTATGTAGCCCCAACTTTGAGCAATTTCGTAATTAACGTAAGCATTGCGCTGCTCAATTAGGTCATATATGTAAAGTATCCCCGGAAGAGTGCCAGCAATTTGTTGAAATAAACGTTGACTATCCCACAGTGCCTGAAATTCATTTATATCAACTTGTTGAGTATCTTCAATAGAGCTAGAGTTTTCCTCAAGTTGCGCTTGCTTAAATTCTGTAATATCCGAAAAAGTTGTAACGATCGCGTAGGGAATAGTTTCTCCACCTTGGAATAAAGGTTGTGAAGACAACAATAGCCAGACTAGCTCACCATTTGGCTTATAAAAGCCACAAACTACATTCAAGCAAGGTTTACCTATTTTAGCAGCGATCGCAGAGTGAGTATCACTGAGTAAAGGAGAGCCATCTTCATGAATAAATTTCCACTTGGGATCGAGTAGATTTTGCCCTACAAGCTGTTCTGCGGTTAGTCCTAAAATGCGATCGCTATCTGCATTGCAAGCTTGGATAGTGCCATCAGCCAACAGAAGCACCATTCCCTCTTCTTTTTTGGCTAGCAGCGAATAATTGGTTTTGTTACTAACTTGCCGGTGCAGCAGCTTTTCATTAGCCAGCTGGTTTTGAGACTTTTCCGCGTCTGGCATTTTATTAAGTTAAATAAATTTAAATTTAACGTAGAATTCGCGTTAGTTAAACAAAAGTTGCTGCCCAAATCCCCTACTTCTTCAAAAAGTCAAAAATCTAATACCAATTCTGTATGAAGATGCACAGAATATTATTAAACGAACCGCCAAGTACGCCAAGAGCGCCAAGAATAGAGAGTTACTCATTTAGTGCAGCTTCACATTAAATTGGTATAAATTCTGAAAGTGAATATTAAAACTGGATTCATCCACCTCAGAACTCCGTTCATCCATATCAGAACTCCGTTCATCCACCTCAGAACTCCGTTCATCCATATCAGAACTCCGTTCATCCACCTTTGAACTGGATTCATCTCTAAAAAATTAGAAGTAAATCTTAAGTAGGGTGTGTTAAGTGTTTTAATCACCTTTTTTGTGATAAATCAGATTAAAACATGTACTTAGCATACCCTACCAAATATAAATTGATAATCAACAAGAAAGTGGAGGATTCAAACCCGTGATTTTTTATGCTAACTCCTGTTAGCGATCGCGGGGCGTTTAGCCTATTCTGACTTCTAAATTCTTTTTCAAATCAATATCCCAGCAATACAAGCCGTAATAAAACCCGCTAATAAGCCGCCAATCATTGATCTTACACCCATACGAGCTAAATCATGCTGGCGATTAGGTGCTATCCCAGTAATGCCACCAATAGTAATGCCAATTGAACCTATATTTGCAAAATTACATAAGGCGTAAGTCGCAATAATTACTGCCCGTTGAGAAATTTTACCACTTTCCATTAGTGCCTTCAAATCTAAAAAAGCAATAAACTCATTGAGAATTGTCTTTGTACCCAATAAAGCCCCAACTTGCCGACAATCAGCCCAAGGTACACCCATCAGCCACGCCACGGGAGCCATAACAAAAGACAAAATCCACTGTAATGACAGTTGTTGTAAACCTACAAATGCTCCCAACCATCCCAGCAGTGCATTTAAAGCAGCCAATAATCCCAAAAAGGCGATAATCATCACCCCAACATTAACTGCTAGCTTCACGCCGTCAATGGCTCCAGTAGTAGCAGCATCAATTACATTTACATAATTAGTTTTTATATCTGCCTTTGCCTTTCCAACCGTCTCTGATACTTCTGTTTCTGGATAGAGCAATTTTGATACCACCAACGATGTAGGAGCAGTCATAAAAAAAGCCGCAATTAGGTGTTCTGCTGGTATCCCAAAAGAAAGATATGCCCCTAATACTCCAGCCGCAATTGTCGAAAAACCACCAGTCATCACAGCATGAAGTTCTGATTGCGTCATTTTCGCTATGTATGGTTTAACCATCAGCGCTGACTCTGTTGGCCCTAAAAAAATGTTACCTGCACAAGATAAAGATTCAGAACCAGATGTTTTCATCGTCTTCATCATTACCCACGCCATCACATTTACCACTCGCTGTAAAATGCCGTAATAATACAAAACGCTGATGAAGGCAGAGAAAAAGATAATTGTCGGTAGCACTTGGAACGCAAAGAAATGATCCTTAAAATTTTCTCCAAAAACAAATTTGGCACCAACATCAGAAAATGCTAAAAACTTACCGACAAAATCTCCCAGAAATTTAAACACATTTAAACCCCAAGGAGTTTTAAGAATCACCAGCGCCAATGCAAATTCTAATCCCAAACCCCACCCCACTATACGCCAACGCACCGCTTGACGATTAACCGAGAAGGCGTAGGATATCCCGATAAAAACTAAAATTCCCAACGCAGAGATGGCGCGTTCCATATTTACTCCCGGAAAGATATCGCTAAGGCACTTGGCCACAAAGCATACACAAAAATACGCCTTATTTTGTGGCTTTGTAGTTAATTACTTTTTCCATTCTGTTTTTACAAAGTAATACCATTTCTTTGTGAGGCTGCGCCAAACCCTTTTAACTTCTTTCTTTCTTTGCGTCCTTTGCGTCCTTTGCGGTTCGTTTCTCTTTCTTGTACTTAAATATGGTTTAGCGCATCTTCATACAGAAGTGTTATAAGCTGTCGTGCATTTAATTTGCACAATTAGGGCGGGCAAGATGCCCACCCCACAAGAGATTTATTTTTTTAAGTTTCTAAGTTGATGTTTCTGATGAAAGACCCAAGTAATTTTGCACAATCTGCAAAATGCGCTCTGCTGCATGTCCATCTCCAAAGGGATTAATTGCATTTGCCATTGCCTCATAAGCATCTCGATCGCCCAGTAACTCAGCAGCAGCAGCAAAAATGTTCTCACTCGTAGTCCCTACAAGTTTGGCTGTACCGGCTGTAACAGCCTCTGGTCTTTCGGTGGTGTCTCTCAAAACCAGTACTGGTTTTCCCAAACTGGGGGCTTCTTCTTGCAACCCACCAGAGTCTGTAAGCAAAAGATGCGATCGCCCAATTGCTCCCACCAATTCGCCATAATCTAGAGGTTCCGTCAAGAAAATTCGGGGATGATTCCCTAAAAGTTCTTGCAACGGAATTCGCACTGTCGGATTGCGGTGTAATGGTAAAAGCAATGCTGTATCAGGAAACTTCTCTAAGATTTGTAAAAAGCCCTGAGCGATCGCTAACAGAGGTTCTCCCCAATTCTCCCGCCGATGAACCGTTGCTAACAGAACGCGATGTGAATCCCAGTCTAAGCCTAGTATATTACAAACAGTTTGAGTTGCGGCTACATTCAACAACGCATCAATCACCGTGTTACCCGTCATGTGAATTTCACCCAAAACACCAGAACGGTGCAAATTTTCCACAGCCCAAGGAGTCGGCGCAAAGTGCAACTGAGTAATTTGAGAAATCAACCGCCGATTAGCTTCTTCTGGATAAGGATTGAAGATATCATCAGTTCTTAAACCTGCTTCTACATGACCGATAGGAATTTTTTGATAAAAAGCTGCCAAAGCTGCGGCAAAAGCCGTTGTAGTGTCTCCTTGTACCACTACTAAATCTGGCTTTTTCTCTTTAAATAATGCTTCTAGCCCTTGCAAACTGCGGCATGTAATATCATTTAGAGATTGCTGAACCTGCATAATTTCCAAGTTATAATCTGCCTTAATCTTGAACAGCTGCATAACTTGCTCAACCATCTCCCGATGCTGTCCAGTTAAAATTACTTGCGACTCAAAACTTGAAGATTTCTGAAAAACCTGAATCACTGGAGCAAGTTTAATCGCTTCGGGACGAGTACCCAAGATAATGCAAACCCGTTTTTGATTAGTCATTTGTCAATGTGATTACTTAATCGTCTATCGTAAATAGTAAATGGTCAATCTTCACAAATGACAAATAACCATGAAAAAACCCGGCTTAACCGGGCAGACACACTGTTTGTCGTATTCACCTGTAATGACTAAATTTTAATCTCACAAGTTAAAGGGCAAGCAGCATAAACAGTAGCCTGCATTTGGTCTGCCTCTCCATGCAGCCAGCTTAACCATTTGACTTCATTGGGATGAACTCCTTTAATAGTTAGCACACCCGCAGCCAATAAAACTGCCATCACATTAAACATGATTAGAGCGCCTGCTACAAGCAAAACAGCACTAACAGGCATCACAGATTGCAAAACGATCGACAACAGACATCCAACTGTAGCCATCAAGACAACTAATGGAAAACCCACAACTAACAAGCAAACTGCTAATGTAAAAGTCCATATTAAAAAGCTTTTAATCATCAACAAGGAGTAGGTCTTTCCTTGATTAGAGCTTTGAGCAGAAACCATGACTTTTCCTCCCAAAAATACACAACAAATTTTAATTTTCAGTTATATCCCGCTTTTTGCGAGTTAACTGAATTTGTTTCTCAGTGAAATTTAGTATATAAAAACTAATCAGGAAAATGAGCATTTGTTTACTAAAGTTTACAGTTACTTTTTTGTAATTGTGGATCTAAAGTCAAGTTTATGTCTATCAAAATAACTTCTTTTCTGCATCTACCTTCAGATATGTAACCTAAAAGGTATCAGCTTTTAATCTTGATCCCCAGATATTGCTCCTATTCAACTTAACATTTCTTATAAAAAAGGACAGCAATTCTCATAATTTATAAATGGGCTGAATAAATGAACAGTCAGTATTTGTGCTGTTAATTGCTGGCAATTCATATTTACACCTGAGATAAATTTCTCATCTAAGGGCTGAGAATATTTATGTTTTATCAAAAGTATTGTAAAGCACCAATCAATCCCTGTGCTTTTGCTGAGGCGTTTTGAGCCATTGGGTGTGTTAAACCAGTTTAGATAGGTTAAATAATTTTTCTCAATATTCTGATTAGTGGAATCTTAGGAAAAAAGATACCAGTTGAGGTGGATGAAATGGATTGACCGTGGCTCTAGAGTTTCAATCGTCTCCCATCACCACCAGAGCTTGCACACAAGCATTCTCCAAAAGTCATCGAAGTAAGTGACTTGACTTCTCGCTAATTCAACTTTTTAACTGCCAAATGTGAAGATATATGACAGAATCACAGTCTGCATCAAATTCTAACTCTGTTACCGAACGTAACCTGCCCCCAGCGCCTCCAATGCCGCCACCTCCGCCAACCTTTAGCACGCAGAGGCAGATGACACAAACATTGGATATGTCAATGGAGAGGAGTCCTAACACTCCTGTTGCAGGTCATCGTCCAGTTAGCCCACCGCCAATACCTAGTTCAGTTCCCCCTAAAAACAGCAGTGCGGGGCCAACTTTAGAGAAGTTAATCAGGCTAGCTTACGATCAGGGATATTCTGACCTTCACTTGGGAGTAGGTGAAGTACCCCGCTTCCGCAGCCGAGGAGAAATTCAATCAACGGATTATCCAGAAACAGATAAAGAAGGTTTCATGAGTTGGTTGCGGGAGGTGATGAGTGAGGTTGAAATTCAGCGCTTTGAAGAACACTTAGAATTTGATGGAGCAACTCAATATGACTTTGCTCGCGTGCGGATTAATGTTTTTGGCACCCTTAGAGGGCCTGCAATGGTCTTGCGGTTGATTCCACTGAAAATCTTAACTATGGAACAGTTGAATTTACCCCCAATTTTTCGGGATATTTGTCATCACCACAAAGGTTTAATTTTAGTGACTGGGCCTACTGGTTCTGGTAAGTCCACCACAATGGCGGCGATGGTTGACTACATCAATAAGGAGATGGCCAAGCATATCATCACCATTGAAGACCCGATCGAATTTATCCATCAAAGCCGCAAGTCTTTAGTCAAACAAAGGGAAGTGGGAATGCATACCCGGAAATTTGACAACGCTTTGAAAGCAGCTTTGCGGGAAGATCCAGATTTGATTCTGGTGGGAGAAATGCGGGACAAAGAAACAGTCAACACCGCCCTAAAAGCCGCTCAGACTGGTCACTTAGTTATGGGAACCCTGCACACCAATAGCGCTGTCAAAACTATTGAACGGATTCTCAATCTTTACTCTGGTGACGAACAGGATGCAATGCGGGTGGCAATTTCTGAGTCTTTAGTGTCAGTAATTGCTCAAGGTTTGTGTCGCACAACTGACGGAAAGCGGGCTGCTTTCCATGATGTGCTGATCAATACTGAGGCGATTAAAGAATGGATCAAAGATGGTAAGTATGATGAAATTGGCGAGTTGATGAAACAAGCTAGCTTTGACGGCATGATTACGATGAATCAGTCGTTGCTAAATCTCTATCAAGACGGACGCATCACTGAAGAAACTGCTTTGGAAATGTCGCCAACTCCTAACGAAATGGCACAGTTTCTCAGAGGTCGAGTTTAAGATTGGGGATTGGGGCATTGGGGATGGGGCATTGGGCATGGGGCATGGGGCATTGCTCAATAGTTAGTAGTCAATAATTATTCTCCCTCATCTCCCTCATCTCCCTCATCTCCACCCAATCCCAAATATCTTTCTGATCCTGGTTGGAGTTATAGCTAAAGTAAAAGGTAAAAGAGAGAATTTTTTACTTTTAGCTAGCCTTTGTGAATAACTTGACAACAAACAAACTATCTACACCTCAGTTGTTTAAAGGCATTGCCTTATTTACACCTGGAGGAGATTTAATTTACTGCATCGACCCTAGCAAGCAAGGTCGATGGCACTTGCATTTGTGTTCGGCTTTACAAGAAATTCTAGATTTACCAGAGCCACCGCACTTTTTAGTGCCTTGTTATACTGCGACTATTGACCACTGGTTAGATCCGCGTACTCAACAAGTGCGAACTTTCGCTGAAGGTTATCCGGCTGTAATTAGACATCAAGCTTTACTTAATGCCATTTTTGGCACAGGGGAGTTAACATGGCAAGCAGCCCCTTGGCAAGATGGGTTGTGCGATCGCATGGTATTAACAACTTATCGTTCTTCATTCCCGCAGCTTTGGGAAGATCACGATTTAATTGTTCGTCTAGACCTTTCTGAACCTGTACCAAAATACCACCAACCAGTAATAGTACAAAAAAAGGAAGAAATCACACAAGGCTATGTTCTCCGTTTGTTTGTAGCAGGACATAGCAGTACTACCGAACGCATTCTGCAAAATTTACACGAATTGTTGGAGCGATCGCTGGGACATCCCTATACTCTAAAAGTGATTGATGTTTTAACTCATCCAGAACAAGCAGAACTCAACCAGGTTTCTGCAACTCCTACCCTTGTGAAGGTTTGGCCACACCCAATTCGGCGAATTGTTGGAGAGTTGGATCATGTAGAAAAGATTTTACACATGTTAGCTGCTAAGGAAAAATTTTAAGTTTTATCGCTAACATCGGCTTCAACTTAGTTAATATTGCGATCGCAATCAACTAAAACCCCTATTAGGGATTGAAACCTATGATCTGCTTTGCGATCGCAATCAAACCAAATATTGGATACTAGCTTTATGGCGATTTGGTTAAAGTATAAAATTTGTCAGAACGCATCTGAGTGCCATTTCGCCAAACTTCCACTCTTTCAGAGCTAACTAAATAATAAAAACTACCATTATCTGCTCGATATTTGCCTTTGCCAATATTTAAAGCTGCAATTTTTATAGGCTTACTTGAGTCTTTCTTTAACTGCCCAATATAAAATAATTGACCATTTTCTTCACAGACTTGTACACGAATATTTGCATTCTCACCCTCAATGAGAATAACTCCATGACACTTAGTCTCATTATTAAGAGGTGCAAAACCTATTGAAATTGGCTGTAAAGGTGAAACTTGCTTTCCTCCTGAAGGTGCGGAGACTGGGCGGTTCGGGTTATCAACTTGCTGAACTTTAAAAGCAGGAGTAACACTTGCAGTTAAAGATGTTAACAGACGAAGGGGATCAACTGCTATTCGACCATTTGGATGAACTTCAAAGTGGAGATGAGGTGCTGTACTATTGCCCGTAGATCCCATTTCAGCAATAATTTGACCTTGAATCACCTGTTGATCCTTGCTCACCAACAAACGGCGATTGTGACCATAAACAGTAATGCTGCCATCAAGATGTTTAATAGTTATGGCATTGCCTAATCCCCAATTATCCCAACCTGCTTTTATAACTCTACCCGATGCAGCAGCAACAATCGGAGTTCCAGATGCCCCTGCAATATCAATTCCTTCATGTTGATATTTGCGGAAGCCTTGAGAAATAAACCCTTGAGTCGGCCAGATTAAGTTAGAAGCAGGGATAGGAGTTTGCTCAATTGGAGAATCAGTAGCTAACTGTGTTAGGGCAGATGTACTTGTACTTAATACAGCGATTAAGGATATTAACCCAATTAGTCCATAAGTCCGGTACCGATAAGTAACTTTTTTCATAAATTGCAAGCCTATTAAAACAATAATTCAGATAGTTTCTGATTATTTGCTGTTTCAAGCTAACTCGGTAAATATCAGGAAGTTTAGGATATACAGCATCTTTAATATCCTCACCAAACACTTTTGTAATACAAGTGTAATTTCTACCTCGTATGCCAGCCATCGATGTATCGAAGGTTGGCATACGTTTATCAATCGCTAGAGAGCAAGGGTTTAAGACCCCACTGTTATCTCAGCTTCCTTTTTTCTTACAAGAGTTCAGTGGCTTCAATTCAGGAGCGGTCAAATTCCATAAGTCATATTGCACCTGCCTCATACCTTAAACTTTAGTGTAATTATCTATTAATTTAGCTAAATCTGGCACTGCTTCTTCTACGTGCTTTTTGGCTGAACCGCGAAGTTTTTCATAAGTTCCCCGCACTATTTGGCGTTTGGCGTTCTTGACTCTAGCATCAGTGACACCCAGTAGCGCATCTGCTGTATTAGAGCGATTTGCATTTAGGTGTCCAATCGGATCGCCTTTCTCTACGCCTTCGCTCCAGATGGGATCAAGTGCTGTCAAGCACTGTGGCAGTATCTGCTCAACAACGTAGGGGATATACCCTGGCTTGACTCCCTTCAGAGCAGCGAAGGCAGTTTTCAAAGCAATGCCGCTCATACCTGACTTAGATGCCAGCTGTCCTTCTATCATGTTGCAACATTCATCTATGACCATAGCCTTTTTGGTCGGGTTCAAAAGTCCTTCGCTAAGTCCCATTTCACTTTTCCTTATCTAAGTACTTAATTTTTATTCGACTAACTTTTTTAGCAAGCAGGAAATTACAGAAAATGGTATCAGAGTTAGAGGATGTTATGAACATCACGCTCTCACTACTTAAGTAGGACTTACGCAAAAGTTAACGCACTAGGGGCAATTCATGAATTGCCCTAACAAGAAAATCTTTCTTTTTGGTTATTGTTTGCGTAAGTCTTATTAAGGCTTCACCCATAATGCAATACGCTTGGTTTCAGGGCAGCATTCCTTGTCAAAACCATTTTCTAGGGGGTTTCGGGGAAAGGGTGAATGAGAAAATTCAGGTTATCCCATCTTGCTGAGACCTGAGTTGTGTCTCTGGCAGACTTGAACCAGAAGGTAAAGCCCTATGTTCAGATGCCGAAGTTCCATCTGGAGAATCTGGAGGTTTTGAGCCACTCGATCGCTTCCGAGAAAATATGGACTGAGCTAAGGTCTTGACTAAGATATACAGAATTGGCACTAGGAACAAACTCAAGAACGTCGCAAGCAGCAGCCCCCCAAAGAGCGCTGTTCCTAAAGACCAACGGCTGCTGGCTCCAGCCCCTTGAGAGATCACCAAGGGCAAAAATCCTAATAGCGCGGCAAAAGAAGTCATTAAGATCGGTCGCAGACGCTCTTGCCCGGCTTTCACTGCCGCCCGCGTGTAGCTCATGCCCTGCTCGTGCAGCTGATTGGCAAATTCCACAACTAAAATCGCGTTTTTTGCGGCTAGACCAATCAAAGTTACTAGGCCCACTTGGCAATAGATATCATCTACTACTTTCGGAAAGAGGCTACCTGCCATGAAAATATTTGAACGTATCCAAATAGCCGTCATTGCTCCCAAAATTGCTAGGGGAACTGTCAGCAAAATAATGATCGGGTCAACGTAGCTTTCATACTGAGCCGATAGCACCAGAAAGACAATCACGATCGCTAAGGCAAAAATCAAGCCTGTAGATCCTCCAGATGTCTTTTCTTGGAGATAAGTCCCTGTCCACTCATAACCAAACCCTTGAGGTAAAACCTCTGCTGCAACTTCCTCCATCGCTTTTATTGCCTGTCCAGAACTAGCACCTGGAGCCGGAGCGCCCTGCACTTTGATTGACCTGTACAAGTTGTAATGGGAAATGGTTTTTGGCCCCACAAAGGGAGTAATTTTCACCAGATTGCTCAACGGAATCATCGTTCCACTTGCAGAGCGAACATACAGCTTACCAATATCATCTGGATTAGAGCGAAAAACCCCATCTGCTTGGACATATACTCGATACTGTCGCTGTCCCTGCACAAAGTCATTCACATATTGCGACCCCAAGTAACTTTGCAATGTCCCAAAGATGTCGTTGAGTTCGACGTTGAGAGCTTTGGCTTGGTTGCGGTTTACCTGAATGTCAAACTGAGGTGTGTCTGCGGTGAACTGAGTGAAGACTCGTTGTAGAGCAGGATTTTTATTTGCCGCCCCAATGAATTTTTGAGCAGTCTCAACCAGGGTTTCAATCGGCGCATTTCCGGTTTTATCTTGAATAATAAACTCAAAACCACCTGTACTACTTAACCCTCTAACTGGAGGAGCATTTACAGCCAGCACTCTGGCATCTGTAATTGAAGAGAGCTTTTGGTTCACCCTCTGAAGTATTCCATATACAGATTCAGATTCTTTAGTTCTCTCTTTCCACGGTTTCAGGTTAGCAAAGGCAATGCCTAAATTAGAAGCATTGCCATCGAAACCAAAACCACTGATCATAAAACTAGCTCTAACTTCGGGAACCGATGTTACTTCTTTGGCAACCCGATCCATGACAGATTCAGTATATTTCAAAGAAACCCCGTCAGGCCCCTGAACAATTACAAAGAAGTAACCTTGATCTTCCTCTGGAATAAATCCGGTAGGTACTGCTCTGTACATTAAAACCGTTGCTACTAAACCAGCAATGAAAACCCCAATTACAATCGGCTTGACATGGGTAAGGTAACTCACAAACCCGACATATCGCCGTGTGAACCAAGAAAATCCCCGATTGAATTGCCCAAAAAACCAGCCCAAAGGGCCTCGTGGACTTTGAGCAGGGCGCATGAGGATGGCTGCCATACTTGGGGAGAATGTTAAAGCATTGAAGGTCGAAATGGCAATGGAACAAGCAACGGTTAACGCAAATTGTTTGTAGACAATCCCTGTAGTGCCCGGAATGAATGCAACGGGAATGAATACCGCCATCAGGACAAGTGAAGTAGCAATGATTGCCCCGGTTAATTCCTTCATGGCTTCGACAGCCGCATCAAAGGGCCTCATACCCTGCTCTAGTTTGACTGCAACTGCCTCCACTACAATAATCGCATCATCGACCACGATCCCGATCGCCAGAACGAAACCAAATAAAGTCAGTGTATTAATCTGAAATCCTAAAACCAAAAGAGCCGCACATGTCCCAATCAGGGAAACGGGGATCGCAATAGTAGGAATAATCGTGGTGCGCCAGTCTTGCAAAAAGACGAAAATTACCAAGACTACCAGGATAATCGCCTCAACCAGAGTGTGCAGAACTTCTTCTAAAGAAATTTCTACAAATGGAGTCGTATCAAATGCCAACTGTGCTTTTAGTCCAGGTGGAAAACTCTTCTCTAGCGCTACGATCTTCTCTTCAACAGCATGAGCAACGTCCAAGGCATTACTACCCGGAAGTTGATATATCCCCAGTCCCACGGCTGGTTTCGGAGCATTTCCTGGGATGGTGAATTTAGCATCAGCGAGATAGCTTTCTGCTCCTAGTTCAACTCGACCGATATCTCTAAGCTTAACTAGGGTGCTACTAGTAGCGCTAGTAGTGCTGCTATTATTGGTGCTAGTAGTGCTGCTATTAGTGCTAGTAGTGCTAGTAGTCCCACCTTGACTCACCTTCAGCACCATATCCTCAAATTCAGCCGCATTTTTAAATCGACTGCTTGCTCGTAAAGCAAATTCAAAACTTTGATTATCTGGTGCTGGTTCCTTACCGATCGCCCCTGCACCCACTTGAATATTTTGTTCTTGCAAGGCAGTTGTCACGTCTTGAGGAGTTAGTTGATGTTGGGCAAGCTTGTTGGGATCGAGCCAAAGACGCATGGCATATTTCCGCTCACCAAAAATCGTGGCTTTTCCTACACCAGGAAGCCGCTTAATTTGATCGAGAATATACAGATCGACATAGTTGCTGATAAAAATGTTGTCATACTCATTATTATCTGAGTAAAATCCATAGACCAAAAGGAGACTGCTTGATGCCGTTTCAACGGTGACACCTGTTCGTTGAACAGTATCTGGCAGTTGAGGTTCAGAAAGTGCTTGTTTATTTTGAACGTTTACTTGAGCAATATCGCTATTGACATTAGTTGGAAAGGAGACGGTTATATTGCTGGAACCATCATTACCCGTATTAGAAGAGATATAAGATACATCTTTAACACCATTAATTTGTCGCTCAATAATGTTGGTGACTGTATTTTCTGTTGTTTGAGCATCCGCACCAGTATTATTAGAGCTAACGGTGATTTGCACCGGAGCAAGATCCGGTAGCTGAGAAATCGGCAGGATGGGAATACAGATGCTTCCCAGCAACAAGATGATGAACGTACAGACCGTAGTTAGGACTGGACGTTTGATGAAGGTATTGACAAACATAAATCCAGGAACAGTTTAATTCTGGTTACGGGCAGAGTAGCTTGTTCTTAATATAATAAGTATCAAGATTTAATGTTAGATATTTTCTGGTTGTTCTCTTTTCTATAGCTGTATACAGATGTATAAATGGATGCTCTGACTCAATGTATAACTAAAGGCAAAGCCTCTCATACCAATTATATGTGAGGCTGCGCTTTATTTAGATAGGGGCAATTGATTGAAAGCGACGGGAAACTCCATCTCCAGGTGTCTGTAGAGGGATAGTCGCCCCGTCGCTTGGGGCATTGGGCATTGGGCATTGGGCATTGGTAATTTCTTCCCCATGCCCTGTTCATGTTCCCCATGCCCAAAAACTTCATCCCCTTGTGGGTGGAGTTTTTCATGAATTGCCCCTACAATCTGTGGTTTTGCGTAAATTATAAGGTGATTAAAAAATCTGATTGGACAATAAAATGGCGATGCCTCCGGCAAGGCTCCGCCAACGCACTGAAATTTTTTTGATCGCCAGATTCCTAAAGTTTTGCACCTATACTATTGACAAAATCTATGTTTTGTGGATTGCGGTTGAAATAGCCCTGCTGCTTTTTAAGGAAGGTTGGGGGGCTTATCGATAATCTTGCTTTTGAATACTCCCTAAACGAGCAGCATCACGAATATTATAATCGGGTCGAGTAAAGCGATTTAGCTGCATTTCAAAAAACTCTCGATTAGCTTGTAAATGTTTGGGATTTGGGTCATCTAAAGGATATAAGAGTGCAGTTCGCAAAGCTTGAATTACCGCAGAAGTAACACAGTACATTGACCGTTGAAAACTAACTCCCAACTGAATCAACATATCTTCTTCACCCCGGCAATGTTGGCTGTAGTAATCAACAAGATATTGGGGTAAAAAATGCAGCATATCTTGCATTAATAATGTGGGGGGAATCCCAGCAGTACCTACTGGAAATACATCAGCATAAAGAATACCATAGTGAAAGTCTTTCTGGTCTTCTGGCACTTGACGCGCTTGAGCATTATAAGATTTTGTCCCTCGAAAGGGTGCGGTGCGGTAGAAAACTGCCTCTACATAAGGTAATGCAGCTTCATATAGCCACATAAAACCCTTAGATTTGGGGATAATTTCGTAGCATTCACCACGAATATAAACATGATGGTAAATGGGACGACCTGCGATCGCAAATATACCATTAACTAAGAAGCTCATCGCCTCTGGGACGGTGCTAATCTTGCCTTCGTCATAGAGGTCGGACATCTCAAAGAACACTGGGGCCATGACTTCCCAGAATAAGCCCAGATTAGCGTAGTATGACATCTGGCGGCACTGTTCCAAAAACATATCGGGGAACAGCTTGTAAAGTCCCAGCATGACTGGGTTTCCTTGGAAATAAGCTTTAATTGCTCGGTCAGCGTTGGCTTTGTATTCTTCTGAATCTAGGTAAGGGTCAAATTGTCCACCCATGCCTCTGTGCCACAACATTGCCCGCATACAAGCTTCAGCAAACTCCATGTTAATGCGATCGTGGAATAAGTGATGCAACAACTTTGGCATTTTGAAAGTTTCACCCTTTTCAATAAATGCCAAAAGTTCTGGATGTGCAGTGGCTTCGCCGCGCCAAATTCGTAAATCGGCATCATCGCCAGCATAATGATTATGTAGTTCTAAATACTCTTTGGGTAAGAAGTATTTAAAGAAAGGAACCGGATTTAAAAATTCGTTTTCGGCAATATAAAGCAGGTCACGCCAGTAAAAATCCATTGGCACAGCATAAGCTTTATATAAACCGATGATTTGCATCAAATTTTCTGGAGTATCAGGTAACATTGCACCGCCAGCTTCTAAGCGGTGAATTACATCAGCAAATTCATGTTTGGAAGGTGGTAATTTAATTGCTGTTTTAATTGCTGTCATGGTAATGGTAAATGGGTAGAGACGCGATAAATTGCGTCTGGGCGGATAGGTTTTGAGACGCGATAAATCGCCGTCTCTACAAGTGTTTTTATCTATTTTCTATTTCAGCGCTACTTCAGAGATTACGGTTTTTTCTAAAGAGGGAATTGCCGCAACCATTGTTGTAGTTGTAGATTCACTCCAACGCACTAACCAAGTGGGTTGTACTCCCAAAAAGATGATGAAAGCTGCCAAAATTAAAGCTGGGATTTTTTCAGACCAAAGAACTTTAGGATAGTAGGCAAAGTTATCGAGTCTGCCAAAACAAGTACGGTTGAGGAGAATGACAAAATAAACTGAGGTTAATCCACTCGCAACCACACACAAAATCGTTGGGATGGGAAAGGCGGAGAAACTACCTTGAAACACTATAAATTCGGCGATGAATCCTGTTAAACCGGGAATACCTGCACTAGCCATTCCACTTAAAACTAGTAAGGCGCTAATTAGGGGTAAACCGCGTATGGGACTCATCAAACCGTTGAGTTTATCTAACTCCCGC
Organism: Nostoc sp.; assembly: GCF_036917435.1. Classification (GTDB taxonomy): domain Bacteria; phylum Cyanobacteriota; class Cyanobacteriia; order Cyanobacteriales; family Nostocaceae; genus Nostoc. Next base: position 198,600 of record NZ_JBALDM010000058.1, read on the forward strand.
GTACCAACTTTGGCTTCTACAACTCCCACCAAGTGGAAAAGAATTGCCAGAATTAGACCATGACTAAACATTTGGGCGACTGCACCAACGAGTGCTAAGGGTGTACTGGCGGCAGCACCCAGTAAAATATAGCCCATGTGACCAACAGAACTGTATGCTACCATGCGCTTGATGTCTTTTTGAGCGATCGCAACTACTGCCCCATAGATAGCGCTGATTGCTCCCCAAATCGCCAGAGTCGGTGCAATAATACTCCAAGCATCAGGAAACATCCCCAATCCAAATCGCAGCAATCCATAAGTTCCTAGTTTTGCCAATACGCCACCGAGAAGAATGGCAATTGGTGCTGAAGCTTCAACATAAGCATCAGGTAGCCAAGTATGGAAGGGAACTAAGGGAATTTTAATACCAAAACCTAAAACTATTCCTGCTAGTAAAAGGATTTGTTTTGTTGTTGACAGATTTTCTGTTGAGAATGCATCAAAAGCAAAATTGGTAGAACCACTCAGCCACACCATACCCAAGAATGTCGCCAGAATTAATGCTCCCGAAACCGCAGTATAAATCAGGAATTTAATCCCAGCATAACCCCGTTTCGCTCCTCCCCAAATGGAAATCAGTAAGTAGAAGGGGATTAGTTCTAGTTCGTAGAATAGGAAGAATAGTAGCAAATTTTGAGCTACGAAAGCACCTGCAACCCCTCCACTCACTAATAAAATCATGGAGTAGAACAGTCGGGGGCGTTCAGTTTCTTTACTGCTACTGTAAATCGAAATCCAGGTGAGTAGGCTATTTAGGACTAACATTAATATAGAAAGTCCATCAACACCTATTTGATAGTTTAATCCAAGGGTTTCATTCCACGGCAAATACTCTTTAAATTGCATTGCTGGATTAGTAATATCAAATTTTATCAATATGAACACATTCCAAAAAAGAACTATCCCAGAAAAAATTAATGCTGTTAACCGAATTCGATGATTAGAGATACTTACAGGTAATATTGCTATGAGAGCGGCGGCTAAAATAGGGAGCCAAATCAAAACACTTAACATTATATTTTTCCTTTATTATTTCTCCTTTGTTATTTGTCCTTTGTGAGTTAGTAACGATCAATGACTAATGACAAAGGACAAAAAAGCTAACTTACTAAACTGATTCTGCCAGTATCTAAATCGTAGTAACTACCAACTATTTTCAGTTTTTCTGCCTTGATTAATTCAGATAAAACTGACGATGACTTCAATTTTTCAACTTGCGCCAAAACATTTGCTTTACAGGCATTTTCTAACTTATCTCCTGATTTTCCTTTGGAACTTTCTACACTTGGTTGAATTGCTGCAAGCAAACTTCCAATTTGCCCAGGGACTTGAGCGCCTTTAATAGCAGCTTCTACCGCACCACATCTTTTATGTCCCATTACCATGATGACTTTAGTGCCTAACACTAAGCTGCCAAATTCTAAGCTACCAATTTGCTGCGTTGTAGCAATATTTCCAGCTATGCGACAGACAAATAAATCTCCAAGTCCTTGGTCAAAAACAATCTCTGATGGTACGCGTGAATCTGCACAACCTAGAATAGAAGCAAAAGGCTTTTGACCTTTAGCAACTTCGACTAAACGTGAATGAGTTTGGTTGGGATTGCGACGTTTTGCTTTGACAAATCTTTCATTCCCCTCTAATAGCTCTTGCAATGCTTTATCGGGAGTAATATCATTTTCTGCTGGCGCTAGTGGGGCTTTTTCGGCTGCAAGTAAATTTGAGCCAAGTCCAACTGTCAGTATCCCTGTACCGATGGCACCTGCACCAAACTTGAATAAACTTCTTCTGGAAAGATTGGTTTGTGGATGTTGTGTACTCATGGAATTATCCTCACAATATTAATGTCTGTTTGTTTGTAATAAAACGGTGTTTAACTACCCAACTGTCGAAATTTGAGAAATCAAATTTAAAAACTGCACTCCCCAAAATGGCCAAGCTACCCACATTCCTAAAAAGCTTACTCCTAGTAAGACGGTTAAGGCGTAGAACTGGGTTTGTCCAGAGGTGCTATATTTTAAACTTTCACCACCCAATAGCGAAAATAAACCAACCAAATTAACGATGCCATCGACTACAAAGCGGTCAATCATATCGGCAAGTTGGGAAATTTTGGCAACGCCAAAAATAATGGTTATCCGATAAAGTTTGGGGGTGTAAAAGTCGTATGCGAACAAGTCTTGTAAACCTTTCCAGGGGAGGCGAATTGGTTTAGGAATATTGCCTAAATAAACCACCCCAGTGATGCTGCAACCGGAAATACTCGACCAAATTAAAAGTAGTACAACATCTTTATTGAGACTTGCCCAATCGGGTAAAAGTGATAAGCTTTGCAACACTAAAGGAAGATGGAGGCTAAAGGCAAGTAAGATAACCATTGGTAAAATCATCGGCCAGTGTGCTTCAGGCGATCGCTGACTCATTTGTGTAGCTTTACCGCCAAAAATTAAACCAAATTCTCTGGTTAAACTCACTGCTGTCAAAGCGTTTACTGTTATCACTACTCCTGCTAACAAAGGTTGAGTTTCCCATAAGCCATCTGCTAGTTTCACTAATGCCCAAAAGCTACCCAGTGGTGGAAAACCAACTAATCCCAAAGTTCCAACGATAAAAGCTATTGCTGAAATCGGGCGACGTGTCCATAATCCGCCCAATTGGGTAACATCTTGAGTGATGCTATTCCAAATAATTCCTCCGGTACTCATCACCAATAGGGCTGCGGATATAGCATGGGTGAGTACTAACAACAGCGCCGCTTCGTTTTGTTGCGTTCCCACCGCGATGAATACTAAACCCATGTATGCACTGACAGAATAGGATTGACAGCGTTTAAGATCGATTTGAGCGATCGCAATTAAAGAAGCACCAATCGCTGTTACTACCCCAATGGCCACCATCGCAGAAGAAACTATGGGCGATAGGCTTAACACAGGTTGCAGTTTAATCAGCACCCATGCACCACTAGCAACTACTACCGAATTCCGTAAAATTGTACTAGGAACTGGGCCTTCCATTGCTTCATCCAACCACAGATGGAGGGGGAACTGGGCACATTTACCCATCGGCCCGGCAATTAAAGCTAAACCTACCAGCGCCATTGTTGTCGGGTTGACATTAGCAGTCGCCGCCCACTTAGCTAGTTCTGGATAACTCCAAGTACCAGCGAGGGGCCATAATGCCAACACGCCCATCAGCAAGAATAAATCTCCCACCCGCTTGGTTAAGAAAGCATCTCTCGCACCTGAGACTACCAACGGCTGGCTAAACCATAAGCCAACTAATAGGTAGGTTCCCAGTGTCAGGACTTCCAAAATTACATAGCTGAAGAACAAGTTATTACATAGAACCAGGGCGCAAAGTCCCGCTTCAAATAATCCTAATAAGGAGTAGAAGCGTCCCCAACCCCAATCCATCTCCATGTAACCGATGGCATAAATCTGCGCCAGCAAATTCAAGCCACTAATCACACATAAAGCGCCGACACTAACCGAGGATATTTCTAAAGCAATGGTGAGGTCTAAACCAGCCGTAGATAACCAAGGGATAAATACTTCTTGGGCTGGCTGATTCCAAGTTGCTTGTAAGGCGATCGCACTATGTAGAAACGCCAAAAATGTCATCACCAAGTTTATATAACCCGCCGGTCTTGGCCCCGTTTTCCGAATGATCCCCGGCGACCAAGGCACGGCTAATAAGCCACCTATTAAGGCATAGCAAGGAACTAGCCAAACAGTCTCAAGTAGAAACTGAGCCATCAACCCACCTCTATTGTTTGCATCAAAAACTTAGGGTTTTGAATCGACTTACGTTGATCCCTGTTAACCCAGCGATTGCAGATAACACAAATTTATCTTTATTTAATCTTGTTAAAACAGCTTACCTTTATATCTGTCAAAAAGGAATTACTTTATCTAAACAAATCTGAGATAAATACTCTAAATAAATCTTATATAATCGACCATTCGAGTAATGAATAATACCTATTACTTTTTATCTATGAATCAATCTTTGGCTTAATCAATAGTTATCATTAGTTTTTACTTATTGACATAAACGACAAGAGACGCAATGGATTGCGCCTCTACAAGTCAGCAAACGAAATACAGTCTACATCTTAGTAATTTTGTCAATCTGCCAAAAAGCAGAAATAATTACAGGTGCTTGGTCAAATTGGCTGATGGGGGCAGGTTTCATGTCTCGGTAGTCCAGTAGTTGGACTAGGATGAGGTAAGCGATCGCTAAAATCACCGAAATTGCACCTGTAAGAATAGCAATTATTTTTGAACGTTCCATCAATATTTCCTGTAATGCAAGTTATTGTGTAGTGCCTATATCTACATTAATACTTAAGGCACACACTTACCTATATAGTCATACTTCATCAAAGTAATACTTTAGACATTGTATCGACCTCTTTATCTTTATAGAGGTTAGTTTTTTCATGCTTATCCACTTATTGAACCAATATTTATGAAGATACAGTTTTGATTATACAAAAAGCCTTTGCAAACTCTAAAAGGTATGGTAGAACATAGCAAAGTTAAAAACAGAATTTAAGTAACAAAAAGCTCAGAAGCATTGCCTATTAAAGTTTTCATACACCATCATTAATGAATAAACTATACAATTATTGTTATCTAATTACGATATCAAAGACTACTATTTGATGTTTTGAGAAATACTAAGTACACCTTGATTTTCTAGAATACTTTTGCCTCTGGTCTACCTATACAAGTAATTATTATGGCTATGCCAGGCTGCGCTAACAGTAATTACACTGGATTTTTATATTAACTTAAATTGAAATTAGTTATGTCATGAACTGTATTGCTAAATTAAATAGAACTGACTTGATAGTTTTGATTCTTATTGTCATCATTGGTCTTATCCATTTACCTTTTCCCTTTGACGGAGATCAAGCATTTTTTAGGCTAGGTGCTTTGGAGATGCAACAAGGAAAGGTACTCTATCGTGATTTCTGGGATATTAAGCAACCGGGGATTTTCTGCTTTTATTTTTTAGCAGGAAATTTGTTTGGCTTTAATGAGATTGGCATCCATTTGTTTGAACTCATTTACATGGTATTTTTTTCGATAACATTGCTGCTGACTCTCAAAAGCTATTTTCGGCATCAAATCATCGCAAGCCTAGTACCATTATTAACGGTTGGCGTTTACTATACTGTTTCAGGTGCTTGGCATCTTACTCAAGTAGAAGCACTGGTTGGTTTTCCTTTATTTCTTTGTCTTTGGCTAACTTTTAAGTCTTTTAAAAATGAGGGAAAGCAAAGATTTTACTTACTTTTAATGTCAGGCTTGATTGGGGGAATAGTCATACTATTTAAATTAGTACTTCTGCTTATCGTTGTTGCATTTTGGCTAACGATATTTATGTATTATTTAATAATAAAACGGCAAAAAATTCAGAAAATATTGATTGATACGTGCTTGCCAATTTTTATAGGAATTATGCTTCCTCTTTTAGTTGTTGCCAGCTACTTTGTTTGGGTTAATAGTTTTTCAATAGTTTTTCAGACATTTTTTATCTATCCACCTCTTGTTGTTGCTAATACCGTATTTAATAAAACTAATTTTATTTCGGGAATCAAATGGTTCTTACAAAGTTTTTACCCTTTATTATTAATGGGTAGTGTTGCAGTATATGTCTCATTGCATAAGTCTAAAAATATATTGACTTTGCTACTTGTTGTTTGGTGTATTTTTGGTTTGAGTGTTATTTTTTTACAGCGAACAGCATTGTGGCAATACCATTATTTACTGTTGTTTGTTCCCATCGGTATTTTAGCAACTAAAGGATTAGATATATTATGGGATTATTTAAAAGAATTAAGGTCTTTAATCCCGACTGTTATACTGATATTTCTATTGTTTTTACCTTTGTCATTAGCTTTGATAAAGAAGAGTGCAACTCTGGTTAGTAATAATTTTGCTTTAACTGAAGATACACGATTACAATATCAGACTGTCTTCAGAAAAAAATATCCATCTCTTCATTCAGAAGCTAATTTTATATCTCAATCAGGAAGTATTGCTGGTGATATTTATGTAGCTGGCGATCCATCTATTTACTACTTTTCTGGGCGGAGTCAAGCAACAATATTACGTGGTTGGGCACTTGAATATTTTCTATCTGAGCAATGGTTAGCACTGATAAATCAGTTAGATTCATCAAAGCCTCCTTATATCTTTATTGATTATGAACCACAAGCTATAATCAAAGCAAATTTCCCTAAAATGCTGGAATTTGTTGAGCAAAGATACCAGATTTTGCGTCAAGATAATAACGGTATTTGGTATATCATCAAATGATACAGCAGATTGCAACTTGGTGAGCTACAGATCATCGTAGGGGCACGACATGTTGTGCCCCTACCCGTGTACTTCATTTACCCGCAATACGCTGTATATGAAAGACTTAATTGATTGCTAGAGCAGCTTATCGTCAGATATCGCCCTAGATTTGATGATCGATAAAATAACAGAAATCGCACCTGTCTACTGTTATGGAATTTTGATGATGAGAATTTTAATTATGTAGATAATCTTATAGTCGAAGTGTGGTCATCAGCAAATATAGTTCAACAATGACCTTCTGAAGCTCAATGTTGACCTTCTGAACCTCAACGATGACCTTCTGAAGCTCGAAATTGCGCCTTTAACCCTCGAAGTTGCACCTTTTATCCTCGACGTTGCGGCTTTTATCCTCAACGTTGACCTTCTGAGGCTCAATGATGACCTTTTGAAGCTCGAAGTTGCGGCTTTTATCCTCGGAGTTGCACCTTTTATCCTCGAAGTTGCACCTTTGATTGTCAACCAACAAATATATCTAACCATTCCTGAATTTACAGGGGTGAGCGTGTAGTAAAATTTGCTCACCTCCGTAAAGTGGAACATGGCTTTAGACTTCTCCGGTCAAAATCTCCGAGGATGCAACTTCAAAGGTAGACAAGACCTTGCGGGTGCAAACTTTAGCTATGCCGACATCCGAGGGGCAAACTTCACTCATGCTAATTTAACAGGCGCAAACTTCAGCCATGCCAAAGCTGGACTACAACGCCGTTGGGCAATTTTCCTAGTCCTTGTCTCGTGGCTGTTGTCGGGACTGTCAGGATTTTTATGGGTTTTCAACGGTTATTTGATGTCACTAATATTTAATTCCAAGTTAGAGAATCAGATTGCCGGCTGGGCTGCCCTAATCGTATTAATTGCCTTTTTCTTCGTCACAATTCGCCAAGGAGTAGTAGCTGGTTTAGGAGCCGTCGCCTTAGCCTTAGCCGTTGCCTTTGCCGTCGCCTTGACCTTCGCCGGAGCCGTCGCCGGAACCACAGCCGATGCCATCACCTTTGCCTTCGCCGGAGTCTTTGCCGTCGCCTTTGCCTTTGCCTTCGCCTTCGCCGTCGCCGGAGCCTTTGCCGTCGCCTTTGCCTTTGCCGTCGCCTTTGCCGTCGCCCGAGCTTTTGCCTTTGCCGTCGCCGTCGCCGTCGCCGGAGCCTTTGCCTTAGCCATCGCCGTCGCCGGAACGTTATTTAGTATCTACATCAGTTGGCGAGCCATGAAAGGAGACGAAAAGCACTCCTTGATTCGTAATATTGCTGTTACCTTTGCTGCAACAGGAGGTACAAGTTTTTGTGGCGCTGATTTAACCAATGCTGATTTCACCCAAGCAACGCTTAAAAGTACAGATTTCCGCAACACAATCCTTATCTGTAGCTGTTGGCATCAAACCAAAATGCTTGACCGTGTTCGTCCTGGTTTAACTTATCTTCAGAACTCACAAGTACGTCAACTGCTGGTTACAGGACAGGGACAAGACAAAAACTTTGACCGTCAAGACCTCCGAGGTATCAACTTACAAGCAGCAAACTTAGCAGATACCAGCTTTATTGGCGCTGATCTCAGTGAAGCGAATTTGCAAGATGCCAATTTATCAAGAGCAAAACTAAAGCAAACCCAACTAGACGGCACAGATTTAACAGGTGCAATTCTCACCGGAGCTTACATTGAAGATTGGGGTATTACAAATACAACTAAATTGCATGGCGTGAGGTGTGAATATGTCTTCATGCGCTTACCCACAAAAGAAGACCCCGACCCCCTCCGCAAACCTGATAATAAACAAGAGGTATTTGAGGACGGTGATTTTGCCGACTTTATTAAGCCAATTTTTGACACCCTCGACTTATACCATAATCAAGGCGTTGACCCTCGTGCGATCGCGATCGCCTTCAAAAACCTTGCCGAAAATCATCCAGAAGCCGAGTTAGAAATTGTGGCAATGGAGAAACGCGGCGATGATAAAATCTTGCTGAGAGCCAAAACCAACCCAGGCAGCGATAAATCTCAACTGAGTGCAGAATATTTTGATGACTATAATCAACTGAAAGCTTTATCGCAGAGTCAGCAATTATTGCTGGTAGAAAAGGATAAGCGCATTATTGGTTTAGAAAATATGGTAGATACTGCTCTCAAGCAGCCGAAATTTTATACTCAAGGAGATACAAATATGTCTGATATCAGCGGCATCAACATTCAAGGTAGCAGTAATGTTAGCGGTATCGCTGGCAATAGTTCTATTGCTAATCTGGGAACCATTAGCGGTAACGTGAGTATTGCCCTCAATGAGTTACCTGATGCGCCAGATGTCGAGAAACCAGGAATCAAAGAATTATTGTCGCAGTTGCAAGATGCAATCATCCAATCCACATATTTGTCAGAAGAAGACAAAGCCGAAGCACTAGAACAGGTGCAAGCTTTGGCAGAAGCGGGTAAAAGTCCTCAAGAATCGACTAAGCAGAAGACGGCAAAAACAGCTATCACCATGTTGAAAGGGATATTTACAGGCTTACCTGTTGTTGCTTCTCTAGTTGAAGCGACTAATAAATTATTACCTGCGATCGCAAAATTATTCGGTTTGGGATAAAAGCGCTGTTCCAGCAAAGATACGATCGATACTATAACTCTGCTGGAATTAAACTCAATGTCTTTAACTGAAGAAATTCTTTCCCAATTACCAGGCGATGTTTTAAAAGGGTTGCGCCAAAGCGATCGCATCCTCACATCTCTGCGCGAAAACTCCGCACCAGTGCCAACGTTAGTTAAAGAAAATCAACAGCCTTTAGGGGTTGTAGATTTTGATGTGCTTATCTGCGGTGGCACATTGGGCATTTTAATTGGTTGCGCCCTAGCTGTGAAGGGGTTGCGGGTGGCGTTGCTAGAACGGGGAATTTTGCGGGGGAGGGAACAAGAGTGGAATATCTCTCGCAAAGAACTAGATGTATTTGTGGAATTGAACTTGCTGACTGAGGAAGAATTAGCAAGTGCGATCGCCACTCAATATAACCCAGCACGAGTTAGTTTTGCTGGCAGTACAGAAGTTTGGGTAGAGGATGTCTTGAATATCGGCGTAGATCCAGTTTATCTACTAGCTACCTTGAAAACCCGATTTCTCGCCACTGGTGGAAAGTTATTAGAAAATACACCCTTTAGCGAAGCAGTGGTTCATCCAGATGGGGTGATAGTAAATAACCAATTTAAAACTCGGTTATTAATCGATGCAATGGGACATTTTTCACCCATCACCCAACAAGCACGCCAAGGCAAAAAACCAGACGCTTTATGCCTAGTTGTGGGAACTTGCGCCCAAGGTTTTGCGGAAAATAACTCAGGCGACTTGTTATTATCATTCACTGAGTTGCAAAATCAATGTCAGTACTTCTGGGAAGCGTTCCCAGCCAGAGATGGCAGAACAACTTACTTGTTTACCTACATGGATGCAGATCCTCAACGTTTGAGTTTAGAAGCTTTATTTGAAGAATATCTGCGTCTTTTACCAGAATATCAGGGAGTGGAATTAAGCAAGCTGAAATTTCAACGGGCGTTATTTGGTTTCTTTCCTACCTATCGCCAAAGTCCGCTAAAAACCCCTTGGAATCGCATTCTTCCAGTAGGGGATAGCAGTGGTAGTCAATCTCCCTTGAGTTTTGGTGGTTTTGGGGCAATGGTGCGTCACCTGAAGCGTTTAACTTATGGCATTTCCGAAGCGCTGGAAACAGAACAATTATCTGCAAAAGCCTTAGTGCTGCTGCAACCTTATCAGCCAAGTTTGACTGTTACCTGGTTATTTCAAAGGGCGATGAGTGTTGGTGTAAATCAGAAAATTGCCCCAGATCAAATTAACCAATTACTCTCAGCCGTATTTCAGCAAATGCAACACTTGGGTACACCAGTGCTAAAACCATTTTTACAAGATATAGTACAGTTTTCGGCACTCACGCAAACACTGTTAAGAACTGGTTTCTATCATCCTGGAATAGTTACCAAGATAATTCCGCAAGTAGGTTTGGCAAGTTTGTTAGATTGGATGTTACATTACAGTAATTTAGGTGTCTACACTGCCTTGTTTTCGCTAAGTCCAATGCTAGAAACATGGATTAAGAATCAACCAAAAGAACAACAATTTTATTGGCATCGTTTAATTGATGCTTGGAAGTATGGTTCTGGTGGTGATTACTCAGATGAAACTTAGAATTTTATCGGTGTGAGGATAACATGATGGAACGGAAATCATCAGGAATCAAATACTTTGCAGTATTGATTGGATTCCTGCGCGATCGCCAAGGATTTCTAGAGGAAGTTCGCCAAGGGATAAGATTACCAAATAAAATCATTTCTCTACTGGTTTGCAGTTCGTTATTTCTCGCTGCTTATGGCGGAATCATTGGTGCATATCATAGCTGGATGCAAGCTTTATCTTCCGCCATTAAACTCCCAGCCCTTTATTTAATCACGCTGCTGATTTGTATCCCGACGTTGTTCTTTGCTAATATTATTTTTGGTTCCAAGCGGACTTTTGGACAGCATTTAGCATTAGTATTAACTGCTGTTTCAGTGACAAGCGTACTTTTATTTAGCTTTGCACCAATAACTCTGTTTTTCTTAATTACCACCAATAATTACCAATTTTTAATTCTGTTAAATGTATTCATCTTTGCATTAACTGGATTCATTGGGATTTCTTCTTTATATCAAGCCACGAGTTTAGTTTTAGAACAAGATGACGAAGGTAGTAAGACACGTCAGAAGATTTTACAATTTTGGCTATTTCTTTACGCTTTCGTAGGCAGTCAGTTAGGATGGACTCTCAGACCATTTTTTGGTACACCTGGTTCTGTTTTTGAACTCTTCCGCGAAAGAGAAGGTAATTTCTATTTAAGCGTCATTAAATCTCTTAGCTATCTCTTTGGATTCCGTTAATTAGTCATTAGTAATTACCCAAAATATCTCAAATATAAACTTATGTTAAATAAGCAAAATCGCGGAATTCAACAATTTGGTGTTTTGATTACTTTATTGCGCGATCGCCAATCTTTTTTAGAAGAAATTCGTCAGGGAATAAGATTACAAAATAAAATCAGTTCTTTGTTTGTATCTAGTTCTATCTTTTTTGCCCTTTATGGAGGGATTATCGGTGCATCCCATAGTTGGGCACAGGCATTATCCGGCGCTATTAAACTTCCAGCATTTTATTTATTAACACTGATTATTTGTTTCCCGACTTTGTTCTTTTTTAATGTCTTGTTTGGTTCCAGAAGCAGTATTCAACAACATTTTGTTGTATTACTCACCTCTGTATCAGTGATTAGCGTACTTTTATTTAGCTTGGCACCAGTCACGCTATTCTTTCTCATCACTACACCAGATTCTTATCAATTTTTCAAATTGTTGAATGTGTTTATTTTTGGCATTACAGGTATCTTTGGTGTGAAATTCTTGTATGAAGGAATGCAATTACTTTCTCAACAAGATGAAGTTGGTAAAAAAACCCGCACCACTATTTTAAGATCCTGGTTATTGCTTTATGCCTTTGTTGGTATGCAGTTAGGATGGTTTCTCAGACCATTTTTTGGTGCGCCTGACTCCAAATTTGAATTATTTCGTGCAGTAAAAGGCAACTTTTATTTAGATATTGTAACGGCGATTTCGGAAATTTTAGGTTTGCGCTAACGAATCGCACAAGCCCCCCAGCCTAAAAGCCTTCTCTATAGAACTTACGCAAAATACAGCAGATTGCAACAGGCGTGAGATACAGATCATCGTAGGGGCACAACATGTTGTGCCCCTACCCGTGTACTTCATTTACCTGCAATACGCTGTATCTCTCAAACTCTCATTTCTCTGAGTCCTCTGCGCCCCTGCGGTTCGTTATTCCGTAAGTCCTATTCTAAATTCTCTGCTTGACTTGCTCTGTGAAAGCTGTTTGTGTCATATTTACATATTATACTAAATTCCCAGTAACCTTAAGTAGTATAGACCTGAGTTAAAGACCATAAACTAAAGAAGAAAAGAAAGCAGGATTTAGGCTAACTTTATGTCAAAGTTGGAGCAAGCAGTGGCAGACACCTTTGTAACCAAAAGCTTAGAAACTATCCCTAATATTCTCCACCAGGTTGAAGTTCTAGCCAAAGACTTTGCCACTCGTGCAGGAGTACACGACAAAGAGGGTTCTTTTGCCTTCGAGAATTTTACAGCTTTACATGAGGCAGGATTACTCAGCCTCACCATTCCCCGTGAATTAGGCGGTGAGGGTTTAGGGTTGCACACTATCTGCAAAGTCATTGAAGGGATAGCGCGTGGCGATGCATCAACCGCGCTAGTACTGACGATGCATTATCTCCAACATGCCAATGCAGCCCGTAGCCGTCGCTGGAATCCAGATGTATATAAGCAGCTGTGTCGTGAATCGATTGAAGGCATTGCCCTGCTAAATGCGGCTCGTGTCGAACCAGAGTTAGGAACACCAGCTAGAGGCGGATTACCTGCCACAATTGCCGAACGGACAATAGAGGGTTGGCGTTTAACAGGCCACAAGCAATACACCACGGGTAGTCCCATCCTCAGTTACTTTGTTGTGTGGGCGCGAACAACTGAAGATGAACCACAAGTTGGCAATTTTCTAGTTCCGCGCGATTTGCCCGGTTTGGAAATTGTTGAAACTTGGGATCACTTGGGAATGAGAGCTACAGGCAGCCACGATCTGATTTTGGAGAATGTATTAATTCCCTTAGAGTATGCCCTGAATATCAATCCCATATCTGCTGCACCATCCTTTGATCCGCTTATTTCCACTTGGGGCAGTTTGACAGTGAGTGCTTTATATCTTGGTGTTGCTACTAGTGCGAGAGACTGGCTGGTTAAATATCTTTGGGAGCGATCGCCTTCTAATCTCAAAGAACCACTGGCAACTCTACCACGTTTCCAAACTGCCGTGGGTGAAATAGAAGCACTACTGTTTGCTAACAATAGATTAATTTATAGCTTGGCTCAAGATATTGACAAGGGCGAGTATGAGTCTAACGTAGGATTACAGGCACAAGCTGTTAAATACCTCACCACAACTAATTCAATTCGGGCTGTAGAAATTGCCTTAGAACTAACTGGTAATCCCGGTATGTTAAAAAAGAATCCTTTAGAGCGACACTACCGTGACGTTCTGTGCAGCCGTATCCATACACCACAAAATGATGTTATTTGTCAGTCATTAGGTAAATCAGCGCTGAAAGTAAAGTGATTGGCGACTGGGGACAAGGGGACAAGGGGACAAGGGGACAAGGGGACAAGGGGACAAGGGGACAAGGGGACAAGGGGACAAGGGGACAAGGGGACAAGGGGACAAGGGGAAAAAGAGAATACCCAATTCCCAATCCCCAATTCCCAATTCCCAATTCCCAATTCCCAATTCCCAATTCCCAATATTTAGTATCCAGCTTTCTTATCTACAACATTCCGCAAAGGTTGGCCAGTTTGGTAGCGTTTGAGATTGTCGAGAAACAGTTGTGCTATGCGCTCTTTCAGGCGTGGCGAAAGGGCTGAACAATGGGGTGTGATAAAGGCATTCGGTAACGACCACAAAGGACTTTCCGGTGGTAGAGGTTCGCTTGCAACCGTGTCTAATCCAGCACCTGCAATCCATCCCTCACGTAGTGCGGTGAGCAATGCAGCTTCATCCACGATCGCACCACGAGCAATATTAATTAGGTAAGCAGACTGACGCATGGAGCGCAAGGCGGCTTCATCGATCAAGCCTTTAGTTTCTGGAGTTAGCGGTGTGGCAATTACTACATAGTCGGCAGATGGCAGGAGCGATCGCCATTCATCAGCACCAACAATCTTGTCAAAATTCGGTAGGGGTTCGGGATGGCGGCGACTACCCCAAACTTTAACACCAAACGCTTTAGCGCGAGATGCGATCGCTTGACCTATATTCCCAGTGCCGAGAATTAATAAAGTTGCATCTGCCAACTCTTCGAGAAACACTCCTCTTACCCAAGTGTGTGCATCCTGCAAAGTCTGCAATTTCCGCAGATTCTTGGCGTGATAGAGCATGAATGCTAATACAAATTCCGAAATTGGAATCGCATGAACCCCTGCGCCATTAGTAAGGATAATGTCCTTTTGCAAAAAAGTTGGTGTGAGGATGTGATTCACGCCAGCACTCGGTGATTGTTGCCAACGCAGTCTAGGTGCTGCTGTCAGTACTTTGTCAAGGGTAGAAGTTTTCAGATAAAATCCGTTGACATAAACTTCTGCATCACTGACATCACCATCAAGATTACCTTCACTATCCACTTCCACAACATCTATATCAGATGGCAGGTGTGGCTCAATATCAGCAATGAGATGATCGGGTAAAATTAGTTTCACCATTTGCTACTCCCTAATTCTATTTTGGATAGCGTATAAAACCTCACCCTGCCTCCGGCTTCCCTCTCCTTACTAAGGAGAGGGATTGAGGGTGAGGTTTGATCTTATATTTAATTACGCCTACCTACTTATAAACAATTATTTTTAATCTATCAAAAAAGATTGTTATATGAATTATCTTGAGTCTCGAAGTAGCCTATTTTACAACAGCTACCCCAAGCATTATATCAATCAACTAACGAAAGCTAAATCTCAACTACTCAACTGTAACAATTGAATATTTGACAGAGTACTTTCATTCGTCATTACTCGCTGGAGAACTGCTTCTCTGATATTGATAAATACTTCGCTACTTCTATCTCGCGGGCGTGAAAGTCTCACAGGTAGATCGAGAGAAATTTGTCCTTCATCAATCACTATCACTCGATCTGCTAACGCGACAGCTTCTTCTACATCATGAGTAACCAAAAACGCAGTAAATCTTCTTTCTAACCATATATTCTCAATTAATTGCTGCATTTCTAAGCGAGTTAGAGCATCTAATGCTCCCAAAGGTTCATCTAGCAACAACAAACGAGGTTGACTGACTAACGCTCTTGCCAATGACACCCGTTGCCGTTGTCCACCCGATAAAATAGACGGCCACTCATCAGCCCGATCTTTGAGTCCGACTTTATTGAGTGCCCACAAAGCTTTTTCACGCCAATCACCTTGTAAGCCTAATCCTACGTTCTGAATAACGCGCTTCCACGGTAATAAACGGGGATCTTGAAACATCACTCTTACAGAGCCGCTGAGTCTACGCAGTGGTTCTCCATCCAGGAGTATTCCACCTGAAGTTGTTTTATCTAACCCTGACACCAGACGCAATAAAGTACTCTTACCACAACCACTTCGTCCGACGATAGCAACAAATTCACCTGCTTCAACTTCTAAATTCAGCGAGTTTAAAACAGTTTTTTTACCAAAAGCTTTGGTCAAATCCAAAATACTTAGTTGCGTACCCTGTACATTAGAACTCACTTGCAAAACTCCTATTTTCAGAACAATAATGAGACGTTAAACAAAGCAAATTACACTCAAAATCAATAGAAGTTAAAACTTAAAAAGTCTTGATTTTAACTATTGAACTTGGGTTATTTGCCATTTATGACCTTTGATAATTGGGGTTCCAAGCCAAGAATTTTGTTTCTAATCCTCTGGCAACAGCGTCTGCTAATTTACCCAACAGTGCATAAATCACAATACTCAAGACCACAACATCAGTTTGCATAAACTCACGGGCATTCATTGCCATATAACCAAGTCCAGAATCTGCTGCGATCGTTTCTGCCACAATTAGCGTCAGCCACATAATTCCTAAAGAAAAACGGACACCGACGAGAATCGAAGATAAGGCTCCTGGAAAAATGATTTGCCAGAGAAGTTGTGGTGTTTTTAATCCATAAACTTTTCCCATTTCAATCAGTCCAGGATCAACACTGCGGATACCATGAAATGTATTGAGATATAACGGGAAAAATACCCCCATAGATACTAGAAATAATCTAGCTTGATCGCCAATACCAAACCAAAGAATCACTAGGGGAATTAATGCTAAATTAGGGATTGTGCGGAGCATTTGTAAGGAACTATCTAATAACTTTTCTGCTATAGGGGAAAAGCCATTGAGCAATCCCAAACCAAACCCAATACTGCCACCAACTATAAAACCAGATATTGCCCGTCCAGCACTAATTCCTATATGTTTAAAAAGTTCTCCAGTGGAGGCTAATCTAATAGCTGTAGTGATTACACCACTAGGGGCAGGTAAAATTCTGGTCGAGAGTAAACCCGTTCTGGAAGCAACTTCCCAAAGAACTAACACTAGAACGGGTACAATCCAGGGAACTATTTTATCGATTTTTGGGTTTTCTAATACCTCGCTCCAGGATATATTATTGTTTTTTTGGTGTGTTTAAAGGTAATAGTCATGAGATTTTAGATTGTAGATTGTTCCAAAGAGTGAATCTAGCAGCATTGTCAACATAATTCATAATTTGCTCTTTAATTACGAATTACGAATTAGTCATGAGGCACTCGTTAATTGTTTAGCAAATTTGTCATTGGTAACTATTTCACTAACAGTACTCAAAACTGGTGGCGTTAACAGTGCAGTTTCCCTCTCTAAAGGTAAACGTGGAAATAATAATTCAGCCGTGCGATATGCTTCTTCTAAATGGGGATATCCAGAGAAAACAAAGGTTTCTATTCCTAAATTGCGATATTCCAGCATCCTCGCGGCAACGGTGTCAGGATCTCCAACTAAAGCCGTACCAGCACCACCCCGAACTAATCCAATTCCTGTCCACAGGTTGGGACTAATCTCTAAGTTTTTTTGACTACCACTATGTAGTTGGCTCATCCGTCGCTGTCCTTCAGAATCAGAATTAGCCAAGCTTTCCTGAGCTTTAGCGATCGCATCTTCATCTACATACTTAATTAACTCATTGGCCGCATCCCAAGCCGCAGACTCGGTTTCACGCACAATTACATGCAAGCGAATCCCAAAGCGGACTGTTCTACCTTGTTCAGCCGCCAATCTTCTAACCTCGGCAATCTTTTGAGCAACTTGTTGTGGAGGTTCGCCCCAAGTCAGGTAAACATCTATATGTTTAGCGGCAACTCGCTTTGCAGCCGCAGATGAACCACCAAACCACAAGGGTGGATAGGGTTTTTGAACTGGTGGGAATTGGAGTTTACCACCTTTGATATCGAGGTAGTTTCCTTTAAAATCGACTGTTTCTCCACCGAGCATACCCCGCCAAACCGTAAGAAATTCATCGGTTAAATCATAGCGATCGTCATGACTCAGATGTAAGCCATCCCCAGCTAGTTGCACCGGATCTCCACCTGTCACCACATTAATCAACAATCTTCCTTTAGAAATCCGATCGAATGTTGCTGCCATCCGTGCAGCAGCACCTGGAGAAGTAATTCCTGGACGAATTGCCACGAGAAATTTCATCTGTTTGGTGACAGATATAAAAGCGGCGGCAGTTATCCAAGCATCTTCACAAGAATTCCCTGTGGGTAACAATGCGCCCGTGTAGCCTAAACTATCTACAGCTTGGGCAATTTGCTGCAAATAATCAGGTGTGGCAACGCGAGAACCAATATCTGTGCCTAAATAGCGTCCGTCATGAGATCCAGTAGGAATAAACCAGAGAATTTGCATGTTTGTCAGGATATGGGAGCTAAATATACGATTATCCTATCGAATTACCGTATTTTATAGACAAAATTCTACCCGATATTACCTAAAAATCAAGTCTAATTTAACGATTAGTAAAAAACGGCTGTTTGGATAATGAACTGCTTAACCGTTAATTTTGACACTTTTGGGTCAGAATTGCTGTGTTGGAAAATACAACTTTTTATTGAGTAAGCAAAATTTCTAAGCGATCGGTAATTAAGGGGGCAGAGGGTAGGAGGAATACCCATAAATAAAAAATTTAGGGGATTTGTAGCGATCGCCTACGGCACGCTATGCGTTCGCAGTTCCTTGAGTTGAGTTAGCCAATAATTTCGATATATTTTCCTTTCTGGATAAATACTGGGTCTTGCATTGTACCAAGCTCTATGCAAAGATAATTCTACACAAAATCCGGTAAATCTATCGACTTATAGGTTTATCGATTTTTATTAACAATTGAGACTGTCAAATCTAGCTGCTTACAAATTAGTGTACTCAGCTAATCTTAATTGCCAGATAATAGCTTGATTTCAATTCAGGCTTTAGTCAATGTCACGAGATATTGATAAATTTTGTTGCGTTATCTCATCGGTAGTACTCCAATACAATCGCAAATCAAATTCTGAATTATGAATTTTATTTTGAGAATTTGCTACGAGCCTTGGAGTCTGAATTCAATTTATTAGTACTGCTTGCGATACTTATCGGAGATTTGTACTTCTTTTAATTGGGGAACCTTTGCTAACTTTATTAGCTAATAATTTAGTAAGAAGTTTTAGTCAAAGTTCTCTGATAATTCTGCTGTCCGATTTAGAGATTATTTATCCGTTTTTCAGGTTGAGGAGTTTAAGGGTAATGTCTAATTTTCGCTCGAATTATAGATGGATAGTGTTCTTGCTTTCATTGCTAGATATTCTAGCTATCCTGGTTTTTTATCCAGGCAAAAGTCAAGCTGAACTGCCTAAATCTGATGTATCTGCGACTGAAGTACAAGAGAACAAAGCTTCAGAAGCAGTTGTCAATCAAACAGTAGACACTTCAATTGCACCAGTCACTCTTAAAAAAGCTCCAAACGATCTGCGAGATCGAGTCACACCTGTCTCACAATTGTTGCTAGTTGCACCGCCAACTAACAAAAAAGCTCCAAATAATGCAGCAGGGCAAGTAACATCCGTCTCGCAACTATCAGATATTAAGCCGACAGATTGGGCATTTCAAGCATTACAGTCTTTAGTTGAGCGCTATGGTGTAATTGCAGGATATACAGATAGCACATTTAAAGGCGATCGCGCCCTAACACGCTATGAATTTGCAGCTGGATTGAATGCAGCTTTAGATCGCCTCAATGAACTAATAGCAACTTCAACAACAGATTTAGTCAAACGCGAAGACTTGGATACCATCAAAAAACTACAAGAACAATTTTCTCCAGAACTTGCTCAACTTCGGGGACGTTTAGATAGCTTGGAAGCACGAAGTGCGAAGTTAGAATCAACTCAGTTTACGACCACAACCAAACTTATAGGTAGAGCTCAGATTGTCCTTGGCGAAGTTATAACAGGTAATAATGTCGTCAGCAAAAAACCAGCACCTCACAATGCCACACTTCAAGGCTCAACTTCTTTACGGTTAAACACCAGTTTTAACGGTAAAGATTCACTAGCTATAACAATAGGAGGTGGAAATATTGAATCATTGGGACAAACAAGAGCTGGATTATTAGGAACTTATGAGGGGAGAACTGCTGATAACTCCAGTATTACTTTTGCACGCAATACTATTACTCTTAATGGTGTTCGCTATCGGTTTCTACCTTTTCCAAATACCCAAGTCAACATTTATCCCTTGTCTGACGGAGCTAGTGAGATAGGTCTTTCTGGGCCGATTAACCCATATTTTGAATCGTCTTCTGCTACTGGTGCTAATGGGATTTCACGATTTTCACGGCGGTCTTTGGTCTATAACTATGGAGATAGCGGCCCCGGAATTGCCATACTCCAAGGATTAGGCAAACAGGTTCAATTCGGGATAGCGTACAGCGCACCAAACGGTAACAATCCGACAACTAATAATGGCTTATTTACAGGCAGGTATTTAGCTTTAGCACAGTTAATATACTACTCCACCAATAGGAATTTTCGGGTGGCTGCAACTTACGTTAATACCTATAGCCCACCAAATACATTAGGTTTTAGTGGAACAAATTTTGGCCCAGCAGTCGGGAGCAACCTGGTAAACAGTACCGTACCTGGAGCCGGAACTGTGGGCAACCTTTATGGTCTACAGGCGTTCTATCAAGTTAATCCCAAGTTGGCAATTAATGCCTGGGTAAGTTATGCAGCACACCGCTATTTGGGGCATGGAGATGGCGAAGCTATGGATTGGGCCGTAGGACTGGCATTCCCGGATCTTTTTAGTGAAGGTGCTTTAGGGGGGATTTTAGTTGGTATGGAGCCGAAAATCACCAGTCTTAGTAAAAATGTAGATTTGGGAGCAGGTGCTGGACAAGCAGACAAAGATACTTCCCTACACGTTGAGGCATTCTATCAATATAAAATCGGAGATCATATTGAGGTGACACCGGGTTTGATCTGGATTACTGCACCGAACTCAGATTCTAGCAATCCTGATAGTTTATTTGCTTGGGTTCGTACTGTCTTTAGGTTTTAAAACATACTAACGGGAGCATCAAAGCCTCAAAGGAATAATTACTTTGTATTCTCTGCGTCTGGAGTGATTCAATAAAATACTCTTAAACTCCCCCAGGCACAGAGAAGCCAGTGTGTTGGGGTGAATCCATGTAGGGCGGGAAACCCCTCTTGGTTGCTAGTGGTTTACACATAAGTCTTTGGTGAGGCAACTTACAGTTAAGTCTTATAGACCCTAAGAAACCTCACCCTGGTTTTGCTATGCAAAACCTGTCCCTCTCCTTAGTAAGGAGAGGGATGTCGGATAGGACAGGGTGAGGTTTTTCTTTTGTTTTGGGTAATTCGATGACTTGTGTGTTCACCGTAGCCTTCTGGAGAAGACCTCGGCCTCCGCGTTATAGCAACTGGAGCAACGCTGAGGGGCAAGCAGAGATTTTAAGAGTCACTATAACAGTTTGAGAGAGCTTTGGCGTAAGTCTTGCTATAAAAAACAAGTCTTTTTTGAAGTATGTAAAGTTTAATTGACATAAATTTACATTTTAATTTCTCTTAAAATACTTGCTTTTTTCTGAAAACTGTGAAAAGCTTTGTTATATCAGAAACTACGGTTTATCTATCGAGATAAAGGACTACGGTAGCCTGGCTTAACAAGCCAGAAATTGAGACTACTGATAATAAGTCCTCAAGTAAATGGGCAAAGAAATTTCTGAATATTTTGCAGCATCGATTGGGTGAAGACTTGATGCTTAAGACTTTATCGATGGGGGAAATGGTAGATGCTGAAGACGTTAACAACCGATTTTGAACTCGACTTAGAAACAGATGTGCTTGTGATTGGAGGCGGGCCAGCCGGAACTTGGGCGGCTTGGAATGCTGCATCAAGTGGAGCTAGAGTTATCCTCGTAGACAAAGGATACTGTGGTACGACTGGATGTGCTGCGGCATCTGGTAATGGTGTGTGGTATGTGCCACCCGGTCCAGAAGCACGAGAAACTGCAAAGGTGAGTCGGGAATCATTGGGTGGGTTTTTATCCGATCGCAACTGGATGGATCGAGTACTGGATCAGACCTATGCAAACGTCAATCAGTTAGCAGAGTGGGGTTATCCCTTCCCTACCGACGATGAAGGTAAACCATATCGGCGATCGCTGCAAGGGCCAGAATATATGCGGCTGATGCGGCGGCAAATTCAACGCGCCGGAGTCAAGATTTTAGACAACAGCCCCGCCTTAGAACTACTGGTTGATGACGATGATGCTGTTGCTGGTGCAACAGGTGTGAATCGTCAGACTGGTGATAAGTGGATAGTGCGATCGCAGTCCACAATTATCGCAACTGGCGGCTGTGCATTTCTCAGTAAAGCGTTAGGATGCAACGTCCTGACAGGGGATGGTTATTTAATGGCGGCTGAAGCTGGTGCTGAGATGTCGGGTATGGAATTTTCTAATGCTTACGGCATCTCCCCCGCCTTTTCTTCAGTTACTAAAACCCTGTTTTATAATTGGGCAACCTTCACCTACGAAGACGGTACTGTAATTCCGGGGGCAAGTTCTCATAGACGTTCAGTAATTGCCGAGACATTGCTGCAACAGCCAGTTTACGCCATCATAGACAAAGCGGCGGAATCGATGCGGGGATCTATGCGTTTAGCGCAGCCCAACTTCTTTTTACCCTTTGATCGTGCAGGGATCGATCCATTTACTCAACGTTTCCCTGTGACTCTGCGCCTAGAAGGAACTGTGCGTGGTACGGGGGGAATTCGGATTGTAGATGAGAGTTGTAGTAGTTCTGTACGGGGACTCTATGCGGCTGGAGATGCCGCTACACGGGAACTGATTTGTGGCGGATTTACTGGCGGTGGTAGCCATAATGCAGCTTGGGCAATATCTTCTGGCTATTGGTCTGGGAAATCGGCTGCTGAATATAGTCGCAGTTTGGGGGAATACAAAACTCAACGCCGTGTTAAGGGTGTTGGGGAGGTAGGATTAAAGAGCGATCGCTCTCAAGCTTTGGCAACTGATGAAATTATTCAAGCAGTCCAAGCTGAAGTATTTCCTTATGAAAAGAACTATTTCCGTACAGAACAAGGCTTAACTAAGTCTTTGGGTAAGCTAAATCATCTTTGGCAAGAACTTCGTAATAGCCAGATAAAATCAGATAAAGAACTTCCAAGAGTACGAGAAGCTGCGGCGATGGTAGCCACAGCGCGATGGATGTACAGCAGTGCCATTGAACGGAAAGAAACTCGTGGTATGCATAAACATCAAGATTATCCAGAACTTGATGCTAACCAGCAACATCATCTAATTAGTGGCGGATTAGATCGAGTTTGGGTGAAGAGTCAGCCGCTAAGTACAGAAAAGCCTTTATCTAAAATAGGAGCAGCAGTGTGATTGAGTTGGTCAGCGAATCGCGGTGCATAAAATGTAATATCTGCGTGAATATTTGTCCAACCAACGTATTTGACAGAATGCCTGATGCGCCGCCAACCATTGCCCGACAGAGTGACTGCCAAACCTGTTATATGTGCGAATTGTATTGTCCAGTTGATGCTCTTTATGTAGCACCAGAAAGTGATGTCACCACTTCAGTCAACGAGGCAGAATTGGCAGAAGTCGGGCTACTGGGTAGTTATCGGGAAAAAATCGGCTGGGGACATAAGCGCACTTCAACAGCAAAAAAAGATCAAACATTTCAAATTTTGAAGCAGATGAAATAGTGCGGCGGAGAAAATAATCATGCTGTGGTTCAAAGTAGGAGCGGGTTTTATCAGTAAAAATAAATTTACTTTAAGATTATCAACTTCAGGGGCATTGGTTATTTTCTCCCCCACTCCCGCGCTAGGTGCTTTAGCTGTCTGCTCGTTGCTGTCTTGTAGGGTGGGTGTTATTTAATCTCCACCTTACTTACCTAAATCCAAAATCTAAAATCCAAATATGACTCAACTAAAAACACTTCCCACCTACGACCCAAGTTTATTTGAGGGAGCCGCAGAGGTCTACGCTCAATATAGAACCAAATATCCACCTGCTGTATTCGATAAACTAGCCGAAATATTTCATCTCAATGGTCAAGGACGACTCCTTGATTTGGGTACTGGCCCAGGGTTAATTTCAATTGCTCTGCGAACCCAATTTGAAGAAGTTGTTGCGATCGATCCCGATCCAGAAATGATTGCAGAAGCTAAACGCCAAGCAGCAGCAGTCGGAGCAAATAATATTACTTGGTTAGAACAAGGAGCCGAGTTAATTGACTCTAGTTTAGGGAAATTTAAGTTATCCACTATTGGTAGAGCCTTCCATTGGATGGAACGCGAACTAGTGCTTGAACGCCTTTATGAATTGCTAACTGATGATGGTGGATTAGCACTGCTTCAGACTGGTGATAACCCTTGGGAAAGCAATTTACCTTGGAAACAAGCTGCTGTTGGAGTAGTAAAGAAATGGTTAGGTGAAGAACGCCGGACTGGACAACGAGGACAAGGTACTCGTAAGCCAGTCGATCCTTCTCATGAAGTTGTAATTGGCAATTCTGCTTTTGCTCGTCAAGAAAACTATGAAGTGCCGTTTGAAAAATCTTGGACTGTCGATAGTTATCTGGGCTATTTATACACAACAGCCTTCTCTCTCAAAATTTTCTATGGCAATAACGCCCCAGCATTTGAAAAGGATCTTAGAGAAGCGTTACTAGCAGTTGAGCCATCTGGACATTTTACAGAAGAACTCAAAGCTACAATCCTAGTCGCTTGGAAGCACTAGCAAAATTAAATGCTACCAAAACAGAGTTCCACTTACAAATTTTAATCTTCCACTAGCACGATATTGGAGTGGGCTTTTCTCACTCCATTTCCTAAATTTTTGCCTCCTCAATATTAAAGTCTCAGTTCCTCAAGTCTTTGCGGGGTGGGTAATACCCACTCTCTTCTCTAATTTCATAAGTAAAGTGTTTGAAACTAACCAAATATCTACTGATTGGAATTTTCAAATAAACTTTATATTGCAATTAATCACCATTATTCTAATCACCTAGAGGGGAATCAATAAAACAACCCATGCCAGCTTTAAAAGGAAAGTTTGAATTCAAAAAAAGCCCGATAACAACACGTCATTCTTTGTTATTTGCTCTGGGCTACTGCTTAATGTTATCGACGACTCTATCAAGTTGTAGTGAAGCAAAAAATAACATTCAACAGTCAGCAGCTTCTCCTGTATCTGTGGCTTCATCTAGTACTACAGAGAAGCAACTAGTGCGGATTGTACGTTCAAAACAACTTTCCGCTTTAGCAGTTTTAGAAAAGCAGGGTTCCTTAGAAAAGCGATTAGAGCCTCTGGGTTTTAAAGTACAGTGGGCTGAGTTTGCGGCTGGGCCACAACAGCTAGAAGCCCTGAATGCAAATGGATTGGATATTGCATCTACAGCCGAATCGCCTCCTATATTTTCCCAAGCAGCAGGAGCGCCCCTTGTTTATCTAGCTACTACACGCCCTAGTGGTAAAGCTATTTCACTTTTAGTTCCTGTAAATTCTCCGATTAAAACTGTTAGCGATTTGAAGGGCAAAAAAGTGGCTTTTCAGAAAGCCTCCATCGGCCACTATCTATTAGTTAAAGCATTAGAAGATGCAGGGTTGAAACTGAGCGATGTCCAATCAGTTTTTTTAGCCCCGGCAGATGCAAATGCAGCATTCAGTCAAAATAAGGTGGATGCTTGGTATATCTGGGAGCCATTCGGTACTAGAAATGAACAAAAGAAAATCGCTCGTGTTTTAGCAGATGGTGGAAAGTTGCGAGATACTGGCAACTTTTATTCAACCTCACGCCAATTTTATCAGGCTCATCCTGATGTAATCAAAGTGTTTTTAGAGGAGCTAGAAAAGTCAGAAATCTGGACTAAGGCTCATCCCAAAGAAGTAGCACAACTGCTTGCTCCTGTAACTCAGCTAGATGCACCAACTTTAGAAAAAATGCATGATAAATATGATTATGGGCTAGTACCAATTACCGATAAAGTCATTAACAAACAACAAGAGGTTGCAGATAAGTGGTACAGCCTCGGACTTATACCTAAAAAGGTGAATGTTAGAGATGGCTTTTTGACACCTGATGAGTACGCCAAAATTACTCCCTCAGACGTGTTAGCCAATAAGTAGTTACACCCAAGAAGAAATTAAAACACAGGAGAATATTATGCCTACCTCGACTTTGACAAAGGTTAAAATTAGTCCTATTGATGCCCCATTGGGAGCGATAGTTACCGATTTTGATGCCAGTGGAGCGATCGCACCTGAAGTTATATTACAGCTTAAAGAAGCTTTGCGCGATCGCCATATTTTGATATTCAAAGACCAAAAGCTCTCTGATGAGCAGCTTTTCAACTTCGCTCTCTACTTTGGCGCACTGTTTGTACCATCAGATGAAACTCCAGTATTGGCTTCTAAACCAGGAGAAACTCCGGTAGTGATTCCGATTTCCAATGTCGATGGCGGCTATACAGGTACTGGAGAACTCACTTTCCATTCTGATCACAAATGGACTCCCACTCCATCTAGTGGTTCGCTTCTTTATGCTTTGGAAATACCAACTCATGGTGGAGATACTTATTGGTTAAATACTAATTTGGCCTATGAGGCGTTAGATCAAACCACTAAAGAACGGATTGCAGATTTACAGCTAATTACCTACAACCCATTTTTACAAGATAGAAATGCACCCCGCTCTTTATATCGTTTAGACAAAAATATTCCTTTAATCAGCCCAATCTTTCCCCATCCTTTAGTTAGAACACATCCAGATAGTGGTAAAAAGCATCTTTACTTAGATGTAGCGACGGAAGTGGAAATTGTCGGGTTAGAATCACAAGAAGGATCTAAACTGATTGAACAATTAAGGCAACATCTAAATCAACCCAAGTTTTACTACCAACACAAATGGTCTGTTGGTGATATTGTCTACTGGGATAATCAAGCTACCTTGCACTACCGTCAAGCATTTGATCCAAATGAACGACGGGTTTTGAAGCGAGTCAGTCTTGCAGGTAGTCGCCCCTTTTAGATTTTATTAGTCAGACAGTTATAGGTAATTTAGCTTAATCACCTAATTGACGTAAATCTTGAAACCTCTTCCTAGTTTTACTACGCAAAACCGTCGCCCTCCGAGTCGGTGTACACACAAGTCTTTATTAAGAAGTAAAAAGTAAAAAGTAAAAAGTAAAAAGTAAAAAGATAATCCCCATAAATAAATTCAGGGGAAATGATTAAGGACGCATAAACAAGTAAAAAGATAAAAGTAAAAAGTAAAAAGAAAGATAAATTCAATATTTCTTTTGCCTTTTTACTTTTTACTTTTGCCTTGTACGGACTTATTATTTCTTGCGCTATGCGTCTCGAAATAAATGTTTTTATTTCGTTCCATAAATAAATTTAGCGAAAAGAACTGTCAAGCGGGTTTCCCGCCGTAGGAAACTTTTCAAGACAGGGGCTTCAAACCACTGCTCTTTTTCTTTATGAGTGCCTTTTTACTTTTTACTTTTGCCTTGTTCGGTGAGACGATTTGCGGTTAAGTGTTATAGCCCCTAAGAAACCTCACCCTGGTTTTACTGCGTAAAACCTTTCCCTCTCCTTACTAAGGAGAGGGATGTCCAATCTTTGACAGGGTGAGGTTTTTCTTTTGTTTTGGCTGATTCGAGCTTCTAGCGATCGCCCTCCCGGAAAGTGACAGAAGACGGGTAAGCTAAAGATATTTTTATTTTCCTACTAGATATTGCGATATGGCAGATGCTATAACTCTGACTGCACCTATCTAAGCTATAAAGGTTGTAATTTGGTAATTATGTACTAGATCAACTATTATGCAAGCAAGCTATTTAAGCTAATAATAGAGTTATTTCAATCTAGGGGATAAGAATGTGAAGGTTTGGCTTGCTTGCTTTTTGGTGCTGTTTGCCTTGGCGGAACTGTTTGACTGGTTGCAAAAATTTAATCTGCCATTACCTATCTATATTTTGGGTGGCGCTTTTTTAGCTGTTGCTTCTAACTATGATAAAATTATTGGCTCATATTTTGACGATGCAAGTATGGAAGCATCACTCGAACAACCACAATTAGATTCACTAACCCCATCTACTAATCCTATTTCTTTCCCAATTACCAATTCTGTTGAAGATGCCCAAACATCTCAAACAGATGATTAGCCGCAGAGGGCGACGTTGAATAGCCCCTTTTAGACATACTTTATCTTAACTCTATGGTTGAGGTTGCACGTTAGTTTGCTTTAATATTAGGAATATCTCAATGTTTCTAATAATCAGTAAGTAAATTGCTACATTAATAGAGAAGCTCAGGTTAATTAGCTTTTAACCTAGAGTCTGAAAATAAACTTCTGCGCCTGCAACATCTACCCAATTCGGGCTACCGCCGCAACGCTGTGATTAGTGGATTATTAGAAAAACTCCGTGTCCCCTTTGTCAAAGTTCAGGATTCCCGTGAAACCTCCAAGGGCAAAAGCTGGTTGCAAGTTATTTTATTTACTAGTGTGGGAGTAACCGCCTTTATCTGGGGAATTCGGGAACTAAAATGGTTGCAGCCTTGGGAGTTAAGAGTTTACGATCAGATGTTGCGATCGCGTCCAGCACAAAAACCTGATAAGCGAATTTTACTGGTAAAAATCACTGACGACGATCTCAAACGCGAGAAATGGATTCTATCAGATCGGACAATCAATCAGCTGTTAAAGAAAATAGAGTCTTATCAACCACGAATTGTTGGTTTATATCTTTTCCAACCAGAAAACAAGAATTTGGCAAATAATTTCCAAAATCAAGACAACATCATTACCACCTGTTTGTTCAGCAGCTTGGGTAGAGATGAAATTCCACCACCGCCCAATTTTCCTATAGATAATGTTGGGTTTAGCGATGTGGTTGCTGACAGTGAAAACGACCAAATTCTTCGCCGCACTTTGTTATTTGCTAACTCTACAGACAATAAATGTACAACATCATTCGCATTTGGAGCGCTAATAGCAATTAATTATCTGGAAAAGCAAGGCATTGAATACCAGTTTACTAAGAAAGGTAATTTTCAGTTAGGTAAAACACTGTTTCCACGTTTACAAGCTAATTCTGGTAGCTACCAACATCTGGATGCAAATGGCTATCAAATATTATTAAATTACCGTCACCCCAACGGCCTCGCCGATCAAGTAACCCTTACACAAGTCCTCAATGGCCAAGTCAACTCCAGTTTATTCAAAGACCGTCTTGTAATTATCGGCACTACAGCAACCAATCTACCTCCAGGCGGCTTTTATACACCCTACAGCGCTTTGCCAGATCAACCAGCTAAAATGCCTGCTCTGTTTATTCATGCACAGATAGCAAGTCAACTCATCAGTACAGTGTTGGATGGACGACCTCTAATTTGGTATTGGCCTGACTGGGCGGAACTTATTTGGATATGGGGCTGGTCGCTTTTAGGTGGAATCATCGCATTGCGGTGGCAAAATCCGTTGCTTTTGCTAGTGGTAGTAGGGACAACTCTGCTTGGTTTAGTAGGAATCTGCGTTGCTTTGTTTTTACAAGCCGGATGGATACCGTTAGTTCCCTCTGCTCTTGGTTTGGTGATTAGTAGTATCTGCGTGATTGCTTATACTAGCTACTACAATCAGCGACAAACTCAGGTGATTATTCTGCAAGTTGAAAAACAACAAGAAGCGATCGCACAATTAAATGTACTCTTAGAAGACAAAACAGCAATTCCTGATTCATCTCTTGATTTTCCTCCCCCAATTGATTCACCAGAAATAAAATCAGGTGATTTGCTTTTGGGTGGACGCTACAAAATCTCTCAAGTTCTGGGTGCAGGTGGATTTGGTCGCACTTATTTAGCACAGGATACTCAACTACCGGGTAATCCGATTTGTGTAGTTAAAAAGTTAATGCCAGCCCGTCAAGATACACGCTTTTTGCAAATTGCTCGCAGATTGTTTCATAGTGAAGCTGAAATATTACAATCTTTGGGTAAACATCACCAAATTCCAGAACTACTGGCTTATTTTGAAGATTGCCAAGAATTCTATTTAATTCAACAGTATATCGAAGGACATACTCTAAGTGAAGAATTACCACCTGTGCAGAATGTGCAAAATGAATCATTTGTGATGGAGATGCTCAAACAAGTTTTAGAAGTTTTAGAATTTGTTCACCAGCATCGAGTGATTCATCGTGATATCAAACCAACTAATATTATTAGATGTGTTCAAGATAATCGGTTGGTATTAATTGACTTTGGTGCTGTGAAATTAATGCAACCACCAAGCAGCGACCAAACAGAATTAGCCACAGTAGCTATCGGGACGCGGGGTTATGCACCTCCAGAACAATTTGCCGGTCATCCCCGCTTATGCAGTGACATTTACGCTTTAGGAATGATTGGTATTCAAGCTATAACGGGGATACCACCACAAGAACTTTACCCAGATCCAGAAACTGGTAATGTGATGTGGCGGGAAACGGTGCAAGTGAATGAAGAATTAGCAGCAATTTTAGATAAAATGGTTTGTTATCATTTTAGCGATCGCTATCAATCAGCCGCCGCTATTTTACAAGATTTGAAACGGATATAACTGCGATTTGTACTTAGTAATATTTAAACCGGATTCTAAGTAATTGAAAACTTTAATAAAATCCGAAATTACTTAAGCTAGTCGTAAACCATATTCATCCTGAAAAAAGTTTACAAGCCAGTCTTTGACTTTGTGGGTAGCGCGACAGTCGTCTTCGTTGTAGCTTTGGATAATTTCTAGTAAGGTGCGATCGCCTGTTTCTAGCCACTGATCGTACCAGTAAATACATTTAGCACCACTAGCTTCTTTTTCTCGCCACTCAAATCCTAACCAACGTGCGATCGCTTTTAGGGCATAACTTTCTATAGGCAATGCTACACTTTCGGTTAATTGCTCATACACATCCACAAAGCGATTGAGTACTGGACGCACTGAGGCATAAGGAGTGTTGTAAAGCTTTGCCAGCCGTTTAACCGTATCAAACTCGTAGGCACAAAAATGATAAATTGGTGCTTCGGGATATTGCCAAACCAAATCCAAAAATTGCTTCCAAATTAATTCTTCGTCTTCTGGTTTATCTGCTAAAAACGAATAAAACTTTTCTGTGTTGGCAAGTCTATCGACTACCAAAACCCCCAAAAGATAATCTAAATCTAAGTCTGGCTGTGCCTCAATATCAAAGTAAAGTTCTATGGGTGCTGTGAATGTAATCTCTTTTATTGATAGTGGGTATGGTAAAAGAAGCGGTCGTTTTTCCAGTGCTGATTTAGCTTGCACTACTAGCTTGGGTGCTACTTTTTGGTCGAAACCAAGGAGGTTTTCTAAGGTGCTGGGACTAGTGTTAGCGAGAGATTCTAGTGTGGTGATAGCTACATCTTGGAGTTGAGTGTAGCGCAGAGGTGTTATACCTGGTAATAGTGAGAGATGTTTTTCAGATTTAGCGATCGCATAACATTGACTATACCAATGGCAAAAATTACACTTTTGCCGAGAAATAAACACCTCTGGCGGATTTGGTAACTCTAAAACTTCAATGAAGTCCTCCAGAATTTGCTGCATCCGTGGCATCCATTTAAATAAATCCACGGCATAATTGCTGTTTTTGGTTCGCAATATCAGCAAAGCTGTTTCTGGTATAACTCCCTGCACTTTTGCCAACACTTGGGTATGAAATGCAGCGATAACTTGATATTCTTGTTTAGGGCGCTTACCCAGTTCAATACTAGCCGGAACATACATCCAATCTCCAAAACTCGACTGTCCTGGCTGTTTGACGAGTAAATTTGGCCGACTCAGTAGGGTATATGCTTCAGAATAATTTGCTAAGAGTACTCCTTTATAAATGTACTCAACCCCACGTTCCATCAATTCCAAAGTTGCCTTCTCTGCCTTTTCCCAGTTTCCATAAGAATAATCTGGTTGGTGATAAGTCATCTGTGCCAAAGCACCCATCTGATGAGCGATTTTATCCTGTTGCAGTTTCCGCAGCAACTCATTGGGTGCATCGCGCTGACTTTTGTCACCGTGGATATCTAGAAAAGTTCGGCGTTTACAGCGTTGGTATTGCAGTAGAAGTTCAGCATTGATTAGCATTCTTTTAAGTTAACAATAATTAGTATTATGTGGGAGTAACTCAGACAATTAATAATGGAGGGAAGTGAGGGAGATGAGAGGGTAAATTCATGGCGAATTGAAGGTTAAAATTTAAACGCAAAGGCTCGCAAAGGTTAGCGCAGAGGAACACAAAGGTCTAATCAAGGCAATTTTTTCGCTACGAGCTTGTGAAATACTGTACTAAAGGACTGACAAAAAATAAATTACCCAAAATTATTTGTACATTTTTAGGGTATCTTCTCCTAGCGCTTCTACAATGGAATGTTTTTTAACTGGAAGTCCCTAATCTAAAATCCAAATTCTCAAATTGATATGACTAGTATTTCTGTCGCCCAAACTAAGTTACATAGCCATCGAGAGCAATTTCCCGCTTTAGCCAATAAGACTTATTTCAATTATGGCGGACAAGGGCCGATGCCCCAAAGGGCAATGGATGCGATGACCGAAACTCAAGCTTATGTTCAGCAAATAGGCCCCTTTGGAAATGAGGCGTATCGCTGGATAGCACCGCAGACTCAAGCCGCTAGAGTTGCGATCGCTTCGGAGTTACATGCACCAAGCGAAACAATTACTCTTACCCAGAATGTCACAGTTGGCTGTAATATCGCCATGTGGGGTATAGATTGGCATTCTGGCGACCATATACTACTCTCAGACTGCGAACATCCAGGCATAATTGCCACAACGCAGGAAATCGCCCGGAGATTTGCGGTAGAAGTTACCACTTGTCCCCTAAAGGCGACTTTAAATGAGGGCGATTCTGTAAAAATTATTGCCCAACACTTACGCCCTAATACCCGTCTTGTAATATTAAGTCATGTTTTCTGGAATACTGGTCAAGTTTTACCTCTTGATAAAATTGCCGAAGTATGCAGAAATAATCATTCTTTTTTATTGATAGATGCTGCCCAATCTGTTGGCTTGTTGCCTTTAAACTTGACAGAATTGGGTGCAGATTTTTATGCTTTCACTGGTCACAAATGGTTATGTGGCCCTGCGGGTGCTGGTGGTTTGTATGTTCGCCCAGAAGCACGAGAAAGCCTGAAACCTACGTTTATTGGCTTAAATGGGATTGTTGTGGATAGTGAATCTCAGCCTGTAGGCTGGCTTCCAGATGGGCGACGGTATGAAGTGTCTACATTAGCTTATCCATTGTATGTTGGGTTAAAGGAAGCGATCGCAATTCATCAGCAATGGGGAACGTCACAGGAACGTTACGAGCAAATTTGTCAAAATAGTGAGTATCTTTGGCGGCGTTTAGTGGCGTTACCCGATGTTAAATGTTTGCGAACTTCACCACCCGAAAGCGGTATAGTCTCCTTCCAACTTACAAATAATCAGCCTCAAGCTAATCTCAAATTAGTGCAGTTTTTAGACTCAAAAAACATATTAACTCGCACAATTGCCGATCCTAGCTGTATACGCGCCACCATCCATTATCTGACTTTAGAATCGGAAATCGACCAACTGGTTGAGGCAATTCAAAGTTTTTGCAAAAATAGTTAAAAAGTATGAGTTATATAGCGCTTCTCGAATGGAAGCAATACACTTTGACCTCTCTCCAAACCTCTCTCCTAAAAGGAGAGAGGCTTTGAATCTTACTCCCCTTCCCTTGTAGGGAAGGGGCTGGGGGTTAGGTCTGTATTTCGTGCAATTGACAACTGCTATAAGCTATCACTGTGAAAATTATAATTTTCATACCTAACTCTGCCAATTTTGGATTGAATTAAAAATCTAAAATCTAAAATCCCAAATTGAATGACTTCTACCTTTAAAATGGAACGCCCAATATTATACTTAGCCATCACTAGCCACGGCTTTGGACATGCTACCCGCATGGCTTCTGTCGCTGCGACAATTCAAAAGTTATGTCCAGAAGTTCTGCTAATTCTTGTAACCACTGCCCCACGCTGGTTGCTAGAGTGCTATATAGAAGGCGATTTTATCTATCGTCCCCGTGCATTTGATTTGGGTGTGGTGCAAACAGATAGTTTGACAATGGATAAAGTAGCGACTTTAGAAAAGTTGCTAGATATTAAGAAACATCAAAATTCGCTCATTGCCTCAGAAGTTAATTTTATCCGCCAAAATCGCGTTAATCTCATTTTGGCAGATATTCCTTTCCTGGCCCCTGGGTTTGCCAAAGGTGCAAATATTCCCTGCTGGATGATGAGTAACTTTGGCTGGGACTTTATCTATCGAGATTGGGGGGGTGAATTTACAGCGATCGCAGATTGGATTAGTGATTGGTACTCAAAGTGCGATCGCTTATTTCGTCTTCCCTTCCACGAACCGATGCAAGCTTTTCACAATATCACAGATGTTGGTCTAACAGGTGGTTCCCCCCGTTACTCTACTGATGATTTACGTTCTCTTTGGGGAATAACCGCACCAGTCGAAAAAACTATTTTATTGACATTTGGCGGCTTGGGTTTGCAGCAAATACCCTACGATAACCTGCGACGATTCCCCGATTGGCAATTTATCATCTTCGATCAATCAGCGCCTGATTTACATAATATAGTGAAAATTAGCGATGCCGATGGCAAGCGCGAAGCGCTACGCAAATATCGCCCTGTAGATTTTATGCCTATTTGT
This sequence comes from Nostoc sp., assembly GCF_036917435.1. GTDB lineage: Bacteria > Cyanobacteriota > Cyanobacteriia > Cyanobacteriales > Nostocaceae > Nostoc. Next base: position 233,013 of record NZ_JBALDM010000058.1, read on the forward strand.
GGTCGAGTTGTCTCTAAACCTGGTTACAGTACTTTTTCTGAAGCCACAATACTAAACGTGCCTATTGTTACCATACCGCGTGCAGATTTTGCTGAAGCAACTTTTATAGTAGAAGGCATAACTAATTATAACCAGCATCAAATCATTACCCCATCTGAGTTTTTTCAAGGTTCTTGGGATTTTCTGCATGAGTTACCCCAAGCACCAAAGCAATCTCAACCTATTGCTAAGGATGGTAATGAAGCGATCGCTAAAGCGGTTCTCAATTATTTACAGACCAAGTAAAGTTATTCAAAACAATATAAATTAATATATAGAATGCCAACCAACATGATCCGACAACAAAATTAAGTAGATTCAACAGCTAATTAGCTTTTATAGCGTTTCTTAATCATATGAGGTACATCATAGCCCTCTCCTCGCTTGCGGGGAGGGGGTTGGGGGTGGGTTCTTATACTTCACTCAACTGAGAACTGCTATAGTGTCATCAATAATTACTGTTTTAAATGACTCATTACCAAAAATTACTAAAAATTTCCACTGTTGCCAAATCTTTTTACAATATTACCCCTAAGATTGAAGCCGCAGTTGCAGAATCGGGGGTTGAAATTGGTCTTTGTACTTTATTTTTGCGCCACACTTCAGCCAGTTTAGTCATCCAAGAAAATGCCGATCCTGATGTTCTTGTAGATTTAGCTAATTTTATGGCAAAACTCGTCCCAGAATCAGCCAAATACATCCACGATGCAGAAGGTGCCGATGATATGCCAGCACACATTCGTACCGCACTCACCCACACTTCTGAACATATCCCCATTAATCGAGGTTATCTAGTACTGGGAACTTGGCAGGGAATTTATATCTGGGAACATCGCCAGCGTAGTCATTTAAGAGAATTGGTTATCCATATTTCTGGATAGCCGATTCTCAAGTTTTATTTAAGGTAGAGTTTAAATACTCTGGTTATTCTAGCTACCCTTTGGATATAATCTCATAAACTCGCGGCGATCTGCATTAAACAAATTTCGCCGTGATAGCTTTGCAATGATAATTATTGATGCGGAATTAATTAGATATAATCTGTTAAAGAATTAGTATAACTTTGTAAAGTTGAAAGTTAAGTTTTTTTTGCTTATTTAATAATTTTCTTATTTCGATATAAACTAATAATTAGTGTAAGCTGTTTGGGTTATTTCAATTACTATGAAGCAAGAACTCACACCAACTCATACTTTCCAATATATTGATGAAATACTTGCCCAACAGTCTATTCGTTTGTTATCACTTAACCCTCAAAAGACATTAAGTACCAGTTTTGCAGAATTGGAAAATTTAATTACTGAGCAAAACACCGATATTCAACTTCTTACAAATCTCCAAGAAACTATTGAAAGTATAGTCCGTACTCAGTTGCAAAACTTCCCAGAAAACATATTTTGGGATTTTGATTTTCTAGTCAGTAGTATGATTAGACAGGCTTTAGCAGCAGATGAGGGTGCTATTCCTTTTTTAAAAGTTTTTGGTCAAAAAATGGTTACTCTGATAGAAATGTTCGGAACTAAAACAGAAATTCGTTTCCGTTACGTTCACGATTTTATCTATGGGTTTGAGTGGGCAAGGTGGGTACAAAAAGAGCCGCAAAATCGCGCCCACATAGAGCCTTTTAGTTTGGTTTTTTTAGATTATTTGCTCGCCAAAGGTAAGGAACTTTTACAACGGATTAGTCACGGGCAGGTTACATCTTATAAACTATGTGATACAGGCTACCGCAATCCCTTCACATTTTCTCGTGAACCAGAAGATGAATATCGTCTGCTAACTTATCTAGCTGAGGAGCAACTTATCCCCATAGCGGTATGGAATTGGAATGCTAGCCCTGTATGGAACAAACCTTTTCAAGAAATGCGCCAGCAATTAGCATTAAAATTAAATATTCAACCACAAAGACACTGATTCGTCATGCGTAATTAAGTAATATAACTGGGATTTAAACCCCCAGAATTGTTTGAAAATTGCTGAAGAAAATAATTATGAAAATTGCTGATTTAATTACTTGGTTTGAAGCATGGGCTAATCCTGCGTGGTGTGAAAGCTGGGATAATTGTGGCTGGCAGATTGAACCAGGAGTTTTGCAGGAAAAAGCACGGGTTTTGGTATGTTTGACACCGACTTTGGCAGTAATGGAAGAAGCGATCGCAGAAAATGCTAATGTGATATTTGCCCATCATCCCTTGATTTTTAATCCTCTCAAATCTTTACGCACTGGTGAAGCGATCGCGGAAATGGTACGGTTAGCTTTTACCCACAATATTGGTATTTACAGCGCTCACACCAATTTCGATCAAGTGCAGGATGGGACTGCTGACGTTTTAGCTCAAATTTTAGAACTCAAAGAAGTTACTCCCATAGTACCCACACAAGGAGGATTAGGATATGGTCGTGTTGGTTTGCTAGAGCCATTTTTGACACTACAGGAATTACTCGCAACCATTCAAACCCAACTTAATCCACCTAATTTGATTTTTTCCCCCAGTGCTGATTTACAGCAAACAATTTCACGAGTTGCTGTTTTGGGTGGTTCGGGGGCTGGTTACATTTCAGCCGTCGCAAAAACTGGTGCTGAGGCTTATCTGACTTCTGACTGCAAGTTTCATCAATTTCAAGAAAGCCGCGATCGTAACATTATCTTAATTGATGCTGGACATTACGCTACCGAACGCCCAGCTTGCGATCGCTTGGTGCAAAAATTCCAGTCTTTAAACCTAGACTGGGCACAACTAAGTCAAAAGGATGAAGATTTCCGCCAGTTTTTTGCTTGATTGTTTGTGTCTCACTAGATTTTTTAAATGCTTGCTTAAAAGTTTCCCACATCGTCTACCACTATTAATACTTAAGGAATTTGTATAAAAAATCTGCTACATATACCAAATATTATCAGCATAAGTTGATATTTCCTACCATTTATGTGATATAAATCACTCCTTGGGTGTAACTATAATCACATGATATCAATGTCCTATATCAATTAACTGCACAAGAAAATGTTCCACACTTGAGATAACAAATTGTTTACTCTGCTCTAACCAAGATGATTCGCACAATCATTGAATCTGCTTTCCAAACTGGATATCTTAGTGTTGAATCTGAGGGTTTACTTCATCAAGTACTGGCGACTAAATGCTATCAGTCAGAGGATTTGTCAGCCCTCGCAGCCTTATATGATGCAGTTCGTGCAGGTAAAATTAAACGAGAAGCATCCTCGTCGAACGTGTTCATGGAATTTCCTTTGCCACATAAATCTTGCTAATACTCTAAAAAAGCAGAGGAACTGAGGAAAGTTTGCTATAAGTATTTTTACTTATTTAATACCCTTTTATATTTATAAAATCCTCTAAATATCTTTAAATGTATTTATGGGCATTTCTCTTGCCCTCTGCCTCCTGCCTCTTTATTCCTCATCAGGCAAAAAATCTTAAAAATTAAAAACTCTTTGGGTGTTGTTGTTGAAAACTATCAAGGTCAGCAAAAGAATGAGTTAAGATCAGATACAAGTGGGTAAAACTAAAGCCGAGTCCCCGGACTTCCCAAAAATGCCAATGAGTAAAAGTAGGGAAATTAAACAACCGCAATTCACGATTGTTTTGGAGTATTATTTGTTACATAATGGTAAGAATGACTCAGCATAAAATATGAGCCTGCTTAGGACAGGTTGCGAATTGTTTGACTTCTATGAAGCTGACATTCCGTAAAACGAGCCGGAAGGAGATAATTTCATTACTAGAACAACCATTGATTTATAATTCAACATTTCCCGATATTTTGACAACTACAAGCAAATTTTGGGATTGGGTCATGAAGCGTACTTGTTCTCAAAGATGAAATTAACCTCTTAAAGGTGTAATGTAATGGGGTAGAACCCAGATTTTGAAAGGTTTAACTACGTTGTTTAAAAAGGCAGAAACAATACATGCTACACCGCAAGATTTATCAACTGTGTTGCGATGGGCGCGAGGTATGTGTTTTCTTGCGGGACCAGCAACGCTGGATTGAACGCGCCCGCATCATAGACATAGAGGGAGATTTAGTTACCCTACGCTATGAAACAGAAGAAGAGGACGAAGTTTGTTCTTGGGAAGAAATGGTTCGCCTTGAGAGCATTGGTGCAGTAACGCAAAAACTGGCTTCAGTACCGCGCGGAAATGTGGAACCTCTGATGACTGAAGATTGTCCCGAAGCAGAGCGCATCCACAACCGTTACACTGACTCAAATCCAGAATAATTAGTTCTGAGTGCTGAGTTCCGAGTGCTGAGTAATAAATCCTAACTCAGTACTCAGGACTCAGGATTAGATAAGCCTTCAAAAGCAGGACAGTAACCTTCGAGGGTTACTTTAAAGTTATACAATGGCGAAGCTGGGTTCCAACATCTCTGCCCTCTTTGGTGTCGGCAAGTACCGCAACAGTCTACATCTGTCCATGTGTAGCGATCGCTATTTTGACTAAGAAGTTCTCGTTGAGACAATCCCCTTAAGACTAGTTCTTCACCTTGCCAACGAGCCTCGATTAAACCAGTATCGGCAAATTGCCGCCAACGCGGATCGCCAGTAATCATATTTGGTAAGGTGATTGTGATTACTGTTCCTAACTCTGTTAATTCACCTTCATAGTTAGTTTCTGGTGCTGCCGGTTGTAAAAATGTATCGCCGATAGGCAATTCTACTAAAGTGTTAGCCGCCGGAGAATGTATATGGTAGCGGTTTTGCAACTCCTCTAAGCTAGTCAAGTCTGCTAAGTAAGCAGGAGAACCGTGGACAAAAATGACATGCTGGGGTCGCAAATTATGAATTAGCTGCGTAGTACCAGGGCCATCGCTATGTTGAGCTAAGAGATAAGTTTCGACAGTGGTAGGTGCTAAATATTCTTTATTAACTTTTATATCAATTTTTTCTGGTAGAAGAATCAGCCAAGGGCCTGTATCTAGTTGGCAGTGCTTACCCAAATCATCTGTAGAGTCGGTGAGGACAATACAAGGTGACTTGCCCACTGTGGGACGATGTTCTGCCTGTAAACGACGCACGCGGGGACGCACCCGTTCATCCCAAAATAAGGGTTGATGGCGGGCAAAATTCTGTACAGATGGAGGAAGGTGGGGTAGAAGTTCTAAATAGGCATCACAACCAGTTGCAACAGCACCATCCACCCAAATATCTAAATCTCGTCCAGTGAAGTGATGATGAGAGCGTAATAGCATTAACATCTCTTGACCCAATCCTAAGGCAGGAGTGGGCAGGATGACAGAACAATGGTCAGCGATCGCGCGATTGATTCGCTCTGCTAGTTGATTTTCTTGGTTACGGCGGTGAGGATGACGGGATGTGCCATAACTACCTTCAATGATTAGGACATCTAAATCTAAACCCCGCAGTTCTTCTAAACGCAAACCTTCTACCAAGCGGGAGTTTGATAAGAAAAAATCTCCCGTGTACAGTAGCTTGTAGGTACGCTGCTTGGTAGTATAGGTAAGGAGAATTGCCACTGCCCCTGGTAGATGCCCGGCGGGAAATAATTCTACTACTAAACCATCTTGGAATTCCACAGGCGATCGCAACGGCAAAGCATGACAAAATTTGGAAATTTCCTCAGCATCTTGATCTAACCAATTCAGTGGCAGTAACTTGCTGGTTACTTCGCTACCATAAATAGGTAACTTGGGAAAAGCTTTATGCAGTGACAGTAAGCCTCTGGCATGATCTGGGTGGGCATGACTAATCAAAACTAAATCTGCTGGCAGGGGCGAACTAGTTCCACGTTCCGACTTAGTAAGCCCCTTAGCCAGCGATGAAATATCCTCCATACCACAATCCAATAGGATGCGGTGTGGGCCCATCTTCACCAGTAAACACACGCCCTCATCGTCATGCTGGACACTATAGGGCAAACATTCTAATTCACTACCCGCCTCCACACCATCTACGCTAGAGGATGCCGACAGATTATCCCTCATGCTCTCCTCCCCTCAAATCTCATCATGGACACATCCCAAAAGCCAAAAATTACACAAATTTTGGTTTTGTGACTTAGGGGTAAGTTTTATAGTGCGCCCCTACACCCTGAGAATACGGATTTTTGATTGGGGAGGAGGCCTCCAGCGAACCCGCACTGGTTCGGAAAGGTGGGCTAAATAAAAAGCCATCAAACTAGGAGCTAAAGGAGTTTGCCTTTTGTGTACTTTCCTTTTGCAAGTTTTGAGCGCTCTTAGCTAACTCACCATAAAGGAAGCCGCCCAAGCATCTACAGATTTATCTCAATGTGCGGAACCATTGCCGTGATAGTTATCGGAATCATAGAATCCATTCTTCGTGCCAAAAAATAAGCACGAAAGCGTAAATATAACTGTCAATCCAGCTAGAATCAGCTTTACATCCATTTGCTTGCTGCCCCTTATTCAAGACTTTCTTATATTAATTTAGTGCTTCCGCAATCAAACGTAATCACTAGAAAATCTTTACTATGCTTATATGGATTGGGCAATAAGTGAATTTACCACAATCAGTCAGATTGTAAAACCTTTCGGTTCACCTGTCCATCTATCTAGATGTTAAGCAATGTAACAGCAGCAGCAATTTTCTACAAACCGTAAAAATCCTCATCTAGAATCTGGTCAATGGAAAAAAGACAAACGCTAGGATACTCACTTTCCTGGGGTATCCAAACCCCAAACTTAGCTAGCTTACTTTCTTTAAATAAATATACTCCCCTACTCCCCGGTTAGAGTGTTATCTACAACAAGTTTGTGATGGAAAACAGCCGTTGCTTATCTATTTTCTGAAGCTTAATTTTTTCGGCGTAGAAAGCTTGATAATAAGATTTATAACGCTCTGGTTCGGTTTCGGGATCGGTTTGTTGCCATAGTTCCAAAAAGTGACGATAGCGTTTTTCAAGCATGACTAAATCCATGCAAGCGATCGCAGCTTGAACGACTTGCGGAGTCCGAGGTATTTCTATCTTCCATTTCTCGTTCAGATGAAACAGATGCGACACTAATCCTAATTCTTCAGACGATTCTAGGTATCTGTTTTGCAAAGTTGATATTAAATCTAGCTGTTCTTGGGCTGTTTCTAAAATCTGTTGCCATAAAAATCGGTGGTGGGAAAGGCTAAATTGTAAATCTCGCTCCTCTAGTTCGGCAATAATTGCTTGACGCTGTTCAGGACAATGTAAGTAAATCCTTAGTAATAACCCCTCTGCGTGTTCTAAAAGGCTGCGTTCTGTAGGAAGTGGGGAATGGGAAACTTTGCTACTTCCCCATGCTTTCTTCGCTGATACGGGTTTAGTGTATGTAGCGCCAACTGGAGCAATTTGAGTTAGTAGATTTTCGACTCGCAGGGGTATAAGTCTGGTATCTCCCAAGCTGAGTATTTCTGCACAGTAAGAAACGTAATAATTTCGTGTATCGCTGTTAGCTATATTTTTAAGTAATTTGACTAATTGCTGAGTTACCTGCTGAAAATCAGTAGCCTGTTTCAAATCCCGATCTTGAATAATCTGCTGAATCTGCCAGTCTAACCAAAGTGGCGCATTTTTTAGCAGTTCTCCATAATCTTCGGGAGTGTGACTATGCAAATATTCATCAGCATCTTTACCATCGGGTAAATTGAGAATTTTTAGCTGAACTTCGCCCTTGTATGCTAGTTCGGAAATTTCACCGATCGCACGTTCGGCGGCATTGGTTCCGGCTTTATCAGCATCAAAGTTGAGTATTAGTTGTTTCGATTCGGTGTAGCGTAATATTAGCCGGACTTGTTCTAAGCTTAAAGCTGTACCGAGGGAGGCGATAGCGTTATTAATACCAACAGCGTGGAGAGCGATCGCATCAAAATATCCCTCTACCACCACAGCTTGATCGAGTTGGGAAATCCCACCTTTGGCTTGATCGAGGGCAAATAATGTTTTACCTTTACTAAAAAGTTCCGTTTCTGGTGAATTCAGATATTTAGGCTGTTCATCAGTGAGGGTTCTTCCACCAAAGGCAATGACGCGCCCTTGAACATCACGGATGGGAATCATTAAGCGATCGCGGAACACATCATAATAACCGCCTCCTTCCTTGCGTGGCTTAATTAATCCCGCTTTTTCTAGTATCTGCGCTGGGTAATGTTTATCTTCCACTAGGTAACGATAGAGAGTTTCCCAACCTGCGGGGGCATAACCTAAGCCAAATTGCTGTATAGTTTCTTCTTTAAGTTGGCGGTTAGATTGCAAATATTGAAGTGCCTTTTGCCCTTGGGATTGTCTCAAGGCATGTTGATAAAACTGTGCGGACGTTGCCAGTACTTCATATAACTGCTCACGCAAAGATAGCTGACGCTGTAATTCTTGGCGTTGTTCGGGTTCTAGAGTTTGCACTGGTACTTGGTAACGCCGTGCTAAATCCAGCACCACATCAGGAAAAGAACGCTTTCCCAACTCCATGACAAACTTAATGGCATTTCCCGTAGCTTGACAGCCGAAGCAATAGTACATTTGCTTAGTCTGGCTGACGGTGAAACTAGGAGATTTCTCATCGTGAAAAGGGCATAAACCGACAAAATCCTTTCCACGTTTGCGTAAAACTACGTATTCTGAGACGACATCTACAATATCAGCCCGTAGTTTAACTTCCTCAATTGTATCCGGGTGCAAGCGGGGGATTTGCATATTTTGTCATTCATTGGGAATTGGGAATTGGGAATTGGGCATGGGGCATTAAGGAACGTGGATTAAATAAAATGCAAAACTTCATCCTGTCTCTAGCTTCCCTCTCCTTTACAAGGAGAGGGATTGAGGGTGAGGTAAGCCAAGGACATAAACTGTATGTTATTTAATTCTTGTTCCTAACTTTGAAAAAAGGACAAAGGACAGAGGACAAATGACTTCTGATAGCTATTATATTCTTGTTGCTAGACCAAGAATGACTAATACAGCAGATTGCAACAGGCGTGAGGTACAGATCATCGTAGGGGCACAACATGTTGTGCCCTTACCCGTGTACTTTATTTACCCGCAATATGCTGTATAATTACTTACACTTAATTTTGTCATAGGAAATACTTAAGATGGGGCGTATTTTTATTTCTGCGGCTCATGGAGGCAAAGAAGCTGGAGGGGTCGATCCAGGTGCGATCGCAGGTGGTACAACTGAAGCTAAAGAAATGATTCTGCTGCGGGATTTAATTGTCACGGAACTGAGGGCGCGAAATTTGGAGATTTTGGCGGTTCCCGATGACTTGAGTGCCGCCCAAACCATCGCCTGGATCAATTCTCGCGGTCGCCGGGGTGATGTCGCCCTAGAAATTCAATCTAACGCCGCTAACAGCCCTTCTGTGCGTGGGGCTAGCGTCTTTTATATTGTGAATAATAGCGATCGCAAAAGTAATGCTGAACAGTTACTAATGGGTTTGTTGCGCCGCGTACCCCAATTACCCAATCGGGGAGTCAAGCCAGATACAGATAGCGGATTGGGTAGTTTAGCATTTTGTCGGCAGACAACGCTTCCAGCTTTGGCGATGCAAGTGGCGTTTCTCAGTAATCCAGAGGATCGGGCTTTGCTGCAAAGTCGTCGCCGCGATTTTGCATTGGGAATTGCTGATGGATTGGTAACTTGGAGCCGTGCGATTGACCCTACTCCTGGAACTCCGGCAGAACCAAATTATCCCCCAATTAATATTAATATTAATGGGCAAAATTACTCAGAGAAAGGAGTTTTAGTTAATGGTAATGCTTACATTCCTATTGATTTAGTAGACGTTCTACGGATTGACCTTTCAAAAGCAGCTAATGTCAATCGGATTACCTATCATAAAGTAGTTTATGTCAAAGCTATCGAACTGCGAGATTTTAATATTGCAGTCAATTGGGATGCTGGAACTCGTACTGTTAGTTTGCGCTCGAATTTGATGGGTTGCTCTGGTCAACTTTCGCGCGTGATGTCGAACGGTAATACTTCAGAAGTACAGTTACAATTATTTCTGAGAAACAACAATCAAAATTCTTTAGTAAGCTTTCCTGACATTCCAAAACTTTATCGGGAAGAAGCAGGGATAGAAGGAGTGAACTATGATATTGCCTTTTGTCAAATGTGTGTAGAAACTGGATTTTTACAGTTTGGTGGTGATATTAAACCTGAGCAAAATAACTTTGCAGGCTTAGGTGCGATCGGTGGTGGTTCAGAGGCTGCATCTTTTCCAAGTGCCAGAATTGGAGTCAGGGCGCACATCCAACATTTGAAAGCTTACGCTAGTTTAGAACCTTTGGTACAAGAAGTAGTAGATCCCAGGTTTCGTTTTGTCACACGTGGAATTGCGCCATTAATCGATCAGCTATCAGGGCGCTGGTCAGCAGATTTGGATTATAGTACTAAGATTTCCGCAATGGTCAAACGATTATATGAATCAGCAGGACTTCTTTGAGTGTTGAGTAATTTATTAGAGGATGTCTGAGAAGTTTTAGATATATAAATAAATGCTTCAGTTGTCTCAGGTAAGATTTCATAATCATTGCTCAATCGTCGGCACTAGTTGAACCAACCAAAAGTTCGCTCAACTAACCAACGTTTGGGGAGTACAACGAAACCAATAGTTCTTCATGGCGGGTAACAATTTTATTTAATGGAAACATGGAGAATAACGGATTCGAACCGATGGCCTCTGCGGTGCGATCGCAGCACTCTACCAACTGAGCTAATTCCCCTTAGCCGGTGCAAAGTCAAGAGCAATATTACTCATTAACTCAATACACTACCACAATATACTATTCTAACATTCAGTTGGCGATGGCTGAGGCTCTTTTTGGGAATAAATCTTCTGCACCCGTTCCAGTTCCAAATCACTGAGATAATCCACAGTCCAGTTACAGCAGCGCTGGAGCATGTGGAATGGGTAAGTATTCGCTACACCTACAACTTGCATGTGCGATCGCTTCGCTGCTGCAATCCCTGCTGGAGTATCTTCAATTGCTAGACACTCGCGTGGTTGAAGATTCAATTCAGGATATTCTTTATTTAGGCGTTTTACAGCCAGTAGATAACCATCCGGTTCTGGTTTGCTGGTGGTGATATCATCACCCGCGACAATAACTTTAAAATGTTGGTCTAGTTTGGCGCGATGGAGTACGAATTCTATTTCTTGGCGAATTGCACCACTGACTAATCCTAATTTCAGATTCCGCGATCGCACCTGATAGATTAAGTCTTCGACACCAGGATATAAAGGCAGTTTCTCTATCTTCTCTAATTCCACCGTATAAGCTTGGGCTTTGCGGTACAGCAACTGAGTCAAATACTTTTCGTCACCAACTCTACCACGATTCGCTAGTAATTGCTGAAAACAAGCGCGATCGCTGCGTCCTAAAGAAGCTTGACGCTCACTCACCTTTTGGGGTTGGAGATTTTCTTCAACAAGAATCTCATCTATTAGTTGCAGATGGATTGGCTCATCGTTAATGATGACACCATTAAAATCAAAGAGAACTGCCTTTAAACTCATGCGATTGTGCCAAATGCTGGAGATCCAAATCCCTCCAAATCATTATTATCTACTGATGTGGGAGTATAATGACGGACATTTTCAGTTCCTATTGGTTTAACGCCGCTAGTTAGCTGATTTATCCACCATACATCCTGCGTAGGCGTAGCCCGTCGTAGACATCGCACAGATTCAAATCCGGCTGCACCCATATTGGCCTCTATACTACCAGCACCATACTCATGAATATATAGCTCTTCAAAAACATCATTAAGCCATTCTAACTGCCGCAAAGTCTTCTGATTTCCATCTAGAATTAATACTTGTCCTCCACTTACCAGCAACCTAAAGCTTTCCCGCAGAAATGAATAGACAAATATTGTTTGGGATGATAGCAAGCTTAACAGTTTTCGGTGTAAGCTTCCTACCATTTCCGGCTCAAAAAACAACAGCCAGTCAACCAAATTCTAACCTGGTCAATGCAATCACACAGACTATTCATAAAGAATTTGCAGATGCTGATTTGAATCAGATTAAAAGCGTTCTAACAGGCGAACAGAAGGCCGGAGGTGGCACTGGGATGCAGGACACCGTTTTCTACAGCGAACACATTAAAGCCGCGACTGCCGTAACTGAGGTCTTTGGTGATGGGCAGCGTCTCACGGCTGTTATCGTCGAGTATGATATGCCGATCAAAAACAGCAGCCTCTCGACTACCGCCTTCACTGTCACCGGGCGTAATATCATGCGAGTGTATGCCAATGCTCGCGCCGAAAAATCACAAGTGGGCAGAGATGGAAACTTTGTCGTCATCGAACTGGATACAGCCGATTCCAACGCCCCTACTTACAACCCTCAAGGCCCAGTGCTGCGCCAAGCGTCCGTTACCGTAAATCAGACGGCAAGAGTCCAAACAGCATCTGGACTATGGTATGCTCCGACCACTAAACCCATCTCGAACACCCGACAAATGAACTTGATCGTGGATGATTTTCAGCAGTTCAAGTTCACCGATCCAGTGACAGGCTTGGTTCTCACGTATAACCTTTTCATTCCCAAAAACTACGCTCCCAACACGAAATACCCGATGGTGCTGTTCATGCATGATTTGGGTGTCACTAATATCAACCCCTATACGACATTGGTGCAGGGTTTGGGCGCAACCGTTTGGGCCAGTTCTGAGGAACAGGCCAAACACCCGGCGTTCGTCTTGGCTCCGCAGTATCCCGTGGCGCTTGCCAACGATAGTTCCCAAACCTCTGATTACGCAGATGTTACCGTCCGGCTGATACAAGATTTGCAAAAGCGATATAGCATCGACGGGAACCGCTTGTATAGCACAGGACAGTCCGGGGGATGCATGACGGCTATCGCTCTGAACATCTTGCACCCCAAATTGTTCGCGGCTTCATTACTTGTCGCCGGTCAGTGGGATGCGACCAAAGTTGCACCGATGGCGAAGAACAAGCTGTGGATCGTAGTCTCTGAAGATGACGACAAAGCCTACCCTGGCATGAATGCCATCACTGCTGAACTGGAAAAACACGGATCGAGAGTGACCCGCGCCGTGTGGGACGGCAACACCACTGCCGCACAGTTCAAGCGTGACGTGGCGGCTCTGCTCCAAGCGGGGCCGGACAGCAGTATTTATTATGTCGCTTTCCGACAAGGCACAGTGATTCCTCCGGGGCAAAGCAACGCTGGTGCGGCAGGGCACCGGAACACCTGGCGCATCGCCTACACGATTGAAGGCATCCGCAACTGGCTGTTCCAGCAGCATAGGTAATAGCGAACTCGCCTTACAGCCCTAAGCTGCTCAAACGTACCGACCTAAAATATAGTGGCTATTCAAGTGAATAATAATTTGCTTTGATACTAAACTTTACTTTTTTCTACAAAAACGGTTGCCCCCAGCGCTCCCAGTTTTCTTTATTGAACGGCGAGGCGACACCGAATAGCCCGCCGCAGGCATCGCCACTTCAAAATTAAGCTCAATTCCAACTCTTGCCGTGCGCGTCGGTCAACAGGTACATCACACCAAAACGCCGCATTGACCGCAGTCTTCATCCCATAGCAATAATGTAAATCAAGGATTATTGAGACTCAAGTGATTTTATTTACAAATTTTAATATATTTAGCAAACATCTGCTTTCTCTCTGTGGTAGATACTTGACGCTTGTAATCTATTCAGCTACATTTGTAGTATAAAAGTGCTACTCCCCAAAAGTAGTTCTTCAACTTCATCAAAATTAAGTAAGTCAAATGAAAGACAATACAACATTTAAATTGTTACAACTAACTAGGTAATCAATACGGTTCGGTTAAGGTTATTTGATGAAAGTTCTAGATTGCAAAAACGCGATTTATCGCGTTTTTGCGAAGGATAAATTATTGTAGAGACGGCGATTTATCGCGTCTCTTGCCTTAACCGAACAGTATTGACTAGGTAATGGTTTATAAGTCATACCGATAATTTGCCCAATCCAAAATATAAAAGTTAAAATCCAAAATATAAAAAATTATGCCCTACGAAAAGTTAGAAATTACCACACCAGCACCCGTATTATCTTGGGCAAATCACTCCTTGGGGCCAGAAGAAACCAAAATGGCCAAGAATGTGGCATCATTACCATTTGTGTTTAAGCACGTGGCATTAATGCCAGATGTTCACTTAGGAAAAGGTGCTTTAGTTGGTTCTGTAATTGCGACCAAAGAAGCAATTATCCCTGCTGCTGTCGGTGTAGATATTGGTTGCTTCGTAGGAGATACCTTGATTCCTCTAGTCGATGGTAAATCCTATCCTATTAAAGACCTAATAGATTTGGGTAAAGAGTTTATTGTTTATGCTTGTACGCCAACAGGAAAAATCGTTGCGGCTCAAGCAACTGCTAAGTTGACTAGACGAAATGCTCCACTTGTGAAAGTGATTCTGGATAATGGTGAAGAAATTATTTGTACACCCGACCACCAATTTATGCTTCGGGATGGAACTTATAAAGAAGCTCAGTTGCTTGAAACAGAAACTTCCTTAATGCCCTTTTACTCCAAGACTGACAAAGATGGCTACACCCTGATTGTTCAGCCATACTCCAACAGATGGCAAAAAGCCCACTGGATTATTGCCAGGTCTGGGTTACTGGGCAAGATTCCCAGATTTGACGGACAGAAAACAGTTATTCATCATCAGAATTTCCATGAATCCGATAATCGACCAGATAATCTTGAATTCATGGGCGATCGCAATCATTCTGCTTACCACCGCTCTCTAGTAGAGCATAACCAACACTGGCAGTCTGCCGAATTTGAAGAAAAAAGAGTTGCTTCCCTTGCTCAAAAAGCAAAAACTCCAGAAGGATACCAATACTATGCAGAACGGGGAACTAGGAATATCCTTCAATACATGGAACAGCAACCAGAGCATTTTAAAAATGCAGTTGCAGGTAATGGTAATCGGGGTAAGCAATATCTAGTTGAATATAACAAGAGTAAAAAAGGGAGAGAAAAGTCTCAAGAAATTGCTAACCGATACTATACCTGTGAAATTTGTGGTGTAGATGTCAAAACTCCAATTGAACTTCACAACCACCGCAAAAAAGAACATCAATGTAATCACAAAGTTGTAGCAGTAAATCCCCTAAATTACACAGAAGATGTTTACTGTCTAACAGTACCGGAGCATCATAATTTTGCACTGAAATCTGGGGTATTTGTTCATAATTGTGGGATGAGCGCTATCAAAACATCATTTACCGCCGAACAACTAGAAGGTAAACTGAAGAAAATCCGCCTGGATATTGAAGCAACAATTCCTACTGGATTCAACGAAAACAAAGACGTTGAAAAATCTGTTATCAACTGGCAACACTGGGATAATTTTAAAGATTTGCATCGCGGCGTGCAAGACCTACAAAGTAAAGCCATGAGACAGATGGGTTCTCTTGGTGGAGGAAACCATTTTATTGAAGTGTGCCTTGATACAGAGAATCAAGTTTGGCTGATGCTGCATTCTGGTTCGCGTAACATCGGCAATAAACTTGCCCAGTGTCATATTCACACAGCCAGAGAATTAGCGAAAATGGCAGGTAATAAATTACCTGACCCTGATTTAGCTCATTTTGTCGCTGGTACGCCAGAATTCCAAGCATACTGGCACGATTTGCAATGGTCACAAAACTATGCACGTGTCAACCGCGATGTAATGATGGCGCGTTTTAAGCACATAGTTGAGAAGCATTTAGTTGGTGGGAAGGCAACTAAACCTTTATTGCAGGTTAATTGTCATCACAATTACGCTGAAAAAGAAGTGCATTTTGATGAAGATGTATACGTTACTCGTAAGGGTGCAGTCCGCGCCCAAACTGAAGATTATGGGATTATTCCTGGTTCTATGGGGGCAAAGTCTTTCATCGTTAAGGGTAAAGGTAATGCCCATAGCTTTTGTTCTTGTTCCCACGGAGCAGGGCGTTTGATGTCTAGAAATAAGGCAAAAAATGTCTACACACTTGATGATTTGATCGAGCAAACTCAAGGTGTAGAATGCCGCAAAGATGAGGGGGTGTTAGATGAAATTCCTGGTGCTTATAAGTCGATAGAAAAAGTTATGGAAAATCAAGCAGATTTGGTTGAAGTTGTAGCAACACTCAAGCAAGTTCTTTGTGTGAAGGGATAAATTTTTAGGGTGGGTAATGCCCACTTTTTTTTTAAACGCAGAGGCACGCTGAGGGAAGCGCAGAGGTACGCTGAGGAATAAATGATTGTTTTAAGTGAATCAACTGAACAAATAGAGCCATCTGCTAGCGCTAGCGAAAATAAATTGATGACTGAGGCGGCACAATTATTAGGGTGCAAAGTCTACTATATCCCACGAGATTTTGAACGATGTGGTACAGCAGAAAATGCTCTATGGCACATTCCTAATTATCCTAAAGCAACTCTGGGTATTTGGATAGGTTATATTCCTGAGTTTGAGCGTTACCAAACTATATATTATGCAGCTTTGGCTAAGGGGATAAAAAAAACTACTCAATACTCCTTTAGAACACCAAACAGCATTAGAGTTTGACTTATTTTACCCTCACTTAAAAGGATTGACACCTGAAAGTTTGGTAATTACCTCAACAAACGAATGTATTGAGGCTGGTGAATTATTAGGATTTCCTCTGTTTGTCAAAGGCGCAGTTCAATCTATAAAAATGCAAGGATGGAAGTCTTGCGTAGCAAATAATCAAGAAGAATTAATCAGAATTACAGAAGGGTTATTAAAACTTAAATATCATTCACGAGGTAGAGTTATTGTTAGGAAATTAGTAAAATTGCGATATACACGCCTAGCTCCAAATGGTTTTCCAATGGGAAGAGAGTTTAGATGTTTTATTTATAATCAGCAAATTCTAAAATATGGATATTATTGGGATGGGCAAGATGACTTGAGCAAGTTATCAAAACCAGAAGAGGCGCAAGTATTAAAGTTAGCAGTCTTAGCTGCTGAACGCCTTAGTGTTCCTTATATAGCAATTGATATCGGGCAATTAGAAAGTGGAGAATGGATAGTTATAGAAACAGCCGATGCACAATTTGCTGGTCTTTGTCACATTCCTGCACTTGAATTGTGGAATAAGTTAAAAGATATAAGCTACTGATGGTTTTTTATGCTCCATTCCCCAGGTGTCGAGCCAAGCTGACAGGTCTGAGCCTTCAATCCATTTACCTTATGGGCTATCAGCAATTTTCACCGCCTCTTAAGGTGTAGGGGCAATTCATGAATTGCCCCTACGGGTGTACCTCACATAAATGAGAACCGCTCATAGCGCTAACATTTAAATTTGGTGTCTTTTCAAAATTACATTGTTAAAGATTGAGGATTTGTCTCAATCAATTTTGCTAAATCTTGCAAGAACGCCGCAGCATGGGCACCATAAATAATGCGGTGATCGGAAGTAATGTTGACTTGCATTTGTTGCCGCACGCCAAATAAACCGTCGGGTGTTGCTACCACTTGCGGACGGGATGCCCCGATCGCTAAAATTGAACCTTGTCCAGGTGGCAAAATCGCATCAAACTTGTCTACGCCAAACATTCCCAAATTCGACAGGGTAAAAGTACCACTGTTGTATTCTTGAGGCTGTAGTTGTTTTGCCCTGGCACGTTCTACCAAAGACTTCCAAGTACGCGATAGAGAATAAATATCCACTGCATCTGCATTTTGCAGCACAGGTGTAATTAATCCGCCATCATCCATCGCTACTGCTACGGAAATGTTGATATCAGAATGATAAACAATACCTTGGTCTGAGTAACTAGCATTTAACAATGGGTGTTTTTGCAACGTTAATGCTACAGCTTTCGCCAGTAGCGCTGTCATTGTCACACCTTTGGATTTAATTTGTTTATAAAGTTTGTCTAACCCATCAGTAGTAATTGTATAACCGACACGGAAGACGGGCACGGATATGGTAGCTACCATGTTCCGCACTACGGCATTTTGGAAGGTAGTTAGAGGTACGATTTGACCAGGAACAGCCGCTACCACGGTTGCGGGTGCTGGTGTCCGAGGTGCTGGGGGTGCAACTGGGGCGCTGGTTGATACAGGTACTGGTGGGACAACTGGGGCGGTAGCGGGTTGTTTGCCCTTATTAGACAATGCTTCTACATCTTCGGCGACAATGCGACCGTAGGGGCCACTACCTTGGAGTGTAGTTAAATCAACTTTGAGTTCTTTGGCTAACTTGCGAGCGCGGGGTGAAACTACAAGCCTTCCTTCTTTGTGGTTAGAGCCGTTTTGAGACGTTAAGGCAGGTGTTGCAACTGCGGCTGTGGCGGCGACTGTTTGCGGGGATGAGGTAGGAGTAGCAGCCACGCCGGAGGAATTGGCAAGAGATTTCGCCTGTTCAATTTCAGCTTCCGTTTCGGCGATAAAGGCGATCGCAGATCCTACCGGGGCAGTTTCACCAGCTTCAACTATGATATGGGCAAGAAAGCCTTCATAAAAGGTTTCTACATCCATATCTGCCTTATCTGACTCTACAACCACCACTGTTTCGCCTTTTTCCACCTTGTCACCGGGGGATTTCACCCAGGAGACGATTTTGCCTTCCGTCATGGTAGAACTCAGAGCCGGCATAAATACTTCGTGAATGCTCATAGGGTGGTTTGGAAATCAATGGTTTATGGACTTTAACAGGTTTTGTCAGATCGAATTGTATCTTGATGGGAGAGTTTTAGTCTTTAGATTTTATATTTTAGGTTGGGGCATTGGGCATTGGGCATTGGGCATTGGGCATTGGGCATTGAGCATTGGTTATTTGCTTGTCTCCCTCATCTCCCTCATCCTCCCCACTCCCCACTCCTAACCCCAGGAACCTAAATATAACTTAGAGGTCTATAATACAGAACTATCCTCAATGGTTAGCAAGTATTTTGCTCTCGTTTTTAGTCGTTGACTTGCAAAAAACACCACGAGTTTCTCACAGATTAAATGGGATTGCGATTTGTATTCCTCATACCCAATGCTTAAGATACAAGAGCTTCTTACAGGTAGAGGATACGGGATGCAGTTCAATCTAGAATTCAAAATTGGTAATAAACCTATTTGAAATTCCTATTTACTTTTATGTCGGCAAAGCTGAAATTCTTTTTGATTCTGATATTAGGTATCTTTACCACTGCTGGCGCTGGAGTATATATTACCCAACACCAGCAATCTGCACCGATTGTTGAGACTAGCAGTTATGGGCAAACCCAGCAGATGGGAGCAATACATCAGTCTCAAGAGGTTGTGGCATACTCAGATCGTTTTGATTATAAAACTATACCTTTAGAAAATATCAACTCATCTCTCCAAGGTAGCGATCCTGCTACCCTCGCGCTGAATGCTTTTGACAACATAGCAACAGTGAGAGGAACGCGAAAGGTAGAGGTAGCTTATCCACAACGAAATCAAGCTTTAGTGACGATTACACAAATCAAGCGGGGTAATGATTCGGTTGGTATTCAATATCGAGTTGAGATGACTACCTTCGGGCGATCGCTATTTATTAGCTCTCCTCCAGTCTGGCAAATAGTTTGGGCTGGCTCCCAGGTTGAATGTTTGGCTGGGAGCCGCTCTCACACAAAGTTAAATCACATCTGTCATTAGTCATTAGTCACAAAACAAATGACTAATGACAATGGACAAATGACAAATTTAAAGATCGCCGCGAATTTCTTCTACAACGCCGTCGCGCAAAACGATTTCGACTTGCATTTTGCTAATCAGGTTATCACCGATTTCTACTCGGAAAAAGCCTTCCATTTGAAATTGGTTGACTTCCTGATCTTGCTGGAGAAATTGCACTTGCTGGAGGTTTTGCAGCAACTGATTTTTCTGCTCTAGAAATTCACTTTTCTTTTGATTGACTTGGAGTTGAATATTGTCAATTTGTTGGAGGGTCTGGGGGCCGGGTGGTTGCAGACTCTGCTTTTGAATTGCTGCGACCGCTCTTTGTCCTTCTACGTCTAGTTGTTGCAGTTGCTGATCTAGTTGATTGATCTGCGTTTGCAGCTGCTGTTGTACTTCCTCTTTCCACAGGGGAGTCACGATGACTTTGACGTTGACGACACGTTTCAGAAGCAAATTAGATTTGGAGACATCCATAAATATTTCACGTTCACTCTTTACAGTTGGGAGGTGGAATTATCAGGCAAACATGCCGTCAATAATATCGCTATAGCGATCCGTGACGACATGTCGGCGAACTTTTAGTGTTTGTGTCATCAAACCATTTTCGATGGAAAAGGGTTCTAGAATGAGTTTGAATGTCCCAATGCGGTCATCCGGTCGATAACCTGGACGATTTTGCACTTCTCGATTCAATTCTTGCCGAAATAAATCCTGGATCATTCTACTCTCCCAGTCAATTTTTTGACTAGGTGAAGAAGTGGCTGGATCATTCTGCGCCCATTTTTCTAAGGCTTCGACATTGGGGACAATTAAGGCTCCCAGGCTGCGCTGATCTTGACCGATAAGCATAATTTGATCGATGTATGGCGATCGCAAACAAGCATCCTCAATGGGCTGTGGCTCGATGTTTTCCCCGTTAGTCAATACAATCGTATCCTTTGCTCTGCCAGTCAGCACTAAGTCGCCTTGTGGTGTCAGCCAGCCCAAATCGCCGCTATCAAACCAACCTTCCGCATCAATGGCTTTCGCTGTCGCTTCGGGATTTTGGTAATAGCCTTGCATAATCTGTGGGCCCCTCAACAATACTAAGCCTCGCTTCTCTATTGGCAAAGGCGCTTTTGTCTCAGGATCTATGATTTTAGCTTCTGTTGCGGGGAGTGGTAGCCCTGATGCCCCAATCAAATTTCGCCAAGGACGACGCACATGGGTAACGGGAGAAGTTTCTGTCAAACCATAGCCTTGCAAAATCTGCACGCCAATAATTTCAAAGAAGTTATCGATGTGTCTAGGAAGCGCACCGCCGCCGCTAATCATCTGCTTGACTTTTCCGCCTGTGGCTTCTCGCACTTTGGCATAAACCAGTCGTTCTCCCAAGGTGTGTAGGGGTAATAAAGCCAATGCTTGGATCTTAGCTGCTAATCGTTCGACGGCTGAGGCATGAAGATTATTTAAATCCAATCCCTGAGCAGTTCGCTGCGCTTTGATATATTTATCGCTAATGCCCAATAAAAAGTTAACTAGGCGTTGTTTATTCGCCGGTTGTTCGCGGAACTGTTTTTGCACTCCTTCATAAATCGATTCCCACAAACGGGGTACACCCACCATGTAGTTGGGTTTAAATTGTCTCAAATCTCCTTTCACAGAACGCAGATTAGTATAAACTTGCGTGCAACCCTGAGATAGTAGGTAATATTCCACAGTCCGCTCGTAACTATGCCACGAAGGTAGAATACTGAGAACAATGTCGCCAGCATTTGGTTGCAATACCGTGCCAAAGGTTATCACTTGGTGCATCAAATTTTTATAAGACAGCATTACACCCTTGGGTTTACCTGTAGTGCCAGAGGTGTAAATTAGGGTTGCCAAAGCATCACGATTTTGTTTAACTGGCACAAAATTATGATTTTTCCCAATTTCAATCAACTGTGCAAAGTTCAGCACCTTTATGGTTTCGTCTGTGGGTGGTGCTTCATCTGAAAGTAAGATAACCAACTGAATTGGTAAATCGTTTAAACGCTCTTGCAGTTTTTTAAGTGTCTTTAAATCTTCAACTACGATCGCGGTGCTACCGCTATTAGTGATGATAAACAGCAGTTCCTCTTTTTCCGCTTGGGAGCTACGCACCGCATCAGAGGCTCCAGCAGTCATGATGCCTTGATCGGCAATAAACCACCGGGGACTGTTGTCAGAAATTAAGGAAATGCGATCGCCTACCTTCACTCCCAACGCCTGTAACCCAGCAGCAAATAGTTGTATTTGCTCCGCTAACTGGGTATAAGTAATCACTATTTCTGGTTTGGCATGGGGGCTGCGGAGGGCGACAACATCACCAAATCTTTGAGCCGCCAAAGGCCAAACTTCTGGTAGCGATTCCACATTTGTGTAATCGACTAAGCGCTTCAATGCCTCGCGTTCTCGCTCACTGATGTTAGATAAAAAAGAAGACGCGGTTTGGGTTTTTGACATCACACCTTACCTAAAATATCTGAAACTAATTGTTTTTACAGCTTATTTTGTTATTCCGCTACAACAACCGTCATTATTATCCACATTCCCTTCTGTGTATAATAATTCCAGGAATTCCACGTTTATATTCACAAAAATTTATGTTAAAGTTAGTTTACATAGAGTGCAAGCAATAGATGGACTGAACGTGAATCCTGCACATAATATTATGCTTGCACCTAAAAACAGCGATGTCTACGACGGGCTATGCCTACGCCTACTTTTCACAGGAGATGATTACCTATGAATTTGATAGACGCTATACTGCTAACGCTCATCAACGCAGCAGCGTGCATTGTGTTTCCTAAGCTTGTAGCTATTTTTCTAGCGAATAAAACCAAACCTAATGAAGTGTCGCTAAATGGTTCAAAATTGCAAACAGCCAAAGTTGAATTGACGAGTTTTCCTTATTGTACAGCTTACTCGTTGACAGGTAGTCAATACTGCAAATTCAGTCCTGATTTTTGTTCTAAATGTTCTCCGAATTGATGGACTATTTGCCAGATTGGAAAAATTTATTTTTTCTAATACTTGTATTGCTGCGTCTACTTATTCCAGCCATCACACATCCTACTATAATTGCTGAAACTCTTATGCTGTAAGTATTTATCATTTCCACACAAGTTTATTGAACAGTACGTACATACTTTCAACACAACCCGTAGATCCCCGACTTCTTAAAGAAGTCGGGGATCTTGTTTCTCAGGGGATCTTGTTTGTCAGCAATGATTCAGGATTGCTATAAAGTCACAAAAACCTGATAATTCCTGCCTCTTACCTTTACCAAGCAGTATTACATAGCCCGCCGAGACCCGAAGTACAAGGCTAAGAGCTACTTGAAATCCTGATGGTTCCACTACATCTTTGTTTCCTTGCCAGGGTCTAACTCAGTATAATTACTAATTGAAGTTAGAGTACAGATATAACTAATATAACAATTAATATATTAATTGTTAAATCTATTACATGAGAGCCAAACAGCTTTAATGCCCAAACAGCCTGAAGTTGGTCAGTTTATTAAGAAACTTCACAAACTTCTTGGGTTGACCCAGAAAAAGTTTACAGCAAGCATTATTCGTAGTGAGCGATTCATCGCTCATAGCATTTATCAGGACTAAAGTCCTAACTACAAACTTTATATTTCCACCTAGATATTTAGAGGTAAACAAGATTATGTACAAAAACTTCTGCAAACTATCTTGATTATCTACACATTCAACTATTAATTCCAAATAACAGGTTTCACCATGATTCGGAAACAAATTACAGAGTTTTCTCTAGAAGATGGCACAACATTTTTAGCGGAAGTTGATGAGCCAGAAAATAGCAATTCTCTTGTCCGTGTTGCCAGACCAGACGCTGGACAAATGGTAGTTGAAGCTAAAAAGAAATTTGATGAAGTATTAGACCAAATACAACCTGTAGCTTCAGCAATTATCATCAAACTGAGTCAGCTTAATACACCTGCCGATGAGGTAGAAGTTAAGTTTGGTATTAAGTTAAATGCTGCTGCGGGTGCAATTTTCACTTCTGTAAGTGGTGAAGCTAACTACGAAATTACCTTGAAATGGAAGCAAGACAAGGCATAGTAAAGTATGGTATCCATTGCAGATAATTATATTCCAGCTTTTAGGTCAGCGATCGCTCGAATTTTCCATCCCAATGGTGCGGTAGTTGGTGTAGGTTTTTTAGTCTCTGGGCGAACTCGAAATTATATCCTGACATGCGCTCATGTTGTTACCTCGGCTCTATCTTTACCAGAGGATATTGTTGAAGCTCCTAGTGATGATATTTACTTAGATTTTCCTTTAATTGCATCAGGGCAACAACTAAAAGCTAAAGTTGTTTTTTGGCAACCTGTTGTCAACAAAGTATCAACATCCGAACCTGAAGATATTGCTGGGTTGCAAATAGAAGGGCAGTTGCCTAAAGAAACGCAACCTATCAAGCTCATTTCAGCTAACAACGTCTGGGGGCATCCTTTTCGCATATTCGGTTTTCCTCATGGACACAATGATGGCGTTTGGTCTACAGGGGTGTTGCGAGACGAGCAAGGAAAGGGATGGGTGCAACTGGAAGATAGTAAGGTAACTGGCTACAGGGTAGAACCGGGCTTTAGCGGTGCGCCTATATGGGATGAAGCCCTTGCAGGAGTGGTTGGTATGGCTGTGGCGGCGGAGAAACAGCGAGAAGATATCAAGACTGCTTTTATGATTCCGGGCGATGTATTGAGCAAAGCATGGGATGAAATAACCTTGCCGATTTCATCAAATACACATACTCAAAATAGTCTAAGCCGGGTGCAACAACTCAAAAGTAAGACTTTGCAACAACGCTTTGAGGCTCTAAGTAGTGACTATGAGGCAGCTTACAACCAACTTAACTATACACTTAGCGCGAGCGATCGCAATATCATTCAACGCCAAATCAATACCATACTACAAGAACTCGATCGAGTAGAAAGCGAACTTAATGCCATTTAAATACAATGAAAAATTCCTCAGAGTCACGAAAAAACTATCTAGAACAGTCAATAGCCCGTTTAAAAGTTGAGATTGAAAGTATCAGTCAACAAATAGGTTGGACGCTTAATGATGTTGATAAAAATAAATTACAAAGGCAAGTCGATCATAAATTTGAGGAAATAGAAAAAAATGAATCAGAGTTAACCCAGCTAAATAGACAATCTCTAGAACCAGTCGATCTTGATAAGATTCCATTCTCTAATCGTGATGCTCCAATTAGTGAAATTACGGGAATTAATTCTCCTCCTTATCATTTGGTAACTGCTCCTGAAGGTTACGGAAAAACAGAATTTCTCAAACAGATACAGAAGCATTTCCAAGAATTAGAATGGTGCTGTACTTATGCTTCTATATCTAGTTATGAAAGTATTGAAGACTTAGAAAAACGATTAGTAAATTCTCTTCGACTTACGTTTCCGCAATATTGTAAATTAAGTCGTGCAGAGCATTTAGACTTACTGTTACATGAAATTTGGACTCAATGGCAATCCCAGGAGAAAAAAGGTATTGTACTACTAATTGATCTAGATGGCATTGCCCCACAAAAGCAACGTTTAGATGAAATTTTTAATGATTTTAAAGAATTTGTAGAGAGAATTCAAAAATCCTTAAAAGACTTAAAGTTCTTTAAAGATAATTACAGTAGATTTCGAGTTGTTATTGCGGCTCGCTGTCTGATTGATATCCCCTTGGAGCGAATTTTTCCTAAACTAACACTCTCTCCTTTTAACTGGGAAGTAATTCAAGATACAGCAACAAAATATCTTAAACCAATCGAGATGACCTCTGAAAGTCTTGCTCTACTAGCAGGACACTTACTGTATTTAACTGGTGGACATCCAGGATGTATTGCTGAAGCCCTAAAGGTTTATCGAAGTGGTAGTTACACAGTTAACCGATTTCTAAATAGTTATGGGAACAAAATATGGGAAAGAACCCTAAAAAAATGTAGAGATCAGATTAAAGAAAGCTTGAGAAAAGAAAATGATAATCTATACGAATCTATTGAAAAATTAAGTGTATTTCCTATACTAAATGGCCCTTGGATATTAAAGGAAGCCTTTCAAAGATTTCAGTTACCTTTCAGTGGTGACAGCTTTAAATTAAGCGCTGAATTGACAAAAACATCTATTTTTACTCGTGAAAAAACGATTATTAAAGATGACATGACAAGGCGATTATTAGTTATTGGTCTTCTTCGAGAAAGTTCACCTGAGAGCTTTCGAGAGCTTTGTAGTGAAGCAGCTGAAATCTGCTTGGGATATATTCATGAGCTTAAATCCAAGAATGATTCTGCTGTAGCAGGAATTTGGTCAATGCAGTATTTTTTTCAAATTCTTCAGCGAGATGCTGGATTTATCAATAGTCTGGCTCATCGACAAAAACTCCGCAAAAGTTTCTTCGATCAAACCGTTGAAGAAACTCTGGGAATATTTCGCAATACAGATAGAGAGCAATTCCATGAATTTATTTATACGCTGAAATCTGAAGTAGAAAACGACTGGGAATTTCAGTTTCTTGTAAATTATTATCTGCACAATGATGAATATAATGATACACCCTATAGATTTTTAATTCAGAAGCTGGATGAAGCTATTCAAAATAACTAACTAGGGAGTTTTTGCAAAAATAAAACAGGAGTCCTATATTATGTCTGAAATAGATAAATTAGAGTTTGTTGGTCGTGAAGAACATTTAGATCGAATTATTTCCCTTGTTCAAGAAGCTAAGACGCTACATGTTGTTTTGGTGGAAGGTAGAGGTGGAATTGGCAAAACTTGGTTGCTTAATGAATTACAAAGCCGTCTAAACAAAGTTCAAATCGGGACAAGTGAAATTATTGATTGCGATACTCCTGTTTTTAATGATGCAGAAGATTTATGCACTCAAATCGCCAAGCAATTGTATGATACTACATATCAAGAATGGCTTCTCCGGCTACGACAACTACGAGAAGATGAAAACCACCTCAGTCAAACTGCATATCAAGAAGAACGGAGACAGCTTGAAAAGTTTCTAGTTGATGAAATTAATCGAAAATCCAAACAACAGAGACTAGTATTTCTAATTGATACAGTTGAGAAGTTAGGACAACCAGAGGTAAGAGCCGAAGTTTGGGAATATATTGGTAATCTATGTCACCAACTAGATAACGCTATATTGATTTTTGCAGGACGCTCTAGCATTGCTCGTAAAATTCTAGAAAAGTCATTCAAAGAAGATGAATTAACTTATTTGGAGTTAAATGAATTTACTCGTGAAGATGTACAAACATACATTCTTTCCAAGGAGGAGCAACTTCATTTTACTCTTGGAAAAGACTTAGTTCAAAAGATCATAGTTCTTTCTGGTGGCAGCCCCATCATGATTGAATTTGGAGTAGAGTATGCTTATCGAGAAGTTATTCCAGATTGGTTAGAGAGTGAAGATATAGAAACTATTCCAGCCAGGTTGGAAAAAACAGGTGGATTTGAAGCTGAGATGGTTCGACATATTACACAGCTTCGGACATCAATGGATAGGCTAACCCTGTTGCTTTCACGTATTTACCCATTAGATAGTTCTGATATTGCTAATTTATTGGAACTATCGACAGAAGAGGCTCAAAGATTATTTATTGATGCACAGAGCTACTTTTTTATCAAACCAGTAATGGGTGGTTATCAAATAGCATTACATGATATTGTGCGAGACTTAGTTGAGAAATATGTGTGGACAGATATTGATCCTGATGATGAATGGAGAAAACGAGATAGTCGCATTGCTGCCAAATATTTTGAGAAAAAAGATTATGAATTAGGGCCACAAAAAAGGATATTAGAGGTTCAACTTGATTCTGATGATTCTCATAAAGTAGCTAATATCGAGTTTCTGATTGAAGAACTGAAACAACTACGAGAATTCAATACTACGCGATGGCTATGGAATGCTTTATATGCTGATCTGACAATAGGCTTTGAAACTTGGTATAAAGTTACGAATACAATCCGTACTCAAGCTAAGAAAATTAGCTTTGTAAATCAATTATTGGGAATTGTAAAACAGTTTGAAAAAGACCTAAAACCCGACCAAAAAGTTGAACTAATTATTTTTGAATCAAAGATTGTTCACGCCCTTAAAGACAAGAGTACAACAGAAAATGAGGTGAGAAAGTTAGAGGGAATGCTAGCTGAAAAATATTCTAATTCTTCTCATGAAGCAAATATTTACAATGTCTTGGGAATGCTGAATACCAAGTTACATCTTTATGACGAAGCTTTGAAATATCAGCAAGAGTGTTTATCCCTAGTTCAAGGCAACAAGTTATCATCTGCTATACCTCGCGTAGCTAACCAAGTTGGCTATCTTTATCGACAACTCAACAAGTTTAACGAAGCTGAAAAATATTACAAACTAGGTTGGGATGCTGCTATGGAAGTTGACATACCTGACAAAGGCTTAACTCAAGTTATGGCTAGCATTCAGAATAACTTGGGATTCTTGTATGGACAAGAAAAAGATTACGTAAAGGCTGAACAGTGTTTTAAGGCAGCCATTGATATGTGGTCGAGTGTTGAGAGTAAACGCGAAATAGCCGATGCCGAAATTGCCTCTGCTGCTATTTTGGTAGATAATGGTAATTATATTAAAGCTAAACAGCTACTTGAACGAGCATTAACCCGTTGTGACAATGAGGAAAACGATAATCGAATATTGTGTAGGGCATACTTTCGTTTAGGCTTAAATCAGTGGTTTAGTGCTGAGGTAGTAAATGAAGCCGTTTGGGATGTGACACAGGTAAAGTGGGATCTAGATGTGCTAAGTCACGCTCAAGATGCTTTAGAAAAAAGCCTGAAACTGGCAGAGAAATACGGACTTGAAGAGGAATTACCTGGAATTTTGCACCAAACGGCCAGTGTCTATTGGCATCTTGGGTTTCAAAAGTGCGATCGCACTCTACAAGAACAAGCTCTCGAACTAAACGATCGCTCTTACCAGACTAGTCTAGAGTATAATGACACCCGATATGCCATTGATAGCCTGGTAGGGAAAGCAGAGTTTGATTATTATGCAAAAGCATACAAGCATATTTCAGATTATGCACGAGAACTTAGCGATCGCTTCCAGTCATATCAAGATACCTATCAACTGTACTTTGGTCGAATATTACGGATAGAAGGTGATGTAGCATTTCAACAAGCAAACTACGATCTTGCCTTTGCAAAATATGCTCAAGGCATACCCCAAATCTTCCAGGATGGAGGTTTTGGGCCGTATTCAATTAAACATGAGTTAAATCTGCTGCAAAAGAAAATTGAACGGTTGCCTATAGAACTTTCTAAAACCCTAATTCAGCAACTAAAACATCAGTGGCAAGATAATAAAGCTCTCAAAGAATGGTGCGATCAGCAAATGTTTTTAACTAGAATCCGTGCAACAAAACAGCCATCTTCTCATGCTTAGTAAAAAAATTGATCGACCTAAAATTTTAGTTTCTCTCAATTCTACCTGCATACCAACTGGGCAATGCGATTGTGATGGAGGGGACTGTGCCTGTGACTTATCCCCTTTAGCAGAATTAAGCTCAGATATATCATTATCTCTAGGGATATTTGAGACAGAGTTTGTGATATCTCCCAATTCACAAATCATGAATCTAGATGATACTTATTCTATCTGTTATGGAACCGATCATAAAGTAGCAATTCTGAATCAATCCGCATTATATTTACTAAATCTATTTACAAATCCTCATAAATTAAATGATATCATAACAAGGAATACTCACATTAACCAAGCAGACTTACAGACAGCTATTCAGGAACTATATCAAGCCCGTTTAATTGTTCCTAAAAATAATAGCTCATTTAACCTAAATGAAATACCAGAAACTTTATCAGCATGGTTACATATTACCGATCGCTGCAACTTAAGATGTGACTACTGCTACCTTCCCCATTTAGCAAGGGATATGTCAATAGATATAGGTAGGGCAGCTATTGAATCTACATTTCGCTCTGCTAGCTTAAATAATTACCGCCGCGTCAAACTAAAGTATGCAGGAGGAGAAGCCTTACTATGCTCTCCTTTAATTAAGGATCTCCATTTGTATGCTCAATCTCTTAGCAAAGAAAGAGGCATTATATTAGATGGAGTTGTTCTCAGTAATGGAACATTGATTACGCCTGAGATTATTGAGATGCTTAAAACATTAAATCTGCGTCTCATGATTTCACTAGATGGATTATCAGATTTCCACAATATCCAACGAACTTATGCAGGCGGAAAGGGTTCATTTCAAGATGTTGAACGGGGTATTAAAATTGCTTTGCAAAATGGGATTATACCCGATATTTCTATCACCGTTAGCGGGCGCAATGCAGAAGGATTACCCGATTTAATTGAATGGATATTAGAGCATAATTTGCCCTTTAGTTTAAATTTTTATCGTGAAAATGAACTATCAGCTTCTTACGAAGACTTGCAATTAGAAGAATCTAGAATGATTCAGGGAATGTTAACAGCATTCAAAGTTATTGAATTGAAATTACCTAATCGAAGTTTATTAGGTTCATTAGTTGATCGTGCTAATTTATCATCTCCTCATAAACGAACTTGTGGAGTTGGGCAAAGCTATCTCGTATTTGATTACCAAGGAAAAATTGCCAAATGTCAGATGCAGCTACATAAAACTGTATCCTCAATTGACAGTGAAGATGCTTTAAGTGTGGTGCGGCAAGATAAAACGGGTATTCAGAATTTATCTGTTGATGAAAAAGAAGGCTGTCGTACATGTGAATGGAAATACTGGTGTACGGGTGGTTGCTCTCTGGCTACGTTTAAGGCTACAGGGCGTTATGATATTCAATCTCCAAATTGCAATATTTACAAAGCTTTATACCCGGAAGCTCTCCGGCTAGAGGGTTTACGTCTTCTTAAATATAGTTAAGTTAGGTTTTGATTCTCCCTAACCCTACTTAATATGATGTACCTCATCCAATCAGGAAACGCTATAAATATATCCGCGTTGTAGAGGCAATTTATGAATTGCCTCTACAAATGTACAAATAATTTTGGATAATTTATGTTTTGGGAGTCTATTGTTGTAGTCCCCTACTTATATTCTTTTTCTGGTACTCTAAAAGCTGCATATTTCCATTCATTACCTTCTAAATATTCAATTTTAAATTCTCCCTTAGTTACTAAACTAATATTTTTTAGTTGCACGGTTGCATTTTCTCCTAATAGAACACATTCAGAGTTGCTAGTGGTATTTTGATTTGGGGTTGTACTTATTTGATTAATGACTTTACGCTGCAACTCTTGATACTGTTGCTCAGTTATTAACTTAGAATCATATAGCTTCTTTATGTCTCTTAGTTGGGTTTCTATATCTGATCCACCTTGATTTGACACGTTATCTACTTTACAAGTATCTGGCTTAAAAGCAATTTTTCTTACAGGATGATCCCACCATTTAGAGGCTTGAGTTAACCAATTAGTTGTTCTTGTTGTATGTACTACTTTTACTTGATTATCAGTCAGTTCTAAACGAACCCAATCAGTCGATCTTTTTTGAATCAAACCAGCAAATCCCCACGACAAAATACTTCCTACTGAAACTCCAGAATCTGCTAGACGAAGCTTTATAACTCTAGGTTCTATAGCTTGTGCTATGTTAATTGGAGCCGAAGCTATAGAGCCAATATTATTAGTAAGCAAAGCACGATTCTTTTCTGTAGCACTAGAAGGCTTTACTGCTGTATAATTTGCAAGCAATACTGCTACTAGCAAAATGCTAACTTTTTTGCTCATAATTATTATTTGTTCTACTGAAAAACGTGTAAATTAATAGACTATAATAATTAATTTCGGCTTGTCAAGAAAATAATATTTAAGGCTAGCACTTTCAAGGTGGCTCCTGAAATCTCTGCTTTATCCTATGCGCTGGGCTAGCTACAACGAGGGGGAACCCCTGCAATGCGGAGCAGTTTAAAAGTAATTTATTGAACCACAGAGGCGCAGAGAACGCAGAGAAAAGAGCTTAAATGGAAATTTGTAGACTAAAATTTTTACCCACTTTGAAAGGTCTAGTCCTAGAAATTAGAAAAATCTATTTAATTAGCTTATATCCGATAACAGAAATCAAAATCCTGTTTTTAAGCAAGGGTACTAATTTGGCTGCAAACCAAAAATATAGTAAGCACCATAAAGTTTATAGCAGCTTAATTTAACTTTGTTGGCGCGGATTGTTTGTTATTCTTTATTTATTTTTTCTGTAGTTTTTTTAGGTCTGACGATAATAAAGAATCCAAGCAAAGTAAAAACTAACA
This sequence comes from Nostoc sp., assembly GCF_036917435.1. Taxonomy (GTDB): domain Bacteria; phylum Cyanobacteriota; class Cyanobacteriia; order Cyanobacteriales; family Nostocaceae; genus Nostoc. Next base: position 265,015 of record NZ_JBALDM010000058.1, read on the forward strand.
TTTGCCAAGTTACCAAATTCCAGCCACCAAGATTCCAGCATAGTAGACCAATGCTAGTACCTACAGCACCACCGATAAAATAGATAGTAATGTAAACTGTGTTGATGCGGCTATTGGATTGAGCATCAAGAGTGTATATCCTCGCTACATTGGTGACTTGAATTGCCTGTACACCTATATCTAGTAACAATACAGCAACAGCGATCGCCAGTGCAGAATTAGCAGCAATTTTAGCAATTACTAAACTTGCAATCACCAGGGATACAGCAATAGTTAGGGAACGTTGGGAGTTACCTTGATCGGCTAGTTTACCAAAAACTGGTGCCATCAATGCACCTGCGATCGCCACAAAGCCATACATCCCAATTGTGTCAGATTGAAAATTAAAAGGCGCTCCGCTTAAATGGAAAGTTAGTGTTGTCCAAAATGAGCAAAATACACCAAATAATAAACCGCCAATTAAAGACGCTTCTCTTAATAAAGAAAAACGTCTAAATTGTTGAATTGTTGAGCTTAATAATTCCAAGTAATAACCATTAAATTCATTTTTTATATTAGGTAAGTATATACTTAGTAAGACGGTAACAATCAAAACCATTGCTGCGGAAAATCCGTATACATAACGCCAATTCAACCATTCAGCAATACATCCACTAAAAACCCTTGCCCCTAAAATTCCAATCAATATACCAGTAAAAATGTTGCCTACAGTTTGGCCTGTAGTTACTCTATCTATGCTTGCTGCTAAAGGAAGAATAACCTGAGCCGATACTGTCGTAATTCCAATTGCTACGCTCAAGATCCAAACTTCGATGATGTTTTGTGAAAACGTCATGAGTATCAACAAACAGAACAAACATCCCAATAAACAAAGAATTAATTTTTTCTTGTTGATTTTATCGCCCAAGGGGATTAAAAAGAAAAGCCCAAAACCATAACCAACTTGCGAAAGCACAGATATGCTACCAGCTTCGCCTTCACTGACTCCAAAAGAAGATGCAATATCTTTGAGGATTGGCTGATTATAATAAACGTTAGCAACACAGACACCAGCTGCGATCGCCATAATCAGTACCTGGACTTTAGTTAATCCGTTGCTTGAGATTTGTTTTTCCATTCAACCTAAATTTATACAGGAAAAAACTGGTTTACAGTAGAGCTAAAACCAGGCAATAAAGGAGAAGTTATAATATCGCTACTAAATAGAGTTTCCACCAAGTTAAGTTGACTTTGTTCGCGTCGATAGACCTCTAGTTTACGCGATCGCCAATCAGCAATCCAATATTCTTTTACTCCTCTGGAAGAATAAAGTTTAAGTTTAGCTTCTTTATCCCGTCTTTCATCTTCCTTGCTTTCAGACAAGACTTCGACTATTAAATCTGTTGCGCCAGTTAAATGTCCCGCTTCATCCAATGTTAGCGCCAAGGTTTCTTTAGTAGCCCAAACTACATCAGGAATCACATTATCTGATTCTGAAAATAAAACGCCGGGGTTAATTACAGCTTCTTCTAAACCAGTAGACTCTGACCAAATATTAAGTTGTCCGAAAATCTTACCACAAGTTTGCTGATGCTTAAAGTGAGATGCCCTACTCACAAATAATTCTCCATCAACTATCTCGTAGCGCGTCCCTTCATTTTCTGGTAATAGTTCTACATCGTGAATTGTCCAGCGTACTCCTGTATTAAGTATCTGATTCATCCGCTAACTCCTTTAATCTAGGCTTTTGCATTTTAAAAAAATAGAATTCAGGAGTCAGACTAATTGATTCTGAATTCTGTATTCTGTATTTTTCTTAAATCATCACTTACGATTTTCACGCCGCCACTTAGCCCGTACTAAGCGAATTTCATCAAAAGTATAGCTTTCACCTAGTTGTTCTTTAACGGGAGTCAGAGAAATATCACCAAGTACTTCTAAAACTTGCCAAATTTTTTGTTGATGTTCTAGAGGTACTAATTTATTTAAATCAACTGGCTGATTTTTCTCCATTAGTTTGTCTAAATGATTGCTAACTGTTGCCGGACTTAGGTTGCGTTTTTGGGCAATTTGAGCAATGTTTAAACCTTGTTGATGTAATTGTAATGTCTGTAATTCGGTATAAGAAGGTGAGTTGGGAGATGATACGGAAGCGGGAGTAACAGATTTATTTTGCAAACCTTTTTCTTGGCGGTAGGCACGAATTTCTGTAATAAACTTTTCGCCATATTGAGCGAGTTTGTGACTACCTACACCAGAAAGTTTGGCAAATTCAGCTAAGGTTTGGGGTTGTACCTGTACCATCACTTTTAAAGTGGAATCGTGGAAAATGACATAAGGTGGTACAGATTGTTCATCAGCTAATTGTTTGCGTAGCGATCGCAACTTCTGTAATAATATCTCTGCAACTTCTGCTTTTTCACTCCCCTGTTCCCAGCTAATCTTTTGAACTGTGGTTACAGCTAGCGAAACTGTACGTTGTTTTCGCATTACTTGCCAACTTGAGGCATTTAGTTTTAAAACTGAGTAACCATCGCTAGTTTGTTCTATTAACCCTTGATGTAACAGCGATCGCCCCAACATTCGCCATTCATCTAGAGTTCTATCTTTACCGATACCGTAGGTAGAAAGTTTATCGTGTTCGTACTGGAGAATTTTGTCTTTTTTTGCCCCTCGCAACACATCAATTATGTGTAACATCCCAAATCTTTCTTTGCAACGCGCCACACAAGATAGAAACTTCATAGCTTCAACTGTCCAGTCTTGCATTGGTTTGGGATGACGACAATTGTCACAGTTACCGCAATTCCCAGGAAACCTTTCGCCAAAATAACCCAGTTGAATCGTTCGCCGGCAATCAGTGCCTTCAGCGTAATCGATCATCTGCCGCAGTTGTTGTTTAGCAATCAACTGTTCTTGAGGATCAGTTTTTTGATCGATACTCCATTCAATTGTTTTAACATCACTAAAGCTGAAAAAGATTGTACAGCGAGATGGTTCTCCGTCTCTACCGGCTCGACCCGATTCTTGATAATAACCTTCGATATTTCTGGGCATATCAAAGTGAACTACCAGCCGCACATCGGGTTTATTAATTCCCATCCCAAAGGCGACTGTTGCCACCATCACCCGGACATCATCTCGAATAAATCGCGTTTGATTACTACTACGTTCCTCATCATTTAATCCGGCATGATAAGGCAAAACAATAACTTTATCATTTTGTAGTTTAAAAGTAAGCTCATCAACTTTTTTACGAGTTAAAGAATAAATAATTGTCGAACCTTCAGTTTCTCGAATTAGTTCTAATAATTCAGCGTAAGCATATTTCGTTTTAGGACGAACTTCGTAATAAAGATTTTCACGATTAAAACTGGCAAGATGGATGCTTGGTTGCTTTAGTCCTAATTGTTGAATGATATCGCTACGGACGCGATCGGTTGCTGTGGCGGTGAGGGCGACGGTAGGAACATCAGGATAGCGTTTTCTAAGAGATTTTAACTGGCGATATTCTGGACGAAAATCGTGCCCCCATTCCGAAACGCAGTGCGCTTCATCAATAGCAAAGCTAGAAATACCGATTTTTTCTTTAACTAAATCAATAAATGGGAGAAACCTTTCACTGAGGAGACGTTCAGGGGCGACGTATAGTAATTTTACTTTACCGTTGAGAATGGCTTCTTCGCGCGATCGCACTTGGTAAGCATTCAAGCTGCTATTAAGAAATGTGGCGTTAATATTATTATTTCGCAGTGCTTCTACTTGGTCTTGCATCAAAGCAATTAACGGCGACACTACCACAGTTAGTCCATTTTTTAACAACGCTGGTAGCTGAAAACACAAAGATTTTCCCCCACCAGTCGGCATCACAACCATTAAATCTCGATTTTGCAGCGCATCTTCGATAATTTGCCGTTGTCCAGGGCGGAATTGGTCGTAACCGAAGTGATATTTTAGCGCTTGTTCGAGATGGGGATACTGAAGCATAGCGATCGCTTTTTCGGGGGATGTCTGCGTGAGTAGTTATTAAAGATATCAGCATTTTAACTCACATCTTCAGCAGCTTTGCCAAGACTTGCGTTTCTGTTGGCGATCGCACTGCTTTCAGCAACATAACCTAAAACCCTTTATTATGAAATTATGCTGAGGTAAAAGTAGGTAAATCGTAGATAAATTGAAAATATATGGACAACAATAATAAACAAATTTACAATTACACAGTTCTTCTGGAAAAAGAATCTGATGGAGGTTATCACGCTTTTTGTCCAATTTTAAAAGGTTGTCATTCTCAAGGAGATTCTTTTGAAGAGGCCATCGAGAATATTACAGAAGCGATTGAATTATATATTGAAAGTTTAAGGGCTGATAATCAGTTAATTCCTAGAGATGATTTAATTGTTAAGCCATTAAGTATCTTGGTATGAGTAATTTTCCCAGTGTCAAAGCTAAAGAATTTATCAAAATCATCGAAAATTTAGGTTTTTATCTTGACCGTCAAAAGGGGAGTCATGCTATTTACAAAGATACTCATGGACAAAGGGTTGTTGTTCCTATTCATTCGGGAAAAGACCTAAAAGAAGGGACTCTAATGGGTATGATTCGGGATATTGGTATAGATAAGGAAACTTTCTTTGAGTTATTGGGAAAATAAATTAGGTATAATTTTATTATTTTGTGTCGGTACTCAACCCAACCTACAAGATCGGCTAGCGCACTACATTAGCTTGGAAAATGAGCTATTGCACTTGATAACCAACTTATACATCGGCAGCACTTGGGTTATTGAGATATTCCCGTAATTCTTGAATTGCTTCACTAGCAGTCTGAACTTTGAGCCTACCTGCTTGGAATTCAGCAATGGAAACTGCTGCATCTGATGCAATTTCATCTCGCCGACTTTCAATAATTCGGTTCTTGAGAATTTGTACCAGCATTTCTTGTTGCTCTAAAGGCAACTCCATTGCCGCATCTAAAACTTTATCTAGATTACTCAATTGCTTCATCCTCTTAATTATTCATATTGATAACAGGATTTGTAATATACAACTTACAATTTTTACACAAATTGCTTTTTTAGTTTCGTTTAACTCATGTTAACTTATAGAACTAAATCAATTATCATAAATAAGCGATCGCTTTTTCGGAGGCTGTCTGCGTGAGTAGTTATTAAAGATATCAGCATTTTACTCACATCTTCAGCAGCTTTGCCAAGACTTGCGTTTCTGTTGGCGATCGCACTGCTTTCAGCAACATAGCCTAAAACCCTTTATTATGAAATTATTCTGAATTCTTCTTCAATACTCTTTCGTGATGCTGTAGCTGCTTACATTTTAACTGTGATTCTAAAGCATCAATTTTTCGTAAAAGCGACACTCCCCACACTATAGAAATCACCAACTTGATTGTCATACCTACTAGCAAAAAAGTCACTATTTTGGCGGTTTTCTTTTGTTGAGCCAGCCTTTTTTGTTGTTCTGCAAGTCTTGCTTCAACTTCTTTAGCGCGTTCAGCTTCTAATGCTTGCTGCATTTCTCGCCGATCTAATTCTTCACTAGCAGCCAGAAATCGATAATCTAAGTTGCTCAAGCTTTTGCCATGTGCCCAGGTTTGGGCATCAATCAAGGCTTGTCTGCGTAATAAACGAGATTCATCTTTTTCCTTTGAGGCTATCCATGCATTGAAGATTTCGTAGTAGGGGCGCAAGTAAGCTAATTTTTTTCCAACCCATTCTAAATTAAAAACTTCTTGATAAATTCGGTTTTTGATTTGGAGAAAACCTTGCTTTTTGACTACCAAACCAGATAACAACAATTCTACTTGTTCTCGACTATCGTCGGCTGTTACTTCAACCCCTTGGAGGATTTGCTGATAAATTCCTAGCAATCTGGCGGCAATTTTTTCATTTCTGAGGATGCGATCGCGAATTGTTCGTAAATGCTCTGGTTCATCTTGTGATTCCCATTGATCGATGATGTGCGATCGCACCACATTTTCAATCCAAAATTCTTCTGCGCCAGGGGGAATTTTTAGCGTTCTACCTATATCATCTTGAGATAAACTGACAAGTAGCCCACACAGTTTTTGAGTAAGAAATGGTTGCCCTTTTGTCCAAAATAATACTTCTTTCAAAACTTTATGGGGATGATTGTCTTTAATATCTAGTCCTAACGATAGTGTTTGAGCTTCTTCAAATGTAAAACCATTTACTCGTATGGCTTTACCAAAATTAAACGGTGTAATATGATTTTGATATAAAATTAAGTCTGAAGGTGTAGCAACACCAAAAATTGCAAATGTAATCCGTTCATACTCTGGATCAATTGCTCGTTGATTGTAACAGAAACGAATCAAGCTAAAAAAATCATCAACAGAGAAATCGAGTCCGAGAATACTATCAATTTCATCAATGAAAATAAATAGTTTTTCGTTAGGAAACTGAGCTAACAGAATTTCTGAAATGAACCGACTGAGTTTCTGAATCAAAGAAATATCATTTTGTTCTTGCCACCATGTTTTTAAATTTACTTTTTCTAACAGTTTAAAACCCAACCATAAATCGCCTACAACTCCCTTATACCACTGTTCTGGAGTTATATTTTCGCAACCAATATTAGTCATATCAACGGTGACACATTTAAAACCTTCTTGTTGCAAGCGATGCTTTGTTTTTACCATAAGTGAAGATTTGCCCATTTGCCTACTGCTTAGGATGTAGCAAAATTCACCCTGTTTTAAGGCTTCATAAAATTCTACATCCGCTTTGCGTTCAACATAGGTAGGAGCATCACTGGTTAAAGTGCCGCCAACTTGGTATCGATAATTGTTCATTTGATTTAAAATTAGTACTTACGCAAAACCACACGCGGTAGGGGCAATTCATGAATTGCCCCTACCTGAGAATAAAGGTTTTAGCTGAAGTTTTGCGTAAGTAATAAAAATTTTAAATTAGTTCTCGTTATTACTCTCAGTGCTTTCCAAGTTGTTGGCTAAAATAAAGGCGATATAACTCACACATAACTTGAGCTTGATTCCCGTTGAGTTTAACCAAACCCATACTTTCTAATTTGTAAGCAGCGATCGCGTCTAGTTCTACTTTTTCATCGGTTGCAATTACCTGCTGCATCGCTGACATTAATTCTGGTTCTTTTTGCAGTAGGCTCAACAGTTCTCGTAAATGCTGACTGTAAATTCCTACTGGTGTAGATGCGGTTTCTAGTAATACCTCTAATCTCGTTTCCTGCTGACAGAGATGATATAGCGCTAGGTTCACCAAATAGGGATGTCCTCCTACCATTGCTTGTAAGGGTGCAAGGCGTTTTGCCCCTTCGGAGCCTGCTGCACAATTTAGTCCATAACGCAATGCTAAATTTTGTACCTGATTGAGAGTAAACGGTGACAGCGTAATTGTTATCCCGACATTGAAAGGCGATTGATTGAGTTTGAGTGGAATATAGATTTCTGTGGTGTGAACTACCACCATCCGTAGTTTTTGCCAGATTTCATCCTGCTTTGCTTGTTCGTGCCAAAATCGCAGCATTGGCAAAAAGTCTTGGGCAATATTCGGATGTTCAAAAACTCGATGAACTTCATTCAAAGCCAAAACTAGAGGATTATGATCGATATATTGCAGCAGATATGCTTCAAAATAGATTTTGCAGCTTACCTTGCTGCCCATTTCTATATCCCAAAAATCATCTAGACAGGGAAGGAGATTTAACTGTCTGCTGACATTGACACAAAACCAACGCAAAAATTTATCAAGAGAAGCAAAAATGTCTTCATCGGCTTCTTGAAAGTCCAGATAAACAATTTGATAACCTTGCTCTCTAGCAGAAGCAATCATCCGGTTTAGCAGTGAACTTTTTCCTGTCTTTCTAGGTGCTTTAATTCGGATTAAACAACCAGGGTATAAAATCTCGTTACAAACAAGTTCTTCTAGTGGAGGGCGATTTATGTAAAGAGGAGAACTCAGTGGTACGGGGCCGCTAGGAAATTCAATCTTGCTAGCTGAAAATAAGTTTCGAGAAACCATTTCTAACCTAGATTCTTCACTGAACTCCTGTTGATTCTGATTATCCCCATCACCTATTTTGTCTTGCACGTATTTCTTCAAAGCCAAATGCAGATTTTTTTTCGTGATTTTTTTTCCCAGCGCTGTGGAAAGGTCTTGCCACAACTCAGAGCCAACTTCCTTAATATAATTGTCACGATAGCCTGATTCCTCTGCCATTTCACCGTAAGTTTTACCTAACCACGATTGAGAGAGTACAAAGCACTGAATAGAAGCAAGAGGCTTGTCTTGCAGAATTCTTTCTACTGCTTGCAGAATATCTTCCACGGATACTAAAGGTTAAACAATTAGTAGATATATTTATCTACTTTGGTCTATTAATAATATACATCTGTTGCAGTTTCTCACGCCAGGGGTTCCTTGGAGAGGGTCTGACGAGGCCATGTAGGAGTTGAAGAGGGCGGCGATTTCTAGCGTAAGCGATCGCTCTAAGATTCCTTTAAAACCAATGGTGAATACTCTTAATTTCCGATGCCTGAAACCCTTTTTTGACGTTGTTTTTAAAAGTTTTTGGTTTACTGGATATAACCAAATGGCACGTTTGAAAACATGAAAGCCTTGCTAGGCATGGGTGTAGAGGTGTGGGGGTTGCATGGTGGTAGGGGAAAATTATAACGTGGATCAACTTGTTTGGATCTTGATTCAAATCTAATTTTTAACCTTGCAACCCCTACACCCAAAAGCCTTGTGACTTATGGATTTGCCAAAATCTTGCGTGCCATTCGCTATTGGGTGTTAGGGATTGGGTTGCTAGTTTAAATTATTTGCTTTCTCAACTGCTTGCTTTAATTCTTCAAAGGTAATACTACCGTCTTTGTCTGAATCATAATTTACTAGTAATTCCTGGGGACTACTGGTATTTGTTTCTGATGAAATGATTGCACTTAAGCCAGGACTGAAAAAAAGATCGTTAATGGATACTTTGCCGTCTTGATCGCTATCTAAGGTATTAAAAAGAGATTGAAGCTCTTGCTCGGTTGTCATAAGTTTCTATCTGAATTAGTTTTAAACTTAATATCTCATTAATCTCTCAAAATTAAATAAATTTGTATCAAAAGACGTAGAAAAGGCGATCGCTGGGGTTTAGATCGGGTGTACGCTGTGGGTTAAAGGGTTTACAGTCTGACGATGGAAATAAATCGACACGGACGCGCCTTCTTTCTAACACAGTCAGAGATAGAGCTAATCTTCAGCCACCGTTTAGACTATGACCCCTCCAGCTTGGCCATTTGTACTAATTGGAGTAATCATTCAACATCCTGGCTTATGCGTCATCGTCTGGAACTTAGGGGGGTGTTGATGGATCTCATGACTGGGGTTGAGATTAAAAGCGACATCTGAGATTTTGACTTCACCGGACTAGATATATACATCAGTCGTGGATGACTTCATGGAAAGCCGCTAATGCGTCTTCTAAGTGGTAAAAAAAACGATTAGCACTGATTAAATCTGTTAATCCATCGCGATCAAACTGTGCTTTTACCTCTGGTGAGAGACCAGACACAACAAAAGTTACGTTCTGAATCGATAATTCCTTGACAACATCGCAAACCGTTTGGGATGCGGAGTAATCGATTTGAGTAATTGCTCTTGCCTCTAAAATAAACCACTGCACTGGTGGTAAGGCATTTTTTACTAGGCTTTGAATCTCCTCTGAAAAGAAGCTAGCGTTAGCATAAAACAGGTCTCGACTAAATCGATAAATAATTAGACCAGGTGCTGATACAGTACCCATCTGCACGGGAATTGGCTGCCAAAATTTATTTTCACCAGGAATGATAATAGCTGAATGGGGTCGATAACTATGGCGCACATGTAAGATTAGTGACAACATAATTGCTAAAACAATACCCTCTTTAACTCCCACAAAAACCACCGTAGCCGCAGTGATGACGGCAAGATAAAATTCTTCGAGATGGGTTTTGAAGATCGCCAACATTCCTTTAATATCAATCAATTTGAGTCCGATTGAGAAGACAATTGCGGCTAAAACTGCATTAGGTAGGTAGCTGATGGGCTGAGTTAAAAAGAGGATGACTATTAAGACGACGACTACTGTGGAAAGTTGGGCGATTTGGCTGCGTCCTCCGGCAGTATCCACAATTTCAGTTTTGGTCGGGCTGCCATTGACCACAAATGTACCAGTCAATCCAGCCGCGAGATTAGCTACTGCAAGACCTTCAAGATCGACGTTTTCTTGAAAGCTTTCGCCGTAGCGAAAGGCATAGGCACGTGATGTAGCGGCACTTTGGGCAATAATCACAATACAGCAGGAAAAGGCAATTCCCAATACTTGCGGAATTTCACTCAAACTAACTGTTGGTAAACCAAAGGAAGGCAACCCACTAGGAACAGTTCCGACGACCGTGATTCCCCGACTAGCAAAGTTAAACATCCAACTAGTAATAATCGCAACCACTACAGCCAACAATGCTCCTGGGAATTTGGGGAGAAATCTCTCGAATAGCTTAATCGTCATCAGCACAGCTACAGAAATAGCGATCGCCAATGGGTTAGCATGAGGTAAACCTGCGATCGCACTGATGATTTGCTGGATGGGATTAGATCCTCCACTTTTAATATCTAGTAATCCAGCTAATTGAGCGATCGCTACCTGAATTCCCACCCCAGTCAAAAAACCAATCAAGACGGTACGTGATAGAAAGTCCGCCAGGAAACCAAGCCGAAATAGGCGTGCTACAAGCAACAGTCCAGCGACTAGAATGGCGACTAATTCGGCTAAAGCTAAATATTGGGAACTACCCAACGGTGCCAAGCCTGACAGTCCAGCCGCCAAAATCGCCGCAGTCGCTGAGTCGGCGGCGACAACCAGATGGCGCGAAGACCCAAAAACAGCAAACACTAAAGCTGGCAGGATGAGTGTGTAAAGACCTGTGGCAATTGGTGTTCCAGTAATCTTTGTATATCCCATCACTTCAGGAATGCCCAGTGCCGCCAGTACAATGCCTGCAATCATATCATTGCTGATAGTGGAGGGTCTTAAAGGTAAAATGCCTTGAAACAGGCGAAATCGCTTTTTAACTGGATGTGGCGTTGTCTTTACACTCAATTTCTTCGTTCCTATTCCTGAATAGCCTTGATCTGTCCTGCCTCTACAGCAGCAACCAACTTTTTGTAATCCTGCTCGTTCTGGTCGGCGTAAGCAACTGCAAAATTAGCGATCGCCTGATCGAAGGTATCACTTTGACCGAGATACCCGCTAATCATGCATCGTTTCCCCGAACGAGCATGACTCCGTGCTAGCGCCCAACCACATAAATGGGAGTAGCCACATAGATCCGTCTGCGACATTCCCTCAATCTCGACAGAAGTTTTCATATCTCTGAGCTGCCGCAGGTAAAAATCGTGTCCACTATCACCCCTTGTCCAACCAAGGAAGATATCGCTGGATGCTTGCATCAGATGCTGCCCCACTACAACCCTTTGGGCGTGGTTCTCGTAAGTACTTTTCCCTACATAAGGTTCCAGTACTGAAGGACGAGCTTCCTTGATTTGCAAGAATAAAGGATCATTATCCTCAGCCACCAGGAGGGCAACACCACAGCGCGTACCGACACTACCAATCCCTACCACCTTCATCGCTACATCAACAAGGTGATATTGGTCTAGTAAAATCCGCGCATCCTCTCGGAGAGTTTTCCGATATTTATGGAAAACAGATAACATCTCTAATGCCAGAGGGTCTTCCGGTGACTCATGGAATACTAAGGGAGGATTGTCAATAAAACGGCGGTGTCCGTTCACCGTTTTAGTCAATTTATGCAGTTCCAAGACAGGCTTCAACGCCTTTGCTTTGCTTACTTCACTTTTGAGTTTCTTCAGTTCTTTGGCGTGCGAAGTAAAGCTGAGTAGGGATTCTACCCCAATATGGTCATACCATGCCTCCAGCACAGTCATTTGTGCATACTCATGCAGATGTTCTCGGTAGGATTGAACCGCCGCGATCGCCGCCGCCCGACTGATTTTATCTGAAAGTTTGAGGTATCGACTTGCTACCACAATGCTGGAGGCTAAACGCTTAACATCCCATTCCCAGGGGGCCGCAAGGGTTTCGTCAAAGTCATTAACATCAAAGACAAGATTCCTTTCTGGAGTGCCATACCCACCAAAGTTAGACAAATGGCAGTCTCCACAAGTCTGAACTTTAATTCCAGTCTTGGGAGTTTCAGCCAGATCGGATGCCATAATGTTTGCTGCTCCCCTCAGAAATGTAAAAGGAGATGCCAGCATTCGTCCGTACCTAATGGGCACTAATTCTAACAATCTTCCTTGGTTAGATTCCTCTAGCAGTGCAAGAGGATCGGGACGATTTGGCAATGGCAGCCATTCCCCGTGGCTCGATCTCGGTACTTGATCGCGAAGTGCTTTTCCCATAACGCTGCTTTCAGCACGGGAGAGGGACTTTGGAGGTGAATTTTGATTTTGCATTTGGGGTTTACTTACTCATTTGTCGAGTAAATATCTAAATTGGATTAAGTGAAAATTAGCGAGGGAAAGATAAATAGTACACCGCGCGCAGAAATCAACCTACCATTCCAAATGGAGCAAAAGCTGAGAATATACACCCTAGTAACAGGATTGGAATTCTTTTTGTATAAGGTTATGACTTTCGCCGACTCTAATTAAATCCCATCCTAACTACCAAAACCTACGCTCTTACGGCGTTATTGCTGCATAGTTTTGTGCGGAGCATTATTATAGAACGACTATTTTTTGTAAAAGTGATACCACGGAAGCTTCTGCGTTCGTAACAGATAGATAAATGAAGATTCCAAGACATTACTTCTTTAGTGCCAGAGTCAAACCATCTGCGATCGCAACTAAACTCAGACTAACTCGCGCGTCTTGATGGAGCTTTTGATTAAAGGCACGAATCTTTTTAGTTCTATTATCTTGCACTTGGGGGTCGCCAACCCTACCTGACCAGAGAACATTATCGATGGCAATCAGTCCCCTCGGCCGCACTAATTGCAGCGATCGCTCATAATAAGCATCATAGTTGCTCTTGTCTGCATCGATGAAAGCAAAATCAAAGGTTTCGGCCTCTCCTGTTGCCAGTAACCGATCTAAAGTTTCCAAAGCTGGGGCAATGTGCAGTTGAATTTTATCCGCCACTCCAGCTTGCTGCCAATAACGCCGAGCGATCGCTGTAAATTCTTCACTCACATCACAAGCTACCACCTTACCGTCACTTGGTAACGCCAATGCCACCACCAGGGAACTATAACCTGTAAATACCCCAACTTCCAAAGTTTTCTTAGCTCCTAACAACTGTACTAGTAACGCCAAAAATTGCCCCTGTTCGGGAGCTATCTGCATTCTTCCGACTGGATGCTGGGCTGTTTCTTGCCTCAATTGGGTTAAAATCTCTGGTTCTCGGAGAGACACTGATAGTAAATAGTCATAGAGGTTTTGTTCCAATCCTAGTGTTTGAGTTGTCATAACCTTCGTTTAGTTTGCATATCTAAAATTAATACAACTATTGTGGGGTGGGCAATATGAGCGCCCTAATTATGCAAGTTAAATGTGGAACAGCTTACCACTTCTCTACGAGACGCTCCAAGAACGTGGAAGCAAGCTACGCACAGCGTCTCGTAGAAAAAAGTGCAGGCTATGCATACTCATTTGTTATTTCGGCATACTCATTTGTTATTTCGGCATACCCATTTGTTATTTCGGCATACCCATTTGTTATTTCGGCATACCCATT
>NZ_JBALDM010000059.1:0-49850 GCF_036917435.1 Nostoc sp.
GGCGATCGCTAAATTAACCAATCTGACGCAGCTTCACCTCAGTGACAACCAAATAACCCAGATTCCAGAGGCGATCGCTAAATTAACCAATCTGACGCAGCTTCACCTCAGTGACAACCAAATAACCCAGATTCCAGAGGCGATCGCTAAATTAACCAATCTGAGGGAGCTTCACCTCAGAGCCAACGAAATAACTCAGATTCCAGAGGCGATCGCTAAATTAACCAATCTGAGAGAGCTTCACCTCAGAGCCAACGAAATAACCCAGATTCCAGAGGCGATCGCTAATTTAACTAATCTGACGCAGCTTGACCTCAGTTCCAACCAAATAACCCAGATTCCAGAGGCGATCTCTAATTTAACCAATCTGACGCAGCTTTTCCTCAGTTCCAACAAAATAACCCAGATTCCAGAGGCGATCGCTAATTTAACCAATCTGACGGATCTTTTCCTCCATAACAACCAAATAACCGAGATTCCAGAGGCGATCGCTAAATTAACCAATCTGACTACCCTTCTCCTCAGTTTAAACCAAATAACCCAGATTCCAGAGGCGATCGCTAATTTAAACAATCTGAGGGAGCTTCACCTCAGAGCCAACGAAATAACCCAGATTCCAGAGGCGATCGCTAAATTAACCAATCTGACGCAGCTTGACCTCAGTTACAACCAAATAACCCAGATTCCAGAGGCGATCGCTAAATTAACCAATCTGACGCAGCTTTTTCTCAGTTCCAACAAAATAACCCAGATTCCAGAGGCGATCGCTAAATTAACCAATCTGACGCAGCTTATCCTCAGTTCCAACAAAATAACCCAGATTCCAGAGGCGATCGCTAATTTAAACAATCTGACGGATCTTTTCCTCCATAACAACCAAATAACCCAGATTCCAGAGGCGATCGCTAAATTAACCAATCTGACGCAGCTTCACCTCAGTGGCAACCAAATTACCGAGATTCCAGAGGCGATCGAAAGTTTGCTGGAATTGGAAACACTAGATTTACGGGGAAATCCGCTTCCTATTTCACCAGAGATTTTAGGATCTTCTGATAATGTTGGTTCAGTTAAAGACATTTTCAATTACTTGCAATTACTCCGAAGCAGTGACGTGCGTCCACTCAACGAAGCCAAACTCTTACTCATCGGACAAGGTAGCGTCGGCAAAACATCCCTCATTAAGAGACTAATCCGCAATGAATATGATAAAAATCAACCCCAAACCGACGGACTCAATGTAGAAACTTGGAACGTGCAGGTCAATAGCAAAGACATCCGCCTGAATGTTTGGGACTTTGGCGGACAGGAAATTTATCATGCCACCCATCAGTTTTTTCTGACTAAGCGCAGCCTCTATCTCCTCGTTTGTAATTGTCGCACCAGCGAAGAAGAAAACCGCATCGAATATTGGCTGAAACTAATCGAAAGCTTCGGCGGACAGTCCCCCGTGATTATCGTTGGCAACAAAAAAGACGAACAACCCTTTGACATCAACCGCAAGGCATTACGCGAAAAATATCCTAATATCCAAGACATTATCGAAACCTCCTGTCAAGACAATATCGGCATTGATGAACTTCGCACCGCTATTTTGGAGCAAGTCGCCAACCTCAAAGAAGTCTACGACCTTTTACCCCTGACATGGTTTGAGGTTAAACAAAAACTCGAATCCATGACTGAAGACTTCATCAGCTACAACTCCTATATCGGCATCTGCTACGACAAGAAGATTCCCGAAGAACAAAACCAAGAGCAACTCATCGACTTGCTGCATCGACTCGGCTTAGTTCTCAACTTCCGCGATCATCCCATCCTCAAAGATACCAACGTCCTCAAACCCAACTGGGTGACAGAAGGTATTTACGCCCTCCTGAGCGATGAAAACCTCAAAACTAAAACCAAGGGCATTTTCACCCCCGACGATCTCACCCGCATCCTCAATCCAGAGCGTTACCCCACCAAGCGTCACGAGTATTTAATCGGGCTGATGAAAGAATTTGAGCTTTGCTTTGAATTAGATTGTAAACCAGCACAATTCCTGATTCCGGGACTTTTGCCCAAAGACCAACCAGACGAAACAGAACTCCAAGGCGAAACCCTGGAATTTCAATACCATTACAAAGTTCTCCCCGAAAGCATCATCTCCCGCTTCATCGTCATCAGCCACGAAAAAATCCATAACCAAATCTATTGGCGTAGTGGTGTAATGTTGCAATATCAAGAAAATAACGAAACCTACAACATCGCTCGGATCAAAGCCGATCCCGAAGACAAAAAAATCTTCATCACCATTAGCGGACGCAAAGAAACCCGCCGCTCATTTCTCGGCATTCTCCGCGATGTCTTCCAAAAAATCCACAAAAGTCTTCCCAATCTCGAAATCACCGAATTGGTTCCCGTCCCCAATCACCCCAAACACACGCTCAAATACTCAGAACTACTCGGACTCGAAGTGATGGGAGAAACCCATAAAGTTATTGGTGAACTCAAGCTTAAACTCGATCTGCGTCCACTTTTAGATGGCTACGAATCACTAGAATCGCGTCAAAAAATACCAAAAGGCGATCCAGAAGGCGATCGCTTTACAATTGTCAACAAGATTTACAATCACAATCAGCAAGGAGATTTTAAACCCATGACAGAAAACACAAACAACCTTCAAGGCGCAAATATCGGCATCTTTGCCAACGAAGTCAAAGACAACGCCAGACAGCAAGCCTCTAACTTCACCCAAACAAGCGGCGCAAACATCAGCGAAATTCTGCAACTGATCGGCAACCTACGCCAAACTGCCGCCCAATTCCCGCAAGATGACCGCGAAGGCATCATCATTGATATTGATGATGTAGAAGTAGAAATTCAAAAGCCAGAAAAAGAACGCAATTTACCCAAACTTAAAAAGCGTCTAGTAGCTTTACTAACTGCTGCTAGTGTAGTTGCTGCCCCGATCGCAGGTATGACAGATTTTACAAACAATGTTCTGGAAATAGGGAGCAAATTAGGCATAGAACTAAAGCTTCCCTCTGGTAAATAGACTTTGCTAACTCCAGGGGCGATCGCAAATTCAAGCTTCACAGCTATTAAAGAACAAATAAGCGATCGCTATTCATCAATAACTTTTAGGCGATCGCATAGCTTGAAATGATGCCCGCCTTTGATTTTATGAGAATTGAACTAGCGATCGCCGAAATAACCCAATCCAACCTACGAATCAAGGCATTTTTTGATTTGGCAAAGGTATTGTTAAAAAATAACTCTTTGTCAGTTAGTGACATCTGGTGGGCAACTGTACTGTAAATCTGGTTCTACTTTAACTTCTCCCAATGTTTATCGATATTACTCATACGCCTTCTGAATACGTTAAAAATTTTGTCATGTTTGCTAGAGTGCTGTAGAAAATCGCTTCACATTCACTTTCTCAAGCTATCATTACCAACTATGAGTCAAATAGCGATGTCAAATAGCCCGTCGTTGACACCGCTCAAATTCAAATACTAGTTGTCAAAGTTTGAGCGTTTGCAGCAAATGCTTAGACTTTGATAAGCAATGCTTAAGTATTTGCAGGAAGTATATAAGCAATTATTACAAATGTTTCATACTTTGCAACAAATGCTCTTTCATTTATAAGCAATGCTTAAGTATTTACAGAAAGTATATAAGCAATTATCACAAATGTTTCATACTTTGCAACAATTGTTCTTTCATTTATAAGCAATGCTTAAGTCATTGCAACAATCGTTGTAATGAAATTATAGTAGGCACAAAAAATTCAGTTGTATCCAAATAAAAGCCCATCCTGAAGCTTACAGAGTAAGCTTTCTCGTGTTTCATTGGACGCATTACAGCGTAAGGACTGAGCAGATCAATTGATGAGCAGTTGTGGGGCGTTGCTAGATAAGTGCAAAAAGGACATAAACTTTTTGATGGTAAAGCTGGCAAAAGAGGTGGTTATGGCTAAATTTCTTTTTGTAACTGACTTGGATGACACCCTCGTGTATCGAACCGTAGGCGATGACAGCGCTTTAGCAGAACTCAATCAACTGCTGAAAAGACATCGCCAAGAATACGGCACTAAAATTGTTTATTCTACCGGGCGATCGCCTGTACTTTACAAAGAACTCCAATCTCAAAAAAACCTTTTGCAACCGGATGCCCTCGTTCTTTCTGTAGGTACAGAAATTTACCTTGATGGTACTGATACACCAGACTCACATTGGTCAGAAATTATCTCTCCGGGATGGGAACGGGAAACTGTATTATCTATTACCCAGAAATACCGTGAGTTAGTTCGGCAACCAGATTCAGAACAGCGTCCTTTCAAAGTAAGCTTTTTTTTAGAACAAGAAGCATCTGCGAATGTTCTACCACAACTTGAAGCAGAGTTGCAGAAATCTAAATTAAATGTAAAGTTAATCTACAGTAGCGGTATTGACCTTGACATTGTACCTTATAGCAGCGATAAAGGTCAGGCAATGCAGTTTTTACGCCAGAAGTGGAAATTTGCAGCAGAACAAACAGTTGTCTGTGGTGATTCGGGTAATGATATTGCTTTATTTGCTGTAGGCAACGAACGGGGAATCATTGTGGGGAATGCCCGAAAAGAGTTACTCCAATGGCATGATGAGTATCCCGCTACACACCGCTACCTGGCAAAAAGTTTTTGTGCAGGTGGAATTATTGAAGGCTTAAATTATTTTGGTCTCTTGTAATGATTAGTTATTTAAAAGGTATAGTCGCTGGTATCCAAACAATTGGCGCTAATCGCGTGGTTCTGACTCTGGAAGTCAATGGCTTGGGGTATGATTTGCAAGTTCCCCAACGCCTAGCAAACCAGTTACCAGAATCGGGAGGAGTGGCGCAAATTTTTACCCATTTCCAAATTCGGGAAGAAGTGCCGTTCCTATATGGCTTTGCTTCACCATCCGAACGCGATTTATTTCGCCACTTGCTGACTGTCACAGGCATTGGTGCAGCGTTAGCGATCGCCCTCCTCGACACTCTGGAACTACCAGATTTAGTCCAAGCAATTATCGCTGGCAATACACAAATCTTAATTCAGGCTCCAGGTGTGGGTAAAAAAATCGCAGAGCGCATCTGTTTGGAACTGAAAAGCAAATTAGTCGAGTGGCGCAAATCAGCCGGGTTCTTCGTCGCCACAGGCGGGCCAGCACCAGGAATTCTCGAAGAGGTGCAAATGACTCTCTTTGCCTTGGGATATACTGCCCATGAAGTCAGTCACGCCCTGCATGTAGTCAGCGAAGACATCGGCCTACCCAAAGATGCCTACGTCGAAGATTGGATTAAACAAGCGATCGCTCATCTCAGCAGCGAACAAGTTTAATTGTCATTAGTCATTAGTCATTAGTCATTAGTCATTAGTTATTCTCTCCTCCAATTCCCCATGCCCCATGCCCCATGCCCCATGCCCCATGCCCAATGCCCACAGATCCTTATGCTTGGCTAGAACAGTCCTTAGCAACAATTCATCAGGCAGACTGGTATCGTTCGGTACAAGCTATCAACGGTCGTCCGGGTGCAACGGTGGTTTTAGCTGGGCAAGAGGTAATTAACTTTGCCAGTAATGACTATTTGGGATTGGCTGGAGATGAGCGGTTGATGGCAGCTGCAAATGCTGCGATCGCAGCATTTGGTACTGGTAGTACTGGCTCTAGATTACTCAGTGGGCATCGAGAATTACATGGGGAGTTAGAAAAGGCGATCGCATCTACCAAACAAACAGAAGATGCTTTGGTATTTAGTTCCGGGTATCTAGCAAATTTGGGTGCAATTACCGCCCTTGTGGGCAAGCGCGATTTAATTTTATCTGACCAATACAATCATTCCAGTTTGAAAAATGGGGCGATTCTTAGCGGTGCAGCAGTTGTGGAATATCCGCACTGTGATATTGAAGTACTCAAAACTCAGTTGAGTCAACAACGGCAAAATTACCGACGCTGTTTGATTCTTACTGATACAGTCTTCAGCATGGACGGCGATTTATGTCCATTGCCCGCGCTGTTGGATCTTGCTGATGAATTTAGCTGTATGCTGCTAGTCGATGAAGCTCATGCCACTGGGGTATTAGGAAAAACTGGTGCTGGGTGTGTTGAGCATTTTGGGTGTACAGGAAAGCAATTAATTCAAATTGGGACTTTGAGTAAAGCTTTGGGTAGTTTAGGCGGTTATGTGGCAGGAACTAGCGCCTTAATTGACTTTTTGCGGAACCGCGCACCCACTTGGATTTATACCACTGGGCTTTCACCTG
Source organism: Nostoc sp. (assembly GCF_036917435.1). Classification (GTDB taxonomy): domain Bacteria; phylum Cyanobacteriota; class Cyanobacteriia; order Cyanobacteriales; family Nostocaceae; genus Nostoc. Next base: position 6,266 of record NZ_JBALDM010000059.1, read on the forward strand.
CTGATACAGCAGCAGCCTTAGCAGCAATCAAGATCGTGCAACAAGAACCGCAACATCGTGCCCAATTATGGGGAAATATAGATTACTTGAAAACTTTGCTGCAACAATTACCTAACTTAAAATTGCTGCCTTCTGAATCACCCATATTGTGTTTTCAATTGCCTAATGCCACAGATGCCCTCAAAGCTGGAAAACAGCTAAGAGATGCTGGTATTTTTGCCCCAGCGATTCGCCCTCCCACAGTGCCCACAAGTCGAATCAGAATATCTGTGATGGCAACTCATGAAGTAGCACATATTGAGAAATTGGTAGCAGTGCTGAAGGATGTCAGCTAGCTATCTGGGCATTGCGTCGCAGTAAAAGTAAGATAAAATACAAAGTATTTGCCTTTTGAGATTGACTTAGATTTTATTAGTAGTAACTGGTGTGCGCTAGTTCTAGAAGAAATTGATGGAACTGAGGTTTTGGTTCATCAGCAGCTAGAAATTTGCATCTTTTCAATCCTGACGACTGAATTTGAAACAAGAGACGCTTGTGTTCTGGGTTCGTCAAGTTATGCCAATTTCCGCGAACAATTATTGAGTCATGCTGAATGCGAACCTTCTTTTTGAGTCAATCCGGTTTCCGTACAAATAGCTTGTAGTGGTTTATCCCAAGGTTCAATAGGTATTTGGGACAAATAGGCAAAATCAAAGAGAATTCCGATAGTCGGCTTTGTCTGCCACTGCGGTAAACTGAGTAAGCGATCGTAATATCCGCCGCCATAACCCAGGCGATATCCTTGATAGTCGCAAGCGACACTGGGGACGAGAATCAAATCTACTTCGGTAGCATCTAAGATTGGAGCATCGGGGTGTGGTTCAGTAATGCCATAAGTGCCATTTTTGACAGAATCACCAGGTGTCCAAATATGCCAATGTATAGATTTATCAATGCAGCGAGGAAATCCCCAACGGTATTTGGTGTTTGCAAATAATGGACTGAGATCAGGTTCTTGGCGAAAGCTGAAATAAGCAAGTATTGTTTTTGCTTGGGTAAATAAAGTAGAGTTTTGTAAGTGAGAGCATAAGCGATCGCTTTTTTCTCTCCATTCTTTAACGGACATTGATTGACGGGTTTTAAGTAGAGTGCGGCGTAGTTCTGTTTTATTTAGTTGATGATTAACTTTGTCCATGAAAATTATTTATAGCGTCAAACAAATAAGCTGGGCATCGCCCAGCTTATAACATCCCACATTAATTAATACATCGTTATGCAGCGTGTTGACGATACCACTCAATGGTATTTTTTAACCCTTCCTCAAAGCCCACTTGAGCAGTGAAGTTAAAGGCTTGTTTTGCCCGTTCAGTATCCAAACAACGGCGGGGTTGACCATTAGGCTGATCAGTTTGCCAAATAATCTCACCCTTAAACTCCATTAATTTACAAATTAGAGTTATTAAATCAAGGATGGATATCTCGTAACCCGTTCCCAAGTTAACTGGTTCCAATTCGTTATAGAATTGAGTCCCCATAACAATCCCCCGTGCTGCATCTTCTGAATACAGAAACTCGCGGGTGGGACTGCCATCACCCCAAACTGGGAGTTTCTTTTCTCCCTTAATTTGGGCTTCGTGAACTTTGCGAATTAACGCTGGGATAACGTGGGAACTTCCAGGGTCAAAGTTATCTTCTGGGCCATATAAATTAACTGGCAGTAGGTAAATTCCATTAAAACCGTACTGCTGGCGGTAAGATTGCAATTGGACTAAAAGCGCTTTTTTCGCAATTCCGTAGGGAGCGTTGGTTTCTTCTGGGTAGCCATTCCAAAGATCGTCTTCTTTAAATGGCACTGGGGTAAATTTAGGATAGGCGCAGATAGTGCCAACACAAACAAATTTCTCGACTCCAGCTTGATAGGCAGCGTGAATTAGGTGCGTACCCATGATCAAGTTATCGTAAAACAACTCTGCGGGTTTTTCGCGGTTCAGACCGATGCCACCCACATGAGCCGCTAAGTGAATAATTATATCTTGTTGATCAACTGCCCGTTGGCTATTTTCCCAAACACGTAGATCGCAATCGCGCGATCGCACTATTGTAATCTTCTCACGATCGGCCCCTGCTTTACACAGTTGATCTATCACCTGACGACCTAGAAATCCCGACCCACCAGTGACGAGAATTCGTTGATTTTTTAGTTCTAAGGCGGTCATATTTTTATCCTCTGTGGTGTAAATCAGAAGTGCAAAGCGCCCAGTTCTTGACGAACAGTAGCAATATCTAATGGAAATTGTGAACCATGTCCATTAGGTGAAGTGTGACCCAATGCTTGTAAGTCTGCTTCTACCATTAAGGAAACTAATTCTTCAAAGGTTATTGATGGTTTCCAGCCTAGCTTCTGACGTGCTTTGGTAGCATCACCAATCAATAATTCTACCTCAGATGGACGGAGGTAACGCTCATCAAACTCTACGTAATCTTGCCAATTGAGATTTACGTAATTAAATGCCAGTTCCAAAAATTCTCGCACTGAGTGGGTTTCACCAGTAGCAATTACGTAATCGTCTGGTTGATCTTTCTGCAACATCAACCACATTGCTTTCACATAATCCTTTGCATAGCCCCAATCTCGCTTTGCGTCTAGATTACCCATGTAAATCTTTTTCTGCTTACCAGCAACTATACCAGCAACGGCTCTAGTAATCTTGCGGGTTACAAAGGTTTCGCCTCGTCGTGGTGACTCGTGGTTAAAAAGTATGCCGTTACAAGCAAACAAATCGTAAGACTCACGATAATTTACAGTTTGCCAGTGGGCGTAGACTTTTGCACAAGCGTAAGGACTGCGGGGATAAAAGGGTGTTGTTTCAGTCTGAGGTATTGCTTGTACTAAACCGTACATTTCTGAAGAACCGGCTTGATAAAATCGCACCTGAATTCCAGTCCGGTGTTGGTAGTCTCGAATTGCTTCCAACAGACGTAGCGTACCCATTCCTACGGCATCCACCGTATATTCTGGTGAATCAAAGCTTACTCTGACATGGGATTGAGCGCCGAGGTTGTAAATCTCTACTGGCTTGACTTCTTCTAAAATGCGTCGCAGCGTCGTACCATCTGTCAAGTCACCGTAGTGAAGAAGCAACCGCACCCCATCTTTGTGAGGGTCTTCGTACATGTGATCGATGCGGTCTGTATTGAAGGTAGAAGTCCGGCGAATGATGCCATGAACCTCATAACCTTGTTCCAGCAAAAACTCACTCAAATATGAACCATCTTGACCAGTGATACCAGTAATCAACGCTCGCTTCTGTTGCGTCATGCTCAATTATCCCTTATTGTCTTTGATTAAAAAAGTTACAGTCAATCTGATACAACCTAGCAGCTAATCGCTAAATTTCCTAATGGGAAACCTACGAGTTATTGTTCTTATGAGGGTTTTTTACGTAGATAAATATACTTAATAAATAAAAAATAGTTTAACAATTAAGTTAAACCTTAAAATAGACAAACATTGTTTAAGTATGTATATTTTTCTTGTACCAGATAGATGAAGATTATTTTCGTATTCGTTGTTTTTTTAGTCAAAATTTCATATATCTCTGGTTTTGTGAAGACTGAATAAAATGTTAGATACCTAAGATTAGATTTTTAGGGGCATTAATTGCCCCACAAAATCGACCCTAAGTCTTTACTCAGTATGCACCGTTATTTTTGGGCAGAATAACTACATCAACAGTTTTCAAGATGATCCGTAAATCAAGCCAGAAATTCCTAAATTTGACATAATGCAGATCTATTTGGACTCGTCGGGGGTAAGGAATATCATTACGCCCGGATACCTGCCACAAACCAGTAATTCCTGGACGGATTGTTAAAATTTCATCAATGTAACAACCATATTTTGGCAGTTCTTCTGCTACTAAGGGTCGAGGGCCGACTACACTCATGTCCCCTTTTAAAACGTTCCAGAACTGGGGAAATTCATCTAGGCTAGTAATTCGCAAAAATTGACCTATTTTGGTAATTCGGGGGTCTTGTTTCAGCTTAAAACTGCTTTCAAATTCTTGTCGCAATTCGGGCGATGTTTCCATCATTTGCATGAGGATTTCGTCTGCATTGCTTACCATTGTTCGGAATTTAATACAATTAAACGCTTTGTAATTTTTTCCTACCCGTTCCTGGATGTAAAAAATTGGGCCTTCTGAGCTAAGAGCAATCAGCAAGGACAAGATTAAGTAGACAGGGAAGAACAAAATTAACACCGACAGCGAAAACACTATGTCAAACAGTCGTTTGGCAAACTCTCCGTTTAAACCCTGAAAAGATAAACCTTTGGGTTTAACTTTTGGCGTCTTTGTTTTTTGACCGGGTTTTAAGAAAGTACGCGTAGACGCTCTAGTGTCTTGCCGTACGCCTCGCTTGCCGGAGAGGAGTGAGCTCTGGGCAGTCATCATACTCCTTAATAATCCACACCACACATAGTCCCAATATTAAAGCCAAAATGATGTGCTTCTGGGGGGAAATTGCCAAAAGCCAAAAAAAATCAGACGTTAACCAAGACCATCATTCGGAAAACGGTCTTTTTCGTTGCATTTGTTTACAAAATCTAAATAACGATCTGCAAAGATTTGCGGTGAAAACTGCGCGGCGTGCGATCGCATATACTCGGAACTGAACGAACCCTCATACACTTCAAACTTTTCTACTGCCTCCACTAAAGCCGCCTCTGTTTGGGTCTTGAAGAATATACCTGTCCCTGTATCCACACAAGAGCGGATATCTCGCACTGTTTCGAGCGCCCCCCCAGCACCGTAAGCAATCACTGGTGTACCGCAGGCTTGTGCCTCCACTAGGGCAATCCCAAAATCTTCACAAGCTGCATATACAAACGCCTTAGCCCTAGACATATATTTTTTTACCACATTATCGGGTTGCCATCCCAGTATTTGGATATTAGAGTTTGCGATCTCGCGGATCTTTTTCATTTCATCTCCTGTACCAATGATTACTAGTGGTCGTTTTAGTTGATTAAAAGCCTTAACAATCAACGATATTTGTTTGTAACTCACTAATCGGGAAACTGTCAGGTAGAAATCCTCTTTCTGAGACAGAAATGGAAATTCTGCGATATTCACTGGTGGGTAAATGACTGTTGCTTCTCGCCGATAGCAACGCCAAATCCGCCGAGCCGTATGTTGTGAGTTAGCAATGAAGTAATCAACGCGATTGGCACTCAGTACATCCCACTGGCGCAAACCATGTAATAAATATCGTGTCACCCACCCAGGTAAACCACTACCCAGTTTGCTGTAGCGCAGATAATCAAAAGTCAAGTCCCAGGCATAGCGCATAGGGCTGTGACAGTAGCAAATATGCATCTGTTCGGGAGTGGTAAGGATTCCTTTGGCAACAGCGTGAGATGAAGACAGAATTACGTCATAATGCCGCAAATCAAGTTGTTCAATTGCCAAAGGCCACAAAGGCAAGTAATTTTGTATACCGTTGCGGGCATAAGGAAAGTTTTGGAGAAACGTCTTGCCAATTTGACGCTTATATAAATAACTTTCTTTATTGCTGGATTCAAAATCGATTAAAGCATACAAATCAGCATCAATGTGATTCAAAATTTCTCGGACAACGAGTTCGGAACCACCGGTGGCTTTGGGTGTTAGCCACTCATGAACCAGAGCATATTTCAAGGGCACAGCTAAACAATTCAAAATTCAAAATTCAAAATTGAAGATAGTTTTTTTAGACTCCGACTGAAAAATTTCCCTTTGTGATTAATTAACGGGAAGCGCCCCAGATTAGCACACAAGACGCAATCTTTCTTTCAGAGGTTCCAGATGGATGATAACCTCAGATTGGGCATTGGGCATTGGGCATTGGGCATGGGGCATTGGGCATTGGGCATTATGTCCTCCATCTACCCGACTCCTCACTCCCCACTCCCTACTCCCTACTCTTGTAATAACAACTGATATAGAAAGGGTGAATTTATGCGAATTCTAATTATGGGTGGTACTCGGTTCATTGGTGTCTATTTAACTCAATTACTAGTGGAGCAGGGACATGAGGTGGTGCTGTTCAATCGTGGAAATCGACCAGCACCTTCTTTACAGGGAGTAGGACAAATTATAGGCGATCGCACTGACCCTACTCAATTAAAAGCAAAGTTATCACAAGAAAGCTTTGATGTCATTTTTGACAACAACGCACGGGAACTTACTGATACTCAACCACTGGCAGAAATTTTTCAAGGACGAGTGCAACATTTTGTGTATATGAGTTCTGCGGGGGTGTATCTCAAATCCGATCAATTGCCCCATATAGAAGGCGATCAGGTAGATCCTAAAAGTCGGCATAAGGGTAAACATGAAACAGAAGCTTATCTGACTCAATTGGGATTACCTTTTACTTCCATTCGTCCTACTTATATTTACGGGCCTCGTAATTATAATGAGTTAGAAGGCTGGTTTTTTGATAGGATTGTGCGCGATCGCCCCATTCCTATCCCTGGAAATGGTTTGCATATTACGCAGCTAGGACATGTAAAAGACTTGGCACTAGCAATGACTCAGGTTTTGGGCAATAAACAAGCCATAGGACAGATTTATAATATATCTGGCGATCGCTTTGTCACTTTTGATGGTTTAGCCCGTGCTAGTGCTGTAGCGGCTGGTAAATCACCGGATGCTGTAAAAATCGTCCATTATGACCCAAAAAAGTTTGATTTCGGCAAGCGTAAAGCTTTTCCGATGCGGGTGCAGCATTTCTTTGCTTCGGTGAATAAAGCGCAAACAGAATTAAACTGGCAGCCTGAATACGATTTGATTTCTGGGTTACAAGACTCTTTGGAAAATGATTATTTGGCTAATGCAAAAGACAAAGCAGAAGTAGATTTCTCTGTCGATGAGGAAATTTTACAAGCTTGTGAGTAAAAATGTTTAGGGGTACATCGCTGTGTACCCCTGCTGATGCGATCGCATCTTCATAACTCATCAGGGTTAACGCCTAACTCTCGCAGCTGTGCTGCTAATCTGTTAGCACGTTGACTTTCTCGTTCTAGCGGCGTGGGAAGCCAATTCCCGGATGCATCATACCAACGTAGCCACAATCGCTCAATTTGTTGGTAATAACCTTGCCAAAGTCCTAAGCCCAGTTCCAAACCCGGCATCCACAGCCTTGGTGTACTCAAATCCAATTCGCTGTAGCGGTCTGCAACTAATTGGAATGCTTGTAGTTTGTCTGTGTAGCGGTTAAACACAATGTAGTAAGGAACTCGCAAAATCCGCTCATAAACTTCCCATTTGGTCGGCGGTTGGTTAATCTCCCGCAGAGTTTGTCCTAAGTCTTCTTTTTCAGTGCCAGGAGAAAGCAATTCTACCACTACAAAAGGAGCAACCCCTTCTTGCCAGATGACATAACTCAGACGCAAGTTTTGCTGTTCGTAGAGACGCGAAACTCCCACAGCAGCAAACCAGTCTGGGCGTTTGTACCACAGTGTATGCCGGAGGTCATAGTAAAGGTTTAAGTCAGTGGCTACAAATACCTCCTCTGCTGGATAGTTAGGTGGACAGAAGGTTTCGCGCAGAAGTTGGGGTTGAAAAAGGTGAAATTCGTCAGGCAAACCAGAGTCCTCCGGGTATTCACTGGGAAGATCGTACATCGTGGGTAGGACTTCTTTGGGAGAGAGAGGCGGGTCTGTTTGGTACATAAAGAGAATCTTGACCGACTAACTTTAAGATTTTATTTTAATAGTTACGGAATGCTATAAACAAAATGCTTACTTTTTGGATGAAGATAGAGATTTGGAATGTAATTATGATTTAGAAGAAAAAAATATAGTAAATTTTAACCCGAATTATTATTATCAAAATGGTTTAAAATCAAACATATAAAATCAACTGTTACTGAATTACCTACTTACTCTTTTTAAGAGTGGTAAGCTGTCGTGCATTTAATTTTTACAGCTAGGGCGGGCAAGATGCCCACCCCACAAGAGATTTATTTTTTTGAGGATGCAAATTAAAGTATTTTCAGCTTAATAAAAGTCATAAACCATTTGCCATCAACCTCTTTTGATTCTCCTCTCTGTGCCCTCTGCGTCTCTGCGGTTCGTTGAAAATAATAATTTGTGCTTATGCTAGGCTATGCCAACACAAATCATTTAAGATTGCCATAGAAATTTTAAGATAATTAAAATATTGTCTATTCTCTCCACAATGCCACTTGCTGTTTTAATTCTCTCATATCTAAATAATCGCTAGCAAAAGCTTTTCGTAAAAGTGGATGAGGAATAAATCGATCGTACTTTTGAATTTCTGGTGCTTCTGAACTACTGAGTAAATCTTCTGAGATAATTCTTTGTTCACATAACGAAGCAATTTCATCATAAAGATATTTAAATTTATCCTTAGCTAATTTTATTGTAAAATAATAGGGATTTAATCCCCCAATACTTGTAATCTCCAACGATTCTCGACAGTAAGAGTTTAATAATCTTTCTAAAGTGCGATAAGCAACCGTACCCATCCAGGGAAAAATACAGCATTTACCTTTTTCTAATTGCAAGATATTATGTTTATCTAATCCAACCTGCTGCACCAATTGGCGAACTTGATGTAAACGTTGTAAAGCATTTTTTTGCAAATAGCTATACTCGATATTTTCAAATAGAACCTGTTGCATTCGCTGCAAAACTTTGGTATGAATAGTGCCACCACTCCCACGCCAATAAATACTAGCTTTCCCCTCGGCTTGTTTAACAAAAATAGCCTTCTTTTTAAAGTCAACTTCTATAACTTCCCAACTTCTACCAGCTAAAGCAAATTGATTGCCAACAGCAGGCGGTGTAACGATACTGCCAATTTCCGTTGCACCTTGCTTAACAATATATTCTTGCTGTTCAGCAAAGACAGCATAAAACTGAAACTTCCTCACAATCCTTTCTCCTGCTAAACCCAGGATTAATTTACCTTGTTCAGTATGCTGAATATGACCAATATCAATTAAATAACGAAGCAATAATTGGAAATCTTCTTTAGAAATAGCAGCAAAGGGCGGTAGACTAAAAATTTGTTTTGCTAGGGCATTAGGTGAAAGTTCTCCTGTTGCTGTTAGAATACTCATTGTTTGATGGTAAAGCAAACTTAAAGGATATTTAATCGGTCTGATTGGTTCAATCCATTGTTCTTCTAAATACAGTTGAATAATCGCAATAGATTGCAGCAATTGCCAGGGTATTTGTTCAGGTAGTGAAGCTTCTGCTAATGGTTTTTCTTCAGCGCAAATAAAACGCATATCGGCAGCTTCGCCTCTTCTGCCACTACGTCCTAAGCGTTGTAAAAAACTAGCTACAGATAAGGGTGATTCTAACTGAATAACTCGCTCTAAATGACCGATATCTATACCTAATTCTAAAGTCAGAGTGGCGGCGGTAACGGCTGGATTGTTGGGTTCACGCATTGCATTTTCAGCAGCTTGTCGCAAGCTAGCAGATATACTCCCATGATGCACATGATATATATCTGGTAGTCCTTGTTCTGTAGCAATTTTTCGCAAAGATGCAATTACAGATTCAGTGCGCGTGCGATTATTAGCAAATATTAGGCATTTACGAGATTTGCTGAGGTTGAAAATATATTGCTCATAATCTGTTGCTTCTAATTCATCTACTTCATCAGTAATATAAAAATGTTCCACAGCTAGTTTTATCTGGCGTTTTATCCCGTCATTTTGCGGTGTAATCACTGGTTTATCTGTTCCTGAACGTAACCAGTCTTCAGCTATTGAGTAATCGCCAAGAGTTGCCGACAAACCAATCCGGCGCGGTTGTTTTTGTGTCAACTTTGCTAAACGTTGTAATTGGCAAATAATTTGACAACCGCGTTCGGAACCCATAAAGGCGTGAATTTCATCAATGATGACAAATCTTAAGTCACCAAATAAGCGAAGTAGGTCGTTATTTTTGTTAATTAATAAACTTTCTAGAGATTCTGGTGTAATTTGTAGAATGCCTTGAGGATTCTTTAAAAGCTTGTTTTTCCGACTTTGAGAAACATCTCCGTGCCAATGCCAAACTGGAATATCTGCTTCTTTGAGTAAGTCGTTGAGGCGTTCAAATTGATCGTTAATTAAAGCTTTGATTGGACTAATGTATAATGCCCCTATAGTTGCAGCAGGGTTGGCATGTAATAAAGTCAATATTGGCAGAAAGGCTGCTTCTGTTTTACCGGCAGCAGTTGCAGCAGTAACTAGCAAATGAGCATCGGTGTCAAATATAACTTGACAAGCGGCAATTTGAACTGGCCGTAATTCAGTCCACTGATGATGATAGATATATTCTTGGATGAAGGGTGCAAGTCTGCTAAAGGCATCGCTCATATTTTTTATGAATAATTAGTAATAGGTAATGATTAACATCTGTCAGTCAAACTAAAGTGATAGGGACAAGTATATAATGAGGCAAAAACTATGAATAAGTATAAGGAAATATTACGTGTTGTCCTTGCTATATCAATAATTGTGGTTGGAGTGACACACTTTGTTATTCCAGAACCGTATGTCAAAATTATGCCACCGCAACTTCCTTACCCTTTGGAATTAGTTTATCTCAGTGGCTTTTTTGAGATTTTGGGTAGTATTGGGTTATTAGTCCCGCCTGTAAGTCAAGCTGCTGCTTGGGGACTTATTGCTCTTTTTATTGCTGTTTACCCTGCCAATATCAATATGGCAGTTAATCATATTCAGCTAGAACATATACCAAATTCACCTTGGGTACACGTAATCAGGCTTCCCTTTCAAGCAGTTTTAATTGTTTGGGCTTGGTGGTACACGAAATCTTCTGATTGGCAAAAACAAGCTTCTATCATCCCCAAGTCACTTATTCCCAAAGAATTAAAATTGAAATGAGTGCGTTTTTTATATCTGAATCATGCGTGTTACAACTTTGTTTGGAATAACATTCTCGTTAGCAATTGGTATTTGGGGAATAACCCTTCCGGTGACTGAAGCGGTGCAGCTTAGAGATGGTATTGTCTACTTTGTCCAACCGCCAAAACTTGTTAAGGCAACGACTACTTACAAAGATGTGAATATTTTGGGTGGAACTTACTATTTCACCATTAATATACCGGAAAATGCTGGCGAATCTCTTCAGAAGGTAACGATCGCACAAAGGGAGGGAACAGAAAACATCCGCTATCATCTTAATGATACCCGCGCCTTTGTTGGAGAGCGCGAGCGCAAAGAATCTCGGCTAACACTAGGCGCAGTCACAAACGAACGCGAGACACGAACCGTTACTGTGAATTTTGAACCGCCTGTAACTCCCGGACAAACTGTGACAATCGCCCTTCGCCCTGTGAGTAATCCCAGCTTTTCTGGTGTCTATTTACTCGGTGTGACAGCATTTCCGGTGGGTGAAAAATCCCACGGACAGTTTCTCGGCTTTGGACGGTTTCAGTTTTACAGCAATGGAAGTAGCTGGTGGTTTCCATAACCAGCGCGATCGCTTGCAAAGGTTTGGTAAATAGTAGAATTAGTGAATGTATAAGGAAAGTGTTTTTATGAGCATCCCACTTGTAGACCAGTCTACAGAAGAAAAACTCCTAACTCTCAAGGATGTTTCTTGGGAGCAATTTAAAGGTATCGAAACACAACTTCAGGAAAATCGCAATGTCAGACTATCTTATTTGTCAGGAATTTTAGAAATTATGTCCCCAATTGGAGATAAACATGAGAAAGTGAAAAGTACTGTTGGCTTGCTACTAGAAGCTTACATGAAAGAGTTGGGTATCCGGTTTTATAGACGTGGTGGTTTCACTTTGGAAGAACCTGGCTATGCTTCTGGTACGCCAGATGAATCTTACAGCATTGGCACAGAAAAAGAAGTTTCTGACATTGTGATTGAAATTATTGTCACCAGTGGAACCATTAACAGGAAGGAGTTATACAAACCTAAAAAAGTGCCTGAAGTCTGGTTTTGGAAATCTAACTCTATCAAAATATTCCGTCTTAACGAACAGGACGAGTATGAAGAAGTCAACCGGAGTAGATTTTTTCCAGATTTAGATCCAGCTTTGCTGCTGCATTATATCGCTATGCATGACCAGTACGACGCTGTTGTTGAATTTGAGCAGTTAATCCGAAATCAATAAATATTTATCTCCAGATTATTGATAAATTTAAAATAAATCCTGGTAAGATATCTTCTCCTGATAATTCTTGGGGAGATGCTAATATTTCTACTGGTTTCCCAATCCGATAGATTTCTACCTGACGCATTTTCGGATTAATTAACCAACCTAATTTAACTTCGTTATCAATATATTCCTGCATTTTCGCTTGCGTTTCTCGCAAACTATCGCTTGATGACATTAACTCTAAAACAAAATCTGGTGCGATCGGTGGAAACTTTTCTTTTTGCTCAGGTGTGAGTGCATCCCATCTATCTTGTCTAATCCAAGCGACATCAGGAGAACGGTTTGCACCATTGGGAAGTTTAAAGCATGTAGAAGAATCGAAGCAAATTCCTAGTTTAATTTGGCGATTCCAAATTCCGAATTCAATAGAAATTTCAAAATTACGATTTCCAGTCTCTCCGCCTGTTGGTGGCATGATTAGTAATTTTCCCGATGCATTGCGTTCAAATTTGACTTCAGGGTTTTCCCGACACAGTTGATAAAATTGGTTGTCGGTGAGTTCAATAATGGGGTTTAAGTTGATTGTGATAGCTGTCATGGGGGTTATCTTGAGGATGACATCAACTTTAGCTAAATTGTAAGCAATTATGAGTCAGAATATTGACGCAGCTAGAATTTCTATTATTATTCCGACTCTTAATGAAGCGGGGAATATCAAAGAAGCCATTGCTACTACTGAACCTAATACAAATATAGAAGTAATCATAGTAGATGGTGGCTCTAAAGATGACACCATAGAAATAGCTAAGTCTTTAAATGTCAAAGTTATCTCATCATCTCCTAGTCGCGCTGTGCAAATGAATACAGGTGCGATCGCGGCGACAGGAGATATTCTGCTATTTCTCCATGCAGATACCCGTTTACCGATTGGGTTTGATGAGATGATTCGCACAGCACTACAACAGCCTGGGAATGTGGCTGGTGCATTTAAGTTGCAGATTGATGCATCACTTTTTAGTTTAAGATGGGTTGAGTTGGGTGTAAATTTGCGATCGCATTTTTGCCAAATGCCCTACGGCGACCAAGCAATTTTTTTAACTAAGGAAATATTTCAGCAAATTGGTGGTTTTCCCGAATTCCCTATCATGGAAGACTTTGAACTCATACGTCGCTTAAAACCCATTGGACGCATTGTAATTATCTCTACACCAGTTCTAACTTCAGCCCGTAGATGGTTGCAAAAGGGAGTATTCAAAACCACGCTACTTAATCAAATAGTAATTATTGCTTATTTCCTCGGCGTTTCACCTGAGCGAATTAGTCGCTGGTATCGCCGAGAAAAATTTAAAAGAATTTAAGCTTTCAGGTGTAAGCTTAAAACTTGAGCTTCACATAGAATCGGTGTAATTAAATTGTATTAAATCTTCTACTCAGCAGTCCGAGCCGGAGAACCTACCCAAGAGGAGGCAGCAGGAAGGGATTCGCCTTTCATCAGCATGGAAAGATTGCCTAGACAAGAATCGGGTTCCATAACAGTATCATAGAGAACAATAGCAGCACTGCCAACTGAACAGCGATCGCCAATCTTCACAGTTGATATCTTCATCACCCGATCTTCAAACAGGTGGGTTTGCAAGCCACAATCACTATTAATTGCGGCATCGTTGCCAATGTGAATTGTGTCAAATTCAGTCATATCTACTGTATCCATGTAAACTCGTTTACCAATCTGGCAGCCCATTAAGCGGAAGTAACAGTTAATAAATGGTGTACCCCGCAGCATATCTACCAGGAATGGGACTGCTAATGTTTCATGGATACAGGTGACTAATTCTGAACGAAATACAAATTGTGACCATAGGGGACGTTCTATCGGTTTATACTTACCGATAATCAGCCATTTAGCACAAATAGATATCAGCGTGGCTGCTAGTCCATAACCGAGATAGAGGAACGGCAAAAATAGTATAATTACCCATTCATCATAATCAACATTCAACACTAGCATTTCATTGATCAGCAGAGAACTAAAGACGACAATGCAAGTGAGTGGAAAGAGAACTCGCACCGCCTCAAAGGCCATGCGCTGCAGCACTAAGCTTAAAGATGGCTTGTAAGTTGATTCTATCGAAAAGCCTTGGACAATCTGCCGTTGGGGTAGGAGAATCCCTGGAGAACCGAACCAGGCAGTATCAGGCTTGGCGGCTTGGGTAATATCAGTAGGCGGAATGGACATACAGCCGATGAGGGTGTCATTGCCAATTGTCACACCAGCCGGCAATAAGGCACTATTACCAATAAATGAGCGATCGCCAATCTCAGTTGAGAGCAAATACATCCGTCCATTGTCAACTCTTGGCACACCCATGACGACACCATCTGCAATGAAGCTTTCACTGCCAATTTTCACTAAATCGGGAATCAACGAGGAAGGTGTAGAGATTTCTGCTCGCCATCCTAACTTTGCTCCTAGCAGTCGATACCAGGGCAGTAAATAGAGTGTGGCGTAAAGTGGGCGAATAATATCAAGACTTAACTCCATCAGTTTATCCACAAACCACAAACGCACGTAGCGATGACTATCTAGCCGACAGGAGCCTGGTTTGACTCGCCCCACAATCAACCACTTGAGTATGGCAATTTGTAACATCATGAAAATGACAAAGGATAGAGCAATCAGGGGTGAAAACAGCAACCAATGTGATTCATCACTCATGGAGTACATTTGATCTACACCAGGAAGAATCGGCACAAGTTCCAAAATTGGCAGAGTCAGCAGCAGAATTGCCTGGAGAGTGGCAAAATAAATTCGTCGCAGCCGTGTGGGGCGAGATATTCTTTTGCTTTCTTTGGTTCCCAAAAAAGCGGCTGGAGAACCAGCCCAAATTTCCCCTGAGGGAATCTGCGTCTGCTGTGGCAGCATGGATAAGTCTTCTAGGCTACTATCTGCATTCATCACAGTGTTTTCACTGAGTATAGCCGAGGCACCGACAAAGCAGCGTGAGCCAATTTCAATCTTACCGATTTTGAGCCAGCCCTTCTCCACTGTAGCGTTTAATAACCCGGCCTCATAGCCAATGCTAGTATTTTCACCAATGCTAACGAGATCGGGAATATCGATAGTAATTTTGTTCAAGTGAACATTGGTGCCAATTTTCGCTCCTAGTAGTCGGTAGTAGACATTTAGCAAAGGGGTGCTGCTCAAGAAATGTATGGGTGTAATGTGCAGCAAGCTTTTAACAAACCACCAGCGTAAGTAAAAATTTCCCCAAAGGGGATACTTTCCTGGCTTCACCTGTCCCAAAAGTAACCACTTTGTAATTACAGAGAACCCAAGCATCAACGGAATAATGGCAGCTAAAGCAATAATTGCTACAACGGCAGAATCGAGATTGCTAGCATCACTCTCTTGCATCCATGTATAAGTAAGGTAGGGCAGCAACCACTGTAAGGCAAAGCAAAAGAAAAGTAATATTAGCCCTAGAGCCTGAATTATGGCGCTACCATAGTATATTTTGCGGTTGACACGCCGGAAGGGGGTTTTGTCCTTGGGGACTTTTGGCGAAGTGTTCTGTGGCGCTAGTTGGGCTGCTAATTTAGCAATGGTGGGGGATTGGTAAACATCCAGCATCGAGACGCGAGCAAATTCTGTCCACTGTCGCAGTTGAGATACCAAGCTAGCAGCTAACAGTGAGTGTCCGCCTAGATCGAGGAAGAAGTTGTCATCTAGAGAAATCTGGGCGTGGGGAAAGAGATTTTGCCAGATATTGGCGATCGCTGATTCTGTTGGTGATAAATTACTTGGTGGAGCAAAATCATCACTGTGATGGTGAACTTGTATCCGCCCTTTTGGTGCTGGTAGTTTTGAACGATCTGCTTTCCCGTTGGGTAGTGTAGGAATCGTCTCCAGAATTTCGATAAACGCTGGCACCATATAACTGGGTAAGCGATCGCGTAATACGCTATGCAAATCATGTTTCAGTGGTTCCAGATCCGTCTGCGGCACTCGCAAGGTAATGTAAGCGACTAATTCCTGAACATCAGCATTAATCGAAACTAGGGATACAATGGCATTTTCCACATCCCCATTTTCCAGCATCACCGCCTCAATTTCCGTCAGTTCGATGCGGTAGCCTCGAATTTTCACCTGGCTATCAATCCGCCCCAAGTATTCAATATCACCGTTGATGGTTTCTCTGCCCAAGTCGCCTGTGCGGTACAACCTCGCATCAAGACGTTTCTGTTCAAATGGATCGCTCACAAACTTCGCAGAGGTTTGTTCTGGTAAATTCACGTAGCCTTGAGCAACACCAATACCACCAATACAGATTTCCCCTGCCTCGCCCAAGGGAACGGGTTGCAACTCATCATTGAGAATATAGGTAGTATAAGTAGGTAAAGGTTTGCCAATGGTAACTGGCTGATCGGGAAGTAATTCTGTCCAGATTGCCGTCACTGTGGTTTCCGTCGGCCCGTAAGTGTTGAGCATCCGGCGATTTGAGTTGCTCCAACGTTTGACTAAATCTTGCGGACAGGCTTCACCACCAACAATCAAAGTTCCGATTAAAGGAACATCTCGATCAATGGTTGCTAACAATGTTGGTACACAATACATCACCGTGATTTCTTGCTCAATAAGAAAGTCGGTGAGTTCAGCGCCAAGTCTCCGATGATCGGTTGGGCCAGCCACCAGAGTTGCGCCGACAATAAAGGTAGGCCAAATTTCTTCAATGGAGAAGTCAAAGGCAATAATCATACCTTGATAGACGCGATCGCGGGAAGTCACACCGTAGATTGGTGTACATACCGTCAGAAAGTTACAAATGCTGGAATGATTAACAGCAACACCTTTGGGACGACCTGTTGAGCCAGAGGTATAGATGATATAACAAAGGTCATCTTCAGTATCAGATATTTTAATCCGGGATGTTGAGTGAGCAGAAATGATTCCTGCGGCGAGGCCATCGAGCATTAACACCGGACAGCCGACTTTAGCAGTAGTATCAGATTGCGAGCCAGTACTGACTAGCAGATTCAGTGAAGCATTTTCGGCGATGAATGCAACTCGATCTTGAGGAAAGGCGGGATCGAGTGGTACAAAAGCCGCACCGCATTTGAGAATAGCTAGCAGGGTTATATAGGTGTATACTGAGCGTTCGAGGAGAATCCCTACCCGGCTTCGGGTACCGATACCTTGTTGCACAAAGTAGTTAGCTAATTGGTTGGCGCGGACATCCAATTGAGCATAGGTAAGCTGTTCTTGCTCACAAACCAGCGCGATCGCATCGGGACTGATATCACATTGTCTTTCCCAGAAATAATGTAGCCGTTGA
The DNA here is from genome assembly GCF_036917435.1 of Nostoc sp. Lineage (GTDB taxonomy): Bacteria > Cyanobacteriota > Cyanobacteriia > Cyanobacteriales > Nostocaceae > Nostoc. Next base: position 23,724 of record NZ_JBALDM010000059.1, read on the forward strand.
GGAATACTCAAGCTATTAATCGCTTTAACGTCAGATGGTTTGTTTGGGTTATAAGAGTGTTTTTGCATTCAGCTAATTTCTTCAACAAAACTAAGTTTTAGCACTAATAATTGGTTAAATACCTAGTAATCATACAGGAGATTAATCAAATACTGGATAGCATTTTCACTAAATACCAGTTCAATTATTTTTCCAGTTCTCTATAAGTGAGATGTTGTCCTGTATAGAGCAAAGCATTTTTGTCCGAAATAAATCGGCTTGTGCTTCCAAAAAATATGAAGACAGGCATATTTATTCAACTAATAGTTAGATCATGTATTGACGATACAAACAAATATATTCATAAATCAGAGGATTGGGCCTTTAGCAGAGAAAATATAAAGTTTAACCTGAACTAACGGTTTTTAATTAGTTATCTGGCTTGACTATATGATATTAACAATTAAGATTTATGTATATATTAGAAATTTTACTGGATTTTTGAAAAAACTCGGTACACCTTAATCTTCTAGAATCCTTTTGCCTATTGTCTACTTACGCAAAAATCAAATTAGGAGTCCTATATGCCCTATTATGCAATAACGAAGTTTTCTATATTAAGCTGACAACGAGGCAATCCAGGTGTATTATGAAAATTTATATCAGTGCAGATATTGAAGGAATTGCTGGAATTGGCCACTGGGATGAAGCGACTTTAGGTAAAGAACAATACGATATCTTCCAAGAGCAAATGACCCGTGAAGTCATTGCAGCTTGTGAGGGAGCAATAGCATCCGGTGCAACTGAGATTATCGTTAAGGATGCTCATGATACGGGCAGAAATCTTGATCCCTATCAATTACCTTATCCAGCACAACTTATTCGAGGATGGAGCGGACATCCTTACAGCATGGTTCAAGAGCTAAATAGCAGCTTTACTGCATTAGTTTTGATTGGCTATCACTCAAGAGCCGGATCTGGCAACAACCCTCTCGCTCACACTCTCAGCGAGGATCTGAACTGGATTCTTCTCAATGGTCAACCCATAGCCGAGTTCCATTTAGTAGCTATGACAGCTGCCTATGAAGGAGTCCCCGTTGTATTTGTATCTGGAGATTCTGGTTTATGTCAAGCTGTAAAAGCTTATGACGCAGATATAGAAACAGTTACTACAAAAAAGGGAATCGGTGAATCTGTATGGGGAATTCATCCTGTAGAAGTTATCAAGCAAATTCAAGCGGGCGTAAAACGAGCATTGCAGCACCGAGAGCTATTTCAGGTGAAACCCTTACCTAAGCATTTTCAGCTTGAGGTGGAATATAAACATCCACCTGATGCTTACGAAAATTCTTTTTATCCTGGTGCAAAACTACAAGGCGAACAGTCGGTTATCTTCGAGACAAACAATTGGTTCGAGGTGATGCGGGCACTTTCGTTTATTGTCTAATTAAGAGTTTTCTCACCTTCCGCCAAAAGGGGGACTATATTCAATCAGACACCCCTTTTTTCTTGATCGTTCTCCATCTATTCTCAGATTAAAAATAATGATTATGATTATTTTATTTATATTTGACACATACATAAGCTGAAAATACTTTAATTTGCATCCTCAAAAAAATAAATCTCTTGTGGGGTGGGCATCTTGCCCGCCCTAGTTATTACAAAAGTTGCCCAAAAAGCATTAGCTCAAAGTGTAGCAATCAAAGAAATAACAATCCATGACAAAACTAACAATCATCCAGATATTTAAAAGTATTAATGTTAGAAACTTGCAGAAAATTTTCAGTTTAAGTGCATTAATATTACTGATATTGATAAGCGGTTTTTCATTAAATATAGACTCGGCTTTAGCACAAGAGTCTGTAAATCTAAATTCTTTTAATCCCCAAGCTATTTTACGCGAAGCCTTGCAGTGGATTGATAGCCTGGGTGCGTTGGGAGCCATAGCTTTTATTGCCCTTTATATTATTGCTACTGTCGCTTTTTTCCCCGGTTCTATTCTCACCTTGGGAGCGGGTGTAATTTTTGGTGCAGTTTGGGGTTCTCTCTACGTATTTATCGGTGCAACCCTTGGCGCTACTGCTGCCTTCCTTGTGGGACGTTATTTAGCAAGGGGCTGGGTTGCTAGTAAAATTGCAGATAATAAAAAATTTGCCGCTATTGACCAAGCAGTTGGTAGAGAAGGATTAAAAATTGTCTTGTTAACGCGACTCTCACCCATATTTCCTTTCAATTTATTAAATTATGCCTTTGGCATCACGGGAGTTTCACTTAAAGATTACTTTATTGGTTCTGTAGGCATGATTCCCGGAACCATTATGTACGTTTATATCGGTTCCCTTGCAGGTAATTTAGCCATGATTGGTACTGAAGCTCAACCTATCAACCCAACTTTACAATGGGCAATTCGGATTTTGGGTTTGATTGCGACAGTTGCTGTTACAGTTTATGGAACTCGGATTGCCCGCAAAGCTTTAGAAGAGAAATTGTAGGTACTCTAGTAATTAAGTGGGTCAAAATTAAATATCAAACCTCACCCTCCCTCCGGCTTCCCTCTCCTTAGTAAGGCTACGGTGTATACACAAGTAGTTGTTGACGGCATTTTAAGATTTATCGCGCAGCCCTGGAGATACCTCACCCTGATTTTACTACGTAAAATCTGTCCCTCTCCTTATTAAGGAGAGGACAGGGTGAGGTTTGATCTTATATTTAATTACGCCTACCTACTTACTGTCGTTTATTCAACAGCAAATTGCTGTAAATTTTCGATTGTTAAAACGTTTATACAGGAAAACTTTAATCGTATCTGTCAATTCCCAAACGGACAAAACAATTCAAAGGCTGTATTTATTATTAAACAAACATAAAAAATAAGAGACTGAGCCACCTAAATTTATTTCCTCCTAAAGGCAGTTGACTTTAGTATTTTCAATTCTTGATAGAGGTTTAGCTAATGACTAATTCAGATTTAGAGAGAGTCACGGTTCGCCCAACGGATGAGTATAACCAAAAGTTGGTATCTTACGTCCATCCGCCAAACTGGGTTAATCCTCAACCAGCAGATATTTACGATTTGGTAGTAATTGGGGCTGGTACGGCGGGATTAGTGGTGGCGGCAGGGGCGGCGGGTTTGGATTTGGGTTTAAAGGTGGCGTTAATTGAAAAGCATCTTATGGGTGGAGATTGTTTAAATGTTGGTTGCGTACCATCTAAAACTATTATTCGGTCTGCCCGCGTCGTTGGCGAAATCTGGGATGCTAAAGATTTGGGAGTTAATATCCCCCAACATAATATAGATGTTGATTTTCCTAAAGTTATGGCTAGGATGCGGCGGGTAAGGGCTGATATTAGTCATAACGACTCGGCGGAGCGGTTTCAAAAGTTGGGTGTCGATGTCTTTTTGGGTAGCGGTCGATTTGCAAGTAAAAATACCGTGGAAGTTGGCAACAAAACCCTCCGGTTTAAAAAAGCTGTAATTGCTACTGGTGCCAGAGCCGCACAACTTTCGATTCCAGGAATTGAAAAGGCGGGTTATCTAACTAATGAGACGGTTTTTTCTCTGATTCAACGACCGGAACGTTTGGCGGTGATTGGTGGCGGCCCCATTGGTTGCGAATTGGCGCAGGCTTTCCGGCGTTTGGGTTCTGAGGTGATACTTTTCCATAGCGGTTCGCATCTTCTAAATAAAGAAGATGCTGAAGCTGCTGAAATTCTCCAAAAGGTTTTGATTAGGGAAGGAATTCGCGTAGTGTTGAATTCCAAGTTGGAAGAAGTGGTAACTGTGACTGAAGGGAAACGGCTTTACTTTTCTTCCAATGGTCATCGAGATTCGGTGACAGTAGATGAAATTTTAGTCGGTGCGGGGCGATCGCCAAATGTGGAAGGTTTAAATTTAGAATCAGTGGGGGTGGAATACGACAAACGCCAAGGTGTGAAGGTAAATGATTATCTCCAGACGACGAATTCCCAAATTTATGCGGCTGGCGATATCTGCATGAACTGGAAATTTACCCATGCTGCGGATGCTGCGGCGCGGATTGTGATTAAAAATACGCTGTTTTCTCCCTTTGGTATAGGACGCTCGAAACTTAGTAGTCTGGTGATGCCGTGGGTAACTTATACTGACCCAGAAATTGCCCATGTAGGGATGTATGAACACGAGGCGCAAAAATTAGGTATTGAGGTGACAACAATTAAAATACCTTTTAGTAGTGTAGACCGAGCGATCGCAGATGGAGAAGAGTCAGGATTTCTGAAAATCCACCATAAAAAGGGGTCTGATGAAATAATCGGTGCAACTATTGTCGCTAGTCACGCAGGTGAGATGATATCAGAAGTGACTACGGCAATGGTGAATAAGATCGGTTTGAGTAAATTAAGCAGTGTAATTCATCCTTATCCCACTCAAGCTGAAGCTATTAAAAAAGCGGCTGATGCTTATCGTCGTACACTATTAACAGCAAATACCAAAAAATTGTTGGGATTTTTGACAAAATTATCTTGATCAAAATCAGTTAGGAATTACGCAAAACTAGACGCAGTAGGGGCAATTCATCAATTGCCCCTACTGGAAAATCAAAGATCAGGGTGGTTTCATACAACCAGAGAAAAACTAAAACTGGGTTTCAAAGCCTCTCTCCGCTTCGGGGAGAGGTTTGGAGAGGGGTCAAAATCTATGGTTCTAGATGAGAAATCAAGACTTATGTATTTTTCTTTTTTCGTATGAAACCACCCTGCTACCAAAAAATCAAAGTTTGGTCTATTTTTTGCGTAAGTCCTGTCACTAAATAGGTCGGAAGCGTTTAATCGTACCTCCTATCAAGTCTGCGTAGTATAGATTGCCATCCTCTCCAGTGGTAATTTGTACAGGCACTCCTAGATTAACTGTGTCTTCTTTGGAAGCAAACCGATTAACAGAGATAAGTGTACCGTTACTATCGAATTGCAAAGCATCAATAGTTCCTTGACTGAAATCACCAACGAATAAAGCATTTTGATAGATTGAAGGGAAAGTATTGCCTGTGTAAAAATCACCCGCAGTAATCGCATTAGAACCATCATGCTTGTAAGTGTAAGCTGGTGCTGTAGCAATTTTGCCACTACTATAGAAGTCTTGGGCTGCATCTAGGTAAGAATATCTTGATTTCTCGCTAAAGATGTTACCACTTTCATCAAGGCCACCTTCATAGAATGGCCAGCCAAAGTTAGCTCCTGGTTTTCCGATATTCACCTCTTCGTAAGAAGCAAAGCCAACATCGCCGATATAGGGGGTATTGGTGTTCTTATCAATTGTGAAGCGGAAGGGATTACGCAAGCCTAAGTTATAAACTTTGGAACTATTGCTGTCGGGATCACCGTTGTAGAAAGGATTACTTGATAAGCCTTGACCAGTAATCGCATCAATCCGCAGTATCTTGCCGGACAGATTATCGACATCCTGAACGCGAATTGCTCGCGGATCTATCCCATTGTAAGAAGTGCCATCTCCTACGCTCACAAACAGAGAACCATCAGTACCAAAGCGCACAGAACCAATTGAGTGAGATTCACTATCATTGGCTATAAAATTTTGGACATTTTGGACTTTATCAAGATTATTGACATAATCCTCCAAGCTGGTAAACGGTTTACCAGTATCTTTGTTGATAATTCCTGATGGTGCATAGCCAAGTGTGACATCTGTGCTATTCCCATCTGGGTGGCTGATATTCTCCCAAGTGCCATTACTACCCAGCAGCACAAATTCGCTGCCAGCTATAGCAGTAGTGTAATTAGTGTTGGGATCAGCTGTGACACGAGTTAGCCGTGCAGTCCGATTCCCATTTTCATCGGGATTATCTAATAAGCTATCGGGATTATTCTGATAATTGTTTGGATCGGTTTGTGGTGGATCGTAGGTATATAAGAGGTAAACGTAGTTGTTGCCGTTGGGATTTTTGCCAAAATCTGGATGTACGGCAATGCCTAATAAACCGCGATCGCGCGTATCATTGACTTCTCCAGAAATATCAATAAATGGTGTATCTAATAAGACACCGTTGTTCAAGACTCGCACTACCCCATCTTTCTGGGCAACGAACATGGTCTTACCGTCAGATGTCGAGTCAAAAGCTGTAGGTTGAGTCAAACCAGAAGCTATCGTATCTATAGTAAATTTACCAGAGTCATTATCGAAAATAGTTATGGTTGTCTGTTGAGTATTTAGTTCCACTCCAACTGCGTTACTAAAATTCAAAGTAAATGTTTCATTTAGCTCTTCAACATTATCATCAATAATCGGGATAATAATGTTGTTACTGGTTTGTCCTACTGTAAAGGTCAAGGTTCCAGATACAGCCTGGTAGTCAGATCCTGCTTTAGCAGTCCCATCCACGGTTATGTAGTCAACACTACCAGCACCTTCACTGTTACCGCGTGTAACTGTCACTGTAGCAGTACCATCTTCCTCATTAACTACTGGCTTAGTGAAATTGAGACTAGAGCGATCGTTATCTTGAATTGTAATTTCCAGAGTTCTTTGGAGTCCTAGTGTTGCCCCTTCTGGCTGATCGATGACAAAATTAAAGGTTTCATCAGTTTCTGCTAAAAGATCGTCATTGATCGGAATAGATATCTGTTTGCTGCTTTTCCCTGGTGCAAAAATAACTGTTCCGGTGCTTTCACGACCTTCACTTCCGTAGTCAGCCCCTGCTGTAGCAGTACCAGCTATAGTTGCATACTTGATTGAAGATGTGCCGCTTAAATCACCACTTCTAAGCAAAGTTACGGTTGCACTACCAACACCTTCGTTTACAGTCGTGGAAGATGATCCCAAGGTAATCGTGTCTAGAAATTCTGGTGAATACAGTTGTGACTGGGGAATGATTTCCTTGGTTTGAGAGTTACTTGACCAAGACAGTTGGGAAATGGCAGTGTAAGTATTTTCATAATATTCCAGTTTAATATCATACTTCTGACCCGCAACTAGTGCGATCGCGCCGCTATATTCGGTGGTAGATTGATCGACAAATTTATTGATAATTTGTTGACCATTCACCGACAGTCGCACACCATCATCAGTAGTGGTGTAGAAGTTATAAGTCTCGCTGTACTTGGCTTCTACCTGACCTGTCCAACGGGCTGAGAAGGTATCCGCACCTATGGTAGGATCTGGAGAATCATTACCCCAGTCGAAGTTTACTGTTGCATCGGTGCGAGTTACCTTCAGGTTGGTGAAGTCGATGTTATCGTAGTACTCGGCTTTGAGTCCGTTGCCATTACTAGCAACTGTATCCGCCTGACTATAAAGTTGTGACTGGGGAATAATTTCCTTGGTTTGAGAGTTACTTGACCAAGACAGTTGGGAAATGGCAGTGTAAGTATTTTCATAATATTCCAGTTTAATATCATACTTCTGACCCGCAACTAGTGCGATCGCGCCGCTATATTCGGTGGTAGATTGATCGACAAATTTATTGATAATTTGTTGACCATTCACCGACAGTCGCACACCATCATCAGTAGTGGTGTAGAAGTTATAAGTCTCGCTGTACTTGGCTTCTACCTGACCTGTCCAACGGGCTGAGAAGGTATCCGCACCTATGGTAGGATCTGGAGAATCATTACCCCAGTCGAAGTTTACTGTTGCATCGGTGCGAGTTACCTTCAGGTTGGTGAAGTCGATGTTATCGTAGTACTCGGCTTTGAGTCCGTTGCCATTACTAGCAACTGTATCCGCCTGACTATAAAGTTGTGACTGGGGAATAATTTCCTTGGTTTGAGAGTTACTTGACCAAGACAGTTGGGAAATGGCAGTGTAAGTATTTTCATAATATTCCAGTTTAATATCATACTTCTGACCCGCAACTAGTGCGATCGCGCCGCTATATTCGGTGGTAGATTGATCGACAAATTTATTGATAATTTGTTGACCATTCACCGACAGTCGCACACCATCATCAGTAGTGGTGTAGAAGTTATAAGTCTCGCTGTACTTGGCTTCTACCTGACCTGTCCAACGGGCTGAGAAGGTATCCGCACCTATGGTAGGATCTGGAGAATCATTACCCCAGTCGAAGTTTACTGTTGCATCGGTGCGAGTTACCTTCAGGTTGGTGAAGTCGATGTTATCGTAGTACTCGGCTTTGAGTCCATCTCCCTGAGAGACTGCGCTGGCGCTAGACCGAGCATTATTAAATAGTGTTGAATCTATGTTTTGCAGGGATGATGATGGAGTAGCTGTTACACTCGCCGATGCTGACGACTGCTGATTAAGATCCTGTGAATCATTCATTGAGATATATGCCTCACAATAGTCTAAAACTAATTCATCGTTAATTCTTATGAGTTAGTTTTATGTTGAATTCTTTCAAAAAAATCGAGATGATTTTGGCTTAAATATATTCATCAGAAAATCATTGTTTGCTTATTAATATATTTAAAAAATGCCTATACTATTTCACTTAATTGCCGATACAAATTCTTTCTTGGTATGCTGTTTATTTGTATCAACTTTGAAATAAAGCAGTACAAAATCATATACCTAACTACATATTTATGAAAAGCAGGTATACAGGAAAATGTGCATCAAAAAAAATACTAGAGATTACTTTCTAGAGATTAGCTTAAGGGCGTATTAGTCCTTGTGAATTTTTGTCTTATTTCGACAAAATTCTCAGTTTTCGATGCATGTAAATTCGGTTTGGTGAATTTAAATAAATATAAATCACCTTTCTCTAGAACTTTTAATCTCACCATTATGCAGGTACATAAAGTTAAGGCAAAGCAACATCCAATTTCAGAATATATACTTAAGTGTTTAGTGGTAAAATTTTACACGTCTCCTTCGGCAAACCGATCTGGTGTTAATCAATTAAATATTTGACACCATAACCCATGCTATGTCTATCTATTTTGTGGAACTTTGTTTATATATTTATATTGTTTGATACTTTCTTAAAGCTAAGATTAAATTTTTAGTTATTTTTCTGTTAACTTACCAAAGTCAAGGGCTTATACGCTATAGAAAATAATCGTGTTGTGTATCAACTTAAACATCTGGGTTCAGATTTTTATTAATTATTTATTTAATGGTATATATATCGATGCTTAGGGATAGCACTCTGCATGAAGCTGCTTTACATCTACATGAATAACAGATGTGGTTTTTAATATCATCCCTTCAAAGAGGGGGATGAGTTAATTTACTCAAAGTCAGAAAAATTACGAGGATTTGCAACAAGCTGCCTGCGGATATTACTGAGGCGATTTATAGTTTGCCAGAAGCAATGCACGCTTAGGCTTTTCGCTTGGTTTCTAAGGATGAGGCGATCGAGGTTTATCAATATCTTGACTATAGTATTCAAGAACGTTGACGGCGTTTATCCCTTTGCTGACTGGTACTGGTGGTAATGTGGGTACTCAATCTTCTACTGTGGTGATTTGTGGGATGAACACCGATGAAATCAGATCGCTTGGCGCATTGCAGGTAATTGGCCGGGAAGCGATCGCAACAGTATTATTAGGTATAAGCGCTACTGTCTGGGCTTACTTGCTGCAAGGACGATTAGCGCTCTTCTATGACTCTCACGAGATAAAAATCAGAAACCTTTGTTGTCACTAGTTTCTATAAATCTATGAGTAGGTTGGGTTGAGGAACGAAACCCAACGCCAATAATCCCTGATTTTGTTGGGTTTCACGTTGTTCAACCCAACCTACAAATATTTTTTTCAAAGTAATATAAAGAGCATTAGAAGTAGCGATCGCTCCCTGTAGGCATTAGTTTAGTAGCTATTTCTATCTTGGCCTCTATCTCCGGTTCAGCATTGCCGTTCTTATTCCGCTACCTCAGTTTAGATCCCACCTTAATGTCAACACCATTGATCGCCACAGCAGTTGATGTGGTGGGAATTTTGATTTACTTCAATTTAGCGCGGGTAATTTTAAAGTTATGAAAAGAGTCATAGTTAAAAAGTAAAAAGTAAAAAGTAAAAAGATAATCCCCATAAATAAATCTAGGGGATTTAAAAAGGATGCATAAACAAGTAAAAAGATAAAAGTAAAAAGAAAGATAAATTCAATATTTCTTTTGCCTTTCTACTTTTTACTTTTGCCTTGTACGGATGCCTTGTTTCACAGCATGTCGTGTCGCACTTCGTGCCGCTACGCTAACGAAACAAATCTTTATTTCCTTTTCCATAAATAAATTCAGGGGCTTCAAACCGATTTTATTCCTCTTTCTTTTTACTTTTTATTTTTGCCTTGTTCGGTCATTAGTGAATAACAAACTACAAATGACAAATAATTAACTTTTACAATTCTGATTCTGTTAGTGGAGCAACAATTTCGCCAGTGCCTAATTCCAGTAACAAATCTTGCTCAGTAATTAATCCACTGAGTTCTTTTACTTGTAAATTCATATCTTCACAAGCTTGTCTGAGTTCTCTGGCAAATTTGTTGAGGTCTTGACCATAGCCACATTGATAAGCAGCAGTTTCAATTCCTTGCTTGGCATTTGCTCTAGCACAATCTACTAGTTCTGTGCCCTTAAGTGGTGTAGGAGATGCCATAAACTTAGTTATTATTTCTTAAATGTACGCTCTTTAGAGATATTATCAATATTTTAATTTTGAATCATCCCTCCAATGGAAGACCATCAGGGTAGAGTTAGGAGTAAAGAAGCAAAAACTTATAAATCCAAAGTCTAGCAATTATAGATTTTCAATTTTGGATTGAAAATCTATAATTGAATGACTGCTTACATTTTCACCTACCCATTGACAACTTCTCCGCCATTAATATGTAATACTTGTCCAGAAACATAAGAAGCATCATCAGAAGCTAAAAATACATAGCTAGGTGCGACTTATTCTGGTTGTCCGGCTCGTTGCATTGGTACTTGTTTACCAAAATTTTCAACTTTTTCTTCAGGAAAAGTTGATGGAATCAAAGGTGTCCAGATTGGCCCTGGCGCAACAGCATTAACGCGAATTCCTTTTGACACTAAATTTTGTGATAAGGAGCGAGTAAAGGCAACAATAGCACCTTTCGTGGAAGAATAATCTAGTAGTTGTGGGCTACCTTTATAAGCTGTTACTGATGTGGTATTAATGATAGAACTACCTGCTTGCAAATGCTTGAGTGCAGCTTTAGTCATGAAAAACATTGAGAATATATTAGTGCGGAAAGTTCGCTCTAATTGTTCTTTGGTAATTTCCTCGATACTTTCTTTGGGATGTTGTTCGGCGGCGTTGTTGATGAGAATATCAAGTTTACCTAATTCGCCAACTGTTTGTTGTATAGCTTGCTGACAAAAAGTTTCATCGCCAATATCACCTGCAATGGTTATTGCACGACGACCTTGTTTTTCTACCAAATGTTTTGTTTCTTTAGCATCATTATGTTCGTTGAGGTAAAGGATGGACACATCTGCACCTTCTTTAGCAAATGCGATCGCTACAGCACGACCAATACCACTATCAGCACCAGTAATCAATGCTACTTTATCTTTTAACTTATCACTACCTTGATACCGGGCATCATCTGCTTTAGGTTTGGGTGTCATTTCTGATTCAACACCTGGTATTTCTTGCTGCTGTGGCGGTTGTAATTTTTGCTCTTTTTTTTCTTTTGATTTAGCCATAGTTTTTACCTTGGTAATTGGATTGGGCATTGAGAATTTGGCATTGAGATGGCTTATACTTTATCTCCTCCAAATCCCCATTTTTAAAAGTAAACTTTGGATAAAAAATTCAACCCAAGGCTTATTTTTTGCTTCGGATTTTTGTAGCAATTGGCAGTCTTAAGAGTTTAGACACAAAATACTATTTCTAAAGGAACTTATTTCTAGTAATTGTGCGTGCTTTACTTTATTTTTCCTCACATGTAGCCCCGAAAAACAAATATACGACTCTAATGTGATGAATGTTTTGTCTTTTTCATCTACTTTTAAGTTAACTATTATGTTGTTGTACTTTATCGTTCTCCAGAGGTAAATTAAGTTTAAATCTGCTCAACCTTAAGACATAAAAAATTCAATAAATGAGAGTTACTGAATTAGTCTATAAATCATTCATGTCAGATAAAGAATTAAGCTATTTTCCTGTAGTGAAAATAGCTTAATTATACTTACTCAATTTCTAATTGCAAAATAATCAATTTTGTGGTAATTATTTTAGCTAATGTTAATATTTATTTAGGCTAATATCTGTATAAGTACCTTTTGATAAACTAAATTCATTACAAAAGTGCTTGAAAATTTGTCCCCAAACTAATAGACTAAAAGCCCGCATGGTGCGCTACATTGGGATCATTAGAGGGCAGGGTTATGGCAATAGTAAATATTTCGGAGTTAGAACAGGCTGAGAAGTTTCACCAGTTACAATTAACTCTAAGCGATCGCTGGAAAACGAGCGAGTCATTTGACAATAGTGAAGCGGATATTTTAATTATTCCCTCTTTAAGTATCGATCAGCGCGAACTCCAAAAGATCGAAGGCTGCGAACATTATGAAGAAAGATTACTATTTTCCTTAATTCGGTTGCAGAATCCCCAAACTCGGCTGATTTATGTAACATCAGTACCGTTGCATCCTAGTATCATTGATTATTATCTGCAACTGTTGCCAGGGATTCCCTTTTCTCATGCCCGCAATCGCTTGCTACTACTTTCTACTTACGATTCCTCCCTTAAGCCTCTAAGCCAAAAGATTTTGGAACGCCCCCGGCTGCTAAAGCGGATTCATCAAGCTTTGAGGCTGGATAAATCGTTTATGATCTGCTACAACTCTTCGCAGTGGGAAGGCGAATTGTCTGTAAAATTAGGTGTCCCACTGTATGCTGCTGCACCAGATTTACAGATTTGGGGAACAAAAAGTGGCAGTCGGCAAATCTTCAAGGAAAGTAAAGTACCGCATCCAGATGGTAGCGAAAAAATTTGGAACCGCACAGATTTGGCAGAAGCTACCAGTGATTTGTGGGAACGAGAACCGACATTAAAACGGGTTGTGGTGAAACTCAACGAAGGCATTTCGGGAGAGGGGAATGCATTGTTGGATCTTAGACCGATTGAGAATTTAGCACCGGAAAAAGATACTCATGCTCAAAGGGTAGCAGCAATTAGCGATCGCTTCTTAACAATGCGCTTTCAAGCACAACAAGAGACTTGGGATAATTTTTCAGGAAGAATCCCGGAATTAGGGGCAATTGTCGAAGCATTTGTGGAAGGGGAAATTAAGCGATCGCCCAGCGTCCAAGGAAGGATAACACCCACCGGTGAAGTGGAAATCCTTTCAACTCACGACCAAATTCTTGGAGGCCCTGACGGTCAAATTTATCTTGGTTGTCGCTTTCCCGCCGATGAAAGATATCGATTGCAATTACAGCAATTGGGGCTAGAAGTTGGCAGAAAGCTAGCAGAGAAAGGTACTTTAGAGCGATTTGGCGTAGATTTTATCGCCGTTGACAAGGGTAACGGTGACTGGGATATTCAGGCGATCGAAATTAACCTGCGTAAAGGTGGTACAACTCATCCATTCATGACCCTGAAATTATTAACGAACGGTCGCTATGACCTTTCCACAGGCTTATTTTATAGTCAGCAAGGTCGTCCTAAATACTACATAGCTACTGATAATCTGCAAAAAGAGCGCTATCAGGGATTATTGCCTAATGATTTAATGGATATCATTGCTCACCATAGACTGCACTTTGACAGTGGTACAGAAACAGGTACAGTGTTTCATCTGATGGGTTGCCTTTCGCAGTTTGGCAAGTTGGGATTAACGAGTATCGGTGATTCCCCACAACAAGCACAAGATATCTATAACAAAGTTGTCAAAGTTCTGGATGAAGAAACCCGCAGCGAAAATCATGATTTATCGGCATTTTCAGATTATTCCTTTCCCGTAGCTTGGGATGAATATAGATAAAACCTTACCCTCGCTCAGACTTCCCTCTCCTTACTAAGGAGAGGGATTGAGGGTGAGGTTTGATCTTATATTTAATTACGCCTACTTACTTATAAGTTCTAAGTAATTACGAGTTACGGATTTTTAAAGTTCTGTGTTTGTAACGGACTATGCATAATAGAACGATTAGCAATACAAGCGCTTTGATCATTGATGGCTCCACTACCTTCTTTACTTCTGTTGGGGGTTTAGGAGTAACATTACATGGAATCTCAATGATCTGTGTGCTATCGGAACCATTACCACCAGGAGTCAAATCACATTCGCCTTTATTGGTGAGAGACAGAGGTGGATTTCCTGGAACAATAGATGGTGGAACTGAAGAAATAGGTTGTTGAGCTGAAGAACTATCACCATTAAGTAATAGAAGCAGAATTAAAGCAAGACCCCCACCTGCAATTATTGGCCAGAGTGGAAAAGAATCAGGAATGTTTGGTATGACAACCTCTCCCTCAGTTGCAGGGATATCAAGGGCTATTGTTTCTCCATCCAACGGTGCTGGAATATCACTCACCAAGATATCTCCTGGTGTATCTTCTCCCAAAAGCTGATTAAATTCCTGTGGAATCCCATTGTTGGGTCGTCCGAATTCCCCACCATCTTTGGAGTATGGATAGGATAATAGTTCAAAAATCCTCTTTTCGAGTTGGTTCTGATCTCCAGAATTCAATGCATTCAAGCCTGTAGAAATTTTATCTACATAAAAATTCGTCATCTCTGGTGACAGACCTAAAGATTGAATCTGTTCCTGAATGTTAGGAATTTTTGAGGCTTCCTCAAACAACAATCGTCCGTATGAGAACTTTAAGTCTAGTAATCCATTACGAAGGCTGACTGAGTTGTTGATCCCTGAGTATGGTGCCCAGTAAAACTGGTTGGTTGCAAGTCCGAGTCCTTCTACTGGATTGCGACTAAAACTTTGTCCAAGAAGGTATTGAGAGCTATCCATGATAGCGGGAGATTCATTTTTCCAAAAAGAGGCGTAAGGAACCGCAGAGAGATTAAGATTGTTACCGTAAAAGCTAGCGAAATTCTGGAAGTTTTTTTCCCCACCGGCTGCTCGGATCAGGAGGTTTTCATAGCTACTCCCACCGTTCAACTCGACTAACCGTTGAATTACCGCTCCAGTTTTATTACAGGTTAGACCGAATCCCACATCACATGCAGGAATGACTCGCATCTGGCTCAAATTCTGGTTATTGATTTGGTACTGGAGATACTCAGACTCTAGTCCTTGTTGGATACCATAGCGTCCAATATTAAGCTGTGCAAAAGCAGACTGACATGTAGTAAGTACGACCGCAACAGATGAGAATGCAACGGTTGCAAAACGAACTGCCTTCGACATCGAAATTCTTTGAAAAATTGATTTAGGCAAAATGCACCTCCATTAAACGACAGGAATTTAATTGAGCATTGAGGATTGGGCTTTGCTTCTTTTCCCCAGTCCTCAATGCCTAATTCAACTCTTAGGCAAATAAATATTGATCGTGATTCCTGTACCTTTGAGATTTCCTGATGAGAGTGTGTGATACAAGACCAATGCCCGGTTTGGTTGGTCAAAGAGAAACCCTCGACGTGTGGGTTTGATCTTCCCTTCCTTTACTAAGGAAATGAAGGCTTCTAAATATCGATGTATACCTTGATGGTTCTCTTGACTAGTATTCAAATGATGCTCAATCAGCATCATAAAGAAGTCCAAGCTTCGATTTTCCTGCCCCTCAATCAGGCTGCCCTCATCTAAAAAAGAACTGGCGATGAGCCTGTTATCAACTTGTTTAACCTTGAACAGAGTAAAGTAACGCCCTTCTTTTTTCGGATCGTTCGCATAACACACCCAAGAACCCTCTTGATTTTGTGTAAAACCCTGTTCTGCAAGGTAAGAAAGCAAAGGATCGTTGGCCTTAGTTTGTAGTGGAGGTAATAAATCTTCAATGGGATCTAAAGAGCAAATCCTCTCTGTTGTTTTCTGTTGAGTAACAGAGGGAGTCTCTTGGGTATCGATATGCAGAGGTTTGTCCTCAGACATCGCCATGCTAGACATTGCAAGCAATGCAGATACTTGGAGAGCGATCGCACCAAACAAACGAATAATGATATTCATGTTTTTCCTGTTACTTTTGCTTATGTTGTCAATAATCAAATCGTTACCAAATCAGGATTGATTTAGGAGTGCTAGATTGTTTGTTCAATTTAAGTGTTTGTCTGATTTGGTCAACATCTGCTTAAGCTTTTACCAAGCAGATTGGAACTTAGTAAGGTACAGAGGATCTTTAGGGCATAGCACTGCTGTGCCCCTACCTGTGTACTTGATTTACCTGAAAAACGCTGTGTATATAGGTAACTAAGTACAAAAAGAATAAATCTCTAAAGGAAACATATAGTATTAGTGTTTAACAGACAATACAAATTCGGCTTTTTGATACTTTTACGTATACAAAAAACGATTGATATTGCATCAACACTTTTCTATTTACTCTTGCTTAATTTTTGACCATAAATAAGACATTTGTATGCCTTGTCTATGGTTGTCATAATTCCTGAAAAAGGGCTTGTTTAGCTCCTTTGTATCTTAATATCAGCAGAATTACAAAAGTTCTATGCTTTGCATAGTAGGACTTTTGGTAATTTTTTCAGTGGGTTCAATAGTTTTTTGTTTTTGGAGGTAGCACACCTAACTAGCTCTTTCAGCATGGTAGAAATTTAATGTATAAATAATATCTCATGACAGTAAAATAATATTACCATGAGCTTGTGACATGCAACACTATTGTGGACAGTTGTCAAAGTTGTACACGGTAAATTGTAATTACCTATTCATCAAATTTTATGGCAAATAGTTGAGAGTCAAACTCAATTTACTTGTATAGCGGTTCTAAATCATTTGTAAAAATAAACGAACCGCAGAGGCGCAGAGAACGCAGAGAGAGGAATCGGAGATTTTCATGACTCATTTAGGATTGCTATATATAGTTAGTATTTTTAAATTTAGTACGTTTGTTCTAAGATAATTGATTTTTAGTCTTAAATATCACTCATGGTTGAAATTTATACGCATGATATATATTACAGAACTTACAGAAACAATAGTCAAAACCCTGATTTTCTTTTTAAGGTAATTAATGAATTTTCTCTACCACGTATAGTTTTGCGTAAGTCTTATATTCTGGATTTCTGGATAAGCTTGATTGTCTTAACTTTAAGCTACAAGCGATGTCTCCGACGGGCTACACCTATGTATCAAACTAAATTCAACCAGACTACTATAGGATTACTCTTTGATTTTTGAACACAATAAGGCGTCAGATTCAAGTTCAGTTTCCATCGCTTGGATCTGTAGCCTAATTTTTTAGAATTGATTTTAGAAATTCACATTTTTAAATTTAAATTATCTCCATTAGGGGTTGACAGCAGTAATTTTAGATTATTCTTTAAAGAATCTAAAATCTAAAATTAAAAATTGTTTAACTGAGTTCAAATTCAAGCAAGGTTAGGAAATATGATAGGGTTAAAGGGAAAGAACGCTTTAGTTACAGGTGCAACTTCAGGTATTTGTCAGGCGATCGCTATCAGACTCGCTCAAGAAGGGTGAAACATCGCCATCAATTACCGCTCATACCCGGAAGCGGCGCTAGACACAGAACAGATGGCATTGCAAAAAGCCTGCGGAAATATTAAAAATTGTGGTGTGAGGTCGTTGCTGGTTCAGGGAGATGTCTCCTAAGAGTCAGACATTATTGAGGTGGTCAACACCGTAATGAAGAGTGCTGAGTAAAAAGTGCTGAGTGCTGAATGAAGAGTGCTGAGTAAAGAAATTTGGCAGTTTAGATATTCTAGTTAACAATGCTGGCATTCAAATAGAAAGCCCATCCCATGAAGTTAGTGGAATTAAACGCCTATGACTAGCGCAATCGATAAGAACATTCAACTGGAAGCAGAAGCTTGGGAATTGCTTGAAAAATCTATAATCTATTACCAGGGAAAACCCATTGGGACTGTAGCCGCCTACGATCCAGAGTTAGATACACTCAATTATGACCAGTGCTTTCTGCGTGATTTTGTGCCTTCTGCCTTAGTGTTTCTGATGTATGACAAAGCAGAGATTGTCCGCAACTTCTTAGTAGAAACACTTAAATTACAAAGTCATAAAAAGCAGATGGACTGCTTTGAAGCAGGAGCGGGTTTGATGCCTGCCAGTTTCAAAGTACATTCTAATGGGAATGAGGAATTTTTAGTTGCTGATTTTGGTGAACACGCGATCGCTCGTGTTCCCCCAATTGATTCCTGTATGTGGTGGATTCTCTTGCTACGGGCTTATGAAAAGTCTACAGGCGATTTGTCCCTAGCGCGTCAGCCAGATTTTCAAGCTGGAATCAAACTAATTTTGGATCTTTGCCTAGTACATCGGTTTTCCATGTACCCAACCATGTTAGTTCCCGATGGCGCGTTTATGATTGACCGTCGGATGGGAGTCTACGAACATCCTCTAGAAATTCAAGCGTTGTTCTACGCGTCTCTGAGAGCCGCTTGTGAATTGCTTTTATCTGATGGAGACGGCGATAGTTACCTTGGCAAAGTCAATAGGCGATTGGGATCTTTGAAATATCATATCCGCAACTATTATTGGCTAGACCTCAAGCGATTGGGGGAAATCTATCGTTATAAGGGTAACGAATTTGGTAAAGAAATTGTTAATAAATTCAATATCCAATCAGAATCAATCCCCACTTGGTTAACCGAGTGGTTGCCCGAAACTGGAGGATATTTAGCAGGAAATCTGGGGCCGGGACGGATCGATTTTCGCTTTTTTGCTCTGGGGAATCTAATGGCAATCTTAGCTTCCTTAGCAAGTGAAGGCGAATCTCAAAGCATTATGAATTTATTTTCTCAACGCTGGGAAGACTTGATCGGCTATATGCCCGTTAAAATCTGCTTTCCCGCCTTGGAAGGTTTAGAGTGGAGAATTGTTACAGGATGCGACTCTAAGAACAGCGCTTGGTCTTATCACAACGGTGGTAACTGGCCAGTTTTACTGTGGTTATTTGTGGCTGCGGCACAGAAAGCAGGTAGAACAGAACTTGCTCAAGCAGCGATCGCGATCGCCGAAAAGCGTTTATTTAAGGATAAATTCCCGGAATACTACGATGGCAACAATGGTCGTTTAATTGGCAAAGAAGCTAGAATCAATCAAACTTGGAGTATTGCCGGACTACTGGCAGCTAAAAAGTTCGTCGAAAATCCAGATTACTTAAAATTAATCTGTTTTCCAGAGGGTCTTGAAGGCCCGGGTTGTAGCCTGTAGGTACTGAATACCTTTATAAGGCTCTAAACCAAAGATTGATTTCGTAGTGCAATTATTAAGGTGTCTCTGCTAACTATTTTCTCAGTCCCCAGTCCCCATTTGAGCGGAAATTAGCCCTCTTTTTTGCTCGTAAGAACAGAAAAGTAAACTCAAATTCTCAAAGACTCGATAACTGATACACTATATTGTAAGAGGTATCTGAAGTGTCATACTTAGTAATATCATCAGATAGTCTTTGCATCCTTAACACGTTTTAACGTGTATAACACATGAAAACTAGTTCAGATTTAATTCCAGAATTTGAAAAACTATTCAGACAAAAGTTACAACTAAATAATTGTAAACTCAGAAAAAAAAGACAAGAGAATAATTATGAAATTGTTACTCCAGCTAAAGACATTTTTTTGATGTATTGGTCTGAATTCCCAGAAATTAACTTAACATATCAGGCTGTAGGGGTACGCACTCAGCAGACTAGTGTTTATGAGCGAGCTATCCGTTCGCACATTAGTTCTTGTTTGAGTAGTATCCAGGAAAATCCTACCTCTGAATCACCATTATTGGTGAACTAACTAATACTTAGATAATCCACATAATATTTACTAAGCTCTCGCCAGTTTTTATCGTATAACTGGCGAGAGTTTCTAATCTAAAATCTGTTGATCGAGAGATAAAAATGCAATCCGAAAAAAATGACGATGAGCTAGATTATAAAACTTTGTTAGCCAATGCAAAGCAAGCTTTAAAACTTGAATATCAGAAATCATCTGCTTTAGCGTCGCAACTGCAAGCCACAAAAACTCAACTAGAGCAAGTTCAGGCTGAAAACAAAACTCTAAAAGAGAGTGCTTATGAAGATGTAGTTAAGCACTTTGAGGCGCGGACTCAAGCAGCAGAAGCACTCGCACTAAAAACAGAAGTCCGCCAAAGATTCCTTGAAGCCAATGGTTGCAAGGATGATGAGAGCTTTAATATTCTATGGGATAGCATTAAAAATAAGATTCAGATTCAAGACGGTGAAGTGAGAATCGTTGCTCAAAATGGTACTCCTAAGTTCACCTTAACGGGTAGTATGATGACTTTGAGGGATTTTATTCAATCCCTCAAACAAGATCCAATCTCTGGAAAATTTTTCTTGAACTAGAGAACCAAATTAATGAAAGACTTTCGCTACAATTTTACGTCTAATTGTAGCAGAAAACTATTCATCTTCATCTCCAGGCGGTCTTTCGCTCTCGCTTTGTTGGGCGTTCCACTCCAAAATAATCCGTTCCAACATCTCAGACTGCGTACAGTTATTAACATCGGCGTACATTTTAATCAACTGCCTCACTTTCGGATTAAGGTGGCGGATCTCTAGTTGGTTATTTTGTAGCATGTCGATTAACTTTTAGTGTCTATTACATTATGTTGAACCAGTGAACTACCCCAACTTACCGAGTACGGTTGAAGTTGGGGCTTCTGTAATCACGGGGGAATGCCCAAACTTAGACTTTCGCCCAAGTTTAGGACTTACCTCCCCTCCTACAGCAGAGACGACTGAACCTTCCGCCTTTATCATTCTGATGCCTTCTGCTCTAATATTTATTGCTGCATTTCCATCACGTGAATGATGAGTATCGCAATGAGGACAAGTCCACTCACGGACATCCAACGGCATCTCACCTATTTGATAGAAACAATTAGAACAGAGTTTAGAACTGGGGAACCACCTATCAATTTCAATCAACTTCCCGCCTTTTCGCTCTAGCTTATAGGCTAAAAAATTTGTGAATGTTCCCCACCCAACATCAGATATTGATTTTGCCAATTTATGATTACGTATCATGCCTAATACATGAAGATTTTCTACTATGACAGCTTGGCTATCGCTGACTAACTTATAACTAAGTTTATGTAGAAAATCTTGCCTTGAGTTACTAACTCGCTCGTAAACTTTGGCCACAACTTTTCTATATCTATTCCTCGACTTACTCCCTTTTACCTTACGTGCTAATTTCTTCTGCTTACCCTTGAGATTTTTTTCATGTTTTGCAAGGTGCTTAGGATTATCGTAAATGGATACCTTTTCGCCGTCAGTAACAACTGCGAAGTGTTTTAGCCCTAAATCAATGCCGTAAATCTTCCCCTCCGAGATAACAGGATTTTCACCAATAAGCTCAGTGAGGATAGATGCAAGATATTTACCAGAAGGCGTTTTGCTTACAGTAACAGTTTTGATTTTCCCCTCAATCGGTCTATGTATTTTGGCTTTGATTACCCCTATATTGCCAGGAAGTTTGACATTACCATCTACAATTTTGACGTTTTGAGGATACTGAATCGACTGTTTACCATGTCTAGATTTGAATTTAGGAAATCCAGCACGTTTCTCAAAAAAGTTTTTGTACGCCGTGGTTAGATTGAGTGTCGTAGCCTGTAAAATTTGGCTATAACAATCAGCTAGCCACACAGTCTCTTCTGCCTTTTTGAGTATAGGAAGAAATGCGTTGAGTGCAGCACGTCCAAGTCCCTTACCCGTCTCCTTATAAGTCTCAATAGATTTATTTAGAGCATAATTCCACCACCATCTAGCGCACCCAAAAGTTTGCGCTAGTTGTATTTCTTGCTCAAGTGACGGATATAAACGGACTTGTACAACTTTGTGTAACACTCAACATCACCTCCTTGATCTCCATATTTTACCATAAATATATATTCTGGTAAAGTAATATATTCTGGTAAAGTACCAAAATAAAATAATTGACGACTCCTCAAACACCCCACTCCCTTATCAACTTACGGTTGATATTAGTCGGAGGTGATAAAAGTCGTCACCCGGCTATCCATCCCCGCCCTGTAGAGGGACGGGGAATTCCGCCGAATTAGTTAAAATCCCTTAACCACGCGGGGCTGCCTCTTCAAAGGGACGGATAATTGTCGGGGCTGGTGTAACTTCTGGTTTAAAAATCCCCTGTAAGGCTTGTTCTAAGGTTTGGGCCATAACAATCCGGTTTTCGTAAGCCACAACTACCCGCACCAAGGTTGGTAAGCTATTCTGTGTGGCTTCTATATAGATTGGCTCGACATACAGCAGTGATTCTTCAATGGGAATTACTAATAGATTGCCTTGAATGGCTCTCGAACCCTGGCGATTCCAGAGAGAAATTTGCTGAGAAATTACTGGATCTTGGTTAATCCGCGCCTCGATTTGCTCTGGCCCATAGACCAGTCTTTCTTTAGGAAAAGTATATAACAATAACTTGCCGTAGTTAACACCATCCGATCGCGCCGCTAACCAAGCAATTAAATTAGTCCGTTGTTTGGGAGTATAGGGCAGAAGCAGAATAAATTCTTCTTTAGGAGAGGTTGCGCCAACACCAGATGCAGTGGGTAGACTAGTAATCAAATAGTACGGCTCTACAGGACGAGGTTCACTGCCATAGATTTCATTAGGAATCTGCCACTGATCCTCCCGATTGTAAAATACCTGGGGATCGGTCATGTGGTAAATCATCAAGCGCTCAGATTGAATTTTGAAAAAGTCCACCGGATACCGGGTATGACTGCGGAGATTAACAGGCATTGTACTGAGCGGTTGAAACATTTGGGGAAATATCCCTGACCAAGTGGCAATTATCGGATCGTTTGGATCGGCAATATAAAAGTTAACACTCCCGTTGTAGGCATCAACCACTACTTTGACAGAATTGCGAATGTAGTTGATCCCATCGCTACCAGTGTCTGAGTAAGGATAGCGATCGCTCGTCGTGTAGGCATCAACAATCCAGTAAAGATAACTGGGATTATTGGGGAAATCTTGATTAGCATCAGCAGCAACTAAATAGGGATCGCTGTCAAATTTCAAAAAAGGTGCGATCGCTTCAATTCTTTGCTTGACATTTCGCCGCAGTAGCAGTTTTGTCTCTGGTAAAAAGTTCTGCGTCAGCACCATCTGCCAATCTTTCAAATACGTGGCAAATAACCAGCGTCGCCACGTTGAACCGATTTCAACGCCACCTAGACCATCATAAGAGTTGTAAACATTATCACTCCCACTAGGGTAGTCTAGTTCCCTGACTTTTGTGCCAGTCATTACATAAGTATTAGTAATTTCACCATAATAAATTCGAGGTTGCCCAATGGGAATACTTTCACGAATAGCTGGACTAGAAGTTGTCAGGGCGCTACTATCACCACTAATATCTTTGACAAAATATTCTGGTAATCCACCCGCCCCAACTGTATTAACTGGGCTAACAGTAAACCCGAAACCGTGGGTATAAATTAAATGGCGGTTAACCCATGTTTGAGCTTCCTGTGGTACAGCATTGTAGTCTAATTCTCGTGCGGCAATTAGTACTTGCCGCCGTTCTGTTGCTTCAATTGCTTCTGGCTTTTGGGGCGCTGATGGTTGGCGTGAACTTATATCTGTTTTCAGAGTATATCGATCGATATCGGCATCGGGGAAGCGATAATATGGTCGAATTTGTTGCAGTTGACGGTTAGTTTGTAATAGTGGTCGTTGATCCCAAAGGCGAATATTCCGAATTGTCAAGTCATTTTTTTGAATATCAGCTTCAGTCAATGTTCCTTGAGGTTTAAAGCCTTTGGCATCGATCGCTTCTAAGTCGAATGCTTGGCGAGTCAAGGCGATAGTACGCTGAATGTAGGGTTGCTCTCGTTGCAACTCATTCGGTTGGACAATTAAATATTCCACTACCGTAGGTAAAACAGTGTCAGCTGCTACAACTAGTACTAGATAAATCCCCAAACTGTAAAATACTAAGGGACGATGCTGAGATTTAGGTTTCCAGAAAAACGTTCGCCAAAGTAGATAAAATGCGATCGCTCCAGCCACAACGCACAAGACAGTGTAAGCTGGCAACTGGGCTGTCACATCTGTATAGCTAGCACCATAACTTACACCACGGCTAGAATACACGAGTTCATAGCGACTTTGCCAATAACTCAACGCCACTACTAACATCAACAAGCCACCCATACCGAATAAATGACGCTGCTGCTGCGACGAAAAACCAGGAAAAATCCCCTGACTCAAACTGTCTGCTGACAAGAGATAAGTAAGGGTAACGGCGACGAAACCATACAAACATAATCCCATCAGCCAGAGTTCTAGCAGTTCCCAAACGGGTAAGGAAAATATGTAAAAGCTGATATCTAGACCAAATAAAGGGTCAGTGCTGTTGAAAGAAGTAGGGTGGAAATATTGCAGCACCTTTGGCCAGTGTTGGAATAGGATGAATGCAAAAATGGGACTGAATATAACTGCGATCGCAGTGAGTAAAAATTGGGGATAGATTAAGATTGCGATCGCTACTCCCCCAATTAAACCGAGATACCAGACTTGAGAGACAATTTGCCTCAACAGTTGCCAGATTGTCTCTGGTCGAAATAGGGCAGGAACGGGTAAAATACCCTGGTTAACTGGAGAATGCCAGTAAGAAAGAGCAATTTGACCATAATGAGCCACCATCAACCCGATTAACAAGCTCAGTATCAGAGTTAGGGGTAATAACCCACCCAAGCTCAACTTTTTAAAGCGTTGTGGCGGAAGTATCGGGGTTTCGTTGCGTCTTGGATAATTAGGACTGAGAAAATTTGTTAATTTACTCGTGAGTTCTGCTTCCTCACGCCTGACTTCCTCAATCTTCAGAGACTGCGAATATTTTAGCCGTTGTGCTATTGCCAGATTTAGCAGTAGATAGGTAGCAGTTACCCCAGCCACGACTAGCCACAAAGCACCACGAGTCACCACTCTCAAAAGAAAAACTTGGAGGTAGCCCACTTCCTGAAACCAAAAAATCTCTGCTCCCATGCGGGAACCTAGATCCAACAGTAGCGACAGCCCGAAGAATACAATTAATAGTCTAAAGCCCCATTTCCGATACATTGATATGTAATTTAACTAGATACCAAGCGATCTCTACGCCAACGCGAATTGATATTTATGATATAACACATGATTTTAAATCAAAAAGGGATATCAAAAAGGAAATCTCGATCATCAAAATTATGTTGCGGGTTTTCTAGATCATCTGCCCAATGTAGGGGATTATATAAAATATATTCTCGGATGTTATCTACAGATTTTTGCTCTCTTCCAATGTGTTCATAAAAATTGCGTTGCCAGATTGATTGTCCTTTGATCTGCCAAATTTTATTAATGCGTTTGCTGACAACGCCTTTATAGCTGCGAATTACTGTAGAAATAGAACCAGGTAAAGGTTTACCGAATTGTTCTGTGTTGCAGTCAAGATGTTGATTGAGGGCACAAAATTGTTGTGTCCCTACAGGTTTATCGGTGATGATTAAGATGCCGTGTAGATGGTTAGGCATGACTACAAAGGTATCTAATTCAATGTGGGGAAAATGATCGGGTATTGTTTGCCAGCAGTTGAAGGCAATATGACCTAAAGAATTTAATTGCATTTCGCCATTAACTACATTACCAAATAAACATTGCCGCCCTTTGCTGCAAATGGTGATGAAATATGCACCAGGTTGGGTGTAATCGTACCCTTTCAAGCGAATAGAATGGCGGTGGTGTATTTGTGGATTATAGGGCATTGATTTTTACATACAGTTATTATTAACGTGTGTTTATTTTAACCGATAATTTCTATTGCAATTGATATAAATAACGTAGGGGCAAGGCATTGCCGTGCCCTCATACCAATTTTGCATCTCAACGAGAAACAATATTGTTCTGCACAATGCCTATTACATTTGAATAATACTAGTAATTTCTATTGCCATTGATATAAATAATGTAGGGGCAAGGCATTGCCGTGCCCTCATACCCATTTTGCATCTCAACGAGAAACAATATTGTTCTGCACAATGCCTATTACATTTGAATAATACTAGTAATTTCTATTGCCATTGATATAAATAATG